>CAZTIW010000016.1:0-92837 GCA_964613915.1 uncultured Thermoanaerobaculia bacterium
CCCGACCGACGAGGGGGGACCGGCTGGTCCCCCCTGCATGAACGCGCGGCAGCTCGACTGTGGTGCCCATTTGGTTGCGGCCGTGCCGCGCTGACACGCGGAGCCTTCTCTCGGGGGCCGGCCCTGGCATGATCGCCCCTTCCCCGCGGCGGCTGCCGCTCATCCAGGACTTGCCATGACGGTTCGCCTCGCGCGCTGCGTCGAAGGACGCGGCATCACGCTCATCCGCCGCGTCTTCGAGGGAGCTCCCGCGGGCTGCATCAACCTCGGGCTGGGCCAGCCGACCGACCCCGTGCCGGACGTGGGGCTGGAGGCGATCCGCGCGGCGCTCGCCACGCGCCACGTGGCCTATGCGCCGACCGCCGGCCTGCCGGCGCTGCGCGAGGCGCTGGCGACGACCGTGTACGGCGATGGCCGGGCGGATCGCGTGCTCGTCACCGCGGGCAGCCAGCAGGCGCTGTGGGTCACGCTCATGGGGCTGGTCAATCCCGGCGAGGATGTTCTCATCGCCGAGCCCGGCTACCCGGCGTATCGCATGGTCACCGAGATGATCGGCGCGCGGGCGGTCAGCGTGCCGCTCAGCTTCGCCTCGGGCTGGAAGCTCGATCCGGCGGCGATCGAGGCCGCGTGGACCGACCGGACCCGGGCGCTCATCGTGGCCTCGCCGAGCAACCCCACGGGGATGTTCGCGGGGACGCAGGCCGTGGTGGAGCGGCTGGCGCGCCTGTGCGAGGAGCGTGACGCCTGGTTCATCGGCGACGAGATCTACACGGCGATCCGATTCGGCGACGCGCACGCGCCGGTGGCGACATTCGGGGATCGCGTCGTCGCGATCGGCGGTCTCGCCAAGGCGTTCTCGGCGACGGGCCTTCGCATCGGCTGGATTCACGCGCATCCCGACGTCGTGCGCGGCGTCATGCCCATCCTGCAGCAAGTGGCGCTCTGCGCGCCGACCCTCGGCCAGCACGCGGCCATCGCGTGCCTCTCCCTGTGGGGCCCCGGGCTCTTCGACGAGTTGCGCGAGCGCTACGGCGCGCGCCGCGCGGCCATGGTGGCGGCGCTGGGCGCCATCCCGGGCGTTCGCTTCCACCAGCCCGAGGGCGCGTTCTACGTGCTGGCGGACGTCTCCGCACATGCCACCGACACGTTCGCGCTCGCCATGCGCCTGCGGGACGAGGCCCGGGTGATCACGGCGCCGGGCGAGTCCTTCGGCGCCGCCTGCGGCGGCATGCTCCGCCTGTCCTTCGCGAGCGAGCCGGACGTCATCGCCGAGGGTGTCGGGCGCATCGGACGCTTCCTCGCGCGCGGAGCCTGACGGACGGCGCCGCTCAGGCGCCGGGCTGCGCGGTCTCCGCCGGTCCGTCGGCCGACGCCGACGTGCCGGGCCAGAGGAACCCCTGGGCCCACTGCACGCCGAGCCGCTCGAGAAACTTGCGCTCGGCGGGGCTCTCCACGCCCTCGGCCACCATCTGAATCGCCAGCGCGTGGCACAGGCGCACCAGCCGGGTCAGTCGCTCGCCGCGTTCGGGCGATGACGACGCGCCGCGCACCAGCGACATGTCCAGCTTCACGATGTCGGGCTGGAGGACGAGCACGCTGTCGAGGGTGCCGTGGCCGGAGCCCACGTCGTCCATCGCGATGCGCAGGCCGGCCTGGCGGAGCGCGCTCACCGGCTCGAGGAGATAGGCCGGATGGCTCAGGAACTGCTGCTCGTTGACCTCGATGCAGGTCTCGTAGCCCGCGGGCAGGGCCTCGAGCTCGCGCAGGATCGCCGACACGGGAAGATCCACGAGCGTGGACGGCAGGAGGTTCAGGTGAAGCTGTCCGCCTTCCCTGCGTTCCGCGGCGGAGCGGATGCACGCTCTCAGGCAGAGCATGTCCACTTGCGTCAGCACGCCGCGCTCGGTGGCGGTCCGGAAGATCTCGTCCGGCGACTCGAACTCGCCGGCGGGCCCGCGGATGAGGAGCTCGTGACCCGTCGTCACGCCGTCGGCGAGGCGGACGAGCGGTTCCCAGTGCACGCGTAGCGTGTCGCGTTGCTTGAGCCGGGCGATGAAGGCGTCCGCCGTGGCTGGCCCCGACGTGAGCGTGATGTGGCCGGCGACCGAGCTCCGGTTCTTTCCCGCGACCTTGCTCGCCCTGAGCGCGATGCGGGCTTCGGCGAGCACCTGCATGAGCGAACACGGATGCTCGGGGACCATCGCGACACCGGCGCTGGCCGTCACGTGGAGCGTTCGCGGGACGGCGATGACCGGATCGGCCGCGAGCCGGCGCCGGAGGCGATCGGAGAGCGCGAGCGCCGCGCCGTCATCCGGCATCGGCGCGAGGATCGCGAACTCGTCGCCGCCGATCCGCCCGACGGCCATGGGCGGGGTGACCGCCTCGGCCAGGCGCCGGGCGAGTTCGGCGAGCACGACGTCGCCGACGCCGTGACCGTGGGACTTGTTGAGGTGGTTCAGATCATCACAGTTGATCAGGATGGCAGCCACGGGGGGCTCGCGCCTGAGGCGTTCGAGCGCCTTTTCCAGGCCCCGGCGGTTCAGGAGCCCCGTGAGCGCGTCCGTGGACGCGAGCTGTTCGAGCAGGGCGGACTGGCGGCCGATGATGATGAAGATCAGCCCGATGAGCGCGCTCAGCAAGAGCCCACCCACCAGCGCGACCTGCGGCGTCCACGTCCGGCCGGCGGCCATGAACGCGGGCGAGCCGACGGTCGCGAGCCGCCACTCGCGTCCCGCGAAGGTGAGGGGTGTCTCGACGAGGCTCCCGCGCTCGCGCGCCGCCTCGATTGACGAGGCGACGTCTGGCGGCGCTCCCGCCTGGGGCCGCCAGGACGAGGCCAGCACGACGGGCTCCGGTCCGCTCACGTCGAGAAGGTGAACCTCCAGCGCGTCCGGGAAGGACGCCAGGGTGAGTTCGAGCACCTCCTGGCACCGGAGGACGGCGACCGCGACGCCATTCACGGCGCCCGATCGCACGTCCGGCACGACCAGCAGCACGGCCCAGCCGCTCGAGGGATCCTGGACGAGACGGATCGGCGCCGTCGAGGCGGGCTGGCCATCGCGCGCGGCGGACAGGACGGCCTCGCGCCGTCGGCTCTCGGAGGCCAGATCGAGCCCCAGCACGCCCTCGTTGCCGATCCGGGGCTGAATGCGGACGACGGGCCAGTATTCGTCCCGTTCTTCGGCCACCCGCAGGTTCCCCTGAGGGCCGATCTCGCGGATCACGAAGTCCGGCGCGCCGGCCTGTCGCCGGGCCGCTTCGAATTCGGCCCGGCTGGCGCCCGGAACGCGCTCCGCCCATTCGAAGGCCTCGACCTCGGGGTGACGCGCGAGCAGGGGAGCCGTGAACAGCTCGAACTCGGCAGCGGTCACGTGCTCCGAGGCGGCATGGAGAGCCTGAACCGCGCCGGTCAGGTCCACGAGGTTGGCGAGATCGCCTCGGAACGCCTCGCCCCGCTCCGCGGCGTGGGTCGCGAGGCGCGTGGCCAGGCGCTGTCGCTCCGCATGCTGGAGGGCCATGAAGATCAGCACGCTCGCGGCGGCGCCCGCGAGCACGACGGCCACGGCCACGGCGTTGAGATCCACCGAAGCCAGCGCGCCATGAGGCGCCTGTCGAACGCCGCGCGCGGGCTTCATGCCGGCTCCTGCCGCCCGGCCCCCGCGAGGAGCCGCCGCCCGGAGCCGCATGCGGACCGAGCCATCGCGACGGGAGGGTGCTGGACCACGCTCCCATGCTATGCGACGGGCTCGCCGGGCGCCATCCCGGCAGCCGGACCCGGCCCGGGGTAAGATCCCCCGTCCCCCTGGCCCCGCCCGAAACCGTCACCAGGACCCCCGCGCCCGATGCTGCCGATGAAACCCATCGATCCCGGCGATCTGGACCCGCGCGACGTGTACCGCCTCATGATCTCGTCGATCGTGCCGCGTCCCATCGCGCTGGTGTCCACGGTCTCCCCCGCGGGCGTCACGAACGTGTCGCCGTTCTCGTTCTTCAACGCCGTCTCCTCGCGTCCGCCCATCGTGTCGCTGTCCATCGCGCGATCGCGCGACGGCGAGAAGGACACGATGCGCAACATCCGGCACGGCCGCGACTTCGTCGTGAACGTCGTGGACCGGTCGCTGGCCGAGAAGGCGGTCGCGTCGTCCTCGCGCTTCGACGCGTCCACGAGCGAGTTCGACGTCGTCGGGCTCACGCCGCTGCCGGGCGACAAGGTGCGATCGCCGCGTGTCGCCGAGTCGCCCGTGCACTTCGAGTGCGTGGCGCTCGACCTGATCGAGAGCCCTGGCGGATCCGACGTCACGCTCGTGCTCGGCCGCGTCCTGCGATTCCACGTCGCCCGGCGCCTGTGGAATGGCGGCGCCATTGACGCGCGCGAGCTCGATCCGGTCGGTCGCCTCGGCGGCGATCTCTACGCGCTGCTGGGGGAGCCCTTCTCGCTGCAAGCCGCGGAGCGGGTGCGTTCGGGTGGGGGCTGAGCGCACGCGGTGTCCGGATCGCGCCTGCTGATTCCGCTCCTCGGGCTCCGGCCCGCGGCGACATCGTCCGTCGTCTACGTGCGCAACGTCGTGCCCCTCGTGTCCCGCGCGTGGGGGGCGGACGCCGTCGCGGCGCTCGTGGACGATCACGGCCGCCGTCAGATCGAGGGCTTTCAGGGCCGCCTCATCGTGCGCGAGGTCGCGGACCCGCGGATCGCGCGCCTGCTCGCGCTGCGCAAGCACCTGCCGGCCGCCGAGAGCGAAGTGGCCCCTGACGTCATCTTCGTGCCCGAGGGTCAGATTCACGGGGCGCGCCTGCGCGCTCCGGTCGTCATGACGCTGCACCACCACCTGAACTTCTCGCGGCCCGGCGGTCAGCCGCTCGGTCGCCGGCTCTACTGGTGGCTCTGGCATGACCGCGACATCCGGCGAAGCTGCGAGCGGTCCGCGGCGCTCATCGCCCCGACGACCGTCTTCGCCGAGGAATTCGCGACGTACGTGCCGGCAGCGCGCGATCGCATCGAGGTCGTGCACCACGGCGTCAGCGGCGCGTTTCGTCCCCCGGTCGCGGGCGAGGAAGCCGCCACGCCGTGCGTGCTGGCGGTCGCCAACGCGCACGTCTACAAGAACCTCGCGGGCGCGCTGCGCATCTTCGCCCGCGCGTGCGAGGGCCTGCCGCACGAGCTGCGCGTGGCGGGCGTGGACGACGCGGCGCTTCGCGCAGTGGCGCAGGCGGCTGGCGTGGCCGGATCCGTCATGGAGCGCGTGAAGGCGATGGGCCTGCTCGGCGAGGCTCGCCTCGCCACGCACTATCGCCAGGCCTCGGCGCTGCTGTTTCCCTCGCTCGTCGAGTCGTTCGGGCTTCCGGTCGCCGAGGCGATGGCGTCCGCGTGTCCCGTGGTTGCCGCGGACCTGCCGGCCCTGCGCGAGGTGACGGCGGGCGCGGCGGTGCTCGTCGCGCCCGAGGACGAGGGGAGCCTTGCGGACGCGCTGAGGGGCGTGCTCACGGACGGGCGTCAGGCCGCGGCGCTCCGGGCTGCGGGCCTCGAGCGCGCTCGCGGGCTGACGTGGGCCGAGAACGCCCGCCGCGTCACGGCGCTCCTGCGCCGCGTCGCGACCGGCTGACGACGCGACTCAGTTCCCGCTCGCGAGCCTGCTGTCGCTCGCGAGCTTCCGCACGGAGGCTTCGACCGCGTCGGCCACGCGAGCCAGCGTGGCGTCATCGAGAAGATCCATCGTGTCCGCTGGCGTGTTGATGATCTTGTAGTCGGCCTGGTAGATGTCGAGCGCGGGGATGCCGCGCGCGGCCATCGGCCAGTGATCGCTGCCGTCGCGATCCGCGTGGCGATCGATGTCGGGCCCGACCTCCATGCCCGCGGCGCGCGCGGCCTCGTCCACGATGGCGGCGAGTGCCGGGAGCCGCGATCGGCCGACGACGCTCAGCGGCTTGCCGGCATGGCCCACGCTGTCCACGTTGAGCACGGCGCGCAGGCGCGGGCGCTCGCCGCCCCAGTTCGCCGCGAGCGCGCGCGATCCCTGCAGCCCCCATTCCTCTCCCGAGAAGAGCGTCACGACAACGGGGAGCGTGGCGGGGGACGCCGCCAGCCGGCGCGCGACCTCGAGCACGACCGCGACGCCCGCCGCGTTGTCGGCGGCGCCTTGCTGGAACGTGCCGTCGGCGGTCTCGCCGAGGCCGTCGAAGTGGGCCGACAGCATGATGGCCTCGTCGCGGCGACCACTGGCGCCCGGCGCGAGCG
The DNA here is from genome assembly GCA_964613915.1 of uncultured Thermoanaerobaculia bacterium. Classification (GTDB taxonomy): domain Bacteria; phylum Acidobacteriota; class JBCCFW01; order JBCCFW01; family JBCCFW01; genus CAZTIW01. Next base: position 6,233 of record CAZTIW010000016.1, read on the forward strand.
CCAGGAGGTTGACGTCCTCGACGTGCTCGATCGCGACCGAGAGGCGGAGGTCCGTCTGCGGATCGGCGAAGCTCGTGGCGCGATGCGAGAGTCCGCCGGCGGCGCGAAGCGCGTCGGCCAGCTCCCTGCCGCCGAAGAAGACCGGGAAGTCCGACGTGCCCGGCGTTCCCGCGACGCGCGCGCGCTCGCCCGCCATCGCGCGCTCGACGGCGCGCCGGCCCTGCGTCTCCTCCAGCTTGGTGAGCCGATCGGCCCGCGCGGGATCCCGCTGCGACGCGGCCGCCACGAGACCCGGCTCGCCCGGCCATTCAGCCTCCGGACGCAGCACCACGAGCGCCACGGCGTTGCGGCGACGCGCTTCGGCGATCCACTTGCCGATCCTTTCCGGCGCGCCAGCGGATCCGTCATCCACGACCACCGCCGCCGCGTCCTTCAGATCCATCCCGGAGAAGGCAGCCCCGCCGCAAACGATCAGGCCGCGCGGGATCTTGAGTGCCACCGGGAAGCGGCCCGGCGGGACGGGCAGGCCCAGTTCGGCGGCGGCCTGCTCGGGCAGGGGAGAGGGCAGCCAGCTCGTCGCGGGGACGACCGGAACGAACGCGCTCGACCCGCCGGCGCCCGGGATCTTCAGCACGGGCCGTCCCGGGAGATCGTGCAGCACGAAGCGGAACGGATCCGACCATCCTCGCGCGCCGGCGGGCTCGAGACCGGCGGCTTCGAGCTGCGTGGCGAGGTAGGCCGCGGCTCTGAGGGACCCCCTTCCGGACGCCCGGCCCTCGAAGCGCGGATCCGTGAGCGCCTCGACCGTGGCGCGCATGCGGCCGCCGGGGGTCGCGGGCAGGTCTCGGCTCGCGAGGATCACCGAGGATGGCGAGCGCTCCGGCCACGCGGTGGCGCGAGCGCGGGCGCGGCCGCCGTCGAGCGCGACCCACGTGTCCCAGCCGTAGAAGAAGATCATGCGGCCCGACTCGAGCGCGTCCGCGTCGTTGGGGAGCCACGCGGTGATCGTGCCGTCCGGCCGGTCGGGGTGCTTCGCGCTGACCATGAGCGAGGCCGACTCCGCGCGCCACCGGCGGTCGCCCGCGCGGAAGGAGCCGGCGCCGAGGACGTCCACGCCCTCGGCCTCGAACGCGCGCGCGAGGTCGGCGGTCCACTCGATGTCGAAGGGCGTGCCGAGCAGCAGGATGTCGGAGCTCTGGCGCTCGGCCCGAGCGACGTCCTTCACGGCCATGACGCGCGCGCCGGGCACGGACTCGGCCGCCATGGCGGCCAGCGCGGCGAGAGCGCGCTGGCGCACGGCTGGCGGGCTCTTCGTGTCCTCCGGGTCCGCCGGCGGGTTCGGATGCACGATGAGCAGCGAGGAACTCGCCAGCGTGCGCGCGAGACTCGGCGGCAGGTCGGCCGGCGCGATGCGGCGCGGAACGTGGAACTCGGGATCGAGCTCGACGCGGTGCACGCGCCCGCTGACCGGCAGCGCGAACTCGGTGCGGGCGCCGCGCGCGGCCACGCGCGCCATGGAGCTCGACCCGTCCGTCAGCGTGATGCGCAGGTCGAGCGGGAGATCGTAGGGCGGGCCCTCCTGCACGATCGCGCCGCGCAGCGTCCCGAGATCGTCCTGGACATCCGCCAGCGCGAGCTGCGGGAGGCCGGCGCGGTCGATCCACTGGGCGAAGAACGCGTCGAGCTTGCGGCCCGAGGCGCGCTCGAAGCACGCCCGGATGTCGGCCCAGGTGGCGCGCTGTCCGCCAAACCGGGCCGTGAAGTCCTTCAGCGCTTGCCACGTGATCGCGTCGCCGAGCTCGCGTTCGAGCAGGTGGAAGACCATCGCCACCTTGCCGTATCCGATCGACGAGCCGATGTCGTCGGTCTTGCTGACGAAGGCGCTGGGCGCGAAGTCGGCGGCGGGCGGCACGTCCACCGAGTAGCGCTGCGACACGCGCTGCCGGTGCTCGAGCGCGGCGGCCTCTCCCTGCAGCGCCGTGTTGCGGTAGTTGGTGACGTAGGACGTCAGGCCCTCGCACCAGTTCCCGCTCGCGACGTCCACGTTCACGTGATTGCCGAGCCACACGTGCGCGATCTCGTGGTCGAGGTAGCCGGGCCGCAGCGCGCGTGCGCCCATCTGGATGACCGTGCGGCCCAGGAGCGTGTAGGACGGGAACCCGTAGCCCGTCGTGAAGAAGTTCTCGACGATGTCGAACTTGCTGCCAGGGTAGGGGCCGAGCCGCTCGACCAGCGTGTCGAGATCGCGCGCCGCGGCCTCGAGAAGCGCCGCCGAGAAGCGCTGATCCTCTGCCCAGAGCCAGGTCGAGATCGTCACGCCCGCGTGCTCGATCGACGTGACGGTGTATGGACCCGCCGACAGCGCGAGACCATCCGTCGGAACCTTCGAGGAGTATCGGAAGCGCCGGCGTCCGTCCGCGAGCGTCTCCGGCTCGTGCGCGTCTCCCTGCGACACCGCGGACCACGCGGCCGGCACCGTGATCGCGACGTCGAACAGCGCGAGGTCGCCGGTCTCCGGATACCAGCCCGTGCCTCCAGCCAGGAAGGCGCCCTCCTCGACGATCAGGCCGCTCGTGCGGCCGCCCGTCACGAAGTGCAGCGAGGGCTCGTCCTTGACGGGATCCACGATGCGCCCGCTCATGCGCACGTCAACCGTCGCGAAGCCCGCGCCGTCGCGGCAGCGGGCGGGGATCGTCATCTCGAAGGATCCCGCCTCCTTGTTGCGCGCGGCGCTGATCGGGACGGCGCGGCCGTCGCATGACGCGCTGGCCTCGAGATCCGGATGGAGGCGGAACCCCACCGTGCGCGTCCACGGGAGCGTCAGCCGATCCGAGCCCGTCAGCGTGCCCGTCGAGGGATCGAGGTTGATCTCGATCACGTGATGCGGCGCGGCGGCGGGTCCGGCGTCGGATCGGCGCGCAGTCAGGAGCAGGAACGGGAGCAGGGCGAGCAGGCAGGTGGTGCGGCGCATGGGTCTCACGGCGTGGCCACGATCGCGCCGGCCGACTTGGCGAGGCGCATGGTCGTCGTGGGGTCGGAATGGTCGTAGAAGGTGACGCGGTTGGAGCCCGACGGCAAGGCCTCGCCCGAGAGGGTCATCGGGAGCGGTCCCGGGACGAACCGATCCGGGCAGATCGCGTGCGGTGGCTGCGCGCATGCTGGCTGGAAGGCGCTCGCGACGGGCGGGGCCGCGCCGGCCGGCGTCAGGAAGACGCTCTCGTTGACGGCCATGCCTGCGGTCATCGCGGGGGTGCGCGCCATGCGGACGACCGGGTACTCGGTGTCGCGCGTGCCATCGCCGTTCACGTCGGCGCCGATGAACAGCGGCGGCGCGATCGAGCGGTACGCCGTCGTGACGCCGGACACCGGGTCGGCGTAGACCTTCTTCGCGATGACCGTGACGTGGTAATCCGTGTCGGGAAGCAGCCCGCGGATCGAGTACGAGGTCTGCCCCGCGGGGATCGTGTCGCCGGCCCGTTCCGAATCGAACGGCATCGGGCCAGCCGTGCCTGGCTGCGTGCTCCACTGCACGATCCACTCGTCCACGAAGCTCGTGTTGCGACCGGGATCCCAGCTCACCGAGATCGACCCCGGCGCGACGCCGGTGATCGTGACGTCGAGGGCGGGGAGCAGGCCGTACGCGATCGCCGTGGATTCGGCCGTGGTCCATGCCGCGAGCGACGCAGTGTCCGTGGGGCTCGTGATCTGGGCGAGGAATCCGTGATGAGGCACGAGCCACCCGAGCTGGTAGAGCCGGATCCGGCTCACGTCAATGAAGCACGCGAGGCGCACGTTGAACGACGCCAGGAGCTCGACCAGCAGGGCGTCCACGACGTGCCCGGAGGGCAGCGTCATCGTGCCCGCGCGGATCGCGCGGCCGGTCGCGCGGCCGAGCGTCTGGTTGCCGTCGCGAAAGCTCCCGGATTGCCCGCCGGCGAAGCCAGGACACGGCGAGCCCTGCGTGACGTTCAGCGGATCCGTGTTGCAGCTGAACACGGCGCTCTGCCACGTGTCGCCGGCGCGCATGAAGCGCCGCGCTCCGTCCACCTGTCCGAAGACGAGGTACGGGATGTTCGGATGGACCGAGGGGTTGAAGCAGAGGCGGTTCTCGTCCGCCGTCGCATCGCGCTCGCTCTCGTTCACGGCCTGGGCGCGCTGGAAGAACGTGCCCGTGCCGTCGAAGTCGAGCGCCAGCGCGCCCCGGCTGAGCGTGATGAGGTTGTCGCGGACGATCAGCAGGTCGTTGCCGGGCAGGTCGAAGCCGCACTTGGGGTCGAGCGGATCGGGGACGTAGCAGCTCCATCCGGGGCTGACCGGCGCCGTCTGGTAGATGGCGGGTTGCCCCGTCACGCTCGAGAAGTCCCACGTCGTTCGCGACTCGAGATCGACGGCGTCGGGGGAGCCGAGCGTGGTCATCGGCGTGGGGCCGGCCTCGGCCGTGGCGAGAATGCGCTGGAGCGTGCCGGGGAACTCGTCCGCGTAGACGCGGAAGTTGGGATCCACCGCGCGCGCCGGCAAGGCGGCGATGCACGCCAGGGCGGCCAGGGCGGCCAGAGAGGGGGTGAGGTGCCTGGCGGTCATGTCGTCTCGTCCTCCTCAGGCTGCCCGTCAGCTCACGGGGATTTCGGAGTGGAGCGCCGCTGGGACCGGGCCGTGACGCCCTCTCGGTGGACGCCGAGTCGCGCAGGGGTCCCGGGGATGGCGCGATGGTACATCCGATGGGCGAGAGGGTAGCCTTGGGCCGAATGAACGCCACGGCGCCCCTCCCGTTGTTCGATCGCGTGAAGATGAGCCTCGTGCTGTATGCGGGGGTGATGTCGCTGTACTTCACGGCGGGGCACGTGGCGCGTCCCCCGCACGCGCGCATCTCGACGGCGCTCGATGACGCCATCCCGTTCGTGCCGGAGGCCATGCCGGCGTACGCGCTCTGCTACGTCGTGCCGCTCGCGCTCCTGTTCGTGGAGACGACGCTCGCCGGCGTGCGCCGCATGATGCGCGCGTGCCTGCTGGCGTACGCGATCGCGGCGATGTTCTTCCTGGCCATGCCCGTGGCGGACGCGGATCCCCCGGTGTCGGGCGCCACGTGGGCCGAGCAGATGCTCACCTGGAATCGCGCCGCGGACATCACGAAGAACGCCTTCCCCTCGATGCACGTCGGCCTCGCGGTGCTGCTCTGTCTCATCGGCTGGCGCCGCCACCGGACGTGGGGCCTCGCGCTCGGCGTCGCGGCCGCCGTCATCTCCGCGGCGACGTTGCTCGTGAAGCAGCACTTCGTGGTGGACATCCCCGCCGGCGTGATCGTCGCCTTCGTCGCGTGGAGAGCGGTGTACCGGCGCGAGGGGGACGAGGGCCCGGACGCCGGGGAGACTCCGTGAGCGACGCGGTCATGAGGGACCTCCTCGCGCGCGCCCGGCGCATCGCGGTGGTCGGCGCGAGCGTGCGGCCCGATCGCGACAGCCATCGCATCTTCGAGTACTTGCGGCGTTGCGGCTACGACGTCGTCCCGGTGAACCCCGCCGTCAGCGAGGTGGCCGGCGTGCCGGCCGTGCCCTCGCTGGCCGGCGCTGGCGCCGTGGACATCGTGAACGTGTTCCGCGCGCCCGAGCACGTGCCGGCCGTCGTGGACGACGCCATCGCGACGGGGGCGCCGGCGCTGTGGCTCCAGTACGGCGTCGTGAACGCGGCCGCCATCGCGCGCGCCCGCGCGGCGGGCCTGCTCGTGATCGAGGACGCGTGCATCATGGTCGAGCATCGGCGCCTGCTGGGCGGCTGAGGGGGCAGGCGTGGGTCACGGGCATCACCACGGCGAGGCTCGCAGGCTCGGGCGAGAGGCCTCGCGCCGGCGCCTGGGGCTCGCGCTGGGGCTGACGCTCGTCGCGTTCGTCGCCGAGGTCGCGGGCGGGTTCCTCTCGAACTCGCTGGCGTTGCTCGCGGACGCGGGCCATGTCCTGGCCGATGCCGGGGCGCTCGGCCTGGCCGCCTTCGCGAGCCACGTGGCGACCCGCCCGGCTGACGCGCGGCGCACGTACGGGCACCATCGCGCGGAGATCCTCGCCGCGCTCGCGAACGGGGCCGTGCTCGTGGCCATCGCGATTCTCATCGTGAAGGAAGCCGTGGTCCGCATGGTCGAGCCCGAGCCGATCCGTCCGGCGATCCTGCTCGGCGTCGCCACGTTCGGACTGGCGCTCAACATCGCGTGCCTCGTCATCCTGGCTCCCGCGCGCGGCAGCGGCCTCAACGCGCGGGCGGCGTTCCTGCACGTCGTGTCCGACACGCTCGGGAGCGTGGCCGCCATGGTGGGCGGCGTGCTCTCGGGCGTGTTCGGCCTGCTGCGCGCGGACGCCGCCGTGTCCATCGTCATCGCGGCCCTGGTCGCGCGATCCGCGTGGAACCTGGTGCGCGAGGCGGTCGCCGTGCTCATGGAGGGAGCGCCCGCGCACGTGGACGTGGACGAGGTGCGGCAGGCGATGCTGGACCGCGAGGGCGTGCGCGAGGTCCACGACCTGCACGTCTGGAGCATCACGAGCGGCATGGACGCGCTGTCGGGTCATGTCGTGGTCGCGTCCGGGCACGACCATCCGGCCGTTCTGGGCGATCTCCAGTCGGTGCTCGCGGATCGCTTCCACGTTCACCACGTGACGCTCCAGCTCGAGCCCGAGGGCTGCGACATCGAGGAGCACCACTGACGGAGGGGCCGGCGCCCCGCCCGACGCCGCGCCCCGGCCCCGCCCCGGCCGCGCTTCGTGGCGCCTTCATGGCTCACGGCGGGCGGGTCAGCGAACGGCGTCGCCCACGCGCTTCATCCAGGCGATCTCGTCCGCGTCCATCGGGCCGCGATCCAGCGCGCAGAGAGCCTCGTCGAGATCGCGGGTGTCGCGCGGACCGCAGAACGTCAGGTGGACGCTCGGATGCGAGAGCGCGAAGCGGTAGCAGTCGGAGGCGCGCGGCAGCGGCAGCGCCTGCGGCACGAGCGATCGGTCGAGCAGGCGGCCCCAGCACGTGGCCGTGTACGCCACGACGCCGAGCGGCCGCGCCGGAAGATGCGGGAACACGTCGGTCTCGGCGCCCGGATGCGCGGCGTTGTAACGCGTCATGATGGCGCCGACGCGCGGGTCGGCCGCGTGCCGGACGAACGTCGTGCGCCGGTGGCAGGAGACCATGATGCCCCGGGCGAGCCCGTCGCGGACGCAGGACTCGGCCGCGCGCATGATGCGCTCGGGCACCGGGCCGTTCCACATGCCCAGCAGCAGGATGTCCGCGTGGTCCGTGCGCAGCGCCTTGAGCGCGCGCGCCAGCGACCAGCGCAGGAGCGAGGCCATGCGCGTGTAGCTCTGGACGATGATGGCCATCTCGCCGCGATGCGTCGCCGCGAGGTCGCGCACGCCTTCCCCGAATGACGCGCGGCGGAGCGACCCCCAGTAGAAGCAGTTGAGGCCGCGGTCGAAGGCGCGTGCCACGCCGCGGGCGCCCAGGCCGTAGCTGGAGCCGAGACCGAGCCGGGCGACGGGCGGGCGCAGGTCCCCCAGGCGCACGCGCTCGAAGGCCGCCATCAGCTCAGCTCCGGCCGAGCCCGATCCACCGCCTCCACGATCTCGCGCATGTGCGCCAGGTCGGATCGAGGCGCCGCGAAGATGACATCTCCCGCGTCCACGACGACGAGGTCGCGCGCGCCGGCGATGACGATCGTGCGCGAGGGATCGCGCTGCACGGCGAGACACCCGGCCGACGCCACGAAGAAGGCCGGCCCCTGCGCCTGGTTTCCCGCTTCATCCGCGGGCATCCCCGCGGCGACGGCCTCCCACGAGCCCACGTCCGACCACCCGATGTCGGCCGCCGGAAGGACGCGCACGTCGGCCCAGCTCTCGATCACGCCCGAGTCGAACGAGACCGCCGGCAGGCCGGGCCACGCCCCGCGAAGGGCGCGCGTGAACGCCGCGCCGTCCCGCCGCGCGGGGAGCTTCTCCAGCGCGCGGCCGAGAAGCGGCTGCCGGTGCCGGATCGCGGCGAGCGTCGCGACGGCTGGCAGGACGAAGATGCCCGAGTTCCAGAGCGCGCCCTGGCGGATGAGCGACCGCGCGCGGGCCGCGGCCGGCTTCTCGACGAACCGGCGCACGACGAGCGGATCGCTCGTGCGCGCCCCTCGCGCGGCGCGCCGTTCCGGCACGATGTAGCCGAAGTCGGAGCGCGCGCTCTCGGGAGGGATGCCCAGCAGCACGGGCGCTTGCAGGCGCGCGGCGGCGGCCGCGGCGCGCCGCAGGATCGCGCGGAGACGCGCCGGCTTCGCGACGTGGTGATCGGCCGGCATCGCGATGACGACGGCGCGTTCATCGCGCGCGGCGGCGACGGCGCACGCCAGGCCCACGGCGGCCGCCGTGTTGCGGCCGACGGGCTCGGCCAGCACGTTGCGCGCGGTCACGCCCGCGAGCCGCCGCGAGTCCGCGGCGAGAGCCTCGGACGTCACGAGCAGGAGGTTGCCGGGCGGGCACAGCCCGCGCGCGCGTTCGGCGGTCAGCCGGAGCAGCGGGCCCTCGCCCGTGATGTCCAGGAACTGCTTGGGACGCAGGTGGCGGGAGAGGGGCCAGAATCTGACGCCTCGGCCTCCCGCGAGGAGGGCGACGAACGTGGGGGAATGGGGACGGGGCATGCGCGATGATAGGCGCACGGGAGGGGTCCGCGCGGCCGGAATCCCTCCTCGCGGCGGGGGCCTGGAAATCGGGGGCCCGGGGGGGTACCATCCCGCGTTCCATCCTCCAGTTCGATTCGCCCGCGCCCCGCGCGCACGGCCGCAGGAGCCCCTCGTGTCCACGCAGACGTCCTCCACGACGCAGCGCCGCAAGGTCGCCCGCATCGTCTTCGATCGCCCGCCGCTCAAGACCATGAACTTCGTCCTGTTCTCGCTCGCGGGCCTCGTGGGCGGCATCCTGATCGCCCTCCTGCTCCACTTCCTCGCCTTCGGCATCGGCGACAAGGCGAGCCCCGAGTTCCCGGCCGTGCTCGTCTCGGCGGAGCCCTGGGCCTGGTACGCCGCGCTCGGTCTCACGGGCCTGCTGGGCGGCATGGCGCTGGGCTGGGGCTGGGGTCGCAAGGTGGACGCGCGCCTCGAAGAGGTGGACGTCCCCGACACGCCCCGGCGCTACTCGGTGAGCACCGCGCTGGTGCGCGCCGAGCTCGGCCGGCGCTGGTAGACGCGACGCGCGTCCGGGCGCCGAACCGCCCGGGCGGCGCCCGGCGAACGACGTTCCCGCTTCCGAGCCTCGGCCGCCACCCCGGTCGGGGCTCGTTTCATTTCCGGTCCAGGAGAGAGCCGTGCCGCACGTCGCGTTCACGAGCAACCTTCAGCGCCACGTGGAAGCTCCCGCGCATGACGTGGCGGGAGCCACCGTGCGCGAGGCGCTCGACGCGGCCTTCGCCCTGTCGCCGCGCGTGCGCGACTACGTGCTCGACGAGCACGGAGCGGTGCGGTACCACGTCGTCGTCTTCGTGGATGGCGTGCAGGTGCTCGACCGGACGAACCTGTCCGACGCCGTCCGCCCCGAGAGCCGCATCCACGTGATGCAGGCCCTTTCCGGAGGGTGAGTGCCTCCGGGCGCACCCGGGCACTCCGGGGCGCCCGATCCGACAAGGAGATCGCGATGACGTCCGACAGGTTGATCCTCGGCACCCGCAAGGGCGTGTTCACGATCCGGCGCGGCGCCGCTGGCCGCTGGGGGATCGAGCACGTGAGCTTCCTGGGCGTGCCCGCGCCGGTCGTCATGCACGATCCCCGGGACGGCTCCCTGGTCGCGGCCCTCGATCACGGACACTTCGGCTCGAAGGTGCACGTGTCCATCGACGGCGGACTGACGTGGGAGGAGCGCGAGACTCCCAAGTACCCCGAGAAGCCGGAAGGGCTCGAGGACACGGACGCGATGCGGCAGCAGCCGCGCGAGTGGAAGCTCAAGAAGATCTGGGCGCTGTCGCCGGGAGGGCCGGGCGAGACGGGCCGCATCTGGGCGGGGACCATTCCCGGGGGGCTCTTTCGCAGCGACGACGGCGCGCGATCGTGGAGCCTCGTCGAGTCCCTGTGGATGATGCCGGAACGCTTCAAGTGGTTCGGCGGCGGGGCGGACGATCCCGGGATTCACTCCGTGTGCGTGGATCCCCGAGATCCCCGGCGCGTGCTCGTCGGCGTGTCGTGCGGCGGCGCCTGGCTGACGGAAGACGGAGGCGCCACGTGGATGAGCCGCGCGAAGGGCATGCGCGCGGACTTCATGCCGCCCGAGCAGGCCCACGACGAGAACATCCAGGATCCCCACTGCATCGTGCAGTCGGCCGCCATGCCCGACATGTACTGGGCGCAGCACCACAACGGCATCTTCCGCTCCGTGGACGGCGCGAAGACCTGGACCGAGATCGAGACCGCCATGCCCTCGGCGTTCGGCTTTCCCGTCGCCGTGCATCCGGCCGACGGCAACACGGCGTGGTTCGTGCCCTCGGTCAAGGACGAGTGCCGCGTCCCCGTGGACGGCAAGGTCGTGGTGTCGCGCACGCGGGACGGCGGCAAGACCTTCGACGTGCTGTGCGACGGCCTGCCGCAGATGCACGCCTACGACCTGACCTATCGCCACGCCCTCGACGTGGACGGCACCGGCGAGCGCCTGGCGTTCGGATCCACCACGGGGTCGCTCTGGGTGTCCGAGAACGGCGGCGATTCCTGGCAGACCGTCAGCAAGCACCTGCCGCCGATCTACGCCGTGCGCTTCGCCTGACGCGGCGCGCTCCGCTTGACGCTAGATGAGCCGCCACGATCATGGGTGATGGTGGCGTCCTCATGCACGCCGAAGGCGTGGCGGGAAGGGGAGGCGAGGTCCGGCTTTGCCGGCCGAAGCCGGGGGAACCGGCTGGTTCCCCCTCCAGCCACGAAAGGAGGCGGTAGCGAAGCGGACGACTCCGAATCGTGGCGGTTGATTTAGCTCAGGGCCCCGGGAAGGGATCGCCCGGTTCGCCCTGTCCGTGACACTCGAGGCACAGCGCGGGATTGGCCTCGACGAGCTGGCGCATGCGGCGCGAGTTGGCCCAGCCGGCCGGATGGATGCGCGGCGAGCCCTGAAAGAAGATGTGGCAGGTCCGGCAGTCCTGGCTGGCGTCGTGACATCCTGCGCACGTGGAGAGATTCTTGCGCGCCAGATCGCCATGGAACTCGCCCGATCCGGGCGTCGTCCAGCCGTCCGGGTGGAAGGTCCCGGTCACGAAGGGGATCAGCGGGTTGCCCAGCGTGACCTGCGCCTTGAAGTGACAGTCGCGGCAGAAGCGTTCCAGGCGATGACAGCTCGCGCACTGGGGCGAGTTGGCCATGGCGTCCTGCGGGTGCAGCGCCAGGTAGTTGCTCGCGTGGAACGCCGGCGGAATAGCGCCGTCGTGGCAGCTCAGGCAGTCGGTCTGCGCGTGGCACGACGCGCACAGGCCCATGTCGCGCTCGGCGACGCCCCCGTGCTGCTTCATCCACTCGGTGCCGTGATCGTCGGGGATCAGCGTGCCGGACGAGAAGACCGTGCGGATGGCGCCGCCGCGGCCCTTCACGTGGCACGTCACGCAGTCGGTCGCGACCCCGCGCTCGACGTGGCACCCGGCGCATTCCTCCATGGAGGGAAGGTTGTCGCGCGTCGCGAGCTTGACCTTCTCGACGCCCGCGTGACAACTCGAGCACTCGAGACCCGCGCCCAGGTGAAGCTGGTGCGAGAAGTGAACGTGCGCGGCGGGCATCTCGATCACGGGATTCTTGACGCCCGGTCCCCAGTCGCCAGGGATCTCCCCGGCGTCGTGGCACTCCATGCACTTGGCCTTCGCCGGCAGGTTCAGGTCGCGCGTGTTCCTGGACTTCGTGACCGACTCGTGGCAGTCCGTGCACGCCAGGCCGACCTCGTCCACGTGGATGGCGTGGTTGAACGGGAGATCGAGCTTCTGCTCCGGCATGACGACGGACGAGCGCGGATCGCCCGTCGTGGCGTGCCCGCCCTGGAGCGGCCAGAGCGCGCGGGGGGCCCGCGCGGCGGGCCGCGGTCGCGCCTCGCTCGAGGCGGCGCCGGCGCCCGCCTCGGGCGAGATCAGGGCGAGCGCGGCCGCGCCGGCCGCGAGGCCGGTCATGACGGCGAGCCACCCGCGCATCGAGCCTCCGCGGCTGGTTCTCATTCGGCCTCTCCTGGCGCCGCGCGGTCGGCGCCGTCACTGCCGGGCTCGGGCGAGGGCGCGGCGCGACGCGGGCGCGAGCCCGTGAACGCGCCGCCCCACCACGGCAGGTCGCCGCGCGTGTCGCCGAAGTTCACGCCGAAGACCAGCGTGCCCCGCAGCGTGTTGCGATCGCGGCCGACGTGCTGCTCGGCCTGCAGCGCCAGATGCCACCGGCCGTCGTGGTCATGCCGCAGGCGCGCGCGTGCCGTGACGACCTCGTCGCTCTCCTTCAGGCGGAAGCGGTTGTCGAAGCGGTGGATGGACAGCCCGGTCCCGACGCGCCAGCGCGGGTTCAGCGCCCAGTCGGAGTCGTGCGCGATCGCGACGCGCCCGCCCGAGAAGCCGTCCTGCCAGCCGAGTTCGCTCCTGTGGACGCCGCGGCGAGCGCCCTCCCACCGGAGCGTCGCCGCCAGGCGCCGGATGCCCTGCGGTCCCGCGAGATCCGCGTCCTCGAAGTCCTCGCGCGCGACGAAGCCGCCGACGCGCAGCCCGGAGTCGCCGCGGAACTCGTACGTGAGACGGCTCTCGTCCTGGGCGTTCAGCTCGAAGACCGCGAAGAGGCTGTCGGCGGGGAACACGGGCCGCACGCGCGTGAAGCGCCCCTCGACGACGTGGCGTCGCCGGACTTCCTGCGCGACGGACACGGAGGTCTCGCCGAACGTGGCGAGCAGGAGGCTGTAGTCGGCGTTCGCGGCGATGTTCGTTCTCTTCACGCGGAACGCGGCATCCAGCCCCGCGGTTTCCTCCATCACGTGGCCGTCGTCGCGGCGGATCTCGTAGTCCACGCCGATGCTGCCGGCGCGCGGGAGGATGCCCGTCACGCCCGTCGCCCAGGTGAAGTCGCTGGCGTCGGGCGCGCCGCCGCCGAACAGGTCCACCGGGATGCCGGCCTGCACGAAGCCGCGCATGCGCGGCGCGCGATCGAAGTCCACGCGCGCGCCGTCAAACGCGTGCCAGCCGAAGCTCGTGATGGACTGCTGGCGACCCAGCGTCAGGCCGAGGAGCCCCTCGCGCGATCGCCAGCGCGCGCGAGCCAGCAGGAGGTCGGCGTCGTCGTCCTGCCAGCGCGACTGACCGCCGGCGAGGTCGTCGCGATATCGCGCGGAGATGTCGAAGGACCACGCGCCGCGTCGGCCCGCGTCATCCCAGCGGAGGGTCAGGAGCTGATCGACGGGGAGGTAGGGCGTGACGCGGCGAATCGGCTGGTCGTTCTCGCGCAGCTCGACATGAAGCAGGTCGAACGCGCGGGCGATCGTGGTGGCGGTGCCCGAAAACTCCACCGCGCCCGCGGGGGCGGCGACCGTGAGGAGGGCGAGCCCCGCGAGCCAGCGCATGAACGAGGATCCCATGATCGCGCCAGCATGGGAAGGCGCGGCGCCGTCCTGGGCGCCCTCAGCGACGGCCGAGGATCAGGTCGTTCCCGCGCTTGCTGACCGTCAGGACGATCGTGCAATCCTCGAGCTCGTAGAAGACGAGCACGCCGGGCTCGAACGACGCGAGCGCCTCGCCCGGACGCACCCATTCCGCGAGCGACACGTCGAGCTGGGCGTCGGTGGGCGGCGGGATGCTCCAGGCGCCCGGCGTGCAGCCTGTCGGTGGCGTCGCGCAGACCGTGTCGAAGATGTCGTCGAGGGGCACCTGGGTCTGCGGGCCGCAGGGCGCCGTGCCACCCGTGAGAGCGGTGACGCGGGCGTCCTGACGCAGGCCGACGAGCGTCGGACCCACGACCGGGCAGTCGGCGACCTCCGGGTCGGTCTCGCCCGCGTCCACGCGGCCATTGCCGTTGGCGTCCTCGTCGCCGTCCTCGCACGGGCTGGCGAGATCGCCGTCGCCGTCCGAGTTGCGCGAGGTGGGATTCGTCGTCGAGGTCGAATCCGCGTCGGCGACGAAACAGCCCGCGCCGACGTTCGTGTCGGCCAGCGGCACGGTGACGCCGAGCTCGAGACCGTCGGAGAGGCCGTCGCCGTCGGTGTCGCACGCGCGCGGGTTGGTCGGCACGGGAGCGAGGACTTCCTCGCCGTCGGACACGCCGTCGTCGTCCGAATCGGCGTCGCGCGGATCCGTGCCGAGCACGGCTTCGGTCGCGTCGTCGAGGCCGTCCATGTCCGTGTCCACGGGGCCGCCACCCTCGGTCACGACGAACGTCGTGCACTGAATGTAGTCGCCCGTCGCGAAGCTGTTGCCGTTGGCGGCGTTCGCGCACGTGTAGAACGTGATGTCGCCGCGGCCGGCCGGCGGCGCCGTGAACGTGAACTGCCACGCGTTCCCCGTCGGCTGGCCCATGACGCCGCCGCCCGAGTGACCGACGTACTGGCGGCCGCTGGCCACCTGCAACACGGTGCGCGTGGGCTGCGTGAGCGCGAACGGCGGCGCCCACTGGACGCCGCCGCCATCGAGCACGGTGATCTGAAAGCCCCAGCGCGTGCGGCCGGCCGCCGTGGATTGGATGCCCAGCGCCAGCGTGTAGGACTGGCCGGCGGCATAGCTGGTGAACGCGGCGCTCGTGCCCACGTCCACCAGCGACAGCGTGATGCCGCCCGCGGGATCGTTGAGCGGGAAGGACGTGTGGCAGCCCGTGGTCGCGCAGGTGTTGTCGCCGCCCGGCGCGCCCGTGCGCCCGGGTGGGACCGGGGGCGCGGCGGTGCGTCCGGCGGCGGGGGGGGGCGGCAGCAGTGCCAGGCCGAGGAGGGCGGCGAGGGCGGCCGCCCGGCAGCGATTGACGAGCTTCATGGAGGTGTTCCGGCGTGATGAGTGCGCAGGAGGATGCCACGGCCGGGGGAGCGGCCGCCATCGGCTCGGAACGTCGGCCACGGGCCCGGCTCCGGTCAACCGCGCCGCGTCACGGAACCGCCGCGCCGCGAAGCCGCCGGGGCGAATCGCGACATGGCACGCAGCTTGGATGCTGGCCCTGCGCCCGTCCTTCCCCCGCCGTCCGGGGGCCACAGATGGCATCTCCTGCCATCGCACTGGGAGTCCTTGCCGTGGAGCCCTGCCTTCCCCGTCGTTTCATGGGGGGCGAGCGCGTCTCGTCCCGCGTCGTCCTCACGCTCGACGCCTTCAGCGGCGCCGTGGCCGTCAAGCTGGCCGCCTCGGCCGACGCGGCCGCCTCGCGCGAGGCGGCCCGGGAGTACGCGACGCTGGCCTCGCTGGCCCATCCCGCGTTCCCGACCGCGGTCAGCTTCGGGTTCCTCGCCGACGGTCGCGCCTGGCTCGCCATGGAGCGCGCGGCCGGCGAGATGCCCGCCGGTCCGTGCGACGCGGCAACCCTCGCGCGCATCGGCGACGGCCTGTGCGAGGCGCTCTCGTACCTGCACGCGCGCGCCCTCGTGCATCGCGACGTCAAGCTCGAGCACGTGCGCTTCGACGCGGAGACCTCGCGCGTCATGCTGCTCGATGTCGGGCTCGCGGCCGCGCCGGCGCATCCCGGCAACTCGGGGAGCCCGGGCACGATGGCGCCCGAGATGGCGGCGGGCATGCCGTCGGGCGAACGCGCGGATGTCTACTCGCTCGGCGCCGTGCTGTACGAGCTGGCGGCCGGCCGCCCGCCGTTCCGCGGCGACATCGCGAAGGTCCTCCAGGCGCAGCGCGGCGGCACGTTCGCCCCGCTGCCGACGTTCCGCCCGGACCTTCCCGCCGCCTTCGGCTCGCTGGTCGAGCGCATGCTGGATCCCGATCCGGTGGGACGGCCCGCGAGCGCGGAAGAGTGCCGCAAGCTCATCGCCTCCGCGCTTGGGGTCGCGCCCGGCCCTCGCGCGGGCGAGGTGGCGTTCCGTGGCCGCGACCACGAGGTGGATGCGCTCGCGGAGATCGCCGAGCTCGCGAAGACCGAGGCGCGAACGTGCTTCGTCGTCGGCGTGCCGGGCTCCGGACGGACGCGACTCCTCTCGACCGTCGCGCACCGGCTCGCGCTCGCCGGCATGCCCGTGATCACGCGATCGGCCGCGAAGGCGTCGCCTCTCGCGGGGCTGGCCGAGGATCTCGGCGTCCTGCTGCCGGGGATGCCCGCGCTTTCGGAGGACGGCGCAGCCGGAGTCGGCGATGCGCTGCGCTCCGCTTGCCAGACGCTCGCGGGCAGCGAGACGCACCGGCTGCCTCTCGTGATCCTGGTGGACGACGCGGATCGCGCGGCGGACGGCGTGCGCGATGACATCGAAACGCTGCGTGCCGCGCTGCCGCCGGGCGTCCTGCTCGTCGTGAGCGACGGCCCGCAGGCCGCGATGGACTCGCAGGTGACGGCGAACACCACGCGCCTGGATCTCGGTCCGCTCTCGGAGACCGCGGTGCGAGCTCTCGTGGCCTCGCACGAGCGCCGCGCGCAGGCGGGCATCGAGTCCGTCACGCGCGCGCTCATGACCACGCGCCAACCAGCGGACATCCTGGACGCCGTGCGCGCCCCGGGCGGTCCGCTCCGGGGACTCGCGCGCGGCGCGACGGAGGATCCCGAGACGCTCCTGCGCGCGGGGCGCATCTCCGCCGTCGTCGCCGCGTGGCGAGAGCGCCTGCGTGGCGCGGCGAGCATGGACGACGCGGAGCGGTCGCGCGCCCTGTCGAGCCTGGGTCACGCGCTGTGGGCGCAGGCCGACCAGGCGGACGCCCTCGCGCACGCCGAACAGGCGCTGTCCGTCGCCGTGACGGCGGGCGATCCCGTCGCCGAGGCGGAGGCCGCGACCATCCTGGGGCGCATCTACGGGGCGTTCGGCTCGACGCGCGACGCCGTCGGCTGGCAGCGACGGGCGCTCCAGATCGCGACGACGGCGCCCGGGGTGCGACGCCACGTCGCGCTCGTGGAGATGGGCCTGCTCATGATCCGCGAGGGGCATCTCGATGCCGCGACGCGGGCGCTCAGCGACGCGGCGCAGGAGGCGGAGCTCCACGACGACGCGGCGACGGCGGCGCTGGCGCGTGCCCGCATGGCGCGCGCTCGCGCCCTGGCGGGCGACGTGGGCGCGGCGGATCGGCTCGTGCGGCGGGCGCTCACGCAGGTGGCTGATGCGGGCTGCGTGCTGGCGGCCATCGAGGTCGGGCGGCACGCGGGGGTGCTGGCGTGCGGAATGGGCCACGCCGAGGACGGGCTGGCCCGGCTGCAGGACACGCTCGTGGGCGCGTCGGCGGCGGGCTTCCAGCAGGAGATGCCGGCCATCCACGAGGCCCTCGCGCGCGCGAGCCTCCGCCTGGCCGTCCGGCTGCGCACGCCCACCGGCGCCATCGTGGATCGTCGCCAACTGGAAGTGGCTCGCGCGCACGTCGAGAAGGGACTGGACCTGTCCGTGACGACCGGCCGAATGGCCGATCGCGCGGCGCTGACGGTCATCTCGGCGCGCTGCGCCCTCCTCGGATCCGAGGCGCGCCTCGCGCACACGCTGGCGGACGAAGCGCATGGCATGGCGCTGCAAGCGGGTGACCTGCTGGTGGCGTCGCAGGCGCGGCTCATCCGCGCGGAGGCGCTGCTGGACCTGCGCGAGTTCGGCGTGGCGCTGGCCGAGGCGCGCATCGCGTGCGAGGCCTTCGAGCGGAGCGGCGATCTCGAGGACGCCTGGCGCGCTCGCGCGCTGGTGGCTCGCGTGCACGGAGCCTGGGGCATGACCGCGAAGCAGGAGGTCGAGACCGAGGCGGCCACGCGCATCCTGCGCGGCATCGAGGCGAGCCTGCGCGATGCCGGCGCTCGCCGCGCGTACATGGCGGACGTGGACCGGGCGGCGGCGATCATGCCGCCCGTCTCGGGAGACGCGAGCCGCGCGCGGCGCGGGCAGGCGTCCGAGCTGCAAGGCGATCGCTTTGCCGGTCGGGCGGACACCGAGGACCTGGTCGAGGCGCTCATCGGCGCGCGCCAGCACATCGAGCGGCTCGAGCGCCGCGTGGGCGTCGTGCGCTCGGCGCTGACGGATGCCGCGGCGCGCCGCGACGCGCTGCTGCGCGCGACGGCGCTGGCCGAGGGGGCCGGGCCCGCCAGGACGCGCGACATCACGCGCGTGCTGGCGCTCGTGTCGCGCGCGAGCGCGGACGCGCGGGTCGTGCTGGTGTCCGCGCGGAGCGGCCGGCTGCGCGTGCGCGCGATCGCCGGGCGCGCGGGTCACGAGGTCGCGCAGCACGAACAGGTGCTCGCCATGGCGCGGCAGGTGATCACGGCGGGGCAGGGGAGCATCGCTCTCGGCTCGACCGGCGGCCGGCGCTCCGACGCCGCGCCGGGTGACGTGCACGTCGCGCTTCCACTGGCGTCCGAGGGCGGCGTCTGCGGCGCGCTGATCGTGCGCCCCACGGATCGGCGGGGCCTGCGCCGGGCGGACGTTCGCCTGCTCCAGGCGCTGGCGCCGCTCTTCGCGAGAGCGCTGGCGCGCAGCGGCGAGCGCACCGGCTCGGCGGTGAGGTAGGCGATCGCGTGGTCCGGCGCTGCTCGGGGCGCCGGACGGTATTACGATGGCCGGCATGCGCTTCGTCGCGGTGCTCGTCCATCCGGCGCGGCCGGCCAACGTGGGCGCCGCCGCGCGCGCGCTGAAGAACTTCGGCGGCGCGGAGCTCCGGCTCGTGGGCGGGGAGCACGCGCTGCCCGGTGGATCCGGCCATGACGAGGCGCGCGCGCTCGCCTGGAACGCCGCCGACATGCTCGAGGCGGCGCGCGCGTTCGCGAGCCTGCCGGAGGCCATCGCCGACTGCGCGCTGACGGTGGCCGCGACCGGACGCGCGGAGCCCGGGCGCGACGTGCTCACGCCACGCGAGCTCGCGGCCGAGGCGGCGGCGCTCCCGGCCGACGCGCGCGTCGCGTGCGTCTTCGGGCCGGAAGACTCCGGCCTGACGAACGCGGAGATGGACGGCTGCCGCGCGCGCCTGCGCATCCCGACCGCGGCCGATCAGCCCTCGCTCAACCTCGCGCAGGCGGTCGTCGTGGTCGCGTACGAGATGGCGGTCGCGAGCCCGGCCTCGCAGGCGTCGCGCGTCACGGGCGACGAGCCGGCGCCGGCTCACGAGGGCGAGATCGCGCGTCTCGACGCCGCATTCCGAGATCTCGCGCTCGAAGCGGGGTTCTTGAACCCCCAGGCGCCCGAACACGTGGCTGGCGAGCTCCGTCGCCTTCTCGCCCGCGCCCGGCCCTCCTCCCGCGAGATCACGATCCTGCAGGGCCTCATCGCCCAGCTCCACTGGCACGCCCACCACCGCCGGAAATTGGGGTCAGGGAAATTGGGGTCAGACCCCATTGACTGATGATGGGGGCGGGCTGCGCGGGGGAAGGGCCGGTACCCTTGACGTGCGCTAGGCGCGGCCCGATCGAGGGATCGCCTTGCCAGAGGCCGTCTCGCGTCCCATCACGCGGGCCACGCCTGACCGCGACTTGACCCACGACGAAAGCGGAGCACCATGACCTGCCAGCACGATCGATCGCGACCCGACCTGCCCTGCCCCTGGCCCGACTGCGAGGAAGGGACCCCGCAGCAGGGCCTCGTCATCCTCAAGGGCGATGCGGGCGTCGTGCGAGGGCGGCCCGACGCGGCTCGCCTGACCATCGAAGCCGAGGAAGGCGTCGAACTCTGGCGCCGCAAGCGCACGACCGTCGGCTGGGAGTGGGAGCGGCGCCAGAACTGACGGCGCCCCGGGGTCAGCGCTGGCCGAGCGCCTCGCGGAGAAGCAGGAAGGCCCGGCATGTCAGCAGGACGTCGTCGATCGACCGGTGGCGCGTGCCGACATCCAGCTTGAGGCGCCGGCACAGGCTGTCGAGGTCGTGCTTGCGCTCGTTCGCGTGCGCCCGGCGCGACATCAGGAGCGTGTCGTGCACCGTGCCGGCCGGCGGCGTCAGCTCGAGCTTGCGGCAGGCCGCCGCGATGAAGCCCATGTCGAACTCGGCGTTGTGCGCGAGCAGGGCGTGCGCGCCGACGTAGCGCAGGAACTCCGGCAGGACGACCTCGATCCGCGGCCGCCCCCGCACCATCTCGTTCGTGATGCCGTGGATGGCCGTGGAGTCCGGCGGGATCGGCCTGTCGGGATCGACGAGCGAGTGGAACGCGCAGTCCTCGCGCACGACGCCGTCAATGATGGGGACCGCGCCGATCTCGATGATGGTCTCGCGCGACGGCTCCAGCCCCGTCGTCTCCAGATCGAACCCGATGATGACCTCGGACATGGCGCATCGTCTCACGTTCGCGCCCGCGCGTGACCGGGCCGGGGCGCGCCGCCGGCGAGACCGCGCGCACGCAACCGCCCCCCCGTGCTCCGGCGTATCCTGGAGACCTCGTTCACCCCCTGCACCACGGGAGGCAGCGGTCATGGCGGCTGACAACGAATCGTTCGACGGGGCGCGGCTCATCAGCCGCGTGGCGCTTCTCGCCGTGGCCCTGGCTGGCGCCGGGGCCCTCGCGTACGCGATCGCCGCATGGCCCGCGTTGCCGGACCGCGTGCCCACCCACTTCAATGCCGCCGGCGTCCCCGACGCCTGGTCGCGCAAGAGCTTCGCCTCGGTGTTCGTCCTGCCCATCATGGCGATCGTCATGCCGCTGTTTCTCGCCTGGCTGGCCGCCATCAGCGTGTCGCCCGCGAACCTGCCGCCGAAGGAGCGGGACGGAATCCGCAACGCGCTGCCGTCGCTCGCCATCTTTCTCGCCGTGCTCGCCATGTTCTCGTCCTTCCTGCTGGCGGGCATCACCATCGGCTCGATCCGGACCGGGCTCGGCCATGCATCCGGCCTCGGCGCGTGGCCCGCCGTGGCGGGCATCGGCCTCGGCCTCTGGGCCATCGCGGGAGCCGCCTGGATGCTCGCGAAGCACGCGCCATGGAAGACGCGCCGGGGCACCACGGACGATCCCGCCGCGTGGAAGTGGGGCGTGTTCTACGTCGCTCCGGACGATCCGTCGCTGTTCGTCGAGAAGCGCTGGGGCGGCGGGTACACGATCAACTTCGGCACGGCGGCCGGCCGCCGCGTCGGCCTCGTGATCGCCCTGTTTCTCGTCGCGATGCTCGCTCTCGGGATAGCGGCCGTCATGTCCTCGATGGGCTGACGCTCCGCGGCGTCGCGCGCTCGACGCGGCGCGGCGCCGTGTACGATTCAGCGATGAGTCCCTCCCCCCCAGCGGCGCGCCCAGCCCGGACGCGCCAGGTTCCTCGACGGCCCGGGGGAAGGGCCTGAGATGACATCCACGGGACACCGCGCCGTCGATCGCGTGGCGCCGGCCCTCTTCTTCGCGACGGGCCTCGCGGGGCTCCTGCTCCAGGTCGCGTGGTTTCGGATGCTCGCGCTCTCCCTGGGCGGGACGCTGGCGGCCGCGACGGTCACGCTCGCCGCGTTCATGGCGGGCCTCGCCCTGGGCGGGGCGCTGTTCGCGCGCCGCGCCCACCAGGTGGATCAGCCGCTGCGGGCGTATGGCTGGCTCGAGATCGGCGCGGGCCTGCTGGCGCTCGCGAGTCCCCTCATGTTGCGCGTCGTGGACGTCGCGCACGCGGCCCTCGCGGGCTGGGCGGGCGATCACCCGGCGCCGCTCATGGCGGCCAAGATCCTGCTGGCTGGCCTCGTGCTGATCCCGCCGACGGCGTGCATGGGCGCGACGCTGCCCGCGCTGGCGCAGGGTCTCGTGCGACGCGCCGCGACCTCGGGAGGCGGCGCCGGCGGGCTCGCCGCCATCAACACCATGGGCGCGGTCGCCGGGACGCTCCTGGCGCTGTTCGTCGTGTTGCCGCGGTTCGGGCTGACGGCCTGCGTGCTCATCGCGGCGGGCATTGACCTCGCGGCCGGCGTCATCGTGCTCGCGCTCTCGCGATCCGCCGAGGGCCTGCCGCGCCCCGAAACGGCGCCACCGCCCGCGCGGCTGACCGGCCTGCTGGCCGAAACCCGCGGCCGCGCGCTGGCCCTGGCGCTCATGGTGACGGGCGCCACCGGCATGGCGTACGAGGTCCTCTGGACCCGCGCGCTGGCATTCTCGTTCGGCTCCGGCGCGCAGGCCTTCGGCCTCATGCTCGCGGTCGTGCTGCTCGGGTGGGCCGTCGGCGCCTTCCTCGGCGGCGAGGCCGCGGATCGCACGGGGCGTCCGCTCGCGGTGCTGGCCTGGAGCCAGGCGCTCCTGGTCCTGGCCGTGGCGTGGCAGATCTGGAAGCTCCCGCAACTGCCGGACTTTCTCTACCTGCTCGCGGTCCGGTGGGGGGGCGTGACGTTCGAGAGCCTCTCGGCTCTCATGCTGCTCGGCGCCGTGCAAGTCCTGCTGCCGGCGGCCGTGCTCATGGGCATGGCGTTCCCGGCCGGCGTGCGCGCGCTGGCCAGCGATGGCGGCGCGGGCGACGCGGCCGGATTCCTGGGCGCGGCCAACGCTCTCGGCACGATCCCCGGCGCCGCGCTCGCCGCGTGGGTGCTCATCCCCGCGGTCGGGCTCCAGCGCGCGCTGCTCGCGGTGGCCGCGGTCAACCTTCTCACGGGGCTCCTGATCGCGCTGGCCGAGGCGTGGTCCCGCGGACGCACGGCGACGGCGCCGCTGGTCGCGACGCTGGCCCTCGGCGGCGTTCTCGTCGGACTGCTGGCGGTGCAGCCCTGGCGCATCTATTCCGGCTCCGGCGTGTTCCGCGATGACGGCGATGCGTCCACGCTGCTCGCCGTCAACGAGTCCCCGCACGGCGCCGTCACGCTCTCGGCGGTCGAGGACTCCCGCGGATCGTGGCTGTCCCTTTCGGTGGACGCCGTGAACGTCGCGGGCACGTCGCCACCGCTCCTCGCCTGCCAGGAGATGCAGGGGCAGGTTCCCTTGCTGCTGCACGCCCATCCGCGCCGCGTGCTTCACGTGGGCTTCGGTTCCGGCGGCACGGCCCGCGCCGTGACCACGCACGCTTCGGTCGAGCGCGTGGATGTCGTGGAGATCAACCCGGCGGTCCTGCGCCTGGCCGACGAGCAGATGCGCATCGTCAACGAGGGCGTTCTCGACGATCCTCGCGTGCACGTTCGCATCGAGGACGGGCGGAACTTCCTGCGGTGGAGCACCGAGACGTGGGACTGCATCCTGTCGGACTCGATCCACCCCCGCTATCGCGGCAACGCGTCGCTCTACAGCGTCGAGTACTTCCGCACGTGTCGCGAGCGTCTCGCCCCCGGCGGACTCGTCTCCACCTGGCTGCCCGTGTACTCGCTGACCCCCGAGGCGTTGCGCTCGATCATCGCCTCCATGCGCGAGGTGTTCCCGCGGACATCCGTCTGGTATCTCAACTCGACCATCAACGAGTTCGTCATCCTCGTCGGCCGCACCGAGGACGCCGCCATTGACGTCGCGCGCATGGAGCGCGCGATGGAGGACCCGTTCATCGCCGCTTCGCTCGCTCGCGTCGGCGTCCGGTCGGCCGTGGACGTGATTGACTACCTGATCGCGGAAGGGGAGGATCTCGGCGCCCTGGCGTCGGATTGCCGTCTCAACCACGACGACGTGCCGTGGGTGGAACTCGAGTCGGCGGCCATCCTCGATCGCGACGGAAGCTGGCGCGTGAATCTCGAGCAGGTCATCAACGCGCGCCGGCCCGCCGGTCCGGTGGTGCGCGGCGCGACGGCGGCCTGGTTCGAGCGGCTCGAACAGCACGAGCGGGCGACGACCTCGCAGCTGCGCGGGCAGCTGGCCCTTCTCCGCCGCGATCCCGTCAACTCGCGCATCGCGTTCGCCGAGGCGCGCGCGCATCCGGGCTTCGACGGCGAACCCTGGGAGGCCTTCGGCGCCCCGCCCTGGGTCGCCTCCATCGCGATGGCGCCGGCGGCGCAGCCATGATCGGCCTGGATCAGGCGCGCGAGCAGATGCGGGCGTGCTTCTTGGTCGGCGAGGACGCGCTCCAGCGCGGCGAGAGCATTCTCGAACTCCAGCACGCGGCCCTCGCGGCCGTGCCGCCCGCGCGCCTGCCCGAGGCCGCGACGATCGCGGCGCTCTCGCGCCTGCGCTCGGGCGAGGTCGTCATCCCGCGCGAGCGCTGGCCCATCGAGACGCTGCGCGTCGCGCGACTCCTGCGCGCGCTCGCGGCGACGCTGGCGCCGGGGCCGATCGAGGACCTGGCGCCCGAACTCGTCGAGGCTGCCCTGCTCCCGGCGCTGGCCGACGACGGCGGTGGCGTGATGCGCGTCGCCGAGCGCCTCGAGCTCCCGCCGGAGGTCGCGACGGCGCTCCTGCGCGAGGCGCTCAAGCCCGAGATGCTGCGGCTGTCGCTGCCGTTCGGTCCGCTCGTGGGCGATGCCCCGCGCGGCGCGGCCTGTCCGCTCTGCCACGGCGTGCCCTGCGCGCTGACGAGCGAGCGCCACGCGTGCTGCCGGTGGTGCGGCACGATCTGGCGCTGGAGCGCCGCGACGTGTCCTTCATGCCAGCAGGACGCGATGAAGGAGCGAGCCCTCACGCGCGTGGTGCGCGGCTCCGTGCTCTCGTGCGCTTCGTGCGGCGATGGCCGGCTGGTCTTCCCGGTCGCCGCCGATCCGCTGCTGCTGTCGCTCCTCGCCGTGTTCGCGTCGCCCCTCGACCTCGCGCTCCGCGTCGGCGCGAACGCCACGCCCTTCGCCGGGTTCCAGGTGTTCTGAGACGGCCCGGCGGAGCGCGGCGCCTCAGGGCGTCGAGGTGTCCACGTCGAGCGCGAAGAACAGGAGCGCCGCCGCGCCGAGCGACGACGGCGGCGCGAGCAGCTCGGGCGTCGTCGGGCGCGCGAGCGTGGCGAAGGGGTTTCCCGCGATCTCGGTGACGCCGAGACGGTAGCTCGCGCAGGAGCCGGCGGAGGTCCACCGGAACGCGACCTGCGAGCCCTCGCGATCCACGCGCAGCAGGCGCCGGCGCAGGATGGGCGCGGGCTCGGCGATCATGTCGGGGCCGACGTTGACGGCGCCGAAGAGGCGGCCCGGATCGGCGCCGAATGGCCCGAACCACGAGCGCTGCACGTCGAGCGGCGTGGCATCCAGATTCTCGACGTCGTACACCGCGTTGCACGCGAAGGCGTTCTCGCCGCCCGCGCCGGGACCCGCGACCGGGAGCCCGGCGGCGACGGCGGACGCGTTGCTGACCGACAGCGCGACGTCGCAGTCACGGAAGGTCGTGCCCTGCACGACGCCCGCCGCGAGCGGACCGAAGGCCGCGCCGCGGTTCAGGATGTCGTGGATGTCGCTGTCGGCGATCGTCACGAAGCCATCGAGCGCGCGCACGCCGTCCTCGGCGTGACGGAGGTTCACGCCGCGCAGGCGCGCGCCGCCGCCGACGCCGATCTCGATCGCGTTCCAGTCGCCCTTGCCGGGCGCGGTCGCCGAGCCGTCGCGGTTCGTGTCGCCGCCGACCGTGTCGTCCAGCAGCGACGTGAAGACGGTCGGGAGCCCGGCGATGCCGTAGGTCGCGAGGAACCCCTCGACGACGATGCGCGAGGCTGGCCCGACCTTCACGACGGCGCCCGGCGCCACGCCGACATCCGCCCACGTGTCCAGCAGGAGCGTCATGTTGGCGGGGACGATCCACGGGATGCCGCCATCCAGCCATGCGCCCTCGCCCGTCACGGGCGTCAGCGCGTCCACGATGATGCCGTCCCCGGCGATGTTGCCGGTGGCCCTGAGCTTGTAGACGAGAGGGAAGGACTCGCCGGAGACCCAGGCGGCGCGGCCGTTGGCGTAGAAGGCGCAACCCTGGATGTCGGGCGAAGCGTTCCGGATTGCGATGCCGGCGCCCCCGTTGTCGGCCAGCGTGCTGTTCACGAAGAAGCCCGAGGAGCCCGCGCGAAACGCGACGCCATCGGCCAGGCACGACGAGACGGAGCACGCGCGCGCTTGCAGGACCGCCCCGGCGCCGACGGCGATGCCGGTGGCGGCATGCAGGAGCTCGGCGTGCTCGATCACGTGCGGGCCCGGCCCCTGCAGGTCCAGTCCGGTCCACGAGCCGGTCACGCCCGGACCGCTCGAGGCGAGGAGGATCGGCAGCCTCGAGGTGCCCCGGGCGCTCAGCGATCCCTCGACCGAGAGACCCGTCCCCTGATCGAACACGACGATGCTTCCGGGCTCGATGGCGAGCGTGGCGCCGGGCGGCACGCGCGCGGCGCCCACGAGGCGATGCGGCGAGTCCGCGGCGGTCCAGACCCCGGACACATCCCCGAAGTGGTCGGTGGCGAGTGCCGCGGAGGGCATCGCGAGCGCTGCGAGCAGCAGGCATGACAGGCGCATGACGGGATCCTCTTGCCGGGCGCTGGGGCGTCCGGTCGCCCCCGGTGAGGCAACCTCCGTGCCAGACCGTCCGAAGTTCGTTCGGAGGGCCCTGCACGGGATCGCGTCACCGTCCAGTTGTCAGGAATCCCAGCCGATGGGACGGAGTCCCGCCGGAGGCCCCGCAGCCGGCCCTGGCGGGGCCGCCGCGCAAGCCCTTGCGGGACCGATCTCGGGCCCGGCGCCCCGGCACGTCTCCTGCATCGAGGCCAGTGGGGTGGTGTCTCGCCCGAGCTCCGGGCGGCTGCCCCGTGGACTGACCTCATGCGCTGGACTCTTCCGCTGTTGCTCTCGTGGTCCCTGCTCGCGCCCTCGGCTGGCGTGGCGGAGACGGCACCGGTCTTTGCCGCCTACACGTCCGAGGGAGGCTCCCGGGATATCCGGGAGGTCCGACTCCTGATAGACGGCAAGGACGTGACGGCGCGCGCCGTCGTCACGAGCCTCCGGGTGGCGTACACGCCCGAGGCCCCGCTCCCGCCCGGGACGCACCAGGCGCGGGTGGAGGTCGTGGACGGTCTGGGCCGCCGGTGGTCGAAGGAGTGGTCCTTCACGACGACGGCTCCCACCAGCGCGGTGGACCATGTCTGGAGCGAGCAACTCGTCGTCGAGCTGGACAGGCCGCCGCGCCGGGTGCGAACGGCCGACGTCGTCATCGCCGGATGGACCCAGCCTGGCGCCGAGGCCATCGTGCGCGTGACGGGATCCGAGCGCGCCCGGGCGATTGCCGGCGCCTCCGGACGGTTCAGCACGCGCGTGGGCCTTGGCGTCGGCGACAACGCGATCGAGGTCGCCGCCCGCCGCCTGACGGGGCAGGGCGATGAGAGCGCGCCGGTGCTCATGCGCGTCGAGCGCGTGGTGTCGCGCTCGACGGCTCCACCCGACGACGATGACGTCGCGACGCGGCCGCCCGCATGGCGGCACCCGGATCACGCGGGACGACCGCGCGCGGTCTCGGCCGGAGGCCGGGGCGCCGCCATGGCGCCGGGCGCCGTGATCCGGCCGCCCGTTCTGGACCCGCCGGGCGACGACCCGCCCGGGGACGACCCGCCGGGCGACGACCCGCCGGACACGACGGGCGAGGTCATCATCACGAAGCCCGCCGACGGCGCGACTCTCCAGCCCGCGCACGTCACCGTGCTCGGTCGCGCGCCGGCCGGCTGGCTCGTGACCATCCTGGTCAACGGCTCGGCCGCCGGCGACGACATCGCGAATCCGGCCGGGCACTTCACGGTTCCGCGCGTCGAACTCGAGCGCGGCGCGAATGAGCTGATCGCAGAGGCCACGCAGGGCGGACGCACGCTGCGCTCGACCGTCGTGCGCATCACGGCCGGAGGCGCTGCCGCCGGCATGCCCAAGCTGGCCCTGGCGACCCCGGCGCGCGGAAGCACGCTGGCTCGCGGCGGCGTTCAGCGCGTCTCGGGCACGGCGTGGAGCGGCGCCGAGATCGAGGTCGAGCGCAACGGCCGCGTGGTCGCGCGCGACGTGGCCCGCGGCGACGGCTGGTTCGACGTGACCGTGCCGCTCGAGTCGGGCCTGAACGTGCTGTCCGTCGAGGCGTTCTCGATGGATGGCATGTCCGCGCGCTCGCGCGACATGGCGGTGACGAGCTCCGGCGCGGCGACCCTGCCGCGCGCTCCGCGCCGGATTGAACCCGTGGTCCGACCGGCTCCGCCGGAGCGCGCGCCCAGCCCGAAGCTGCCCGAGAGCGTCACGCCGAGGCAGATGCCGTGACCGCGTCAGCGATCGAGACCCGTCAGCCGAAGGCGGACCGTGCGCCGGCCCGGCCGGAACAGCTCGAACTGCAGGTCGAGCTCCTCGCCCGTCGCCTCGCCCGTCACGACGCCGACGTTGGCGCCCACCCAGCGGCCGACGATGTGAGCCTGCAACTCCTGCTCGCCCTCGCCCTCCACGCGCACGTGGAAGCGCCGCCCGAGCGCGGTGAGCGCGGGGTAGACGTACGCCGGCAGCCGCTGCGCCAGCGGCGATGAGGTGAGCTGCCAGAGGACGCGACCCTCGCGTCCGCGCGCCGTGGCCGCCGTCGCCAGGTGCGAATCCCCGCCCAGCACGATGACCGTCCGCGAGGCTCCCTCGTACTCGCGCAACCGCGCGAGGAGCCAGGCGCGCTCGCCCTCGTTGGCCTTGCTCGACCACTGATCCTCGAGATCCGCGCGCCCGCGCAGCCAGTGAAACGCGCGCGACAGGTGGAGGAGCGGCACGCTCGAGAGCACGAACAGCACGCGCGCCGAGCGGGCGTCCTCGGAGGTCAGCCAGGCGGCGATGGCCTCGCGCTGCGCGGCCCCGAGCAGGATGCCCGCGGGCGCGTCGCGATGCGTGCGCAGGTCGAGGGCGAGAAACGCGGCGGGTCCCCGCCGGTATCCGTGCGCGCGGCAAGACGGTTCCAGCCTGTCGGGGTTCCGGCTGTCCTGGAACTCGTCGTGCGCGAGCGCGGCGGCTTCGAACAGGGCGAGACCCTCCGGCTCGCGATGCCAGCGCTCCGAGCCGAAGCCGTTCGTGATCTCGTGATCGTCCCAGACCGACGTGACCGGCAGGCTGGAAAGCACGGCAGCGACCTCGGGCACCTCGAAGGCTCGCTGATACGTCTCGCGGAACCCGCTCGCGCGGGCCTCGAGCGGCGCACGGCGTCCGAGCCGCAGCGCGCGACGCACCGCCGTGCGCCCGGTCGGCGAGGTCGGGATGGCCGTCGTGTCGGCGTAGATCTGATCGCCGAGCAGGATCAGGTGATCCACGTAGCCGCTCCGCGAGAGCGCCCGAACGTCGCGCCACGTGGCGGGGGCGTCGCCGACGGCGTCCGGCTTCCAGCAGGATCCGAAGGCGAACGCGATGCGACCGGTCGGCGCGGGCGGGGGCGCCGCGCGGACGAGCATCTCGCCGAGCGGCACGGCTGGTCGCGGTCCCTCGCCCCGGAGGCGGACGTCCAGCCTGTGCATCGTGCCCGGGCCACCGGGCAGCCGCACGACGCCGCTCGCGACGCCTCCCGTTCGCGCCGTCAGCGCCGCGATCCGCGCCGCCGCGGGATCGCTGGCGGAAGCGCCCTCCAGCGGCGTCGCGAGGACCTCCGCCATGTCCGTCGGCGCGTGGCGCGGCAGGCGGACCCATGCCACGGCCGCGTCATGCGTCACGTGGCCGAGGAACGGACCGAGGAGCGGTCTCACGAGGGGAGTTGCCTCAGCGACCGCAACGGGAACATGATCGCGGCGGAATCGCGCGCAGCGTGCTCGTCGAGTTGCTCCCCACCGCCCGCGTCGTCCCGGAGGGCGGCGCTTCGAGCAAGGACCAGGTCCTGGCCGAGGTCGCGCGCGTCCTGGCGGCGGGCGACGACGGTCTCGCGGCCTCGATTCTCGAGGGATTTCGCGATCGCGAGGATGTCATGTCCACCGGCATCGGCCGCGGGATCGCCCTGCCGCACGCGCGCCTGCGCGAGTTGCCGGAAATGCGCCTCGCCCTCGTGCGGTATCCGCGCGGTGTCGCGTTCCAGGCGCTCGACGACCAGCCCGTCACGCTGGCGTTCGGCCTGGCGGGCCCTCCGTCTGCCGCCGACATGCACGTGAAGATCCTCGCGCGCATCGCGCGCCTCGTGAAGCAGCCCGGAGCGCTGGCCGAGCTCCTCGCCCCTGGCTCCGCCGAGGAGATCGTCGCGACCCTCCGCCGTCACCAGGCCTGAGCGGACGTCGAGCCGGCGAGCGGGACGGCGATCCGCCGGTCGCCGCTCGCGACGCGTCACTGCAGGCGGACGGTGACGGAGTTGGACAGGCCGGTCACGTCGGTGATCGTGCCGGCGACGTTCAGCTGCACGCAGTCGCCGGCCGTCGGGCAGTCCACGGTGGCGCCGGCCGGTCCGCTGATCGCGATGACGCGGAACTGCTGCAGTCCGGTCGTGGACAGCAGCACCGTGAAGGTGCCGTCGGCAGCGGGCGCGAGCTCGACCCGGGCCGCGATCGGGCAGGTGAACGTCGGGTCGATCAGCAGGCCGTAGACGGATTCGCCGGCGGCCAGGCCCGTGACGACGCCGGGGACCTCCACCCGGTGGCGGACGCCCGTCTGCGGAAAGTTCTCCGTGACCAGCGTGCCGACCGCATCGAGCGTGATGGCGGTGGCGCCTGCCGTGCCGCACGCCTGCGCCGCCGCGCCCACGTGGATGGCCGGGATGGGGAGCGAGGAGTTGTTCGTGTCGAGGCTGCTGCAGCCCGTCAGCAGGGTTGCGGCCATCGCCGCCAGGGGAAGAAGGAACCTCATGTCAGGTCTCCACGTCGCCGGGGTTTTCGCCCGGGGATGCCGGGTTCAGCTCGAGCGGACGCATGAAGGGGAACAGCAAAACATCGCGGATCGACGCGCAATCCGCCAGCAGCATGACCAGCCGGTCCACGCCAATGCCCAGCCCCCCCGTCGGGGGCATGCCGTGCTCGAGGGCCATCAGGAAGTCCTCGTCGAGCATCTGCGCTTCGTCGTCGCCAGCCTCGCGCAGGGCCATCTGGGCCTCGAACCGCGCGCGCTGATCCAGCGGGTCGTTGAGTTCGGAGAACGCGTTGGCGAGCTCCCAGCCGGCCACGAACGCCTCGAAGCGCTCGGTCAGGCGCGGGTTCTGGCGGTGCACGCGCGCGAGCGGGGAGATCTCCTTGGGGTAATCCAGGATGAACGTCGGCTGGATCAGGTGCGGCTGCACGAGATCCGAGAACAGCGCGTCCAGCAGGTGGCCGGCGGGAGCCTTCGGATCGTGCGCGACGTTCTTGTCCTCGCAGGCGCGCAGGAGCGCGGCCCGATCGAGGGTCTCGAGGTCCTCGGTGACGCCGCCGATCTCGCGCAGCGATTCGAGCATCGTCATGCGCCTCCAGGGCGGCGTCAGGTCGATCACGTGATCGCCCCGGCGAACCTGCAGCGTGCCGAGCGTCTCTTGCGCCACGAACGTCACGAGGCTCTCGGTCGTCTCGGCCATGTCGCCGTAGTCAGCGAACGCCTGGTAGAGCTCGAGCATCGTGAACTCGGGGTTGTGCGTCCGATCGATGCCCTCGTTCCGGAAGTCCTTGCCGATCTCGTACACGCGCGGCATGCCGCCGACGATGAGGCGCTTGAGGTACAGCTCGTCGGCGATGCGCAGGTAGAGGGGCATGCCCGAGAGCGCGTTGATGGACGTCCGGAAGGGGCGCGCCGTGGCGCCACCCGCCAGCGTCTGCAAGACGGGCGTCTCGACCTCGAGGAACCCGCGCGCGTCGAGAAACCGCCGGATGGCGCTGACCATGCGCGTGCGCAGCTCGAAGACGCGGCGGACCTCGGTGTTCACCGCGAGATCCACGTAACGCCGCCGGTAGCGCAGTTCCTTGTCGGCGAAGGCGTGGTGGACGACGGTCTGTCCGTCAACGACCTCGACCTTCGGCACGGGCAGCGGGCGCAGCGCCTTGGAGAGCATGCGCAGGCTCGACGCCTGCACGGTCAGCTCGCCGGCGCGCGTCCTCATGACGCGGCCCTCGACGCCGACCCAGTCGCCGATGTCGGTGAGCTCCCAGGCTCGCCACGCTTCCTCGGGCACGCCGTCGCGCCGCACGTACACCTGGATCCGGCTGCGCCCGTCCGAGAGATCGAAGAACCCGGTCTTGCCGTGCGTGCGCAGCGACATGACGCGACCGCCCGCGGCCACCGGGGGCGCGGGCGCGTCGAGCTGCTCGGGGGTCAGCGGCTCGTGCTGCGCGCGCAGCATGGTCACGTCGTGCGTCGCGTCGAACCGCACGGGGTGCGGATCGATGCCGTTCTCGCGGAGGGCGCGGAGCTTGTCCAGGCGCTCGGCGATCTGATCTTGGCTGGGATCGAGGGCCATGGATGGGGGGGAGGAAGGAAGCGCTTCGCGACGGCGTCACGCGGGCCGCGGATCGTATCACGCGGCCCCATCCCAGCCCCGGAGCCGCCGCGGCGCCGCCGCCGCCCGGGCGGTTCCCGCGCGCCACGGCGGTACAATGACGCCCCGGCCCCTCGCTCCCCGAGGTCCTGACCAGTCCAGCCCCCGCCACGACGCCGCGGAGGGTCGGCGGCGCGAGCCTCCGCGAGAGTTCGCGGCCGGCGGGGAGCACCCATGACCGAGCGCGAGATCTTCGTCCGGGCCATCCGGCGCCGCCTGTCGGGCGAGTCCAGGGAGCCGCTCGGCCCGATCATCGAGGACCTCCGGCCCGAGGAAGTCGCGGACCTCATCCGCGACCTGCCCGACGACGAGGTCTCCGACGCCTGGGAGCTGCTCCACGCCGAGGCTCCCGACCTGGCCGTGGACGTCCTGCCCCTCCTCGACCGGCACGACGTGTCGCGCGTCATCCACGAACTGACCGACGAGAAGGTCGCCGACGTCCTCGAGGAGATGCCCTCGGATGACGCGACCTACGTCCTCGAGCTCATGCCCGAGGATCGCGTGGATCCGGTCGTCGCGGCGATGGAAGCGGAGGAGGGCGCCGACATGCAGCGGCGCCTGGAATACCCCGAGGACTCCGCCGGGCGCTTCATGTCGGACGCCTTCGTCGCGATGTCGCCCGACGCGACCGCGGCGGACGCCGTGCGGCGCGTGCAGGAAGCCAGCGACGAGGTCACGGTCGTCTACGTGTACCTCGTGGACGAGCAGTCGAGGCTCGAGGGCGTCGTCTCCCTGCGGACGCTCCTGCGCGTCAAGCCGGACAAGAAGCTGCGCGAGCTCAGCCCCGAGGACGTCCTGTCGGTGTCCGTCCTCGACGACCAGGAGCACGTCGCGCACGTCGTCGCGCAGCACGACTTCGTCGCCGTGCCGGTCGTGGACGAGGCGGGGCGGCTCGTCGGCGTCGTGACGCACGACGACATCCTCGACGTCCTGCGCGAGGAGTACACGGAAGACATGATGACGATGGCGGGCACGTCGGCCGACGACGTGATCTCGCAGTCCGTGTGGAAGTCAGCCCGCCTGCGCATGCCCTGGCTCCTCGCGTGCTTGCTCGGCGAGATGGTGGGCATGAAGGTGCTCGAGCGCTCCGAGGCGCGGCTCGGCGACGCCTTCATCGCGCTCGCGCTGTTCATGCCGGCCATCGTGGCGATGGGCGGCAACGTCGGCACGCAGTCGGCCACCATCGTGGTGCGCGGCCTCGCGACGGGCCGCATCCGGCGCGTGGACGGCCTGCCGATGTTCTGGCGCGAGCTTCGCACGGCGGGGCTGATGGCGCTGGTCTACGGAGGCCTGATCGCCATCGCGGCCGCCGTCCTGCTCGGGAAGCCCGCGACGTTCTGCCTGGTCGTGGGGCTCGGCCTGCTCTGCTCGATGACGCTCGCGTCCATCTTCGGGACGCTCGTCCCGATGGCCTTCCACGCCATGCGCGTGGACCCCGCCGTCGCGACCGGTCCGCTCGTCACGACCGCGATGGACGTGCTCGGCATCGGGACCTACCTGGGGCTCGCCACGTGGTTGCTGCTCTGAGCGCGCCGGGTCGCGCGGCCAGCGTCGGGCGCGGGATCGCGTCCGCGTGAGACGCGAGCGCGGCACCGGGTTCGCTCTGCGCACGTGGCCGCTGCGGGAGGCCGACCTCATCGTGTCCCTCTACACGCTCGAGCACGGCAAGGTGCGGGGCGTCGCGCGGGGCGCCGTGCGGCCCAAGTCGCGATGGGCCGGAGCCCTCAACCCCATGACGGAGATCGCGGTGCAATGGAACGAGCGCGAGGGCGAGGAGCTCGTGAGCCTCTCGGACTGCGCGATCGTGCGCTCGCCCTACCGACGCGAGGCGGACCTCGCGCGGTCGTGGTCGCTCGCGTTCATCGCCGAGATCATGGACGCGACGGCGCCCGCGCATGACGCGGACGAGACGGCGTACCGGCTGCTGCGGGCCGCGATGGACGCCGTGGAGGCCGACGTCGCGGCCGTCACGGTGGCGCGCTACGTGCAGGCCTGGATCCTGCGCCTCGCCGGCGTGTTGCCGGACGCGCGCGCGTGCGTCGCCTGCGGCGCGGCCATCCTGCGCGACGGGGGCGCGTGGCACTGGAGCCTCCACGGGATCGCGTGCTCGCGGTGCCACGGCGGACACGAGGGCGTGACGCTCCAGGCCGCGGATCTGGCCCTCCTCGACGCGTGGCAGCGGCAGGCTCCCACGCAGCTCCCCGCGGCGGATCCCACCAGCCTGCGGCGACTCTCGGTGCTGCTCGGCCAGGTCACGCGCGAGCTGATGGGCGGCCGCCAGCTTCGCAGCGAGCGATTCCTCGACGAGGCTCTGCGCCTCGCCTGAACGCGGCGGCCAGGTCCAGCTTCGCCGGCCGCAGCCGGTGATGTCATGGCCCGCCATGAACATGTTCATGGCGCTCGGCATGCACGCGGCAAGGCCGCGTGGCGGGAGGGGGAGCCAAGGTCCGGCTTCGCCGGCCGCAGGCGAGGGCACCGGCTGGTGCCCCCTCGAGCCACGAGAGGAAGCGAGCGCGCAGCGATCGATTCCGAATCGTGGCGGGTGATGTAGGCTCGGGTCCTCCCCGGACTCTGCCCATGCGAACCGTCACCGCACTGGCCCTGGCTCTTGTCATGACCTCCACGCCTCCTCCCGATGCGACCGCTCGCGCCGGCGGTTCCTCCGCCGGGCCGCGCGACGGCGCGGGCGCCCCGGTGGCGGCCGTGGCGCCGCCCCCGGCTCGGCGCGACAACTTTCGGGAGACGCTCTTCGGCGTCGAGCTGACGGATCCGTATCGCTGGCTCGAGACCCAGGACGCGCCGGCGACGCGCGCCTTCATCGAGGCGCAAGAGGCGCACGCGCGGAGCGTGCTCGACGCGCTCCCCGATCGCGCCACCATCGCCGAAAAGCTCGCGCCCTACTTCTTGCGCGACGATGTCGGCGTGCCGTGGCTGCGCGGCGGGCGCCTGCTGTTCGCGCGGCGCCTGAAGGGCGAGCAGCTCCACTCGATCTGCGTGCGCGACGGCTTCGACGGAACCGATCGCGTGCTGGTGGACCCCCTGGCCATCGAGCCCGGCGGCACGGCCTCGGTCTCGCTGTTCGCCGTGTCGCGCGATGGCTCTCGAGCCGTGATCGGCGTGCGGCGCGGCGGCGCCGACGAGACGGACCTGCGGATCCTCGACGTCGCGACCGGGCGCGAGATCGCGCGTGCGCTGCCGTCGGCGCGGTACCTCTCGGTGGCGTTCGACCCGCGCGGCGATGGCCTGCTCGTCGTCCGGCACGATGGCGGCGGCCCGCTCCTGCGGCGGCACCGCTTCAACTCGGCGCCGGAGAACGACGAGGTCCTCTTCGGCCAGGGCCTCGGGCCGGGCCTCGGCATCGGCGTTCAGGTCACGCCCGACGACCGCCACCTCATCGCGACCGTGTGGCATGGCTCGGCGGGCACGAAGTCGGAGATCCACGCGCGGCTCGCGAGCGACGATGGTCCCTTCACGCCCATCGTGGACGACATTGACGCCCGGTTCGGCCCCGACGCGGCCCCGGGGACGCTCTACGTCGAGACGACATGGAACGCGCCGAACGGGCGCGTGCTCGCGATCGATCTGGACAGGCCGGGGCGCGAGCACTGGCGCGAGGTCATCCCCGAATCGGAGTGGGCCCTGCAGGACGTGACGCTGGCGGGCGGGCGGATCTGCGCCCGGTACCTGGAGAACGTGCGGCCGGTCATCCGCGTGTTCACGCCCGACGGTCAGCTCGAGCGCACGGTGCAGGCCGACGGCTTCGGCGCCCTCTCCGGGCCGCATGGCGAGTGGGACCAGCCGGTCGCTTTCCTCGCGTCGAGCTCGTGGCTGCAGCCCGAGACGATCGAGACGCTGACCGTGGCGACCGGGGAGCGCGCGACCTGGCACGTCGAGGCCGCGCCGCTGCGCTCGCGCGGTCTCGTGATCGAGCAGCACTGGTTCACGTCGTCCGACGGAGCGCGCGTGCCGCTGTTCCTCGCGCGACGCGAGAACACGAAGCCGACGGGCGACGCGGCGGTCCTCATGGTCGGGTACGGCGGCTTTGCCCTGAGCAAGCTGCCGTCGTTCGATCCGCGCGTGGCGGCGTGGCTGGATCTCGGAGGGATGGTGGCGCTGCCCGCGCTGCGAGGCGGCGCCGAGTTCGGCGAGCGCTGGCATGAGCAGGCGATCCTCGACCGCAAGCAGCAGACCTTCGACGACCTCTTCGCGGCCGCGGCATGGCTCGTGGACGCGGGCTGGACGAACCCCTCGCGGCTCGCGCTGTTCGGCAGGAGCAACGGCGGCCTTCTCGTCGGCGCGGCCATCACGCAACGGCCCGAGCTCTTCCGCGCGGTCGTGTGCGGCTACCCGCTGCTCGACATGGTGCGGTACCACCGGTTCCTGGTCGCGCGCTTCTGGGTGCCCGAGTACGGCTCGTCCGAGGACGAGGCGCAGTTCCGGACGCTGCTCGCGTACTCGCCCTATCACCGCGTCAAGCCGGGCGAGAAGTACCCCGCGGTGCTCCTCGTCACCGGCGACTCGGACACGCGCGTCGATCCTCTTCATGCGCGCAAGATGGCGGCGCTCCTGCAGGCCTCGACGGGATCGGGCCGGCCCGTGCTCCTGCACTACGACACGCAGATGGGGCACGTGGGCGGCCTTCCCGCCGACAAGGAGATCTCGGACCTCGCGGACGAGACGGCCTTCCTGGCCTGGCAGCTCGGCCTCTCGGCATCGCCTTCCCGGCGCGGGCGCAACCCCCCGCGGATCTGACGCCGGCCGCATGAGCGATCCGGAGGCGTCGGGCGAGCCCAGGGTCATCGCCGTCAGCCGGCGCGACGCGCACCGCATTGACAAGCGCGTCGCGTCCGTCATCCGTCTCGTGGCCGGTCACGGGGTCGAGGGCGACGCGCACGCGGGCGCGACGGTCCGGCATCGCTCGCGCGTCGCGCGCGACCCGCTCCAGCCGAACCTGCGGCAGGTCCACCTGATTCACGCCGAGCTTCACGACGAGCTGCGCGCGCGCGGCTACGATGTCAGCGCGGGCCGCATGGGCGAGAACGTCACGACGCGGGGCGTGGACCTGCTCGGCCTGCCGACCGGGGCGCGCCTGCGCCTCGGCGAGGCGGCGCTGATCGAGATCACCGGCCTGCGAAATCCGTGCTCGCAGCTCGACGGCCTGCAGCCGGGGTTGATGGAAGCGGTGCTCTCGCGTGACGCTCGCGGCCAGCTGGTGCGCAAGGCCGGCGTCATGGCCATCGTGCTCGAGGGCGGCGACGTGCGGGCGGGGGACGCCATCACGGTGACGCTGCCGCCCGAGCCCCGCGTGCCGCTCGGTCCGGTCTGACCCGCGTCAGCCCGGACTAGCGCTTCATGTACTTCCAGTTGCGGGGCTTGCCTTCGGCCATCCATGCGATGGCCTGCTCGAGCCTGCGCAGCCGCGTCTCGTCGCGCTTGGCCTCGGTGATCCACTCGATGTACTCGCGCTGGTGGCTCGGGCTGAAGGCCGCGAAGGTCTCGCGCGCCTTCTTGTTCTTGCCGAGCGCGGCCTTGAGATCGGGCGGCACGGCCGGCGCCGGCTTGCGGGGCGTCCGGCTCTTGGACGGGGCGTCGGCGCCCTCGGCGCGGACCTTGGCCGCCGCGCGCACCAGGCGCACGATCTCGGCCTTCGCCGGCAGATCGTCCATGCCGCCGATGCGACCGAAGTGACCCATCGCGTCCTCTTCGGGAGGCTTCAAACCATGGGCGAACAGCTGTTCCCCTGACCAGAACCCGAAGATGGCGTGGGACTTGAAGGACGCCATGTGAGCGAGGATCCGGCCGCCGAGCATGAACGTGGGCATGCTCCACTTCAGCGTTTCCTCGACCGCGGGGCACCCCTCGTGCACGCAGCGGCGCAGGTGCTTCAGGACGGGCCTCGCGAACGGCGCGGCCGCTTCGATGTAGGCGTCAACGCGGGGGTCCTTGCGGGGGGGCATGCGGTGAGGGCTCCGGGTTGGCGTTCCAGCATGCCTCGGCGCGTCGCGGCCGTCATCCGCCCGGCGCCGCAAGAATCGCAGGGTGGAGCGCAGGATCCGGGCGCCTCTTCCGGGGTCGGCTTCCGGGGTCGGCGCGTCGGGTGGAAACGCCTCAGGATCGCGCGAAGTCGGGATCCGGCCGTCAAGCGGGACGGACAGGTGTCAGGCAGGCTTGACACGCCCGGATGCTTCGCTCCACCAAGCAAGAATCGGGTGGGCGCGCCCGGCGCTACATGGCAACGTCTCGGCATGAGCGACTTCGAGCGCGTGGCTCGCATCATCGAGTACATGGACGCGGCGCACCGGGACCAGCCGGACCTCGCGGCGCTGGCGCGGCGCGCGGGCCTCAGCCCGCATCACTTCCACCGCCTGTTCACGACCTGGGCGGGAGTGACGCCCAAGGACTTCCTGCAGTGTCTCACGCTCGCGGACGCGAGGGCGCGGTTGCGCGACGGCGAGAGCGTTCTCGGCGCGGCGCTCGCGGCGGGCCTCTCGGGGCCCGGCCGCCTGCACGACCTGTGCGTGAGCCTCGAGGCCGCCAGCCCCGGCGAGATCAAGTCCGGCGGATCGGGCTGGACGGTGCGCGCGGGGATCGCGGACAGCCCGTTCGGTCAGGTCGTGGTGGGCGAGGGGCCGCGCGGGATCTGCGCGCTGTCCTTCGTGAACGGCGAGCCGGCGGCCGTGGCCCTCGACGCGATCCGGCGCGACTGGCCGGGCGCCGACATCGTGCGCGACGACGCCGCGGCGCGCCGCATCGCGAGCGCGGTCTTCGCGGGGCCCGGCTCGCCCGCCGCGAGCGCGGCCCGTCCGCTCCGCGCCTTCGTGCGGGGGACGCCGTTTCAGGTGCGCGTGTGGCGGGCGCTCCTGCGCGTCGAGGCCGGCAGCGTCGTCAGCTACGGCGCGCTGGCGGCGGCGATCGGCGATCCCGGCGCTTCGCGCGCCGTCGGCACGGCGGTGGGGCGCAATCCCATCGCCTGCCTCATCCCGTGTCATCGCGTGATCCGGCAGACGGGCGTGGTCGGGGAGTACCGGTGGGGGACGACCCGCAAGCGCGCGCTGCTCGCCTTCGAGGGCGCGGCCGCCGGCGCCCGTCCGGCGCATCCGCGTCGCGGCTGATCCGGCCGGCGCGCGGCGGCGCGCTCACCCTTCGAGCGTCGCGTCGATCTCGGCGCGGTCGCCGCTGACGTGAATCGCGAGCACGTTGGCGCGGCAGCAGACCTGGCAGTCCTCGACGTACGTCTGCCGGCGTCCCTGCGAGGGATCCACGGTCGTGTCGTTCCACTCTCCACAACCGGCGCAGGCGAAGCGCGCGTCCAGGAGCACGTCGGAGTCCTCCGCGCCTGCCCCCCGTCAAGCCGCAGCAGGCGTTCTCGATGACTGTACCAACTCGCGGGCTGGCCGCGAGATCCCTCGTCTCGCGGTCGCGCCCCCGAGACGCCGCGCGCCGTCGCGCGGCCACGCGCTCACTCGGTCGCGCGTTCCTCGTGAGCGTGGTGGCGGTAGAGATCGCGGTAAGCGCCGGCTCGAGCGGCGAGATCGGCGTGGCGTCCGGCCTGGGCCACGCGCCCGTGCTCGAGGACGAGGATGCGATCCGCGCGCTCGAGCGTGCGCGTGCGATGCGTGGCGACCAGCAGCGTCAG
Source organism: uncultured Thermoanaerobaculia bacterium (assembly GCA_964613915.1). Taxonomy (GTDB): domain Bacteria; phylum Acidobacteriota; class JBCCFW01; order JBCCFW01; family JBCCFW01; genus CAZTIW01. Next base: position 46,133 of record CAZTIW010000016.1, read on the forward strand.
GCCCGGAAGCTCGCGGCCGAGCTCGTCCCAGAGCGCCGCTTCGGTCTGGGCGTCGAGCGCGGACGTGACGTCGTCGAGGACGAGCACGCGTGGCCTGCCCGCCAGGGCGCGAGCGAGGGCCACCCGCTGGCCCTGGCCGCCGGAGAGCGAGACGCCGCGCATGCCCACCTTCGTGTCGAGGCCATGCGCGAGCGCGCCGAGGTCCCGATCGAGTCGCGCGACGCGGACCGCCCAGCGCACGGTGTCCTCGTCCACCCAGGGCCTGTCGAACCGCACGTTGTCGCGGATGGTCCCTGACAGGAGCGAGGGTTCCTGCGGAACGAGCGCCACGTGGCGGCGCAAGTCGGAGAGCGCGAGATCCGGCAGCGCGATGCCGTCCAGCGTCACGCGACCCTCCGTCGGATCCAGCAAGCGCGAGGGCAGGCGCAGCAGCAGGCTCTTCCCGGACCCCACGCGCCCCACCAGCGCGACGAGCGCGCCGGTCTCCGCCTCGAACGTGACGTCCTCGAGCACGCGCCGGCGGGCGTCCCCGAGACTCAGCGAGACGCCCTCGAAGCGCAGCGAGCCCCGTGCCTCGCCGGCGATCCGGCGCGGAGAGGCGATCTCCCGCACGTCCGGTTCGGGCGCCTCGATGGCGAGCAGGCGGCCGATCGAGACCGCGCTCTGCCGGCCGCGCACGAGCAGGTTCCCCAGGTCCAGCATGGGCACGCTCATCATGATGACCCACGCCTCGAACGCGAGGAACTCGCCGAGCGTGATGCGCGCGTCGAGCACCGCGTGGCCGCCCGCCAGGAGCACCGCGATGATCCCCGCCTGGAAGCTGTGGCCGTAGAGCGAGTCGAGCAGCACGTGCGCGCGCGCCGCCGAGATCTCCGCGTCCCGGCATCGAGCGGCGACCTCGCCGAACGCGGCGCGCTCCGCGGCCTCGCGCGAGTAGGCCTTGACGACGCGCACGCCCGCGAAGCACGCCTCGAGCGAGCCGTTGAGATCCGAGATCCGCGCCTGCACGCGCTCCTGGCGCCTCGTCAGCATCGAGCCCGCGAAGGCGTGCAGCACGATCAGCAGCGGCAGCGGCATCGCCGAGAGCAAGGTGAGCCGCACGTCAATGCGCGCCATCATGGCCAGGGCGAAGACCACGATGCAGCTGGCCGAGACGGCGCGGAAGATCCCGGAGCAGAGGAACCACGAGAGCTTCTCGGCGACGTCGTCCGTGAGCCGCGTGACGAGGTCGCCCGTGCGCATGCGCTGCAGGAAGGCAGGCCCGTGACGCACCAGGTGCGAGAACGCCCGCGTGCGCGTCTTCCACTCGAAGAGCACGTTCACGGTGCCGCGCGTGAACATGAGACCGGCCGTCAGCAGCCACTCGGCGCCGCCCACCGCGAAGTAGAGCGTGGCCGCGGCGGCCACCGCCTCGGCGGGGCTCGGGCCCTGAAGCCCGTCGAAGGCGCGCGCCAGGACGGTGGGGAGCCAGGCCTTGATGCCGGTGGAGATCAGCGTGAGCGGCAGGATGATGGCGAGCACCCACCACCACGGCCGCCAGAGCGTGCCGATGAACCGGAGTTCCGCGCGGGTCATGCCGCGCCTCCGCCCGCGCCGGCCTCGCGCTCGGCTTGCAGCGCGTGAAGGGACGCGTAGACCCCGCCTGCGGCGAGCAGATCCGCGTGGCGGCCGCTCTCGACGATGCGGCCTCCCTTCACGACGTGGATGGCGTCGGCGTCGCGAATGGTCGAGAGGCGATGCGCGATGATGAGAGCCGTCCGCCCCTCGAGGAGCTCGTGCAGGGCGCGCTGGATGCGGCGCTCGGTCTCGGGATCGACCGACGAGGTCGCCTCGTCGAGCAGCAGGATCTCGGGATCGCGCGCGAGGGCTCGCGCGAACGCGAGCAACTGGCGCTCGCCCGCGGAGAGGTTCGCGCCGCGCTCGGACAGGGGCTCGTTCCAGCCCTGCGGGAGCTTCTCGATGAAGTCCGACGCCCCCACGAGGCGAGCGGCCGCCTTGAGGCGCTCCGCGTGCTCGCCCGACTCCACCACGCCCGACGGCGAGAGATTGCGCAGCACCGAGCCAGGAAACAGGTGAACGTCTTGCAGGACGAGCGCCGCATGGCGCCTGAGCTCGGACTGGGGGATGTCGCGGACGCTCGTGCCGTCCACGAGCACCTCGCCGTGCTGCGGATCGTGGAAGCGGAGCAGCAGGTTCAGGACGGTGCTCTTGCCGCCGCCAGTCGGTCCGACCAGCGCGTGGACCTCGCCTCGCGGGATGCGCAGCGAGACGTCCGTCAGCGCGTTCTCGCCGTCACCGCGATAGGAGAACGTGACGCCGCGCAGCTCGATGGCATCGCGCAGCCCCGGCCAGGGGCGCGGCGATTTCGGATCGCGCACGCCCACCTCGAGATCGAGCAGCGCCAGCACGCGCCCGCCCGCGGCCACCGCGCGCTGCAGGATCTCCACCTGCTCGGAAAGGTGGCCCAGCGGGATGAAGACGCGCCGCAGGTACTCGATCGCCATGACGAGCGTGCCGAGCGTGAGCGCGCCCTCCACGGTCCAGCGTCCGCCGAACCAGAGCGCGAGCGCGATGCCGGCGACCTCGCAGATGAACACGACCTGATGCACGGCGGCGCCGTACCCCTGCGAGATGACGGCCGCGCGGAACTTCGATCGGCCCGCCGCGTCCACGCGAGCGACGGACTCGGCCTCGCGACCGAAGGCCTGGATGGCCGGGATGGCTCCCACGCGCTCGGCCACGACGCCCGTCACGTCGGCCGCCTTCTCGCGCACGACCCGGAACGATCGCGCGCCCGCGCGGGCGAGGACCAGCGTGAGCAGGAAGGGCACGGGCACCAGCGCGCCGACGACCAGCGCGAGCCGGCCGCTGGTCATCGAGAGCACGACGACCATCCCGACCAGCAGCACGCCGCCCTCGACGAGGCCCACCACGCTGCCGGTGAAGAGCTGGCGCAGGGCGTCCGTGTCGCCCTGCACGCGCGCGATGAGGCGCCCGGGCGGGTTCCTGTCGTGGAAGCTGACCGAGTGCCGGAGCAGGCGGTCGAACAGGCGGGTGCGCAGGTCGAGCAGCACGGCCTGGCCGACGACCTCGAGGCGCGTGCGCAGGAAGTACGACACGACCACGTACGCGCCGAGGACGAGCGCGTAGGCCAGGACCGTGAGGAGCAGGCCGTCCGGATCGCGCGCGGGGATGTCCACGTCCAGCACGCGCCGCAGCAGCAAGGGCAGACAGAGCTGCGCCGTCGTGGATGCGGCGAGCAATCCGAGGGCCAGGGCGAGCGTCGCCCGATGGGGCTTCAGGAACGGCAGGAGCCGCCGCAGCACGTCCCGCCACCTCGCGGCCACGCCGGAAGCGTCCTCCAGGGGAAGGCTGACGGCGGGGGACGACACGGCGATCCTCTGGCGACGGACACGGCGGATGCGGGGAGGGGGATGTTACGACCCGGAGCGGCTTCGCGCCGAGTCCCCACCCGGTCTGCCGCGGCGATCTTCCGCAGCGCGCGACTTCAGCCCGCGTTGAGCCGCACGATCTCCGCGTTGAGCGCGGACGCGAACGCGACCCACAGGGCGTAGGGCGCGAAGAGCGCCGCCGCGAGGCGCGAGACGGACGCGAAGATGGCCGCCGCGGCCACGATCGACATGAGCAGCGCGAGGATGTCCACCAGCGCGAGGCCCGGTCGCTGCGCGCCGAAGAAGATCGGCGACCAGGCCCCGTTCAGGATCAGCTGCGCGCACCAGGCCATGAGCACGAGCCGTCGCCGCCGTCCCGTTGACGCGCGCCACGCGAGGAACCCCGCGGTCGCGATGGCGAGGTAGAGCACGGTCCACGCGGGACCGAAGACCCAGCCCGGCGGCGTCCACGACGGCTTGGCGAGACAGGCGTACCAGTCGCCGGGCGGGAAGAGCGCGCCGCATGCCGCGATCAGAACCGTCGCGGCGAAGAAGCACGCCGCGGCCACGACCTGCCCGCGGACCGTCAGATTCTGGTCAGAGCCCATGTCGCCGAGCATGTCACGCGCCTTCGAGGCCGCACCAACGCTCGCGGGCGCGATACGATGGTGCCGAGGGGAGACTCATCATGATCGTCAGAATTCACGTGCCACGCGCGATCGGGGGAGGGGTCGCGCTCCTGGCGGCCGCGTTCGCGCTCCATGCGGGCGCGAGTCCGCTCACGGGGTTCGTGAGTCGCGACTGCGTGGGGTTCACGAACGTGCAGGCGCTCGGCGGCGAGGTCTACGCGTGCAAGTACAGCTCCGCCAGCAGCGACACGCCGGACGTCCTCTTCGACGCCGTGGCGTCTGGCGGAGGGACGGCCGGCGCCGCCGTCGTGGACGACTCGTGGTTCATTCAGTCGCTGTGGGCCGTGCCCGTCAACATCACGAGCCGCGCCGTCACCGTGGTGACGCTTCCGGGCGAGATCGTGCTCGACTCCGGGGACTACTCGGGCGCCTCGCTGGATGTCGCGCGCCCGCAGGTCGTGGGCGCGCTGGATGGCACCCGGCCCGACGTCACGGCGTCGAACTGGGGCTACGAGATCGCGTTCCGCCCCGTGGCGCAGGTGACGCCGGACACCGTTCCCGGATGTTCGGTCGCGGGTCCGCCGAGCGTGGGGTTGCGGCCCGTCATCGGCTACAACATCTACCGGCTCCCGGGAGCCGGCCCCTCATCGCTCGCGCAGTTCCGTCTGGGGGCCGCGGTCGCGTTCGCGGACGCGCGCACCCTGCGCTTCGGCGTCGCGGATGCCGATGGCCTCGGTTGCTCCGATGCCGCGACCGGCGACGAGCTGCGGCTGCTCAACCCCAACGGCATCGTGGACGACGGCGACGAGGTCCTCGTGTTCCGCGACACGGTGCGCACGCCGAGCGGGCGGGCGCGCGTGTCGGCGCCCGATCCGCGAGCGACCTACCAGTACCACGTGCAGCCCGTCCTGCGGGGCGATCCCCTGACCTACGCGAACGGCGGCACGGTGAGCGTCCAGGGCTGGCCCTCGGCCGCCAGCGATCGGGACGGCAACGGATCGCGCGAGAGCCTCGACCTGCTGGCCGACGGGCGCTTCGAGTTCATCGATCCCGGCATGCGCGGTCTCGGCCTGACGTGGTCGGGCGAGATTCTCTCGTCGCCCGCGGCGGGACTCGCGATGCCCGGAGCGGCGCCCGCCGATCCCGACGGGGACGGCATCCCGACGAGCGACGAGATCGCGTTCGGGCTGAACCCCGCCGTTTCCAACGCGGGCGTGGACTCGGATGGCGACGGTCCTTCCGATCGGCTCGAGGCGGAAAGCGGCTCGCACCCGCTGCTGGCGGACACCGATGGCGGCGGCGAGCGCGATGGGACCGAGATGTTCCATGGCCGCAGCCCCATCAACCGTTGCGACGACGTCGTGATCGCGGGGCGGGTGCTCGGCGACATCTCGCCGGACGGCGGGGACGGCGTCGTGAGCGTGGCCGACGCCGTGAGGGCAATGCGGGCGAGTGTCGCCCTGGTCACGCTGTCCCCGCTGGATGTCGCCGTGGGCGATGTCGCCCCCGCGGAGGTGCTCGACGCCGGGGCGAGCCCGCCCCTCTGGCGCCGGCACGGCCTCCCGGACGCCCAGGGGCAGCACCCGTACGGCCGCCTCGGGCACGGCGACGGGCGGGTGGACATCGCCGACGCCGTGCTGATTCTCCGCCAGTCCGTGGGGCTCATGCGCGTCACGGACTGAGCCCTCGCCGGGACCCGCTTGCTGGGGGACGCCCCGTCCTCTAACCTGCACCCCTCATGGATTCATCCGCCAGCGCGGGCGGCATGCCGGTGGGCCTCGGACTCGTGTCCGTGGCCCTCCTCGTTGCCGCGAACGCCTTCTTCGTCGCCGCGGAGTTCGCGCTGGTGGGGGCGCGCAAGACGCGCCTGGAAGAGATGGCCCAGGCCGGCGACCGCCGCGCCGCCCTGGCGCGCCGCGCCGTCAGCGAGCTCGACCGCTACATCTCCGCGACGCAGCTCGGCATCACGCTCGCGTCCCTGGGGCTCGGCTGGATCGGCGAGCCGGCGCTGGCTGGCCTCATGGAGAGCGCCTTCGGCTGGCTCAAGCCGCCGTTCGACGTGGTGGCGCAACATGGCGTGGCGGTCGTGATCGCCTTCACGATCATCACGGTCCTGCACATCATCCTGGGCGAGCTCGTGCCGAAGGCCCTTGCTCTGCTTTACCCGGAGGACGTGAGCCGGTGGCTGGCGGCGCCCCTCATGGGGTTCACGTTCATCATGGCCCTGCCCATCTGGGTCCTGAACGGGACCTCGAACCGGCTCCTGCGATGGGCGCGGATCGACGTGCCCGGCGAGGGCGAGCGCCTGCACTCGCCCGAGGAGCTCCGCATGCTCGTGGTGCAGAGTCACGAGGGCGGCTCGCTCGAGCAGGAGGACGCGAGGCTCCTCGCTGGCGTCTTCGAGTTCTCGGAGAAGAACGCCGAGGAGGTCATGACGCCGCGCATGCGCGTCATCGCCTTGCCGGCGAGCCTGTCCCTGGCCGAGGCGGCGGATCGCGCGGTGGAGGCGCAGATCTCGCGCTACCCGGTCCATGAAGGGACGCTCGACTCCATCGTCGGCATCGTTCATGCCAAGGACCTCCTCACGGCCTTGCGAGCGGGCACCGCGACCAGCGTGCGCGAGATCATGCGCCCGCCGCTCTTCGTGCCCGCCACCAAGGAAGTGGAGGACGTCCTCGCCGACATGAAGCGGGTCAAGATCCACATGGCGATCGTGCTGGACGAGCACGGCGGCACGCTCGGGATCGTGACGATGGAGGACCTCCTGGAGGAGATCGTCGGTTCGATCCTGGACGAGCACGACGAGCCGGAGGGCGAGCCCGCGCAGGTGGGCAACGCGCTGCTCCTGGAGGGCGCGATGCCGATCGCCGACTTCAACGCCGAGCACGCGACGAGCCTGGACGACTCGTACTACAACACGCTGGCCGGGTGGGCCTTCGGTCAGCTCGGCCGCCTTCCCCGCAAGGGCGACGCCGTGCACCACGGGGGATGGGTCTTCGAGGTCGCGCGCATGGATGGCCGCCGGATCGCCGAGCTGCTCGCCCGTCCGCCGCGCGGCGCGGCGCCGCACGCCGGCGCATGACGCGCACGCGCCTCAACGCGGGCTACACGTATTCCCACCGCGTCCGGAGAGGCGAAGACGGTCCGATCGCGCGCCACCTCGCGACCCGCTTCGGGCACTCGACCGAGGACGAGTGGCGCGCGCGGCTGATCGAGGGACGCGTGCGGGTGTCGGGCGAGCCCGTCGGCCCGGATCATCCGGTGCAGGCGGGCGACCTCATCGAGTACGTCCGGGAGCCTTGGGAGGAGGCGGTTCCCGACGTGGAGCTGCCGGTGCTCCACGAGGACGAGCACGTGCTCGCCGTGAACAAGCCCGCGGGACTGCAAGTGCTCCCGGCGGGGAGCCGCCTCGAGGCCACGGCCATCTCGATCGTGCGCGGCGGCGATCCGGAGCGGGCCGAGTGGTCGCCGGTGCATCGGCTGGGGCGAGGCACGTCGGGCATCCTGCTCTTCGGCAAGACCGCGCGCGCGCGCGCCACGCTGAGCGAGCAGTTTCGCGAGCGTCGCGCGGCCAAGCTCTACCTCGCCTGGGTGCAGGGGACCGCGCTCCCGACATCGCTCCGCGTGCGCGAGCGCATCGGCCCGGTCGAGCATTCCCGGGGGCGCGTCCATGGCGCCTCGCCGGCGGGCCGTCCCGCGCTCACGCTGGTGCGCGTGCTGACGCGCGATGACGCGCGCTCGATGAGCCTGGTCGCCGCCATTCCCATCACGGGACGGCCGGATCAGATCCGCATCCACCTCGCGTGCGCGGGCGCGCCCATCGTGGGCGACCGTCTCTTCGGCGTCGGCGCGACGCTGATGAACGCCAGGCCGGGCGATCCCGGGTACCTCCTTCACGCGGCTGGCCTGCGATTCCGGCATCCGGCGACCGGTCACTGGGCCCGCCTGCGGTGCCGGCCGCCCTGGACTCCCGCCGAACTCGACGGCGCTCGCTTCCTCGACTTGCTGCGCGATCGCGGGCTGGCCTGAGCTACTACCTTCCAGAATCGTCGCGCCTCGCGACGATTCTGGAAGGTCTCCGCATGCACGCGGCAAGGCCGCGTGGCGGGAGGGGGAGGCCGAGGGAGGGCCGCCCCGACCGAGGACGGGGGGACCAGCGGGTCCCCCCATGCGGGTCGCGCGGCAACGCGACCGGGCAGTGCTCCGGTTGCGGCTCCGCCGCGCTGACGGCACGCCGCGCGCGCGGCCTTGCGTCCGGGGTCCTCGTGGCGGAAGATTCCCGCGATGATCGAACCCACCGAGATCGAGAGCCTCATCACGCGAGAACTCCCCGGAGCGTCCGTGAGCGTGCGCGACCTGACCGGGACGCGCGACCACTACGCGATCGACGTGATCTGCGATCAGTTCGCGGGCCTCGGCTCGCTCCAGCGGCACCGCAGGGTGCATGCTGCGCTCAAGGACGTGCTGGGCGGACCGCTCCACGCTGTTCAGATCCGGGCGCTCGCGCCCGGCGAGGAGACGACATGAGTCGCGATGCCATGGACGAGATCCGGCGCGAGGTCGCCGCCAACAAGGTCCTGATCTACATGAAGGGCACGCCCGAGGCGCCGCGCTGCGGCTTTTCGGCAAGGGCGGCCGGGATCCTCTCGTCGCTGGGCGTGCCGTTCGCGTCGGTGGACATCCTGGCCGATCCCGACAAGCTCCAGGCGCTGCGGACGTTCTCCGACTGGCCGACCACGCCGCAGATTTACATCGGGGGCGAGTTCCTGGGGGGTGGCGATCAGCTCGCCGAGGCCAATGCCTCGGGCGAACTGCGCCGCATCGTGGACGCAGCCGTCGCGGGCTGAGCACGGAGGCTCTCCTCGCCTGGCCGGTCCCCGGGGCCGGCCCCCCGATGGGTTACACTTCCCCGTCGCCCGCCGGAGAGCACCTTGCGGCCCGTCTCCACCTTGCACCGAAGCCCCGTCACCGACCCCGCCTCTCCGCCGGAAAGGCTCGTCGCCTCGATCGAGACCGTCATCCGCGGCAAGACCGACGTGGTCCGTCTCGTCGTCGGCGCCTTCCTGGCCGGGGGGCATGTCCTGCTCGAGGACGTCCCCGGCGTGGGGAAGACCACCCTCGCCGAGGCGCTGGCCAGGTCCGTGGGCGGCACGTTCCGGCGCATCCAGTGCACGTCGGACATGCTGCCGGCGGACATCCTGGGCGTGAACCTCTGGAACCCCGACGCGCGCCAGTTCGAGTTTCGCAAGGGTCCGATCTTCGCGAATCTCGTGCTGGCGGACGAGATCAACCGCACGACGCCCAAGACGCAGTCGGCGCTCCTCGAGTCCATGGCCGAGGCCACCGTCACGGTGGACGATCGCGGGCACCAGCTTCCGGATCCGTTCTTCGTCATCGCGACGCAGAATCCGTCGGACCATGCGGGCACGTTCCCCCTGCCTGACTCGCAGCTGGACCGGTTCATGCTGCGCACGCGGATGGGTTATCCGGCCGCGGCCGAGGAGGTCGCGATCCTGCGCGCCGGCGGCCGCACGAGAATCGCGGACATCGAGCCCGCGCTGTCGCTGGACGAGGTGCGCCAGATCCGCGAGAGCGTCACGCGCATCGCCTTCGCGGACGAACTGGCCGGCTACCTGGTCGCCATCGTGGCGGCCACGCGAGACACGCCGGCCATCACGGGCGGGGCCAGCCCGCGCGCCTCGATGGACCTGTACCGCGCCGCGCAGGTGCGCGCGTTGATGGAGGGTCGGGCCCACGTGGTGCCGGACGACATCAAGGCGATGGTCATCCCCGTGCTCGGGCATCGCCTCGCGCTGCGCGAGGACCGCTCGACGGAGGATGGAGGCCGCCGCATCGGCGCCATCCTGCGCGCCATCGTGGACTCGGTGCCCGTGCCGGCATGAGCGCCAGCGCGGCGGCGCCGGGCCGGCGGGCGGCTCGCCCGCGCCTCCGCCTCACCCGCACGGGCCGGCGCGGCATCTTCCTGGTGCTGGCGGTCGCCGCGGCGGCGGCCAACACCGCCAACAACCTTCTCTACCTGCTGCTCGGACTCATGATCGTCGCCTACCCGGTCTCGGCCTGGCTGGCGCGGCGCGCGGTCGCGCGCGCCTCCGGCGAGATCGCCGCGCCGGCGGACGTGCGCGCCGGCCATCCCGCCATGATCGTGACCACGCTCCTCGGTGGCGCGCGCGGCGTGTCGGGGGTGGTCATGGAACTGCGGGGCTCGGACGCGAGCGGCGCGCCGGCGTTCACGCCGAAGGGCGGGCACGTTCCGCACGTGGCGATCGGGTCGTCGTCGAGCCTGTCGCTCTCGCCCGCGCTGAAACGGCGCGGGCCGGCGCAGCTCGAGCTCGTCGTGCACAGCCCGCTCCCGTTCGGCCTCATGGAGGGAACGCGATCGGTCGGGGCATGCGAGCTTCTCGTCCTGCCGGATCCCGATCCGCTCTGGCGACGGGCCGTGCCGCCCTCGGCGGACGAGGGAGCGGAGGCGCCCCGCAAGGGAACCGGCGACGACATCCTGAACATCCGAGACTATCAGTGGGGCGAGGACGCGCGGCACGTGGACTGGAAGGCGACCGCCCGGCTGGGCCGGCCCATGCTCCGCGAGCACGCGCAGCCGGCTCGTCGCGCCGCGGTGCTCGTCGTGCACGCGGGCGGCACGCCGCTCGCGGCCGGCCAGGCGCCCGATGATCAGGCCGAGCGGGCCATCGCGCGCGCGGCGGGAGCGGCCGAGGACCTCCAGGCCGACGGGTATGCGCTCCGCCTGATCGCGCCGGGGGTGGACGTGTCGGGCGATGCGCGGACCATCCTGCGCGCGCTCGCCCGGCTCCCCGGCACGCGCGCCGAGGCAAGCGACGCCCTGGTGGCGCGCGCCGGCCCCGCGCACGCCGTCGTCGAGTTCCTGTCCGCCGTCGGACCGTCGGCCTCGGTGCGCGTCCGGGCGGGCGCGGCATGAGAGCGTGGCGCGCGGATCCGCGGGCCGTCCTCCTGGCTGGCCTCGCGTCCGCCAACGCGATCGCTCTCTCGCTGACGGGCGAGGTCGCCGCCGTGGGCCTCGTGGTTCCGATCATCGCGATCTTCGCGCTCGTTCGCCCGGCGAGCGCCGCGCGCGGCCGCGCGTTCGAGATCGCGTTCCAGATCATCGCCCTGCTCGCGCTGGCGTGGTTCGTGCTCGCGGCGTCGCAGGGTCGCGTGCTCGGCGGCGCGGCGGCGCTGACGTTTCCCGTCCAGGCGCATGCGTTGCTCCAGCCCCGCGGGCTCCTGCCGCTGCGTCGGCTGCAAGTGATCGGGTTCTTCCAGCTCATCGCGCTGGCCGCTTCCACGACCGCGATCTTCTTCGGCCCGATCGTGCTCCTGCACGTCGTGCTCGCCCCGCTCGTCTTCACGCTGGGTTCGCTGGAGGACGCGGCGGGCGAACCCCGCCGGGTGGCCGCGGCCCCCGCGGGCCTCGTCAGGGCATGCGCGCACGCGGCGGCCCTGACGCTCGCTGGCGGCGCGATTCTCTTTCTCGTGCTTCCTCGATACGAGGCCGGCCTGATGAGCGACCTGCGACGGCGGGCGGGCCGCATGGCTGGCTTCTCCGAGAGCGTGCGGCTCGGCGACATCACGAGCATCCAGTCGAGCAACGAGATCGTGATGCGCGTCAGGCTCCGCGGACGCCCGCCCGCGGACCTGCGCTGGCGCGGCATCGCGCTCGACCGCTTCACGGGCCGCGAGTGGTCCAGCACCGCGGCGCCCGTCACGGTGACCACGCGGGGAGGCGCCACGCGCGTGGCCGAGCCGCGCGCGGGCCTGCCGCGGCTCGTGCAGGAGTTCACCGTGGAGCCCATCTCGCAGGTCCACGCGCTCTTCCACGCCGCCCGGCCGACGGCCGTGATCCCGCAAGGGTTCCGGGTCGTGCGCGTGGACGCCTGGGGGAACCTGCAACGGACGGGCGAGCCGGCGCGCCGGACGCGGTACGAGGTCGTCTCGGAGACCGCGCCCCTGCTGGATCCGCTGCCGGATGACGCGAGGCAGGCGTTCCTGCAACTGCCCCCGCTCGACGAGCGCGTGGCGGCGCTCGCCCGCGACGCGGCGGGCGAGGGGACCATCGCCGAGCGCGCGCGTCGTCTCGAGCGCTTCCTTCTCGAGCGCTACGAGTACGGTCTCGACGTGGACGACACGGAGGCGCGGGACCCGCTGACGTGGTTTCTCTTCGAGCGGCGCCGCGGGCACTGCGAGTACTTCGCGACGGCGATGGCGATCCTGCTGCGCACGCAGGGGATTCCGGCCCGCGTCGTGAATGGCTTCACGGCGGGGGAGCGCTCGCGTCTCTTCGACACGTACATCGTGCGCCGGCGCGATGCGCACTCGTGGGTCGAGGCGCACCTCCCCGAGTCGGGCTGGACGACCTTCGATCCGACGCCGCCCACCGGCGTCGTCGTGACGCCGCTCGGCGATGCGGTCGAGCTGTGGCGGCGGGTGGAGTTGATCTGGGACGACAACGTCATCGGCTTCAACTACACGGTGCAGATCGGGATGCTCGGCAGCATCCAGGACGCGGTGGCCGCAGCCCGGCGATGGATCGCGCCGACACGGAGCGCCATCCTCGCGGCGCTCGCCGCCGCGCTCGGGCTCGCGCTGATGGTGGCCTGGATCCGGTGGGTCCGCCGGCGTCGCGTCGCGGCTCGGCACCGCATCGCCTTCTACGACCAGGCCGCGCGCATCCTCGCGCGGCGCGGCTTCCGCCGGCGGCCCGAGCAGACGCCGTGGGAGCTCGCGGCCGAGTTCGCGGCCGTGGATCCCGCGGCCGGCCCGGCGGCGATCGAGATCACGCGCCTCTACTATGCCGCGCGATGGGGCGGCGCCGATCCCGACTCGGCGCGCGTCGCCGAGCTCCTTCGCAGGCTGGCCGCGTGAGCGGCAACGGCGCGGCTTCGAGTTTCTGCTTTACTCGCGGGCGCGGACGGGGCATCCTCTCACTTGCTCAAGATGCGTGACGCACCCGTAGCGCCCGACCAGAAGGACACCGCAGCGACGCTGCCGGGGGATCCCGCGACGGACGGACGGCCGGATCCAGCCCGGCCCGAAAAGGCGCCGCTCGCGAGTCTCACGCCCGATCTCGCGCTTCTGGCCGAGACCGACGCGCGCCTGTGCGAGGTCGCTCGCCGCATCAAGATCCTGAGCTATCTCGACTGGCCGATGGCCGCGCGCGATGAGTTCCTCGCGTCCTGGCGCAGCGGGCAGCCTGCCCTGCCGCGGCCGTCCTACCGGCAGCTCGATTTCAAGGAGGAGCTGGCCGTCCTGCGCGACATCTCGGCGCACGCCGATGTCGAGCATCCGATCGGCCGCTACCTGCGCCAGACGGCCGAGAGCTACATCATCGCGGCGGCCATGCTCCAGGGCGCCGGCTCCAAGGCCTTCATGGCGTGCTCGCAGGAGCTGTATGGACGGCCCGGCGATCGCATCGGGTCGGGCGATCTCACGAACGTGGACGCGGCCGATCACTTCCTGCGCGTCACGGAGATCGCGGGCCCCATCGCCGTCACGGCGCCGCCGATCTCCGCCGAGGAAGTCGCGGAACTCCTGCGCGACGCGATCGACCGGTCGTTCGGCGGCGAGGTCAAGATCAGCGTCGAGATCGACCCGAACCTCCCGGCGAAGGCGGCGGCCGGCGCGCGACGCCTGCGGCTGCAGCCCGGCTCCTTCTCCAGGCACGATGTCGGGCAGCTCATCCAGCACGAGATCCTGGTCCACTCGGCGACCATGCGCAACGGCAAGGAGCAGCCCTACCTCAAGAGCCTCGGCCTCGGATCGCCGCGCACGACGCGCACGCAGGAGGGGCTCGCGACGCTGGCGGAGCTCGTGACCAACACGATGGACATCGGCCGCATGCGCCGCATCGCGCTGCGCATCAAGGCCGTCCAGATGGGCATGGATGGCGCCGACTTCCTGGAGGTCTTCCGCTACTTCCTCGAGAACGGACACGACGAGGAAGAGAGCTACCAGTCCTCCATGCGGATCTTCCGCGGCGGCGATCCGCGCGGCGGGAACATCTTCACGAAGGATGGCGTGTACGTGCAGGGCCTCCTGTTCGCGCACCTGTTCATGCTGAAGGCGATCCAGGAAGGCAAGACGCAGTTCATGGACCACATGTTCTGCGGCCGCCTGACCTTCGGCGATGTCGTCGCGATGGAGCCCTGGGTCGAGAGCGGCTTCATCGCGGCGCCGCGCTTCGTGCCGCCATGGGTGGCCAACCGGCGAGCGCTCGCCGCCTCGCTGACGTACACGGTCTTCGCCACGCGCATGAACCTCGCCGACGTCGAGCTCCAGCACTTCATGGAGCATGACGCCTGAGCCTGCCGCGGGCCTCGCCAGCGCGCGAGCGCGGAGGGCGTTCATGACGCCCCGGCCCGCGTCCCGCCGCCGGGGACGCCGGCAGCCCTGATGTCCGCCGCCTACCTGGCCGTCGGCCTCGTGTTGCTCATGGTCGGCGCGGACGTGCTGGTTCGCGGCGCCTCGCGCCTCGCCGCGCGGTGCGGCATCTCGCCGCTGATCGTGGGCCTGACGGTGGTCGCGTTCGGCACCAGCGCGCCCGAGACGGCCGTCAGCGTCCAGGCCGCGTGGAGTGGCAGCGGCGACATCGCCGTGGGGAACGTCGTGGGCAGCAACATCGCGAACGTGCTGCTGATTCTCGGCCTGTCCGCCCTCATCGCGCCCCTGATCGTCTCGAACCAGCTCATTCGTCTCGACGTGCCGATCATGATCGGCGCGAGCGCTCTCGTCATGGCGCTCGCGTGGGACGGGAGTCTCGCGCGCCTGGAGGGCGGCCTCCTCTTCGCGGGCGTGATCGCCTACACGGCGTTCCTCCTCGTCCAGAGCCGGCGTCACCCGGCAGCGGCGGCGGCCGCGGTCGGCAGCGGACCGGCAGGCGCGAAGCTCGCCGGGCGACCGGTCTCGTGGGCGATCGACGCCGCCTTCGTGGTCGGGGGCCTCGTGCTCCTGGTGGCCGGATCGAAGCTCCTGGTCACCGGCGCCACCCAGCTCGCTCGCGCGCTCGGCCTGTCGGAACTCGTCATCGGCCTGACGGTGATCGCCCTGGGGACGTCGCTTCCGGAGCTGGCCACGTCCATCATGGCGGCCGTCAAGGGCGAGCGGGACATCGCGGTCGGCAACATCGTCGGCAGCAATATCTTCAACCTGCTCTGCGTGCTGGGCCTGGCCTCGCTGGTGTCCCCGTCCGCGGTCCAGGTCGCGCGGCACGCGCTGACCTTCGACCTGCCCATCATGCTGGCCGTCGCGGTCGCATGCCTGCCCATCTTCTTCACGGGCCACGCCATCTCGCGGTGGGAGGGCGGGGCGTTCGTCGGCTTCTACGCGCTGTACACGGCGCACCTCGTGATGGCGGCCGCCGACGCTCCTGACCTCGCGCTCCTGAGCGCCGCGATGGTCTGGTTCGTGCTGCCCCTGACGGTCATCACGCTCGTCGTCGTCGTCGCGCGCGCATGGCGGTCGCAGCGGGCGTGACGATGCCCCGGAGCCGGGAGTGTTCGGCGCCGGGGCATCGCGGGACGCGCGGTTTCAGTAGCGGGGCGGCTCCGGGCACCAGCTGTCGTTGAAGCCGCTCGCGCGCTCGCGGCGGTCGAAGCGCTTCCGATCATCATGGCGAGGCAGCACGCCCAGCGCGATGAGCGCATCCCGGTACTCGTAGCGGAGGCGCACGCTCGAGGCCGCGTGGGGCTCGTGGTCGAAGGCGATGCGCCGCACGTCGTGGCGCATCTCGCGACCCATGCCGGTCGCCGCTTCGTCGCGGTCCTCGTGGCGAGCCTTGGCCTCCGCTCGCACGCTGCCGCTCTCGGATGCGGCGCCCGCCGAGGGCGCGCGAGCGGCCGGCGCCGCCGAGCTGTCGCCTGCGTTCTTCTGCCGCGATCGCCCCCAGCCGTCGTCGGCCAGCTCGTCCTCGCGATGGTCGTGGCCCCCGCTCCACGCGATGGGCGGCTCCGGCTGGCGCTCGCGGAAGGCCACGGCCTCGATCACGCCCGCGTTCGACGAGTCGCCGAGCCACGCGGCGTACGAGTTCTCGGTCGTCGTGAAGGTGAAGCGGCGGGCGCGCGAGTCGCCCGTCTGCCACCCGGAGATGACCACGGACTGCCAGGGATCCAGGATCCACTTGCGACCGTCGCGCGCCGAGGTGCGCCGGCCGTCGATCGTGTTCCGGCCGTCCACGGCCAGGGCGACCGCGACGCGCACGGGCTCGAGATTCGTCAGTCGGATGGCGTAGTCGCGGCCGCGCCGCGCCTCGACGTACGTCGTGCCGCGCGAGGTCATCTCGCGCTGCGTGGCGCCGTCCACGAGGAGCTCGACGCGCAGCCGGCCGTCGGTCGCGGCGGGAGCGGGCGAGGGGAGGAAGAAGCAGAGGCCCGCGACCGTGGCGGCGGCGGTGAGGAGCGAGACGAGGCGGTGGGTCATGATGAGGAACTCCTTGGGGGCGCGGGCGCGTCCCTGCGCCGGCCCCGTTCCTGAAGACACCGACGGCCGCCGAAGGTTCCCGATTCGAATCGGCGCCGTCGCCCGGCCCGCGGACGGCCGACGGCCGGCCGCGGGGGGCGGGGCGCGGGAGCAGGGCCGAGGCCGCTGGCGGGGGGGCGGCCGGCCCGGACGGAGGCTCCGGGGCGTCCTCGAGCCACGCCCCGGGGTTTACATGCGCAATCAGAGGGGCCACTCTGTGCGCATGCGTCTTGGAAGTCTCGCGCTGGCCTGCGGCCTGCTGGCCGCGGTCCCGACGGCGACCTCGGGCCCGCTCATCAGCGGCCTGTGGGCCGACACGCGGCAGACCGGCGAGCCTGACGAGGCCATCGAGATCATCAATGCCGGGGGCGCGCCCGTTGACCTGGCGGGCTGGCGGCTGGAGGACGATGATGGCGAGCGCCTCGTCCTGCCCTCGATCCGCCTCGATCCCGACGAGCGCACGTGGATCGCGCGCGACGGCATGGCGTTCCGGCGAACCATGGGCGGTCCGGCTGGCGCCGAGGCGGTCGGAGCCGATCCCGACGTGCCGGACGGCTCGGGGACATGGCCCCTGCTCGGCAACGCGGGAGACGTGATCCGCCTGCTGGACCCTCTCGGTGCCGAGATTGACGTCGCGTGCTACGGCTCGGCCACGCCCGCGTCGGGATGGAGCGGCCCCTGCGCCGACGCGGGCTTCGATCCCGCATTCGGATTCGACCTCATCGTGGCGCGAAACCGGGAGGAGGGCTCGCCGGCTTGCGTGAGTGACACGGACACGGCGCTGGACTGGACCGATCTGCGGCTGGAACGTCCGGGCGCCACGCACTGGCTTCCGTTCGCCGCGCCGCTCCCGGAGCGAGTGCGCGCGACCGTCGGCCCGGATGCGATCTTCGATCTGCTCGCCTCCGTGGTCGATGGCGCCTCCGCGACGCTCGCGATCGGCGTCTACGAGTTCACGAGCCATCCTGTCGCCGACCGGATCGTCGCGGCGCGTGCCCGCGGAGTCGCCGTGACGCTGCTGCTCGAGGCACAGTCCGTCCGCGGGCCGAGCGATGACGGGCGCTTCATCGCCGCGAGGCTGCACGCGGCCGGCGCCGACGTGCGCTGGCTGCGCGCCGACGGGGACGAGGTCAAGCGCTACCCGTTCCACCACGCCAAGTACGTGGTCGCGGATGATCGCGTGGCCCTGGTGGCGACCGAGAATTTCGGGCCGACGGGACATCCCGAGAATCCGACCTGGGGAAACAGGGGATGGGCGGTGGCCGTGGATGACGCGCGGGTGGCGGGCTGGCTCGCGGCCCTCCTGCGCGAGGACGCGGACCTGCGACACGCGGATGTCGCGCCGTTCGATCCGCTCGCGGACGGGCCGCCGGCCGGCTTCGTCCCGAGTCCGAACGCAGCGTCGGGCTGGCACCGTCCTCGCGCGGGGGTGCTCGCCACGGACCGTGCCGACAGCGTCGCGGTCGTCGTCTCGCCCGATCATGCCTCGCTGCGCGGGGGGGGCGTGCTCGGACTCCTCGCTTCGTGTCGCCGAACGCTGGACGTGGAGCAGCTCAGCCTTCCGACGCACTGGGGCAGGTCGGCCGATCCGCCAGACTTGCATCCCTCGGCTCTCGTGCAGGGGATCCTGGACGCCGCCCGCAGGGGAGCGGCGGTTCGAGTCCTTCTGGATGGCTCGTGGTTCTCGGTGGATCCGGCAGATCCCCGGGACAACGACGACACGTGCGCCCTGCTCAACGCCACGGCGGCGAGCGAGGGGATCCCGCTCGAGTGCCGCCTGCTCGATCCCGCGTGGCTCAACCTGCGCACGATCCACGTCAAGGGGCTCGTGGTGGACGGGCTGGTCACGCACGTGGGCTCGATGAACGGGACGTCCAACTCGTACCGTCTCAATCGCGAGGTGGCCCTGCAAGTGACCGATCCGAACGTCGCGCAGTTCTACACGCGCGCGTTCGAGGGCGACTGGTTCGTTGCGGGCGTGGGCGCGCGCGTTCCGGCCGAGGTGACCGGTCTGCGCGTCGCGCGCGATCCTGCCGGGGATCTCCGGCTGTCCTGGGATCTTCCCCCGGCCGGCGCGCCGCCCGTCGCGGGCTTCCGGGTGCAGGCCGGAACGCAGGTGCTCTCGGACGCGGGCTGGGCTCGCGTCGCCGAGGTGGCGGCCCCGGCTCGAGAGGCCAGCGTCGCGGTGGCTGCGCCCGCTTACTTCATCGTCACGGCGTTCGCGCTCGGGCCGGGCGGGACGGTCGAGGGTCCGAGCGGGTTCGCCGACGGCTTCTTCGACCGCTGATCCGGAGCGCGCGATTCGGGCGGGGCCCCTGCCATTCGCACAGCCGCGGGACGGACGGGATCGCGGCGATGGGCGCGCGGCCAGTGGCCTTCGCCTCGACATCGTGCCCGGCGCGCGAGCGCAGGGTCGGGACTGTCCGCTCGCGTCCACACCGCGAACGCCGCGCCCCTGCTGTCCGGACATGCAGGCACCTGTCCGTCTGGCTTCACAACACGAGCGGCGAGGACGCGCGTGCACGGGCTGGCGGGTTGGCACTATGGTTGCGTCAGGTGACCCATGTCGACGACTCGCCAGATGACAGAAGCGGACCTCCTGGCCGCCCCCGATGACGGGTTCAGGCGCGAGCTCGTCGACGGGGAGATCATCGTCATGGGCCCCGCGGGGACGCTCCACGGCCACGTCAACGTCCAGCTCGCCCTCCGGCTCGGCGCCCACGTCGAAGCGCACGGGCTCGGTTACGTTCTCGACTCCAGCACGGGCTTCCGGCTGCCCAACGGCAACGTCCGCTCGCCCGACCTCGCCTTTGTCCTGCGCGAGCGCATGGCCCTCGACGGCATTGACGGCCCTTGCGACTCGGTCCCCGATTTCGCCGTGGAGGTCCTGTCCCCGAGCGAGTCGAAGCGACAGGTGCTCGACAAGGTCGGCGAGTACCTCGACGCGGGCGTGCGCCTGGTCTGGGTCATTGACCCCCGCGCGCGCAAGGCCGTCGCGCATCGCTCGCTCAGCGACGTGCGGGAGCTGCGAGAGGACGACGAACTCGACGGCGAGGAGGTCGTGCCTGGCTTCCGCTGCCGGCTCGCCGACGTCGTCACGATGACGTGAGGGCTCGTCGTCCCTGTCTCTCTCCCCGAATCCGATCTCGCGAGACGATGCGCGAGAGGCGAGCGTGGTCGAAAGGACGACTCGCGGGAGGTCCAGAGTGGAGCGCCTCGCCTTCGGCTACCATCGGCGCGTGGAGACGCTGCTGATCAAGCGCTTGAACGGTGACGGACCGTCGGCCGGCCCGTCGTGCTCGACACGTGGTCAGTTCAACGCGAAGCGGCGCACGTGACCTCGCGGTTCCTCCCGATCGACCAGGCCCGGCGCTGGCTCGCCGCGGCGATGGCGGACCTCTGCTCGGTTGATGCCGAGTGGCAGGCGGGCGGCGTTCGCGACTCTCGCCGTGACCCCCATCGCGGCGCGTTCAGCGCCCTGCATGTCGCGCAGCTCGGCGCGTACCTGGCGATTCAGGGCGCGATGACTGAACGCGACTTCCGTGTCTCGACAGAGATGGCGATCGATCGGGCCGTCGCGTTGGATGATCGCGCGCCCGGACTGCCCGACGCCGCGCTCTGGCTGGAACTCGGCGCGGTTGCGGGCCGTCTCGATCGCCTGACCCGCATCAGGTGGCGACTCGGGCCGGAGTTCGACGCCGAACGCTGCCTGGCCGACTGGTGGACGGGCGTCGCGATGGGGGACTGGGAGGCCTGTCGCGCGGCACGAGCACGCTTGCGGTGTCCGCAACCCTCCCTCGCGCGCGCGCAAGCGTGGCGGCCGCGCCGGCCGATCCTGTGGCAGATTCTCGATGCGCTCGACGGCGGCGACCAGGCAGGCGTGGCCAGGGCGCTTTCGAGGCTGCTCGTGGAGCACGACGAGGCGGCCTATCCGGATCCGCGCGGCGCTGGCCGGTTGTCCCGCACCCCCGCGGCGGCGCTGGCGTGCTGGCCGGCGATGGCGTTCATCGCAGAGGCGCGGCGGCGAAGGCTACGCGTGGACATCGACTCGCCCTACCTGACACCCGGCTTCCGCGTCGGGGGTGGGCTGGCGCCGCGCGTCGTCGTGCCGCGTCGTTCGCGCGCATGCGGGCCAAGCTTCAACCAGGAGCACGCGCGCGCCTGGTTGCGCAGCATCGAGCGCGACGTTCGAAGTGTCGCGGGAGGCGCGAGGGCGCCGGACGACTGGAGTGATGGTTGGGACTACGTGGCGGAAGTCGCGCTGCGTCGCGTGGACCTCTGGGCGGGCCTGACGGCGCTGGATGAAGCGGAGCCCGCGAACGCCTGCGCGGCGCACGCGGCCATGGGCGACGTTTCGCAGTTCGTGACGAAGGCCGATCGGCAATTTGCGGAGGTGGGTCGCGGAGGAGCTCCGTCGTGGCTCCTCGCGCTTGGTCTCGAGGTGGCGCTCGTTGCGCAGCGAGGCGCGCCCGCGGGGGAGCCCGTGGCTGAGCGACCGCACGACGGTCCTGATGCCGCGTTCATCGCGGCACTGGACGCGCTCTCTCGACGCGAGGACGCGCGCGCGACAGACGCCACGAGCCGCCTTCGTCGTCTGCCCGCGGCCGGCGATGATGTCCCCCACGCGCGTCGATTTCCCCCCTCGGTCGTCGCGGACGCAATCGACGCGACCGCGAGCCTCGATGCGCCAGCGTTCGAGGCCGCGTTGCGCACGCTTCTCTCGTGGCACGATGAACAGGCGGCGCCGCGGCCACGGGGGCGCAAGCTCGCGATGACGCCCGAGCTCCTGAAGGTGAGCATGACGTCGCTCGCGCTGCTGGCCGTTGCGCGCTGCCGGGGCCTCGATGTTCGGGTCGAAAGCCCGTACGTTCCGGCGAGCCTGCTGCTGCACGACTGCGGACACTTGCGGCGGGTGCGCGAGAAGCAGCGGCCCTGACCACCGCGAGAGGCAAGCAGCAGAGAGGCTGGGGGCCTCGAGACGGGCGTGCGCTTGCTTGGGTGGTCTGCCTCGCCCCGCCCGCGCGGCGGTCACGGGACATGTGAATCGCCGTTCAGCGCTCGCGGCCGTCCTCGAGCTCGGTGGCTTCGCCCATCCTCCGGAGCGCGGCGATCGCGAGCTCGCGGATCCGGGGGTCGGGGTCTTGCGCCAGCACGCGGCAGCGCGGGACCTCGAGAGCCGTGTCGAAGGACAGGACGGTCTCCACGATGTGCTCTTGCCCGGGCCCGGGAACGAGGGCTGCCTCCCACGACCAGGCCAGGAGCGGATCGGGATGTTCGTCGAACGCCAAGCTGAGCGCGTCGCAGCCGAACTCGGCGAACCAGGGACAGGCGCGGAGCGCGATGAGCAGCTCCTCCCGCGTGGGTTGCAGGCGCAGCGCGAGGCCCGCAGCGAGGGTGCGGCTCGGGGTCAGCTCCCCCGGATCGCGCGCGATGCGCCGCAAGGTCGGCAGGAGGTGGCGCGGCGGCAGGGGTTCGTCATCCCACGCCAGCGTGACCAGTCCCGCGTGGCGCACCATCGGATCGGCATCGCGCAACGCCCCCGCAGCGCGTCGCAGCCTGGCCTCCACGGCCTCGTCCATCGCGCGATCGTCCAGGACGATCGCGGCGTAGCGCACGCCGGCGACGCCATCGTGCTCGAGGCCAAGCAACGCCGCCGACGCGCGCGACGCGAACGGCTCTTCGGCGGCCAGCGACACCATGCGCAGCGACCAGGCGGCGCGGGCGCGATCGGACTTGCGGCCGTGCCGGAGCTGCGACATCAGGACATCGAGCGTGGTGGCGGAGTCCTCGCGAAGCTGCGCCTCGATGGCGTCGCGCAGGCGCGTCTCGTCGAACGACCAGACTCCGCAGTCGCCAACCCCCGGAGGCAGGCCGAGCCACGTGTCGTCCGGCGTCGGGAGCGGCGTCGCGAGCGCCGACGCGGCGCCGATGCGAGCCCGCATCGTCGCCGCCGACCGGATGCGCGCGACCAGTTCGTCGATCCCCGCGACGCCGCGCGCACGGGCAGCGTCATCCGCCGCGCTGCGGCATTCAGCGAACCGACGCGCAAACAACGGCCGTGGCCCGGTGAGCAGCTTGAACGACGCCACGGCGGCCGTCGGAATCTGCAACCCGTGCGACGGCGGGTCGCTCGGAGCCTTCGGCGGCGGCACGATCCACGGCGGGGACGATTCCTGCGGCCGCGCGTCCTCGTCCGCGGCAGCTGGCGCTGCCTGAACGAGAGCGAGAGCGAGAACGAGAACGAGCAACGAGACCCTCATTTGCCGATGATGGGCCGATCCCGTCGTGCCGGCAACCCGGGTCGCCGACGCCGGCAGCTTCGGCCACCGTCCGCTCTTCACCTGCCGCACGGAGGAACCTCCCCCGCGCTGCGGGCGCCCACCAAGGGGCGCGCCGTCGCCTCGGCCCCGAGAAGGGGAGGGGAGGCCAACCCTGGCGGCCGCGGTTGCGCACGATCCGGCGTCGGCGAGTCCGCGGGCCGGCCGACCGCATGCTGCGCTTCGCTGTACAATCCCCGCGTGGCCGACGTGGCATCGGGCGTAACTTCGAGTGCAAGGGAAGCAAGCCATGATAGACCCTTCCAAGATCGTCCATAGCGACCCCGAGATTCTCGGAGGCAAGCCGGTCTTCGTGGGCACGCGAGTCCCGGTGAAGTCGCTCTACGACCACCTCGAGGCTGGCGACTCGCTCGATGTCTTTCTCGAGAGTTTTCCTTCTGTCAGCCGCGAGCAAGCGGTCGCGGCGTTGGAGTTGGCTCGGGAGATGACCGAAGCGCATGTTGCTCCTGCTCGATGAGTGCGTGCCGCGGCCGCTGAGGCGCGACCTCGTGGGCCACGACGTGCGCCACGCGATCGACATGGGGTGGTCCGGCAAGCGCAACGGAGAGCTTCTTCGCCTGATGGCCGCCGAAGGCTTCACCGCGTTTCTCACCTCGGACCAGAATCTCGAGTTTCAGCAGAATCTCCAGGCCTCAAGGATGGGCGTGGTCGTGGTGCTCGCGAAGACCAATCGCCTGCGAGACCTCCGCCCTCTCGTTCCTCAGATTCTGGATGCTCTCGGTCGCGTCCAGCCCGGTCAGGTCATCCGCGTCGGCGGCGCCTGACCCGCCGCTCTCGCGCGATGTCCCGCGCGCTCGGCCGATCTCCCGGCCTCAGCGCGACGCGAGGTCGCGAAGCGCTTGCTGGATCAGCGACGGAGAGTACGTCGAGTTCCCCTTGGCGGTGATGCTCGTGACGCTGGTCGTCGGGCCGTCCTGATCGACCGGGACGTACGCCAGGGTCTGCGGGGACTCCCACCAGAGCGCCGCCACCTGCACGCCACCGTCGCGCATCGCGACCAGCTTGAGCTGCGGGCGCGCGGAGGCGAGGAAGATGATGGGAACATCGTCCCCGATGGGGACGATCGCGCTCATTGCGGAAGCTCCAGCGGGTGTCGCACGACCGATCGGGCGCGGGGCGAGGAAGATGATGGGCTCGAGATCACCGGGGAGGATGATCGCGCTGGCCTGGAGCGTAGTGCGCGGCGAGCGCAAGACGATCGGCCCCGGGTCCGGCACGGGGATGAAGAAGATGTCGGGCGGAATGTCACCGGGTAGGATGATGGCGCTGAGGCGGAGCGTACCGTCGGGGAGAGCGCTACCGACAAGAACAGCTTCACCGGTCACCACGCTCCCGAAGATCGTGCCTCGGAGGGTGTCGGCCGCCTCCCGAATCTGACCGTCGTCGGTGACGAACCGGACGTCGGTCGAGTCCACCGCAACATCGCTCGAGAGGAGCAGCCAGCCTCCCCAGGCCGGGATCACCCGCAGGTCGCCCTCGGGCGCACGGACACGAACGCCGACCTCGCTTGCCCACTGATGGCGTCCGACAGCGATGCGGAGTTCACTCGTGCTGGGCCGCCACCAGGCGACGAGCACCGCGTCGCCGCGCGTCGCGTGGACGGGCGCGCCGTCACCGATCCGGTCGCCCAGCGGGTTGAGATTCCGCGTGGACCCGGCCGCGGTGGGCGACCAGATGCCTCCGGCCGCCGGCGTGACGCGGACATCGACGGCACGTCCGGAAGCAGCAGCAAGGAGGCGCACTTCCGCGGCTGCGGTCGTGGCAAGGGCCAAGGCCGCCATGGCAGTGAGGAAGCGTCGCACGGCGCGGACCTTCATGGCTGACCCGTGGACAAGAGCGTCTCGTCGTCCCTGCCTTGCCTGCCTGAAAGCTCGATCGGGCTCCCCATGTGTGTGCTCCCTGACGATGGCTGGCGGACCTGGGATCCGGCGGAAAAGGACGATCGCTGAAGGCTTCACCCGCCTTCAGCCTTGGTCAAGTCCACCCTGCGATCGCATCAATATCAGCCATTCGATCGCTCCCGGCAACCGGCGCGGAACGCCCCGGGGCGCGAGGCGCCCGACGCGGCCGTTCGTTAATCGTTCGAACATGTAAGCCACCGCTGGCACGCCAGCTGCCGCGGCGCGCGCACGGGCTGAGTCGAACCTGAGAGCATCCCATCCGCATGCCCCCATCCCTCCACTTTGAACGCCCCCATGGCGCGCTCGCCGACTCGTATCGCGCGCTGGTGCGCGAGTTCGTCGACTGCGGGGAGCCGTTGGTGCCGTTCCCGCTGAAGTTCCCGCATGACGACTTCGAGGCGTTCCTCCGGATCCTCGATGACTGCCGGCGCGGAGAAGGGCTCGCGGAAGGGTTCGTGGCGCACTCGACGTACTGGCTCGTGCGCGGAGGCGTCGATGTCGTGGCGGTCTCGAACCTGCGGCATGCGCTGACGGATTCGCTCCGGCGCGATGGCGGGCACATCGGCTATGGCGTGAGGCCCAGCGCTCGCGGGAATGGTTACGCGACGACGATCCTCCGGCACACGCTCGACGAGGCCCGCGCCCTCGGTATCGCTGACGTGCTCTTGACGTGCGCGAAGGAGAACGAGGCATCGGCCCGCGCGATCGCGCGCTGCGGCGGCAAGCTGGAGGCGGAGGAGTGGATCGCGAAGCGCGCCGAGACGGTGCAGCGGTACTGGATCGCGCTCGGGTGAGGGCGCACGCCCGCCTCCCTGGTCGGAATGCTCGCGGACGCGAGAGGGAGGGGTGGGGCGACTCGGCAGTGCAGCGCCTTGGCGGTTGCGCGCTGATCGTCGGTGGGGTCGCGCTGGTGGGGGTGTTCGTCATTCCTGGCTTGAT
The DNA here is from genome assembly GCA_964613915.1 of uncultured Thermoanaerobaculia bacterium. GTDB lineage: Bacteria > Acidobacteriota > JBCCFW01 > JBCCFW01 > JBCCFW01 > CAZTIW01. The sequence continues at coordinate 71,818 of CAZTIW010000016.1, forward strand.
CGGGGCGATTGATCGCGGCGCGCAGGTGAAAACGATGGCGGCGATGCGATCGATCGCGACGGCGCTCGAGTCCCATGCTGCGCGTCACGGCCGCTACCCGGCCGTCGACGGCACGGCCGAGGATCTCGCGCGAGCGCTCGGCGCCGGCGCCGATGCGCTCCCGACGCGCGATGGCTGGCGCCACTCCATGTTGGTTCGCAGCGACGACCGCCGCTACGCGGTCATCAGCCTCGGCTGTTGCGGCGAGCCCGATCTCGCGGATCCGTTCGCGGCGCCGGCCGGTCCGACGTCGAACTTCCGCGACGACATCGTCTTCGCGGATGGCTCCTTCATCCGCCATCCCGACGGCACGCAGCGTTAGCCCCGCCCCCTCCGCCGGCGCAGCGCGATCAGGATCAGCCGCGCCGCGCGGGGCTGATCGACCGTCCTGCGAGGGAGGCAGCATGGCGGAGACGGCCGCGCGCCTCGTGCAGGGCGAGCTCTCGAGATGCCCTTGCGGGAGAGGGTGCTCACGCTCTCGTTCGGACTGAAGTTCGCGCTGGCGCGGCATCATCGCTCGCTGGCGGCGGTGCCGAGCGTGGTGATGCGAGCCGTGCCGGGCTGTTCAGCGGGACCGCGTACGTGGAGACGGGGCCTGCTGGGCAGGACGACGCTTCAGCGGGCGGCGCGAAGCGGCCCTCTCGAGACTCGATGCGTGCCCGGTATGCGAGTCATTGCAACGGTATCGAATCCCCGGCCAGCCCGGAGGATCCTCGCGTGGCACGGCCTGCCGACGCGCGGTCCGCCGTTAGCGCCGCAGTGGCGGACGGACAGGAGGGAGCGTGGCTTCGGGGAGTGAGGGCGAGGCGGGACGCCACACGGTTCAGGGTGAGTGCGGGCGACCGAGGCCCGCAGCGTCGCCTGGCGCGCGGACGGTCCGCTTCGCCCCGTAAGGGGGCGGTGGCCGACCCTGGCCGCCTCCTCCGGCGTATCCCACTCGCGGGAGCGAGCCCATCTGTTGCGCCGAAACCGCCGGCGGTGCGAGGATTGGCGTCAGGGGGCTTGTTCGATGGACCATGCCGCCGAGCTTGTGGCCGCCTCACGTCGGCTGGGCAGCGTGGTGGCAGCGACTCGAGTCAAGGCGGCAAGGCCTCGGCTGCCTTCCTCCGCCTGTCAGCGGCGGAGCCCTCGGGCCACCGTCGCGAGTGCATACCCCGGGGTGCCACGTCGGCAATTGCCGCGCTCGACACATGGCTGCGCTTCGCAATCGCAGCGCGCCGCGGAGGAGGCCGGAAAGGTCTGGCGTCCCTCACCCGAACGACGGATACTCTCGCCAGACGGCCGTGACGGTGCCTATCGGAAGCTGGGCTGCACTTCGGGTCGGAGGTATGGCATAGGATGAGAGGGATTCGGCAGGCGGCGACGGAGCTGGTGGGGCACGTCAGCACTGGATGGCGTGCATCCGACTACTTCGATCCTTTGGCTCCACACCTTGCGCCACAACCGGCCATCCTGTCCGCTCGGTCCGTGGCAGACGACTCAGGCATTGGGGAACATCCCTTCTTCGCTGTCGCGGCGGCCGAGCCTGACCTGCTGTTGCTCTGGACGGGCCAGGAAGCGGTTGTCACAGGGGCATTCTCTCAGATGCTCTTGCTCTTAGCGAGCAACATCCAGAACGTGCATCTACGCACGCTGTTCCTTCCCGTGCTCATGGGAGAGCACCAGCGCCTGATCAATGGAGTCGCGCGAAATTCCCACCCCTGGCTGCTCTACAAGCTCTGCGGCTCAGTTGGTCTGGATATTGAGAGGGTGCGACCCGTTCCGGCGACCATCGACTTCTTGAATCAAGTGGCGGAGACGTTCGACTCGACCGCCTCCGCGCTCGGGGCGCTAGGCGTCGGCAGCGAACGACTGCTGCTCACCGAGTATACAGCGATTCAGGAGTGCTTTCGGGCGTGCCTCCCAGGCGCGGACTACCTCCCCTTCCTCCGCGCAAACATTGAAGACGACGAGATGCATAGCCGAATCGTCGAGGAGGTAGCCGCGGTTCTTGCCGTGAATGGTGAGGCGGACGCCTATCTTCGTGGCTCCCGGGTGGGGGTTCAGGCCCGCCTACGGTACTACGATGACATACTGGCCCTTTGGAGAAAGGACGGGCTTGACCCGACTTGGCTTCGGTCGAGCTCCAGCTAGCAGCGGCAACAATCTCACTCGGGGATGGAGCGATGAAGAACAAGGTTCTGGTAACCGGCAACAGCGTTGACGCGAAGTTCCTTGCCCCGCTCACGACGGCGGGGTTCCGCGTTCACAATCCGACCCATATCCTGTCGGAGCAGGAGCTTTCGATAGAGTTGGAGGACGCCGTGGCCTACCTGCTCGGTGGCGACGAACGCGCGACCGAGAGTGCTGTGAAGAACGCTCGCGATCTCAAAGTGGTAGCTTTCCTCGGAGTCGGCTACGAGTCCTTCATGGATGCATCTGGGATATCTCGGCTCGGCATCCGAATTACGAACACGCCCGGCACGCTTACGAACTCCGTGTCGGAGTTTACCGTCGGCCAACTCCTGAATCTCAGGCGCCGGCTCACGCAGTACACGAACGCCTATATGTCCGGCAAGCAAGGCACTGAGACCAAGCAGCACGACCTGGCGTCAACTCGGATTGGCATTATTGGCCTTGGTGCGATCGGAACACGCATAGCGGAGACCCTGCGGCAAGGATTCGGCAGCGACATCAGGTACTTCAGTAGAACAAGGAAGCCTGGCGTTGAGGACCGGCTTTCGATCTCCTACCTCTCGCTCCCCGATCTCCTTTCTTGGGCGGAAGCGTACATTGTGATGACGCCTGGGAACGACGCGACGCGAGGACTTATTGGCGCGAGAGAGCTTGCTCATATCCCCGCAAGTGCAGGACGCCTGCTCGTCAACACGGCGCGCGCGTTCGTCGTGGACCCGGCAGCACTGCTATCCGCCCTGGAGGACGGTCGCCTTGCGGCGACGGCCTTTGATGGCTTCTACGATGATGAGTCCGATCGAGCGAAGCTGCTTGCACTCGGTCAGGAACGCCTTCTCGTGACCGGTCACATTGCATCCCTCACCTCCGACGCACGAGATGGGATGGCGAGGAAGGCAGTACAGTCCATTCTGAATGTGCTTTCGAAGGGGGATGACGAGAACGTCGTCAACCGCGATAGTCTGCCGAACGGAGCGTGACGTTGCATGCCAACGGTTCCACCGGCCCGTGACTGGGCCGTCGTGCTGTGTGGTGTACTTGCCGCCGCGCTCGTGACCGTTGTGTCCATGCAATTCTGGGGGTTGTGGCTGTTTGGATCGAGAGTCGACTACGCCGCCGCTGGAACATGGGCGGAAATGCTCTCAGGCGTAGGGACAACCCTTGCCGTAGGACTCGCCCTGTCCGGGCTCTGGCTCGAGCGCCGCAAGCATGCGCGGGAGCTCGCAAGAGCGCGCGAACGCGAGATGACAGACGTACACGCATGGTTATCGCCGATGGGTGCTCCCGGACCGCTGGAGTGGATAGTGACGTTCGAGAATCGGACTACGGTTCCGATCTATCTGTGGCGTCTAGAAGTGCTTGGCTGCCGTATTCACGTGTGTTCGGCAGTACTCGGCGCCATCCGACCCGGACACACTTCACTGCATGCCGAGGAGCTCAGGGGAACGAAGTACCAGGAGGCCCCGGCAACCCGACTTCACTTCGGTACCGGGGACGGGAGGTGGTGGTCGCGTGGAGATGACGGTGTGGCACGAGAGTCGAGCGCGGGAGCCGCGGGTTGCTCGCTGTGTCACTCCGACTGAGGGGCTCCGAATGGCTAAGTGGATCTCGCAACCAGCTGACCGTCAACTACCAGAGGGTGATCGTGACGAGCCGCCGGGGCTGGGTGTGTACCTGGCGCTGGTCGCCAGCCGCCTCAACTTTCTTGAGTTTGGCGACCCGAGCGAGTTACTTGGAAGTACTCACGGAATCCGTGCGCCGCCTAGCCCCCTGGCCGAGATCTGGGAGCCGCCGCGGGTCCAGCAGCTGACGCCCGGACTTGCCGTGGCCGGCCGCCGGGTCGAAGGGGCGCGCGAACTCGAGCTGCAGGATGCACTCTCAGCGGCGCAGCGACTCTGCGTCCTCCTTGCTGACCCAGGGGGCGGGAAGTCCACCGTCGGGCGGCACGTTGCGTGCACGATCGCTGCGGAAGGGGGCGCACATGCTGATTCGCCGATCCCCATATTTGTGCCCGCGCGCTTTCTGCAATTGACGGGTCAGTCCTACGAATCGGCCGTCGTTGGCGCGGCCGTGTCACAGCTTGGTCCGGAAGCGGATATGACACCGGTCCGCGAGGTTCTAATGGCGTGCCTCCCTCGAGCGTACGTAATCGTCGACGGGCTAGATGAGGTCGCCGTGGACACGTACGGCCGGACTGAGGTTACTGTCACACGTCGCCTGGTCCTCGGACTCGCGCGATATCTGGCGGCATCGTACCCGAACGTTCGCTGCCTTGTGACCTGTCGCTCCAGCGACTATGCGAGCGAGCCCAATCTTCTACTTGACGAAGCCACACACCTTGCTATCTGTGGGCTGTCGGACAGGCAGGTGTCAAGCGCTGTGCATAAGTGGCATGAACGCGCTCGCTTGGCCGCGCCACAGCTAGGTGCCGACTACTGGCCTAGACGAGCCACAGCGGTACTCGAGCTCATTCGCAGTGACGCCGACATCGGTCAGTTGGCCACTGTGCCGCTCCTTCTTACATTGCTTCAGGTCGTGTATTCGGGGGAAAGAGGCACTCCGCGGTCGATTAGTCAGCTAGTCGATCGCGCCGTCGGATTCCTGGAGTATGACAAGCCTAGGGTTGGTGTGGCGACCAGGGTCCTACGGACCGGGGGTGAAGGGGCCAACGACATCCTGGAGCATGAGGACGCACAGCGATGGCTCATGGAGATTCTCCGAACGTTGGCCTACCGGTGCCATCAACGGTTCGTGGATGGAACGAAGCGCGGCGTCCCAATCACCGAACTCCAAGCGGTTGCGTCGGAGATCGTTCAAGTTCGTGGCGGAAACTACAGCACGGCCGGGTTGAATGCTTTCAAGGTCGTCGAGCATCTACTGCGCGGTCACGGTGTACTGGTGGAAAGCGAGGCCGAAATCTGGGACTTCCCCCACGCGGTATTTCGGGAGGTTCTGGCCGGCCAGTACCTGAACCGCCTGAGAATCGCGCAGCGCGTCGATCTGGCCAGAACCCCTGGATGGCGTCTTCCACTTCGGTATTGGGCTGGGACGCTGGCCCAGCAGCCGGAGGGTTTCGGGCAGATCTACCATATGGCGTCCGAGCTCCACGAGCAGGCCAAGAAGCACCGGCGAGGCCGCAGCACGCTCGTACTTGCACTCGCGGAGATCGTAACTGAGGCTGCAAGTGTGGCACTCGGACCGAATGATACGCTTCCGAAGCTGGTTGATACGGTGCGTCGCGATTTACTAAAGCTCATCGAGGACTCGGCTCTCGCCATCGACGAGCGCGTTCGTGCAGGCGACCTGCTGGGCGCGATCGGGGATCCGCGACTTGGCCGAAGGTTCGTCGACGTTCGCCTGGTCCTCATCCCGGGCGGGCAGTACCGGGTCGGTCGGGCGGAGCCACACAAGGTCGCCCATCCGAAGTACCAGCAGTGTCCCGCGTCTCCCGAGCTCTCTGGACGCCTGCCCGCCTTTCGAATCGGCATGTTTCTGGTCACCAATCGAGACTTCGCCGAATTCATCTCGGCCGGAGGATACTCCGAGGAGCGATACTGGCAGACCGAACAAGGGCGCGCATGGTTGAAAGGTGATGCGGCATTCTTGCGGGAGCTGGAGGATACGGTCAACAACACGGCACTCTTGCACTTCTTCACCGAGATGGCGGCCGGCAGGGTCAAGAAGGACGAGCTCGACAATCTCAGGGATCGTATCCTACGGCGTCGGCTACCGCTGTACTGGTACAACCCACGGTTTAATCGGCCGAACCAGCCGGTCGTTGGAGTGAACTGGTGGGAGGCGATGGCCTTCTGCGCTTGGGCTACTGAACAGCTTGCCGGAGCGGGGCTCCTCCGCAAGAGAGAGATCGTGACGCTGCCGGACGAGATCGAGTGGGAGTGTGCGGCGCGTGGCCCAGCGCTGGCTGCGCCGTACCCCTGGGGCTCGGACCCGCCTGACCAGAACGCACACGTACGGGCTGCGGCACGTGATCCAAGGACGTGCGCAGTCGGCCTGTTCCCTTGGGCACGGTACCCCGGCGGGCCGCTCGACGTTGTCGGGAACGTATGGGAATGGACCCGATCCGTGAAGTCCGTTCGGCGACAAGATCGGTTTCAGCCTAGAACGCCTCTCGACAGTTGCGAGGAGCGAGTTGTGCGCGGGTCGTCCTGGCTCTCTGGTGAGGAAGAGTCGCCCTGCGTCACCTTTAGGTCCTTCGATCCTCCTTGTAACGCATACGAAGACCTCGGACTTCGCATTGCGATCGTTGCGCCGGAGCCGTGATGACACGCCGTGGGCTGCCGCCGCAAGATGTGGGCGAGCGCGAACTGGCGAGCGCATGGAGAGTCCTGTCCCGTTTCGGCCTCGTTGATACGGTGTTTAATCACATCTCGCTGGCGATCGCTAGCGGCGCAAGCCGCCCTCGGTTTCTCATCAATAGATTCGGAGTGATGCCCGATGTCGCGAGCCCAAGGGATTTTGTTCCGATCGAGCAACGGGGGTCGAGGCGTGAGCGTGGCGCGGTGAACGCGGACGGACTGCGACTCCACGCAGCCATCCACAGGCGCCGCGAGGGACGCACGACGGCCGTGGTGCACCTGCACTCGATGAATGTCATCGCTGTTGGGGCTTCGAAGCGCGGACTGCTTCCGGTCTCACAAACGGGGATGGAGTTCGTTGCGGACCTCCTCTACGTGGAGTACGAGGGGCTTCTCCACGGCACGCCGCGCGCGGTGGATACGTTAGCGCGTCGCGTAGTGGATGGCGGGCTAGTGTTGCTTCGAAACCACGGCAGCCTGATCGTCGCGGACACGGTCGCAGAGGCCGTGTACTGCGCCTACTATCTCGAGCAGGCGTGCCGCCAGCAGGTCCAGTTATTGAGCCACTGTTCTGTCGACGACACAGTACTGCCTCCAGACGAGGTGGTTGCCCGAACTGCGAGGAAACTGAGGGCAGAGCGGTCGCGCGTGGCGCGACTGTTCTTCGAGGCAGCAGCCGTCACCGTCAGGGCGTGCATATGAGGGTCGCCGTGCTCGGCTGCGGTGTTGTTGGGCTCACGGCGGCGGTCGAGCTGAGTAGGTCAGCCGATGTATCGGTGCTTTACGACCGCCCTTTGCTCGAGACAACGTCAGCGATTGCAACCGCGATCTGGCATGTCTACCTCGTCGATCCTAACGACACGCGTGTATTGCGTTGGGCTCAGAGATCGTTGGAGCGGTACCTCGACATCGCTACGCACAGTCCCGAAGCCGGTGTGTCGCTCGTCACAGGTGTAGAGTTATTTAGGAAGTCAAAGCGAATGGTCCCGCCGTGGTGGCACATACCTCCGCGCTTCAGACTGTTGGACGACACCGAGCTGAGGATCTACCCGGGGGCGAGATGGGGGTACGAGATTTGTGCGCCGCTGGCAGATATGTATCAGTATCTCCCGTGGCTGTCAGATCGCGCGCGAACGCGCGGAGTCCAGTTTGTTGAAGGGCACGTAGCACGCATGGAGGACCTCGCGGGCGCGTTCGACGTGGTCGTAAACTGCACGGGACTTCGCGCTCGTGAGATCCTGCGTGACGACGGACTGCAACCCGTACGGGGTCAGTATCTAGTACTGGAGCGCGGCGACGATTGTCCAGCGGCCTACGTGGGTGACGATGACAATCCAGGTGGTATGAGCTTCGCGATTCCAAGATGCCACGACATCTGTGTAGGTGGGACTGAGGAGTACGGCGTCGAGTCGCTTGAGTTTGAGGCTGACGAGGCCGCCATGATCAGGCGTGCTGGGGAGCTGTTCCCATGGCTTCGGGCGGCCGGACGCCGCGTGTTGCGGAGGGTAGTCGGGCTTCGTCCGTTTCGTGCGGCGGGGGTGCGCCTTGAGCTTGAAACTTCGGCGAGCGGTATCCGAGTTGTCCACAACTACGGGCATGGGGGATCTGGGTTCAGCTTGGCGTGGGGTTGCGCAGCGGATGTCCGGACGTTGGTCGAGAGGATCGGCCTCACATAGCTGGCAGTGTTGCTGTTGAGCTGGCAGGTTGCCACGCGTTGCTCGCCCAGCCTGCCGCGTCTCCATCGCAGACCGGTCTGGTCGAGCCCTGTTGCAATGCCTTCGCCTGAACCGCGGGGTCCGCGGGAGCACGGCCCGTCACGCTGGTGGCGCTGTGCGCTCCATCCCTACCGCTGTGTCGGCGTGAGCGGCCGCCGCGCTCAGGGGCAGGAGGCCAGGTCGCGGAAGGCGTGGCAGGGGATGAGGGCTGCTGGACGGGGACGGCCGCGCGAGTCGGCTCCGAGCGATCCCTCGGCGGCGCCGTTGTCCGCGACCACCAGATAGTAGGCGCCGGCACCGGAGGCGACGGGGACCTCGGCCGGCGGCGCGATCAGGCCGCATGCGCCGACGACCGCGTGATCGTAAGCGCCCGCTTGCAGCGCCGTGATCGAGCCCTGCAGGATGGCGAACGTCGGCGTGCCGCAGCCGCTGGCAGGGGGGAGCCACCTCAGCTCGACGCTCGCGGGCGACACCCGTCGCAGCCGCAGGTCGCTGGGCTCGCCGGGCGGCGCCGCGGCGCAGGCGTCGGGCTGCGCGTCGGCGCGAACCTCGAGCACGTCGGTCAGCGTCACCTGGTCGAAGCGCAGGCCCGTGCCCTCGACGAGCGTGTCGGTGGCATGCGCCATCTCCAGCATGAGTTCCTCGCCCGCGCGCGAGGGCGCGCCGAGCGCCGCCGCCGACCAGCCGCTCATCGCGAACACCGGCTGGCTTCCCGCCCAGCCGGGAAGGTCCTGCGTCACGCAGCCGCCGCCCGAGCCGGACGCCGCGTAAGCGTGGCCCGAGTCGGGCACGACCACCGTCCGCGCGCCGCTCGCGGCATCAATGAGACCCAGGTGAGCGCGGTCGAAGCAGGCCGGAGCGCAGGGCTCGATCTCGTGCGCCGTGAAGACCTCGACGGTGGACGCGGCCGTCAGCCGGAAGCGCGGTGACCGGACCCGGTCGCACTGGTCGGGAAGCAAGCTCGACGACGCGAGATACCCGGACGTGCCCGAGGCGCCCGCGCCGATCGCGTGATCGAACGTGCCCTCGACCACCGACCAGCCCTCCGCGTCCGCTTCGAACGAGAACGTCCACGCGGCGCGCGGCACGAGATCGAGTTCCGCCCGGGGCAGTCGGACCGCGAGGTTTCGCGTGACACCGAGCGCCGCCAGCTCGTCCGCCGTGACCTCCACGCGCACCTCGGGTCTCGAGTCGGGCGCGAGGCTCGCCGCGCGCACGGTGACGGTCCCGGTGGCGGACGCGCACGCGTCGAGACTCGCCGCGATGAGCGGCGGCGCGGACTCGATCTGCAGGCCGCCGGAAAGGGGCATCACGGCCTGCACGCGCACGTTCGTGAGCGCGACGGCGCCCGTGTTGCGCACCTCGAACGAGAGCACGGCCGTCTCGCAGTTGTCGAGGAATTCGTCGCCGTCGCCCCCGGCGAGCGCCAGCAGCGGCGCGCCCTCGCTGATCTCCATCCCGGGCCCCTCGGATCCCGGCCCGCCCGCGCAGGCATCGCAGCTCGCGTCCGCGCGCGCGATCGCCATCACGGGGTCGCCGCCGCCGCACGGCGTCGTGTCGGTGAACGTGGCCTCGAGACGATCCGAACTCCACACGGACAGCAGGCCGTCGCCACCAGCAGGCGCCGATGCGGTCAGGCGCACGGTGCCCGCGAGCCGGCCGGATCCCGGCGGCGATTCGGCGAGCGTCACGGTCACGCCGGCGGGCTCGCGCAGGGAGCGGACCACCACGGTGGACCCCGACGCCGCGGAGTCGTCCCTCAGCGTCACGCCGATGTCCTCGCCGCACGCGGCCTGTCCGCGGTCGAACGCGAGGAGAGCCACGCAGGGCCCCGGCGTGACGAGCACGCAGGCGCTCGCCGGCCCGATGCAGGCGTCGCTGGCGGCGACCCCGATGACGACGTAGGCCACGGGCCGTCCGTTCGCGACGTCGGCATCCGTGTAACCGGGCTCCGTCACGGTGGCGACGAGCGCCTTGCTCAGCTCGCACGGCTCGTGGCCGTCGGTGCGCAGCACCCAGTAACGCGTGGCTCCCGCGACGGGCGCCCAGGTCAGGTCCACGACGCCATCCCCCGGCGTGGCGACCAGCGCGGGGGGCGAGGACGGCGCGCCCGCGCAGCCCGCGTTCTGGGCGAGCGGGACCGGGCAGGCCATGGCGTGGCGATCGAACGCGTCGAAGAGCGCGGTCGCGTGCGGCGTGCCGTCAAGGAGCGATCCGTTGTCATCGTCCGCCACGAGCCACTGCAGGTAGCCGCTGTCCGCGTTGCAGCCGTTCGAGATGCGCGTGGCGCAATCGCACGCGTGCCACAGGCCGACGTTGCCGCTGCCCTGGTACAGCAACCGGTTGCCGAGCGCGAACGCGGTCTCGGCATCCATCGTGAAGGGCGCCCGCGCGAGATCGCGCGTGACGAGATCCCATGCGGCCTGCCGCGTCGGACCGGCCGCGCAGTGCACCTGCCGCCCGCAAGGCCCGACGAGCCCCACGGCGATGGGGCAGCGCACGCAGATGTGGTTGCTGGCCGTCTGCGGCACGGGCTCGGCGTGGGCCTCGAAGTCGGCGTCGCGCACGCCCGAGCAGTCCGTGGCGCAGTGCTCGAAGCCGCTGCGCGGATCCTCGTCCACGTTCCGGCCCGTCCCGTCGTTCGTCAGGCCGCAGGCCGAGCCGCCCGGGCCGTAGAAGCCGTGTCCGATGCAGGGCGTGCGCAGGCGGTAAGCGGCGACGATGTCGGCGTAGCCCTCGGAGGACGACGACAGCACGCCGCCCGCGTCATGGTCGTCGAGGGCGTGACCCCACTCGTGATCGAAGACCGCCGCGAGCTCGCCGGTGTTCCGGCAGCCGCCACCCGAGCGGAAGAAGTTCACCGTGCCATCCACGGGCGAGTAGAACGCGTTGCACGTGTCGGCGATGTTCATGGTCGCCGTGATGGGCTGCCGGATCCAGCGGTTGAACGGCAGCCAGCCCTGGGCGAGCTCGATCAACCGGTTGAGCTCGTGGTACCCCGTGCGGGCGGCCGCCGTGTTGCCCGCCGAGACGCCGCCGGACACGCAGTCATGATCGCCGTCGCGTCCGCCCAGCAGCAGATCGGGTCCGGCGGACGACTCGGATAGCGCGCCGCACTCGTCGAGGATCCGCACGTAGCGGCCCGAGAGGCGCGTGCGCACCGTGCCGGTCACGTGCTCGAACGTCCCGGCGGAGTTCGTGAAGTCATGGGGAGGCGGGAGGCCCGTGTCCGCGTGAGGCATGGGAACCAGGGGCTGGAGCGTTCCGCACTGCGACGGCTTCAGGCAGACGCCCGTCGCGGTGATGGGATACGCGCCGCCCGTGATGCTCCCGCGCGCGTGCAGGTTCGCGTCGGTGAACGCGAGGAGCCTGCCGTCATGCGCGTCCACGAGCGCCTCCCACCGTTCGCGGCTGGCGAGGCGCCCGAGGCCCATGCGCCACGCGAGCCGGTGGTCGAGGCCCGTGCCGGGCAGCCCCGCGAACGCCGTGTCAGGCGCCTCGCCCCGGGGCGCGACCGGGACGATCTGAAGCTCGGGCGCGAGCCAGAGCTCGTCGGCGGGCGGGCCGCCCAGCCGAGCCGCCGCCACGCTCAGCGCGGCGTCGGGAGAGGTCGCGGGCACGGGCGACGTCGCCACGCGCCCCCACGCCGTGGCGCCCATCAGCACGAGGTTCCCGTGGCTGATCGTGGCGATGAAGCGGGCGCCCCGCACCGGCACGCCGCTCACGGCGCGACCGGCGCTCACCTGCCAGAGGGTCTCCGAGACGCGCTCGGCGCGGAGCTGCGCGACCTCGTCAGGATTCATGCGCAGGGCGCCCGCGTTCGCTTCGAGCAACGGGCGCATCGCGGCGACGACGGTCTCGGCGTCCACCGCGTCGAGGGACGGTCGGCCGAGGCGCCTGGCGAGTTCGGCCAGCGTGATCGTGTTGCCGAGCCCGTCGCCGGGGAGCAGGGGAATGGTCGCGATGATCCCCGTCGGCACGCCCGTTCTCGGGTCCACGTGCACGAGGCTGGTCGGCGAGAGGCGGCGCATGGCGTCGCGCCACGCGGCGCCATCCTCGAGCAGGGGGATGATCGCGTCCATCGGCGCGTTCGCGGTGCCGAAGGCGAGCTCCGGCAGCAGGAACTCGGGGCTGTCGGCCCGGTCAACGGGGGGCGTGATCGCGCGTGCGGGCACCGACACCATCAGCATGGCCGCGAGCAGGAAGAGCCTGCGCTGCAGTCGTCGCATCGGGGGGCCTCGGAGCGCTGGGTCGCGGACAGGCGCGGCGTGGTCGCCGATCTCCTCCCTCAAGATCGGCCGTTTCCCCCGAGAACTTGACCCGGACGCGCGCCGCGGCGCCTGTTGCTCCCCGGACCGGCATCGGCCAGACTCGGCGTGGCGGTGGCGTGGCGGCGTGATCCCGAGGGTCAGGCGGGGGGCGAGGGTTCGACATGAGCGACGACACATCGGCCCCCGGCGCGCCCGCGCGGCAACCCCCGCTCGTGCTCGTCATCGTCGTGGTGCTGGCGGCCGGCGCGTCGGTCGTGCTGCCGTTTCAGGGCGTCAACACGCAGCGCCGGCTCGATGGCGAGATCGCGACCGTCGTGCTCGACGCGCGGCGCTACGAGTACGTCATCAAGCGTAACGACGAGCGGCAGGCGCTGACGGCGCACGCGCGCCAGCTCGCCGTGGCGGCGGCGGCGCCCGCCGGTGGCGCGCCTCCCGAGATGGAGCCGCCTGCGTCCTGGCCGAGCTCGTGGCCCGACATCGCCGAGCCCGGTCCGCCCACCTGGAATCCCTTCCGCCAGCGCGCCGCCATCCGCGAGCGCCTCGAGTTCCTCGAAGCCTGGAGAGCCGTGGCCGAGCGAGGGCGCGCCCTCGAGACGCGCTTTCCCGAGCTCGAGCACGACGTCGAGGCGGCCAAGCAAGCCATCGAGCTGGCCCGGCAAGCCATCGAGGCGGGGATTCCCCCCGCGTCCGCGACGCCCTGAGACCCCTCAAGTCCTCGGGGTCGCGTGCCGAACGCTTTCCCCGGGGAGCCCCGTCGCGTTCCCCCGGGAGGCTCGCATGTTTCGCTGGGGATTCCGTCTCGTCGCCACTGCGCTGCTGTCACTGATGTACATGGGCGTTCTCGCCCTCGCTGGCATGACCGATCTCTGGCCGGCCGCCATCGGAGCCGCCATCGTCACGTTCGTGGCCGGAAGCGTGCTGGCGCGGATGGCCTTCGAGCGCCTGATGACCATGCCGTTCGTCGCCAAGGGCGCGCCCCTGCGCGACGCCCGCGTCGAGCTCCACGGAATCGTGCGGGTGGACGCGCCCGCCGACGATGACGACGACGCGGACGCCGCGGAATCGCGGGTGGGCTGGACCTGGCACGAGATGGACGTCACCGTCACGCCGTCCGGCGCCTGCTCGGGGCCATTCCGGAACTGGGATCCGCACGAGTTGAGCGTGGTCCCCGCGGACGCCGAGACGGGCCCGCGAGCGCCGCAGGATCGGTGCGACGACTGCACGGTGAGTTCGGTCACGCCGGCCGAGTGCTGCGAGCAGGCGCTGTCCGACGAGGACGCGGGCCCGTGCGAGCAGCACGGCGCCGACGCCTCGGCCCGGGTGCGCATCACGTTCGGCGCGGCGCCCGGCGTCAGCGCGGTGAAGCTTCGCTACTACTTCGAGAGCTTCGGGGACGTCACGCTGCCAGCGCGCGAGCGCGAACTCGCCAGCGTTCACTGAATCCGCGCCCCGCGCCTCGAGCCCGGACCTGCGGTCGGGGCGCGGCCTCGCCGCCTCCCACATCGCGCCGCATTCTCGCGGCTGCGGGCTCCGCGATAGAGTGCCCGGGTGAGCACCCTGTCCAGCCCGTCCGGCGGCGCCCCTCCGCCGGTGGCCCCGGTTCCCGCCACGGGGAGCGGCGGCGCGAAGCGCTGGCTGCTGGCGGCGGTGGCGGGTTGCGGGTGCCTCGTCGTCGCGACGCTCGGCGTCATCGGCATCGTGGTCGCCGCCGGCTGGTACTCGGTCAGCGAGTCCGACAGCATCCGCGTGCGGGTGGAGGCCCCTGCGGTCATGACCGTCGAGGCCGAAGGCGACCTGATCGTCACGGTCGAGAACGTCTCCGGCTCGCGATCCCTGACGATTGACTCCATTCATCTCGCGACGAGCTATCTCGACGGCCTCGCCGTGCTCTCGACGGATCCGGTGCCGAAGACCGTCTCGCATCAGGCCATCTTCGACGCCGTCTCGCACGATCACGGCGTCGTGCTCGAGGCGGGGCAGAGTCGCGCGTTCCGCTGGCGTCTGCGCGCGACGAACGCGGGTCGGCACGCGGGCGACGTGGATGTCTACGGCACGCGCTTCCTCGTCACGCAGCACGTGACGACCGTGGTGCGCGAGGCGCCCGCCGCGCCGCCCCCGGCCGACGCCGCGCCTGCCGGCGCCGCCGGACCCTGAGCCGCGGCTGCCATGAGGCTCCTGGCTCTCCTTCTCGCGGACGCGCGGCATCGCGAGCATGTCGTGCCGCTCGGCGACGAGCCCGCGAGCCTTCCCCGCGGCGTCTCGCTTCCCGAGATCCTGCGCGTGGCGCTCGACGGCGGCCCGCTTCCGCGCGGCGTCAAGCGCGTCGTGCTGGAAGTCGAGGCGGGCGGCGATCGCTTCGTCGTGGAGCGCGGGGCCGCGTGCCGGCTCGTGCGCGTCGCGGGGCAGGCGCGCGATGTCGTGGCGGACGACGACGCCTACGTCACCGAGTTCCTCGCCCGGCTCTCCTCGTCGTCCGAGCCTCTCGCGCGGCGCGCCATCGCACGGCCGGCGGAGGTCGCGCGCGCGCTCGAAGCGGACGTGACCGGTGAGCGCGCCGGCGCCCTCCACGGCGCGATCGTGGCCGAGCTCGCCGCCGCGTCGGCGGCCCTCGGCGGTCGCATGCGCGATCTCCTGCGCCGGGCGCAGGGGGTTCTGGACGACGCCACCGAGAGTCTCGAGCCCGGCCGCGATCGCTCGCTCACGCCCGATGACCTCGCCGCGCTGCGCGAGGAAGTCGTGGCGCGGCTCGGACAGTCCGCGGACGCGGCGGGCAAGCTCGACCAGGCGTTCGAATCGGCCAGCGCCCTCGCCGAGCGGCTGCGACAGCGGCGCGCGCGCGTGGACGAGTTCCTGCGCGTCGAGCAGATCGAGCGCAAGCTCGAGCGCCAGCGCCATCTCATGCGCGCGGAGCGCGAGAGGCTCGAGCGGGCGCGCGCCGCGGCCGACCTGCAGCGTCCCGACGCCGCCGGCGGCGATCCGGCGCGGGCCGAGCGCGCCGCGCGACAGCGCGCCGAGGGCCGCTTCGAGGAGGCGCGCGCCGCCCTGACGCGCGCGCGGCTTCGCGTGACCGAGTACGAGGCCGGCTCGGCGGAGCGCGAGGCCATCGCGGCGTGGATCCAGCGGCTCGAGGACACGGGCGAGCGCCTCGAGAGAGCCCGGACCGCCGCGGCCGTGCTGGCCACCTGTCGCCGCGACGCCGAGCGGCTCGAGGCGCGTGAGCGTCAGATAGATGAGGAGATGGCCGCCGCCGCGAAGGCTCTCGACAGCATTCGCGAGGGTCTGGCCGCCGGCGACGCGGCTCCCGAGGATGCCGCGCGCGCGCGCGCCGACGCCGCCCAGGCCGCGCGGCTGGCCGAGGATGTCCGCCGCGTCAGCGCGGTGCGCGAGCGCCTGCGCGATCAGGCGCGCGCGGTGCAGGTCGCCAAGCTCGAGCTCGAGCGCGCCGAGGAAGCGCTCGAGACGGCGCAGCGCGAGCACGAATGGAACCGGTCGTCGCCCCATCCGCGCGACGTGGCCGAACTTCCGTCCGTGCCCGAGCTGGTCGCCGCGCGCGCCGCGGCCGAGCGCGCCGTCACCGAGGCGGGGGAGGGGATTCACGCCACGCGCGAGGAGTTGCGGCAGCGCACGGCGGCGCTCGGCACGACGGCCTACGTGGCGCCCGAGCTCCTCGAGGCGGAGGCTCGCGAGCGGGCCCAGGCCGCCGCCCGCTTCGGCGGCCCCGTGCTCGACCGGGCCACGCTCGAGCGGCGGGCAGCCGATCTCGAGGCACGCCAGCGGAGCCTTTCCGACGAGAAGGAGGCGACCGGTCGCGAGATCGGCGAGCTCTCGCTGGCGGCGCTCGCCGCCCGCCAGGACGCGAGCGCCGCCGACGACGTTCCCGAGACGCTCCGCGAGCCGCGCGCCGTCGAGACCGCGCTGGACGAGGCGCGCCGCGAGCTCGCAACGCGCCTCGCGGCGCGCGACGCGGCCCTGGCGGAGCTCGCCGCCGCCGAGAGCGCGGCCGCCGAGGCCGACGACGAGCTCCGTCGCGCGCGATCGCGCGAGGAGAGCGCGGGACGCCGGCTCGTGGACATCGCCTCGCGCGATGCTCCGCTGCGCGACGCCGGCTTCGCGAGCTGGGACGAGGTCGAGGCGGCCATGCTCGCGCCCGAGGCCATGGCCGCGCTCGAGCACGACCTGCGCGAGCACGAGACGCTCGAGCGCCTGGTCGAGGACGGCCGTCGCGCGAGCGAGACCGACATGCTGCTGCCGCGCGCCGATCCCGCCCAGGCCGAGCTGATGCAGGCGCTCGTCGCGCACGCCCGCGAAGCCAGCGCCTCGCGACGCGACCGTCTCGTCGCCCGCCTGGCCGACGTCGATCGCTGGCTGGACGCCCTCGACGAGGTCGTGGCGGAGCTCGAGGCCGTCGAGCTCGCGGCGGGCCTGGGCGAGGGGAGCGCGCCCGCGGGCGGCACGTTCGAGGAGCGCGTGGCCGAGGCGCTGGCCCGCCGCGTCCTGGCGCGTGCCGAGGGTCGCCTTCTCGCGTGGCACCGGCCGTGGTCGCTGGCGTGGGGGGGCGAGCCAGGCCAGCCGCGCCCGCTCGTGGTGCGCGACGCCGAGACCGGCGCGGTCCTTCCGGCCGAGGACGTGCTGGCCGCCGCGGCGCTCCCGCTCGCGCTCGCGGTCGAGACCGCCGCCGCCGGCGAGCCCGTCGACCTCTCGCTGCTGGTGCTCGAGGGCTGGACGCATCCCGTGCCTCCCTCGACCGCCGGCCCGATGTTCGTCCCCGCGTGACCGCAGGGGGGGAGCGCCCGGCTCTCCGCCATGGCACGATCCCTCCATGCCAACCCAGCGCACGCTCGTGGATGTCGAGGCTCTCGCGCGCGAGGGCGGCCCCGGCCGCGTCTCCGCCAACGCGGGGGGCCTCATCGGCTCGGAGATCCTCAAGATCGCGGCGGACATCCGCACGCTCGTCGCGTCCGGCAAGTCGATCCTGAACCTCACGGTCGGCGACTTCGACCCGGCGATCTTCCCGATCCCCGACTCGCTGCGCGACGGCATCCTCGAGGCGCTCAAGAGCGGCGAGACGAACTACCCGCCCAGCAACGGCATGCCCCAGTTGCGCGAGGCCGTCCGCGTGCTCTACGAGCGCGACCTCGGCCTGCGCTACCCGCTCGACTCGTTCCTGATCGCGGGCGGCGCCCGGCCCGTCATCTACGCGACCTACCGCACGCTCTGCGATCCCGGCGACCGCGTCGTCTACCCGGTGCCGAGCTGGAACAACAACCACTACGTGCACATGACGGAGACCGTCGGCGTGCCCGTGACCTGCTCGCCCGAGGCGCGCTTCCTGCCGACGCCCGACGACATCGCGCGGAACCTGGCGGGCGCGCGGCTCGTCAGCCTCAACTCGCCGCTGAACCCGAGCGGCACGGCGATCGAGCCCGAGGCGCTGCGCGGCATCTGCCGCGCGATCCTCGACGAGAACCGCGCGCGGGATCGGCGCGGCGAGCGCCCCGTCTTCCTCATGTACGACCACATCTACTGGATGCTCTGCGTCGGCGAGACGGCTCACGTGACGCCGCCCGAACTCGAGCCCGAGATGGCGCGCTACACGATCTTCGTGGACGGCATCTCGAAGGGCTTCGCCGCCACGGGCCTTCGCGTCGGCTGGGCCGTCGGTCCCGCCGACGTCATGAACAAGATGTCCGCCGTGCTCGGCCACGTCGGCGCGTGGGCGCCGCGCGCCGAGCAGGTCGCGACCGCGGCGCTCCTGCGCGACGCGCCCGCCATCGCGACGTACCAGTCGGGCTTCAAGCGCGCGATCCAGTCGCGCCTGCAGCTCCTGCACGATGGCTTGCAGGCCATGCGCGCCGAGGGGCTCCCGGTCGAGAGCATCCCGCCCATGGGCGCCATCTATCTCACCGCGCGCATCGCCCCCTTCGGCAAGCGCGGGCCCGGCGGCACGGAGCTCCGCACGAACGAGGACATCCGCAAGCAAGTTCTCGATCATGCCGGCATCGGCATCGTGCCGTTCCAGGCCTTCGGCACGACGGGCGACGCGGGGTGGTTCCGGCTCAGCGTGGGCGCGGCGAGCGAGGACGACATCCGCCAGGCCATGCCGCGTCTCGCGTCATGGTTGCGCTCGCTCGCCTGAGCCGCGCGACGCATGAGCAGGAAGGGCAGGCGACACCGGCGGCGGACGCGCGAGCGCGCGGGAGGGCTGCTCGGAGAGGCCCCTGGCGAAGGCGCCACGCCCATGCCGACCGTGCACGTCTTCGCGTTCGGCCCCGAGGGCGTCCACGAGCAGGCCGACGTCTCGCTGGCGGACATCAAGGGCCTGCGCGAGAGGTGGCCGGTCGTGTGGGTGGACGCCGCGGGGCTCGGCGATCCCGACCTGATTCGCCGGCTCGCCGAGTCGTTCGGCGTTCACGCCCTCGCCATCGAGGACATCCTGCACGTTCGCCAGCGGCCCAAGCTCGAGCCCTACAGCGATCATCTCTACCTGGTCCTGCGGATGGCGGAGTGGACCGGCACGCTCGAGACCGAGCAGATCAGCCTGTTTCTCGGGCCGGGCTGGGTGCTGACGTTCCAGGAAGATCGCCCGGGCGACTGCTTCGGTCCCGTGCGCGAGCGGCTGCGCAATCCCGAGCGCCTGCTTCGCACGCGGGGAGCCGATCATCTCGCGCACGCGCTGATTGACTCGGTCGTGGATTCGCTCTTCCCCGCGCTCGAGGCGATCGGCGAGCGCATCGAGGAGGTCGAGTCCATGGTCCTCGAGCGGCCCGACCCCTCGGCGGCGCACGATGTCCAGGCGATCCGCCGCGACCTGCTGCTGCTGCGCCGCGTCGCGTGGCCCGCGCGCGAGGCGCTGGCGGCGCTCCAGCGCGATCCCAGTCCGCTCATCTCGGCGGACGCACGACTGCAGCTGCGCGACTGTCATGATCATGCGGTGCAGATCGTGGATCTCGTCGAGACGCTGCGGGACGTCGCCTCGGGCCTGATGGACGTCTACCTGTCGAGCGTGAGCAACCGCATGAACGAGGTCATGAAGGTCCTGACGATCATCGCGACCGTGTTCATGCCGCTCTCGTTCATCACCGGGCTCTACGGCATGAACTTCGATCGCGGCGCGTCCCGCTGGAACATGCCAGAGTTGCACTGGCGCTTCGGCTATCCGTTCGCGCTGACGCTCATGGCCGGCACGACGCTCGGCCTCCTTTACTACTTCTGGCGCCGTGGATGGCTGGGCGGCGCCCGGCGAGCCACGCGCGGCGACGCTGGCTGACGTCAGCTCGTCGCGGCGCGCGCGCAGGACGCGCGGACCGGCCGCATTCACCGAGGAGATCGCGATGCCGAACGACGAACGGATGGGATATCGCAGGCTGGGCCGCGCGGGCGTGCGCGTGAGCCGATTCGGGCTCGGCGGCTGGCTCACGTTTGGCGGCAGCGTTCAGGACGAGAAGCTCGCCGAGAGCATCATCCGCATGGCCTTCGAGCGCGGCATCAACTTCTTCGACATCGCCGATGTCTACGCCAAGGGCGAGGCCGAGCGCCTGATGGGCCAGATTCTCCGCTCGTTTCCTCGCAACGAGCTGGTCATCTCCAGCAAGCTCTTCTGGCCCGTCAGCGCGGACATCAACGATCGCGGCCTCTCGCGCAAGCACATCATGGAGTCCATCGAGCGGAGCCTGCGCCGCATCGGCACGGACTACCTCGACATCTATTTCTGCCATCGCTTCGACCCCGACACGCCGCTCGACGAGACCTGCCGCGCGATGGACGACCTGATCCGGCAGGGCAAGGTCCTCTACTGGGGCACGAGCGAATGGACCGGCGCGCAGCTTCGCGATGCGGGCGAGACCTGCCGGTCCGCGGGCTTCGACATGCCGCGCGTGGAGCAGCCCCAGTACAGCCTGCTCGAACGAGCGAAGGTCGAGAGCGACGTGGCGCCCGCCGCGCGCGAGCTGGGCATGGGGCTCGTCACGTGGAGTCCGCTCGCGTCCGGCGTGCTGTCGGGCAAGTACGACGAGGGCGTCCCGGCCGGCACGCGCCTGGCGGGCGTGGACTGGTTGCGCGAGAGCGCGCTCGCGGGCGATCGCGTCGAGCGCGTGCGCCGCATGAAGGCGGTGGCCGACGGCGCCGGCTGTTCCCGCGCGCAGCTCGCGCTGGCCTGGACGGCCGCCCAGCCCGGCATCTCCAGCGTGATCCTCGGCGCCACGTCCGAGGAGCAGATGGAAGAGAACCTCGGCGCCCTGGACGTGACCATCACGCCCGACCTCGCGCGAGCCCTCGACGACCTGTTCCCCGCGGGCTGACCAGCAGGCCGGCCAAGCGGGCAAGCGGCCGGCGCCGCCGGCGCGTGACACGTATCGTGAACAGGCCCGCTTGGCGCCCCGGACGGCCTGGAGTAGCCTCTGTCCCGCAGGAGGTGCACCATGCGAGTTCGTGCTTCGCGCGTGCCCGGGGGAGACCGGGGGAGACCGGGGGAGACCGGGGGAGACCGGGGGAGACCGGGGGAGACCGGG
>CAZTIW010000016.1:92937-98689 GCA_964613915.1 uncultured Thermoanaerobaculia bacterium
GGAGACGGCTGTTCGCATGACGTCCGAGCGCCTGAATCAGCGCGCCGGGCACGATGATGCGACCCACCTCGGCGAGCTTCCCCCGTGGCTCCCTGAGGAACGTCTCGCGCCGCTCCGCGGCCTTCAGCTCGTCATCACCGGGGCCGCATGGCAACAAACCGCCTCGCTCGAGATCGCCCGCGCTGCCCGGGCGCGCGGTCTCCGCGTTCGTCCGGTGGGAGGCGCCGGTGCGGGATCCGGACTTCGTCTGGCGTGGAGTCTCGGCTTTCGTGACGTGCTGCCCGCGCCGCTTTGCCACGGCGAGCACCTGGACCTGAAGCGCGAGTGGCTGCTTTCGCCGCGGTGGAGCGAGCCGGCCGCAGTCACTCGCGCCCCGAACTCCAGCCTGCAGGGGCATCTCTGGGCCGACGATACATGCGACTGGCGCACCGCCGAGCAGGTCGCCGCTGACAACCGCCTCGCCGAGCGCACCCTTCGCCGACGCATGCAGCGCGCCTGGGGCGTGTCGGCGCGCGAGTTCTCCGCCCGCCTGCGTGCCGACATCCGCGACTACCTGCTGCTCGCGGGTGTGCCACTCGGCGAGGTAGCGGCCGGCATCGGCTACGCGCAGGTCGCGAGCCTTCACCGCGCCATCAAGCGAGAGACCACCGAGTCAGCGTCGGAATGGCAGCGATCCTTGCGTGAACGCGCCGCCCCGCGCGAGCCCTACGGACAGCCGGTCGGCGGTTGCGGGCGTGGGGCGCCCGTCGAGGCGGAGCCCAAGGATCCCGCCTCGCCGCCGCAGCCGGACTCGCCCGCGAGGTAGTAGGCCGCGGGCTCGGCGCCCGTGTCCTCGAAGCTCGGTGTCAGCGTGCAGCCGGTCGCGGCATGCGACCACCACGTTCCGATCGTGCCCGTGAACAGGGCCATCGTCAGACCGGAGGGCGAGGCCTCCCAGCTCACGAGCACGCCTCCCGGCGATCGCTCGACCCGCAGGGGCGCGCCGCCACGAGCGCTCAGCTCCACCAGCACGGGCGTCGTGTAAGGGCTCACCGGAGCGCCGGCGCTCGCGACGCATCCGGCCGCATCGGTGGCGATGACGGAGACCGTGCCGTCGGCGAGCACCGGGAAGCAGGGCTCGTCCACTGCCGATGGCGAGCCATCGGGAAGCGTCCACGCCAGGTCCACCGGCGCCAGTGTTCCCGTCATGACCGCCCGCGCGCACTGCGTCTCGGGCGCCGCGCAGTCCGGGACGACCAGCGCGACGCTCAGCGTGCGCGCGACGGGCGCGGGCACTGGCGCCATCGTCTCCACCACGCAGTTCGCTCCGTCGGACACCGAGACGCGCACGAGCTGGCCCTCCGCGCCCGCGAAACACGCCTGCGCGCCACGCGGGGTCGAGCCGTCCGGCAAGGTCCACTCGATGGACAGGGGCATGCGCGGCGGCGTGACGTTCGCCCGCACGCATGTCTCGCCCGCCGTGCAACCCGCGCTGAAGATGACGTCCACGGACGGCGCGCCCGGGCAGGGACAGTCGTTGCGCTGCTGGCGGAGCCCCACGCGGGCCCAGTCAATCGGCGTGGCAGGCGGTCCCGACGGCCGCAGGTCGGAGCCGATGTAGTTCGGCACGTAGGGGTGCTGGTTGAAGACCGCGCGGGCGGGGCAGAAGCTCGGATCCTTCCAGGCCCGGATGCCGGGCAGCGCGTCCGAGGTCGAGTTCGTCAGGATCTCGCCGATGCCGTCGCCGTCGAGGTCGGCAAACACGGGCGCCTCCCAGGCCGTGCCGGTCTGGTTGTCGAGGCGGAACAGATCCGAGCCGTCGCGGGCGTCGAAGGCGACGTACAGATCCTCGTCCTCGTGCAGGAACGCGGGCCCGCCGCTCACCCAGGCGATGCTGCCGCCCCCGACGCCCGAGTCCAGGGACGGCGCCTCCCAGATGAGCTGCCCGGTGTGATCGTAGGACACGACGCGACGCGCGCCGTCGCCCAGGCCATCGCCCTCGCCGAGAAAGATCTCGGAGTAGCCGTCGAAGTTGACATCGGCGACCGCATGCGCGACGGATCGGACCTGTGACTCCCATGGGCCGTCCTCCCGCCAGAGGAGCGTGCCATCCGTGTCCCAGGCGCGGAGCGTGTCAGTCCCCCAGTTCGTGCCCACGAACTCGGGAAAGGGATCGTCGTCGAGTTGCGCCGGCGCCACGATGATCCGACCTGCGCCCAGCGACCACACGCGCGTGCCGTCCAGGCGCGCGACATTGGGTCCGCAGACGATCTCGAAGACGCCGTCGAGGTCAATGTCCACGGGGATCGCCTGCCGGCACGGGGGGATGTCGAGCGCCTGCCGCATTGTCAGCGTGTTGTCGAAGATGTAGCGACTGATCAGGATCTCCGACTGGCCATCGCCATCGAGATCGGCGAGGGCGATGGACACGGGGGCGTCGTCATAGTCCGGGGCCGGTGGGCGCGACACCCAGCGTACGGTCCCGTCCCAGTTGTACATGATGAGGTCGGTGTCCGGGTGGTTGCCGCCGTCGCCGCAGACGACCTCCGGAAAGCCATCGCTGTCCACGTCCCCCGCGGCGCATGCCTGCCACGGCGACGGCCATCCAAACAGTGAGTCGTCGAACACCAGGATGTCCTGGCCCGTTCGTCCCTCCAGCAGACGCAACCGCCCGTCCCCGAAGACGTTGATGTTCGTCCCGACGAAGAGGACATCCCCGCCGTCCTTCTCGTCAATCACGCCGTCGCGATTGTCATCCGTCCACGGGATGACGATGGGGGACATGAGCGAGTGCGTGCTGGGAGGGTTGCCCGGGAGCTCCGAGCTGCGCCACATCTCGACAGGGGTCGCCCCCGCGCGCTGGCAGGCGGCCAGCGCGAGCGCCAGCGCGAACGATCGGAAGCGACTGTCGTTCATGAGCCCTCTTGCGGCCCGGGCGCCCATCCCGGCGCCCGGCCACGCCGCGGCCACATCATGCGCGAGTCCGCTCTCCCCCGCCACGGCCAAGGCCACGAAACGCCCCCTGTCCGAAAATGACAATGCGATTGTCCGAAAATGACAATCACGCGGGCGTCGGAACGGGGCTAGCTTGTCGGCACGAACAGCCGTGTCCAGGAACCAGAGGGGTTTTCGTGCCGCGGCTGAGAGGGCTTGCTGATGTTCCGCCTGCGCCTGGTCGGATCGCTCGTTTCCGGACTCGTGGCCGCCACCCTGCTCTTCGCGCCACCGTCGGCGGCCGTGAACCGGCAGTTCAACACGCTGACGCCTGCAAGCCCGCAGCCTCCTCCCATCAACGCCGCGGCGCAGCCCGTGGAGAGCTGCCCGACCTGCGAGCCCCCCAAGAAGTCGCAGTCGGTGACGGATGAGGCATGTGTTGGCTGTGGCGCCGCGGGCGAGCCTGCGCCGCTTCAGCCTGACTGCCACGACTGCGGCTCGGGCGAGAGCGCGATGTTCACGACGGCGCCGTTCACGACCGTGACCGACACGTGCCCGGACTGCGATCCCGCAGAGCTCCACCCGCGCGTGGGCTGGCGGATCGACACGGAGAAGACGGGGACGGGCGTCTACCTGACAACGGGCGACCTGTTCCATCGCCAGGTGGACTTCGACATCCCGGGCCGGGGATTCTCCTTCCGCTTCGTCCGGCGGCACGTCAGCGGCGTCAGCTATGACGGGCCCCTCGGCAAGGGCTGGGACTTCAACTACAACATGCGCATCGTCGTGGACGGCGAGGGCGACGCGTGGCTGATGGACGGCTCCGGGCGGGCCGACGAGTT
This sequence comes from uncultured Thermoanaerobaculia bacterium, assembly GCA_964613915.1. GTDB lineage: Bacteria > Acidobacteriota > JBCCFW01 > JBCCFW01 > JBCCFW01 > CAZTIW01. The sequence continues at coordinate 96,693 of CAZTIW010000016.1, forward strand.
CGATGAGAGCAGCGGCACCTACACGACGCCCGCCGGCCGCTTCGAGGAACTGACGAAGAGCGGGAGCCCGGCCAAGTTCAAGCTCAAGACGCCGAACGCCACCGTGTACGAGTTCGACGGATCCGGAACGAACGGCAAGCTCGAGTCCATCACGGATCGGGCCGGCAACGTGATGTCCTTCAGCTACGATTCGGAGACCCGGCTGTCCTCCGTGACCGACACGATCGGCAGGACCATCAGCCTGTCCTACGACTCCGACGGCCGCATCACGGGGATCACGGACTTCGACTCGAGAGCGTGGACCTACGGCTACACCAGTGGCCGTCTGACGAGCGTGACCACGCCTGGCGTGACGGGGTTCACGTCCGGCAAGGTGACGACCTACGGCTACGACTCGGATCGCCTGGACACCATCACCGATCCCAAGTCGCAGCTCATTCTCGACGCCACCTGGACCTCCGGCAAGGTCACGTCGCTTCGCTACGGCGGCAGCGGCGAGAACTTCTCCTTCTCGTACGACTCCAGCACGCAGACGACCGTCACCGATCGCAACGGCAACCAGCGCGTCGTGACGATCAGTTCTGCCGGTCAGCCCACGCGCATCGTCGAGAAGACCAACCGCGACGTGCGCGGCGGCGAGGGCGACTACACGACGGACTACGCGTTCAACTCGGATCGCCTGCTGACCCGCGTGGACCTCCCCGCAGGCAACGCCATCGTCTACGAGTACCAGACTGGCGACGTGCGGGGCCGCTCGAACATGACGAAGGAGCGACTCTACGATGACTCGGACGTGAACGAGGCCGTCAACACCTGGACCTATGACGCCACCGTGAACCTCGTCAAGACGCATGACAACCGGATGATCAATCTCTGGTCACAGGACGAGATCCGGACGACGTACTACTACGATCACGAGGAAGCCACGCTCACCGACCTGAACGGCGACGGTGTGACCGACAGCGCCGACGGCACGATCGTCAAGATCGTCCGCCCCAAGATCACCACGCAGTCGCCTCAGCTGACTCCCATCGAGACGTTCCGGTACAACAGCAGCGGCCAAGTCACGCGTTGGGATCGCAGTGACGGCGAGCTCACGACGTTCGGGTACTACTCCACGGGTGATGCGAATGGGTATTTGGAGACCCGCGTTGACGTGGGCACGACGTCTCTCACGACCACGTGGGCCTACAGCAAGACAGGCAACATCACGTCGATCACCGATCCGCGCGGGCACGCCACGCTCTACACCGTCAACGCCCTGAATCAGGTCACGAAGATCGAAGCCCCCATCTCGTCGTCGCTCACGTTCGACACGACCTTCGAGTATGACGCCAACGACAACCTGATCAAGAAGGAAGTTGAGAACCTGGACGGCGACGGCGCGTCGGTCACGGCCAACCCCTGGATCACGACGACCTGGACATTCGGCGATGTCCTGAACCGTCCGACGGCCCGCACGGACGAGATCAGTTCCTCGCAGACGGCTCAGGTCAGCATGACCTACGACGCGAATCGCAATCTCACGCAGGTGACGCGACCGGCAGGCAACGTGATCGCCACGAGCCACGACGAGCGCGATCTGGTCTACAAGGTCACGCGCGGCTCCAGCGAGCCCGAGAAGTCCATCGAGGAGTGGACCTACGACGGAAACCGCAACGTCACCGCGTACAAGACCGGCGACGGCAACACCTTCAGCAGCACGTACGACGACTGGGATCGGCGCGTGACGGTGCTGGATCCCGTTGGCGGCAAGATCGAAACGGCGTTCGACCCGGTCGGTCGGCCGACGAGCATCAGCACGTACGGCGAAAGTGATTATGCGACGCTGTTCGACAAGTCAGTTTTCGAGTACAACGGTCTGGGCAAGCAGGCCAAGGTGACGCGCAAGTATTTCAAGAACCTGGGTGACTCACCCACCGACTTCGTTACCGACTACGAGTTGAACCGCCCCGGGTTTGTCGGAGGCTGAATTACGTGTGTGAAGGGAAGAGCGA
>CAZTIW010000017.1:0-84517 GCA_964613915.1 uncultured Thermoanaerobaculia bacterium
ACTTGTAGCCGACGGGCGCATCAGGACGGAAGGACGCCGAATCGTGACCGGTTTCCCAGTTACGACCCCGTCGACTTCCTCTAGAGTCGGCGCCCGCGGGTGGAGTTGCAGTCGTGCCACTGCCTGGCTTCTCAGGCGGTCGAGGGAATCGGAAAGCTTGCACACCAGCGCAAGCCAACGATGTCGGCGCCGCGTCGCCCGCGCTCGCTCGCTCAGCGGTCCGTCAGTGTCTACTGTCGTCGGGCGCATGCTTGGCGAGCCTACACGGCCGCACCTGGCGAGCATGCGGCAGCCCCTCCAACTTCGCCGGCTCGGTGCTCCCTCTCCCGAGTCATGCTCTGCACCGCCTCGAGCGGCCCACCGACTCTATGCCTGCGACGTGGCCTGCACGGGGGGAGTGATGCGCTTCACCACGAATCTCTTGGCCGCGTACCCTGGTATACGCAGCACCACCTCCCCGCCGACAGTAGCGCCGAGCAACGTTTGGGCGAGGGGTTTCCCGGATCCGATGACCCCGAGTTCAGGAGAGTCTTCGCCGCGCGAGATCTGGACGGTGATCTCCTGGTCTGGCGCTTCGACCGGAGCATAGACGATCGTGTCACCCACCTTCACCTCCCGCTCGTCGGTTTCCTCCAGGTCCTCAAGGAGGTCAGGAGGTGGGCCAGTGTCTGCGGCTGCCGGCTGAACGTTCGGCCCGGGTTGCGCTGTCTTGTGTCGCGCCTCGGCCGCCTCCCGCTGCCTCTCCAGGAAGGCAAGCAACCGGCGCTTCTCATTCGCAGAGTCTTGGAACCAGTCGGTGGACCAAATCCGCCAGAACAGACCGCGCCAGCCCATGGCCTCAAGGATCTCTTGGCGAATGCGATCGCGGTCCCTCACAGACATGGCTCGATGGAAGGTGGCCCCGTCGCACTCGATGGCCGCGAGGTAGCCTCTGCCGGCGGGATCCTTGACCGCAATGTCGATGCGGAAGCCTGACACGCCGAGCTGTGGCACGACGGCGTAGCCCGCCGAACGAATGGTGTCGGCCACGGCGAGCTCGAAGTCGCTCTCGGCACAATCCTGCGAGGTCTGCGATGGCGTCGCGATAGCCCCCGAACGCGCGTAGGCGAGGTACTGACGAAGGACGCGCGTTCCCTCGGGAGTGGTGGCATCGTCAACGATGTCTTCCGGCAGCATTGAGGAGAATACGTGCAGGGCGAGCCGGGCACGAGTGAATAGGACGTTCAGTCGGCGCCACCCGGTGGCGCGACTGATGGGCCCGAAGTTCTGCCTCACCACTCCCGTTCCCGGCTCCCGGCCAAAGGTCGTTGACACGAAGATGACGTCTCGCTCGTCACCCTGGACGTTCTCCAGGTTCTTGACAAACAGGCCTAGCCCGTCGGCCTCGTGTCGGCGCCGGAAGTCGGCGTAGGCCGGTAGATCCAGCAGGCGCCTGTCGAGCAGAAGGTCGATGAGATCTCTCTGCTTCAGGTTCAGGGCGACGATGCCAAGCGAGCGATCCGGCCGACGGGCGATGTGATTGACAGCTGCGGCAACGACACGCTCTGCCTCGATCCTATTCTGCTGTCCACGGTATTCCGCGTCGGCCACGTGGACGAAATGAACCCCCAAGGACTCATCGCTAGCTTCGGGCGCTGGCGGGACGAGGAGTGCATGGCGATAGAACGCAGCGTTGGAGAACGCGATCAGGCTCTCGTGACGCGATCGGTAGTGCCACCGCAGGAGGCGAGTCGGCGCGAAGTGCCCAATACAGACGTCCAGAATACTCTCTGCATCGGCCACCGCCGTGAGAGACGTGTCGTCCTCGACCAGTCCCCACTTGTCGAAGAACGACGTCGGCGGCAACTGCTTCGGATCACCGACGACGACAAGCTGGCGGCCCCGTGCGATCGCTCCCAGCGCCTCTTCGGGCTTGAGCTGCGATGCTTCGTCCATGACGACAATGTCGAACTCGAGCGCTCCTGGCTCCAGGAACTGAGCGACGCCCTGGGGGCTCATCATGAAGCACGGCTTGAGTTCGCTCACAGCGCACCCTGCTCGCGCAAGGAGTCTCCGAACTGTCACCCGTGGCTTCGCCTGCGGGAACACGTGGTGGAGCAGTGCCATTTCGGTCTTGTCGTCGACTCGTATGCCCGTGCTCCCCGACGGAGGCCGCGCGGCTCGCGCCGCCAGCGCAGCGCACTCCTTGCCGCGCAGTCGAATGACTTGGCGGTCCAGATCGGCGAACTCGTGTCGGAGAGAGTTGTAGTCGGAGCCGGCGTGAGATCGCAGGGGCTCGTGCGCGATCATGTCCTTCGCGAGAGTCGCATACACCACGTACTCGAACGCCCTACTGAGGCAGTGCGGCTCTAGATGGCCAGCCTCCATCAGTTCGATCAATGGGCTTGCGCCCACAGCGCGCGCCTCGTGCCTCGCTACGTTGTAGCGTGCTAGCGGCTGCAACGCGCCGATATGGTGCAGCGCGTTGGTCAAGGCGGCCACAAGGTGACCCGAGACGTCGACCGAGTCCGGCGTGCATCCCATCCATCGCTCTAGATCGAAGTTCCCGAGCGCCCGAGCACTCTCGCAGAATTCACGTACTGCGTTCCAAGATCTGTCGAGACGCACGAGCCTCGCCTCGAGCTGGGGATGGAGGTCATGGACTGCCTCCGTGAGAAGCAGCGATGTAACCACCGGCGGCAGCTCCGCCGCGAGCACTGCTCGACCGTATTCGAGTACAGCAGCAGGAAAAGCGAGGTCTGTGTACTGGCCTCGATACCACGCACCAAGGAGTTGTCGCGCTGGATGATCGCCGGCGATGCGTGCCAGGAGTTCCTGAGCGGCCGCCCACTCCTCCACAGCGGCCAGCAGTGCGCCGACGCTCGTCCCGTCTCTGCCCCACTTCACCAGTGCAGCGAGGGGCACGAGTCCTCGCCCAAGGGCTTCGGCGGCGAGGACGACTTCGTGAAGCGGCTGATGCACGCGGAGAAGCGGCGATCCGATGCCGTGCAGCGCCGAAGATAGGCTGTCGAGCGCCGCGCATTGCTCACGCAGCGCTGGCGCCATTGTCGCGAGGTCTCGAACGTGCGTGTCCGGACTGAGAACGGGATTGAGGTGCTCCTGATAGTCGAGAGTCTGTTGCAGCGTGCGCGCTTGGGCCAACCAGGCAGCGAGTGCCTCGAGCTCCTCCAGCGGTGTCTGTTCTGCCTGCCAAGCGCTGCCGGCAAGCTCCTTCAGGTCAGTTGACTGAGCGAACGCACGCCGGCTACGTAGGTGCTCGCGAACCTGCTCCATCTGCTGAAGCTGCTCCGTGGCACGCGGCTGCTGTGGTCCACGCGCGAAGCGACGATGGACAGACCTCGCTCGGCGCCACTCCGGCTGGAGGAACCGGTACCACCGCTGTCCACCCTGGAGCGTCGCAATGGCTTTGTCGAGCTCCTGAGTGCTGGGAACCAGATCGAGGTAGAACAGTCGGTCGAGTCGCGCAGCGGTCGCCTGAATCCTCGCCCTCTCGGCGCGAAGCCGACTGAGGCGCTCGCGAGCAGTTGGGGCAATTAGACCTGCGTGTCGCCAGCGAAGCGAATCCATGGGCGCCGCCGCTGCGAGCTCGGCAACGGCGAGAATTCGTTGAGTCGCAGCGATCGAATCGAGGGCCCTTAACCCTGCTCGCGTGACTAGACCCTCGGCCCGGGCGGAGGACTGCCTCATATGATCGAGAGAGTCCTGTAGCGTGCGTGCAAGACGAGGAATGTCGTCGGCACGCATGGCAAGAACGCCCGGGCAATATGCGCTCACCCAGGTATGAGCTCGGCGGGCAGTCTCGACGTCGCCAGCCGTCGGTGAGAATGTGGGACGCAGTGCGCAACTCACTGATGCCTGAAGCGCAGCAAGACGCGTCACGTCGTCACGGAGTGACGCTACCAGGGCTCCTGCGACGTGGCCGATCGGATCCGTCGCAGGGAACATGGCCGGGAGAAGCTCGGCAGCCTGCTGTACTTCGAGCGGCGGACCGAGGGCGTGCACTGCTTGGAGCACGTGCGCAATGTTCGACTGTGTGAGTCCGAGTGCTGCGCCACGTGCAGCTGCGACCAGCTCGCCGGTCGCCAGCTGCATGTCGGTAGCGCTCGGGAGGAGGCGTCGCAACAGTGCCTCGAACCGAACACGTATCTCGTCGCCGTCAGTCGTCGGCTCGAATCCCGCGAAGGCGCGCGCTGCTAGCGGGTCACGGATGGCCAACTGACGTTCACCGGTTCGCTTGAGCAACCTCAGGATCTCGTCGAGTCGGCCGAGGTCGACCCGGTGTGCATCTGGGTAGTAGACATCCCGAAGGTGCGCGCATGCGTCACCCAGGTCCTCCCCAATGCGTGCGACACGGCCGAGGACATCACGCACGCTCACTTCGAGACGGTTGTCGCAGACGGAGTTGAGTGCATCGCCAACAGCGCGGAGAGTGCGGCGCTTGTGGTCAAGAAGTTGCAGGTTGGCGTGCAGGCCTGGCGGGGTGGAGTAGGTAGCGTTGTAGCGGGCGCGGATGTCCTCGATCACCGCCTTGCGGTGGGGACGTCCGGCATGGAGATCCAGACAGAAGTCACCGAGACCGGCTTGGTCGAGTCGTCGCTTCACGACTTCCAAGGCGGCGCGCTTCTCGGCCACGAACAGAACCTTCTTTCCTGCCGCGATGGCAATTGCGATGAGGTTCGTGATCGTCTGCGACTTGCCGGTACCTGGCGGCCCCTCGATCACGAGGTCACGACCAGCAACCACCTCTGAGAGGGCCAAGTGCTGCGAACTGTCGGCGTCATGCACCAAGGGCAGTGTCGCCAGGGCCGGTGAATCGACGTCCAGCTCCGAAGTCACTCCGCCGTCGACGGCCCCTCGCTGGGCGCCCGTCAGCACGCGGCGAACGGTCGGATGCGTGACAAGTCTCGAGTTACCGTTGGCGTCGGTAGGCCACCGCGATGGCGTGAGGTCCTTGATCATCAACATCCGAGTAAACGAAAGAAGTGTCAGGCTGAGGTACCTCCTCACGCTCCAACCCGGACGATCCCTAGCCGTCGCGTCGAGTGCCTTGAAGTAGCGCTCGAGAACGGCGTGGCCATCCGAGTCGAAGGCGGGCAGTTCAAGTGAGAAGTCGTGCCTCAGCTTCTCTCGAAGCGACAAGTTCTCGGTGAGATCCTCGCCGGTGTAGCGCAGGGTGTACCGATGGTGGCCCGTGGCGCGATCGACGTGGCCCCGCTCAAGAATGACCGGCACACAGTAGAGTGGTGCCGTGAAGGTGCGCTGGGAGTCCTGTCGCTCGACATACTCGAGGAACCCGAACACGACGAAGAGAACATGCGCGCCTGTCTCTTCTATGGACTCTCGGCAGTATCGTTGGAGTCGCCGACAAGTGCCTGCAAGTTCCTCCGGGAAGAGGAGCACCTGAAGGCGATCGGCATGCCCCGGCTGGTCCTCGACCGGCTGGGCAGCGGCCATCGGCAGTCGCGGTTGCGCGTACATCGTCCAGTCGAGAGACGTTTCAATGCCAAGGTGCGCCGCACGATCGCGTGGGTTCGGCTTGGCGGGCTTGCCATCGACCTGAGGCCAGTCCTTCCGGTGCGGGAGCGGAACGTGCTCGAGTCGAAGCACTTGTTCGTCGTGAACGAGGCGGTGATAGACCGAGTCCAGTGGAGCGTGGCCGCCTGTGGGTCCGGCGTTGCACCGAGGTAGGCGCAGCGACTGCGTCTGGGAGTGGCGGAAGTTGAGAAGGCGGTTGCGAGCAGTGAGGTCTAGCAGTCGCTGGCGAAGCTGCTCGAAGGCCCCCTGAAGGTCAACCGCATCGCGCTCCGGCATCACAACCCTCGAATGGTCGCCGCTCTCAAGGAGGGGGCGCCCTCCAGTTGGCCGCCGCAGTGGGGCCTTTCGGCGTGCTTCATCGTATCGTCTTTCGCGTGCGGGCGTGGCCGTCGCCGGCCAAGAGCGACCAACCGGGAGGAGCACGCGTGCCTCGAAAGACGAGCTGCAGTTCCCGGAATGTGCTGGCGCTGGCCCAGCATGACTAGCCGTCATCACCCCCCTGCCCGCGCCACAGTGAATCGCGCCGGGAGTTCCGGAGGCCCCACTCCTTGAGACACTGGAGCCATGGCAAGACCAAGCGAGTATTCGCCCGAAGTCCAGAAGCGGGGAGTCCGGCCGGTCCTGGAGCAGACGGAAGCGCAGCGGTCGAGGTGGGGCTCAGTTCGAGCGATCGTGCTCAAGATCGCTTGCTCGCTCGAAACGCTGCGCAAGTGGGTCGAGGCCTCCCGCAAGGCGCGTAAGACCAGAGCGCTCCCGGCATCGGACTCCATCGACCAGGACCCCGGCCACCTGTCCTACTCTCGGGACGCGCCCATCTCGAACCCACTGCTGCCGCATCGTCTCGCCGCGGTGTCGTTGGATGGCACCCATTACGAAGCATGGAAGGGCTTCTAATCGTGGTGTGAGAGCACCGAGACATCTCGCACCCACCTGGTGTCCTCCTGGTGTCCACTCCCTGCTCTCTCGGGCGTTTTCTAGTGCCTCCGGCGGACGCATCGGACACTCTCGCGATGCGGCGTAAGATACGCAGGGTCAGTAACTTGCAACAGAATCAGCAACCTACCTCGATCCCCGGGGTCACGACCTAGAATCCCTTGGGGGCAAGCCCGCCCCGGCTCGGCCCCTCCCGGTCCCAGCTACGATCGGACTCCGCCCCCCCATCGCCCGGCGGGGCCCCCTCCACCCTTCTCCCCTTCTCGCCCAGGACCCCTCCCGGTGCCTCTCGCGCCTCGCATCCCCTACCGCTTCCCGGACGTGCCCGCGACGATCGTGTCGCGGGGGGCGAACTACTACCGGCGGGGGAAGGTGCGGCTCGAGACGGGGCGGGATGGATGCGTCGCCAAGGTGCGTGGCACGAGCACGTACACGGTCACGCTCAGCGACGGCGCCGAGGGCCTGACTCGCACGACGTGCACCTGTCCGTTCGCCGCGGGCGGGCACGCCGTCTGCAAGCATGCGGTCGCGACATCCCTGGCCGCGAGCGTGGCGCGCGAGGTTCCCGCTGGCTCGAGCATCCGGCTCGTGCCCGCCATCTCCCCTCCTCCCGACGACGCGCGCGACACGCCGCTCGATGATCCGAAGTACGAGCATCTGCGCGCCTTCCTCGAATCGCGAATGCTCACGACCGCCGCGAGCCTTCCCTCGCCATCCCGGCGCGCTGAGCGAGCAGAGCCCTCCGCACCCCCCGCGCCCCCCGCGCGCTCCGGCCAGGACGCGAAGCCCGCGAGCTGGCGCCGCATGCTCGCGCATCTAGGCGAGCGGTCGCGCGATGCGTGGCGGGTCGTGGATGAGGGAGCGCTGGCCGCGATGGATGTGCGCTTCGTGATCGCCTGCGACGCGATCCTGCACTCGGGAACGCTCGTCGTCGAGTGCTCGGGGCGGCTGCCGCGAAGCGATGGCTCGGCGGGGACGTGGAAGCGCGTGGATCTCCTCGAAGACGAAATCGCTCTGATCCGGCCCGAAGGGATGCGCACGGCGCTCGGCCTCGCGGTGGCCGTGTCCCGCTCGCATCCGTTCTACAGCTCCTCCGGCGGCTCCTACGGCGAGGCCGGTCGGCGCGTGCCGCATGAGCTGCGCGTGCCGATCGCGTCCGCCTCGTCCGTCCTCCGCGGACTCGCCGCCAGCAACGGCCTGTTCGCCCTGCCCTCCCCATCCCGCGCGGGCAGCCCTTCGGACCCTCCCCGCGCCGAAGCGAACGCTGATGGCCTCGTGGGCCCGCTCGCCTGGGATGACGGCCCGCCATGGGAACTCGCGGCTCGCCTCGACCGCACGCCCGGCCACGACGATCTCGCGCTCACGGCATCGCTTCAGCGCGGCGACGAGACCATGAGCCTCCGCGAGCCCATCCTCTTCCTGAGCTCCGGCGTCGTCGTGACGGCAACCCACGTCGCGCGGTTCCAGCATCACGGGGCCATGGGCCTCGTCGTGGCGCTGCGCGCGGGCGAGACCGTGCGCGTGCCCGTCGCCGATCGGATGGAGTTCGCCTGCCACCTGCTCGCGCGCGCGCCCGCGCTGGGCCTGACGCTTCCCGAGGATCTCGCCCTGGAGATTCACGCCTGCCCGCCCGTTCATCACGCGATCCTCCGATCGCTGGCGGGCTCACGGGACGTCGTCGAGGTGACCCTCACGCACGAGTACGACGGCATCCCCGCGGACGGCGCGGACGGCGCGGCCCCCGCCACGCTCGTGGACCGCGCGCGCGACCGGCTGATCCGGCGCGACCCGGCGGCCGAGGCCGAAGCGCTCGGCACGCTCCGGCGGCTGGGCGTCAAGCGCCGGCGCCTCTGGTTGCGCGCGCACGGAAGCGTCGAGTGCCTCGGCCTCGCCGCGCGCCAGGTGCCCGGCGCCGTCCGGTCGCTCCTGGCCGCCGGCTGGAAGGTCGAGGCCGAGGGCAAGCTCTACCGCTCGGCCGGCACGCCGTCGGTTCGCGTGGTCACCGGCATTGACTGGTTCGACGTGCAGGGCGAGGTGCGCTTCGACGACCAGGTCGCGACGCTCCCCGCCCTCCTGGAGGCCTTCTCCCGCGGCGAGGGGCTCGTCCGCCTCGGCGACGGCTCGTTCGGCGTCCTGCCCGAGGAGTGGCTGCGCCGCTTCGGCCCGCTCGCCGAGCTCGGGCAGGCCCGCGACGGGGCGCTGCGATTCTCGCGAGCGCAGGGAGGCATCCTCGACGCGCTGCTCGCGGAGATGCCGGAGATCGCGCCCGACGCCGCGTTCGCCAGGGCCCGGCGAGAGCTCGCCACGTTCGAGGGGGTCACGGCCGCCGACGCCCCGAAGAGCTTCGTCGGCGCGCTGCGCCCGTACCAGCGCGAGGGACTCGGCTGGATGCAGGCGCTGCGGCGCCTCGGCCTGGGAGGCGTGCTCGCGGACGACATGGGCCTGGGCAAGACCGTGCAGGTCCTCGCGCTCCTGGCGGGACTGAGGCGCCCCGGCCGCAAGCGCAAGCCGAGCCTCGTGGTCGCGCCGCGGTCGCTCGTCTTCAACTGGCAGGCGGAGGCCGCGCGGTTCGCGCCGAAGCTGAGCGTGCTCGATCACTCGGGTCCCGGCCGCGCCAAGCGCCCGGACGCGCTGACGGCACACGATCTCGTCCTGACGACGTACGGCACGCTCAGGCGCGACGCCGCCATGCTGCGCGCGATCCCGTTCGACGTGGTCGTGCTGGACGAGGCGCAGGCGATCAAGAACGCGAAGTCCGACACCGCGAAGGCGGTCCGCCTGATCCAGGGCGATCAGCGTCTCGCGCTCTCGGGCACGCCCATCGAGAACCACCTCGGCGAGCTGTGGAGCCTGTTCGAGTTCCTCAATCCGGGGCTCCTGGGAAGCGGGGCCGCGTTCGCGCGCATCGCGCGCGCGGCGACGACGGACGCGGAGGGAGAGTCGCTCCGCCTGATCTCGGCAGCCGTGCGGCCGTTCGTGCTCCGCCGCACCAAGCGGCAGGTCGCGCCCGATCTGCCCGAGCGGATCGAGCAGACGATCTCGTGCGAGCTCGAGCCCAAGCAGCGCAAGCTCTACGACGAGCTGCGCGAGCACTACCGGATGGGCCTGGCCAGCCGGGGAGACGAGTTCGATCGGGGCGAGCTGTCGTTCTGGGTGCTCGAGGCGCTCCTGCGGCTCCGCCAGGCGGCCTGCCATCCGGCGCTCGTGGACCCGCGCTTCCGGAGCGCGCCCTCGGCCAAGCTCGACGCGCTGCTCCCGGCGATCGAGGAGGTCGCCTCCGAGGGCCACGCCGCGCTCGTCTTCTCGCAGTTCGTCGAGTTCCTGACGCTCGTGCGCGAGAGGCTCGACGCCGCGGGCATCACGTACTGCTACCTGGACGGCTCGACGCCGGCGCGCGAGAGACAGCGGCAGGTGGCGATGTTCCAGGAAGGCGACAAGCCGCTCTTCCTGATCAGCCTCAAGGCGGGCGGGCTCGGCCTCAACCTCACGCGCGCCGAGTACGTGTTCCTGCTCGACCCCTGGTGGAACCCGGCGGTCGAAGCCCAGGCGATCGATCGCGCGCATCGCATCGGCCAGAGCAACACGGTGATCGCCAGCCGCCTGGTCGCCCGCGACACGGTCGAAGAGCGCATCCTCGAGCTCCAGGCCCGCAAGCGCCACGTGGCCGACGCGATCCTTTCCTCGGACGGAAGCGTGATCGGCAAGCTCACGAGGGAGGAGCTGGAGCAGTTGCTGTCGTGAGCGGGCGCCAGGCGGCGTGTGAGCCTGCCCCTATCGCGTGGACAGGTTTGACCCTGCAGTCTCGGACCGCCTTGCGTGCGCACCTCGGCGCGCCCCCCACCGCCCTCGCGTCAGCGCCCGGCGAGGTCGCGCAGAGCGTGCTGGATGAGCGCCGGCGAGTACGCCGCGTTGCCGCTGGCCGTAACCGTCGTGACGCTCGTCGTCGGGCCGTCGCGATCGACCGGCACGTACGCGAGCACTTGCGGCGACTCCCACCACAGCGCGGCAACCTGAACACCGCCGTCACGCATCGAAACGAGCTTCAGCTGCGGGCGAGCGACGGCCAGGAGCTGCGGGACAGAGAAGACGATCGGGTCACCGTCCCCGATGACGCCCTGGGATGTCGCGGGCGCGTGCGGCGCACGGAAGATGATCGGCGGCTCTGGAATGGGAACAGGGCCGAGTCCCGCCGTTGAGCCGACGATGATCGCGCGCGGGTTCGGGAGAGCGAGAAGCCCGCTGACGCTCCGGGGGGCGCGGAACGTGATCGGCGGGAGAGGCGCAGGGGATGGCTCCTGCGAGAGCGTCGTGATCGGCCGCGCTGCGCGGTAGATGTCAGGAGGAATCTGCGGCATGGGCAACCAGGACACGACCGTCAAGCGCAGGGTCCCGGACGCATCCAAGGTCACGACGAACACGTGGTCGAGTACCGCAAGCGCCTGAACGAAGACGCCGTCCACATCGCCCGAGAGATCATCGAGGCGACCATCGGCGCTCACGGACCACACCCGGGCAAGGCCAGTAGCTGAATCGTTCCATGCGAGCAGCCAAGCGTGAGTCGATGCCACGACGCTGATCGCGCCCGCATGAGGGACGCCCGGAATCATGCGCTCGGCCGACCACGTGTCACGACCCAGCGCCAAGCGCACCTCGGCGCTGCTAGGCCGCTCCCACGCAACGAGCACGGCGTCCTGCCTCAGGGACGACACCGGCGGTGCGTCGCCAGTCATGTCCCCGAGCGGGTTCAAGCTGAGCCGCGTGGGCGCGCCAATCGGGGTCCACACCTGGCCGTTGGCCAGCCTGACGCGAACCGTCGGCCCGCTGCCGCCACGCGCCGGCACCAATCGCACGTCCGCCGAGGCCGACGCGGCCAGCGCGACGGCCAGGAGCGCTCCCCAGGCAACGACGCGGCGGTTCACGCTTGCACCCGGAACCGGAGCGACTCGAACGCAGCGCGCTCGGGCGTCAAGGCGTGCATGAACGGGTAGAGGCGCTCAGCCTTGCGAAGATAGTGGACCGTCTGCTCGGTCGACTCCGCCAGTTCCGCGAGCTGAACCAGCGCGCCGAACGCCTCGTCGATGAACCCGCGGTCAATCGAGAGGTCGGCGGCAGTCCTGAGGTGCTCCCGAGCCCGAGCCGGGGCAGAATCCTGCTCGCACTTCGCTAGCAGGCGAAGGGTTGTCGCCTCTCCGTACACGTAGCCAGTCGCCCGGCACCGCGTGAGCACGCCCAGCAGCGCCAATCTGGCCTCCGCCACGCTCCCGGCGAGAATGTCCAGCATGGCGCGGTACTGATCCGCCGCAACAGCGAGCTGCGAGTCCACCTTGGAATCAAGTAGCTGGCGAGCCTCGTGAATCGCCAGGCGAGCTTCCCGCTGGGCCTCGGCATCGGCTGGCCATCCCGTCGCGTCACGGAGGACGTGCAACTGCACCTTGCCCAGCAGGACGCTCGCCTTGATGGCAGCGGGGCAGTCGGCCGGGATTGTCCTCAGGCACTCGTTGATGTGGATCTCAGCCATCGCCGCGTTGGAGGACATCACGTTCAGCTGCGCGAGATCGCGATGCACGCGATATCGCTCGCCTTTCGGCAGCGTCGGGGAGCCCAGGCAGCGCTGGAGCTCAGCGATCGCATCCTCCCTCATGCCCAGCCGCTGCATCGCCGTCGCGCGGTTGAGGCGCCAGCGGATCGCCTCCTCGGCGTCAACCGCTGTCCGGCACCCGTGCACGGCCAGCGCGAGCGCCCTGGGCCACTCGCACGCTGTGACGGCGGCGGAGAACTCCGTGCGAAGCTCACTGCTGTCCGTCGGTAGCTGTGTCTGCTCCAGCACGTTCTCCTCAAGGAGCACGTGCAGAAGTCGCGAGGCGGGGATCTGATACAGCACCGACAGCGAGAACAGCGACTCGACGCTCGGGAGCACGCGACCGTTCTCGATGTCCGAGAGTGTCGCGCGGGAGACGCCGCGGAATCCAGAGCCGCTCAACCGGAGCTGGCCCAACTCGACCACCGTCGAGAGCGAGCGATCGCCGCGAAGGCGCTTCAGCTCCTCTCCGAGCAGGCGGCTACCTGAAAGCTTGAGCGGGCTCCCCATGGTGCGCTCCCCAACGTTCCGGGCGGGAGCAAGCTCCCACCAGAATTAAGCCGATACTGGAAGGCTGCCACCGGCCGCCGCACACGGTCAAGGCGACGCTGGCCTCCCATCAATATCGGGTGTCCGAACCCCAGGGCGAGCCGGGCGGAACGCCTCGGAGCCGGGGGGCGAAAGCGAGCGTTCGAAAGACGTTCTAGGCCGTCCTGCGCCGGGGAAGCCGGCCTCCCCCGCCCCCCTATTGTCGCTCCTTCGAGTACTGCCAGAGCGCGCGATCGAGAACGCGCATCGGCACGTGCTGGCGCCTGGCCAGCGCGCGCGTGAAGAGGCAGTACGCGCGCCAGAGGTCGAACGTGTACTTGGCTGGGGGCACCTCGCAGGACAGGGACCAGAGCGCACGATAGTCGAGGATGGGGTACTGCCGGCGATCGCAGAAGTGCAGCAGCACCGACGCGGTGGGGACGCTGACGCCGTCGAGTAGAGTCAGGACGCGGAGCTTCAACTCCTCGTTGGTCGTGCCGAAGGAGGTACTCGTGACGCTCTTGATGAATGCTGGCGCGTTCCGCGCGCATCGCGGGCGCGTGCGCGGCGACTTCCATTCCGCCAGCGCGAGGAACTCGGGCTTCGTGAGGTACCCGCGACGTCGCGCGGCCGAAGCAAGAGCCTCCGGGGCGTCGTCGCCCTGCGCATAGGCGTAGCCGGCCGCGAGGTCGCGGATGCGGTGTTCGGCAAAGCGGAGCTTGAAACGCACGTGTTTCCCTGTCGGTTAGGATGCCGACGCGTCCAGCATGCCACCGGAGCGTGGTCGTCACGCCGAGGCTTCCGAGCAGGCTGACTGGGCTGAGGCTGGGAGGAAGGCCATGTCGCGCCGCACCGGGTTGATCGGATGCGCGAAAACGAAGGGACAGCGCCCGGCGCGAGCGGCAGAGCTCTACGAGTCGGCGCTGTTCTCGGGACGACGCCGCCACGTGGAGCGAAGCCCGGGATGCTCTCTCCCTCGACTCGTACGAGAGAGGCACGCGGCCAGGGCACGGCTCTGTCGGGGGACCGGCGCCTCCCTGTCGGGAGAATGGAGCCTCCGATGGTCCCGGGCCGATTCAGGGGCGGCGCATCGAGACGGCCGGCGCGGGCGATGAGAGGATCGGAGCTGTCGCGAGCAGCAAGCCAAGGAGGACCGTCCGAGTGAAAGCGATCGATTGCCATTTCACCAAGATCATCAACGGCACCACGCAGTTCGTCATCCCGGTCTTCCAGCGGGACTACAGCTGGACAGAGGCGCAGTGCGAGCAGCTCTGGCGGGACGTGCTCGCGGTGGCGGCGGACTCGACGAATCGCGGGCACTTTCTCGGCTCGGTGGTCTACGTCAGCACGGGCGACTCCTCCGCTGGCTTCACGCGCTGGCTGCTGATCGATGGTCAGCAGCGCGTCACGACGCTCACGGTTCTTCTCGCAGCTCTTCGCGACCACATCAGGAGCACCAGCTGGGCGGGCACCGAGAATGGCCCGACGGAGACGAGACTCGAGGCCTACTTCCTCAAGAACGTCCAGGAGGAAGGCGGGCGCCGGTACAAGCTCGTCCTTCGCCGACACGACGACGCCACGCTCCGGTGGCTGCTCGACGGGGGGGAGCCGCCACGCGAGATCTCCGAGCGCTTGCGCGAGAACTACGAGTTCTTCCGCGAGCGCCTCGTCGATGCGGACCCGGAAGCGGTCTACCGCGGCATCGGTCGCCTCGTCGTGGTCGATGTCACGCTCACGAGCGGGGTCGATGACCCGCAACTCATCTTCGAGAGCCTGAACTCGACAGGGATGGACCTCAGCCAGTCCGACCTCATCCGCAACTTCATCCTGATGCGCCTGCCCGAACGCGAGCAAACGCGCCTGTATGACACGTACTGGTGCAAGCTCGAGGCGCTCTTCCGCGGATCCGAGCGCGTGTTCGACGCCTTCACGCGCGACTACCTCGCCCTCCGCACCGAGGCCAGCAAGCAGGAAAAGACCGACGAGATCTACTTCGCGTTCCGGCGAGTGTTTGGCTCCGTTGGCAGCGAGCCGACACGACTCGACGAGTTCCTTGCGGAGTTGCTTCGCTTCGCGCGGTACCACGCCGCGTTCAGCATCGGCTCTGAAACGACATCGGCTCTTCGCGAGCCGCTCGCGCGTCTCAGACGGCTCGTCGACGTGCCCGCGATCCTCATCATGCGGCTCTACCACTGCCACGAAACGCTGCGCAGCCTCTCGGAGACGGAGTTCGTGGAGGCCATTCGGCTCCTCGAGAGCTACGTCTTCCGCCGCGCGATCTGCGGCGAGCAGACACGCGGCTACTGGCAGGTCTTCGCCAACCTCGCATACCGCATCGACGATGCCCGACCACTCGAGTCCCTGAGGGTAGGCCTCGCGCGCCTGCGCGACAGCTACCGCTTCCCGAACGATGCCGACTTCCGGACTGCGCTCGAAGAGTCGGACATCTACCACAAGCAGGTCTGCTTCATCCTCCTGGACAGCCTCGAGAACCACGGGAACAAGGAGCCAACCGACACGAGCCCGTACTCCATCGAGCACGTGATGCCGCAGAACGAGAACCTCGTTCGCGAGTGGCGCTCGATGCTCGGTGAGGACTGGCGCTCGATCCAGGCGGAGTGGCTTCACCGGCTCGGCAACCTCACGCTGACGGGCTACAACAGCACGTATTCGGATCGCCCATTCGAGGAGAAGAAGACCATCCGCGGCGGCTTCGCGGATAGCTCCGTCCGTCTCAACAGGTTCATGCGCGAACAGGCCACGTGGACCCGCAACGAGATGGAGCGGCGCGGCAGGGAGCTCGCCGGCCAGGCGCTTGCGATTTGGCCCCCGCTGATCGTGGACAAGGCGCTCGTCACGGCGGCGGAACAGGCGGACATGAGGGCGCTCGCCGAACGCCGCGACGTGGGGAAGGTGCCGATGTCCTCGACCGCCCGGGGCTTGTTCGAGTTGCTCCGCGTCGCCGTGAAGGAGCTGCATCCGGACGTCGTCGAACTCGCCGAGCAGAAGTCCGTGAGCTACCACGGCCCGGCGTTCTTCCTCGAGATCCTGCCGCGCAAGAACCGCATCAACCTCCTGCTCCCCCTCGATTTCAGCGATGTCCAGGACACATCCGGCCTCGCGCAGGACGCCACCGAGTGGAAGTTCTTCGTCAACGCAGCCCACCAGGGCGGCGTCTTTGCCAGAGTTGAGAGCGAGGCCGACGTCCCAGCGGTCCTGCCACTGATCCGCCAGGCGCTGGCGCGAGCGAGGGAGTGAGGACGCGAGGGTGAGCCGGACACCGGTCCGCGTGGGTTGGGCTACCACTCCCTGCTACCCGTCTTCATCGTCCTGCCGCATGGCCGCGCTGGTGACGACGGAGGCGTCGGGCCGGCAGGATCCGCCTGGGTTTCGCCTCCAGCCTCGGAAGCCGCCGACCACCGTCGTGGCGCTGACGCGCATCCGCCCGTGCTGCCGTCAGCCGCGGTCGGAGGGCGCAAGCTCGCCCTCAAGCGGGCGCTCCTGCCCGAGGGTATCCTGATCTCTGTTCCCCTCTCAGGACTCCTCCATGCTCCCCCCCACACCGCTAACTGACCGCTTCGACCGCGCTCTTCTCTATGCCGTCCACGTTCACGGCGGGCAGGCGCGCAAGGGCACTTGCATCCCCTACATCGCGCACCTGCTCGCGGTGGCGGCGACGGTACTCGAGTACGGCGGATCGGAAACCGTAGCGATCGCCGCTCTCCTTCACGACGCGGCAGAGGACCAGGGCGGGCTCGCGCGCCTCGCGGATATCAGGAACCGGTTCGGCGATGAGGTGGCCACGATCGTGAGCTCCTGCTCGGATAGCCTCGTGCCCACATCGACGGGCTCGGCAAAGGAGCCGTGGACCGTCCGGAAGCAGCGGTACATCGAGCACCTCCGCACCGCCACGCCCGAGGCGCTTCTCGTCTCGCTCGCCGACAAGGTCCATAACGCGAGGTCCATCGTCCGCGACCTCCGAACCGTCGGCGTGGGCGAGAAAGTGTGGGACCGCTTCAGCCGCCCGAAGAGCGACACCGTCGCCCACTACCGCGCCCTTGCCACCACGTTTCAGACCGTGTTGCCGGGCCAGCTCGCGAACGAGCTTGCCGAGCTGGTTGACTTGCTCGAGCGAGCCTAGAGAGGCGAGGCGTCGCCCGAGGGGCCTCTCCCCGCAATCTCGGCGCAAGCGGGTCGCACACGCGGCTAGCAACCCGAGCCCAGGCTACGGTTTCACCGGTGACGCTCTCGCGCCGGTGGCATTCTCGTTCGATGCGTGGGCTCGCGTGACTGCGAGCGGACGCGCCCTTGCGCTCGGCGATCTCGCCCAGACGCAGAGCGCGCGCCGCGGTCGGTCTAGCGGGCGTCCTGGCGAGCGAGGCGCAGGGCTTCCTTCACCAGGGACTGGCTGAAGTCGCCACGACCGCTCACGCTCATGACGGGACCGACGTCGCCGTCGAGAAGGACGGCGAACTCGAGCGTCTGGGCGTTGCGCCACCAGAGGGCCAGAGTGCGCGGCTCTCCCGAGTCGGACCTCGTGTCGAGAATCGACACCTGGCCGAGCTGGGGCTGATGATGCGCGGGCTTGCCGACCCACCGGAACGTGATGCGGCCAGAGGCGTTCCCGCGCCCACCGGGCGCGAGGGCATCCACGGCACGCTCGTGAATCGCGAGCAGGCCTGCGTCGGGGGACCGCGAATCCCCGGTCGTCGTCACGCCCGTAGAATCCCACGGCGCCGATGGGCCAGGGAGAGGTAGGCCAGAAGCGAGGTGGACGGTGCGAGAGAGGAAGGGTCCGGGATCGGGATCCGGGACCTGACCACCGAGGCTGATGGCCCAGCGAGAGAGGAAGGGGCTCGGATCGGGATCGGGGACCAGGATCTGCAGAACCTGGGAGGTCAGATTGCCCGCGCCATCGATCGCCAGCACGTGCGCGCTGCGTCCGACGATCGCCAGCCCCACCAGGTCGCCGGTCGAGAGAGCCGTCGCCTCACCGAGAGCCCCGGTGCCAGCCACCAGCCTGACCTCGACCTCCCCCGCCGCGCTCGCACGCGCGAGCAAGTAGCGCCCTCCCAGGGACGCCACGCGCGGAGCGGAACCTGATCGGGCGCCGGAGACGGGAGGCAGCACACGCCACGTTCCACCATCGGTCAGCGCGAGAGCGGTGCGCGCATGAGCATCGGTCCAAGCGACCATCGCGCCGTGGCGTCCCGCAGCGATGGAGGGAGCACCGTCTGCGTGGAGATCCCCCATCGGGTTCAGGACAGACGAGTCCGTGACTCCAGTAGCCTGCCAGGCCCCGGCCTGCGTGAGATGCACGCGCACGATGGGGCCACCGGCCGCACCGCCGTCCTCGAGACGGACATCGGCGCGGGCGATGCCGATCAGCATCGATCCGACGGTCAACGCCAGCGGGACCAGCCTGACGGAGGTCGGCTTCATGGCGCCTCCGAGTTCCCGAGAGACGCGAACTTGGTGACGCTCGGATGCGAGAACTGCACGAGCGGGTAGAGCCGCCGACACTTGCGAAGGAAGTGGCCAGCCTGCTCGCGCGACTCCGCAAGCTCGTACAGCTCGAAAAACGAGAGGAATGCGATCTCGATGTCGTTGCATTCCACGCCGAGCTCACCAGCGCGCTGCAAGTACGCGCGCGCCGCGGCCGGATCATCCGACCGCGCGATGTCTGCCAGATTGCGAAGAGCCTCCGCCTCGCGCTGCCGCAAGCCCGCTTCGCGCGCCTGCGCGGCAACCAGCTTGAACTGCGACCTGGCGGCTCGAGTGTCCCCGCGCAGGCGAAGGAGGTAAGCGCGCGAACCAACCAGACCAAGGCGCTCGGACACCATCGTGTCATCGGTGAGCGTCAGACCTTCGGCAACCCACTCCTCAGCGAGACCCAGCTCATCCCCTCCGATGAACTGGCCAGCGTCATGCCGCCTGAGCACCAGCGCCACCCGTCCCTGCAGGAGACGGCATCGCTCGATGGCCGGACAGTCTTCCTTCGCTGCGAGCCCGAGGGCCGCATCGAGATGCACGGCCGCCATCTGCAGCTGGCCCGCGGCGGCGTGCATCCGGGACAACTCTCGATGGACCTTGTACACGCTGCCCTTCGGCAACGCGGCGCTCTCGAGACAGGCGTGCAACTCGCTGATCGCATCCCAGCGCATGCCGATGCGATCCACGGCGAGCGCGCGATTCATGCGCCAGCGGAGTCTCTCCCAACCCTCGCTCGCCGTGCGGATTCCATGGATCGCGATTGCCAGGGCCTCCGTCCATCGGCGATCGTGCAGCGCCTTCGCGTAGGCCGCGTTCATCTCCTCCTTCGACGCCGGGACGGCCTGACCGTCGATCAGGTTCTCCTCCAGCAGGATGTGGAGGAAGCGGGACGTCGGGACCTGATAGAGAATCGAAAGGGCGAAGACGGATTCGATGCTGGGGAGCGAGCGACCGTTCTCGATCTCGGAGAGCGTGGCCTTCGCGACCGTCTTGAATCCGAACTCGAGCAGCTTGCTCTTGCCCAGCTCCACGACATCATCGAGAGAGCGTCCGCCGCGCATGCGCCGCAGCTCCTCCCCCAGCAGCTTGCTTCCCGTGAAGCGGACAACCTTGCCCATGATGGCTCCCCTGCCCGACATGAGGAGGCAGGCCGCGCCGCCTCCCTCGAATGAAGTGCACGGATCGTCCTCCCGCCGCAAGCCCCGCGTCAACCTGCCCTCAATTACGGTAGGGGCCGGAACCGTACCAAAACGCCCCGAGTCGCCCCTCAACCGAGGCCACCCCCTGCGTCCGTAGGCGGGCGGGGTGAATCCCGACCCCCGCCCCCCCCGCTCACCGCCCCCCATCGCGCTGCGCGCGGCGGATCGCCTGCACGACATCATCGAGCCTCTGCAGGAACGACGAGCGGTGGCGGGGGGTGAAGGGGGCGGGGCCGCGGGTGGGCTCGCCGATGTCGCGGAGGTAGGTGGCGATGTCGCGGCTGGCGAGAGCGTCGCCGATGGAGTCCTCGGTGAAGAGGTCGCCGCGATGGCCGAGCACGCGCGCGCCGTTCTGGAGGCAGCGCGCGGCGAGGGGGATGTCGGCCGTGATGACGATGTCGTCCACGCCGCAGCGCTGGGCGATCCAGTCATCCGCCGCGTCGAACGCGCTGCCGACGACGACGAGCGTGACGCGCGGGTCGCTCGGCACGCGGATGCGCGCGTTCGCCACCACGCTCACGTGCAGCTCGCACCGCGCCGCGACGCGGTAGACCTCGTCCTTGACGGGACACCCGTCCGCATCCACGTACACGTGCAGCACGCCCCATCGTAAATCACGCGCCACGATCCGGAAGCGCCCGCCGGGACCACCCGCCTCCTCCCGCCCGACCGCCGCGGTGGCGTATGCTCCGGTGGCGATCGCGACCGTGACCAACCCAGGACCTACCCTCCCGCGGCAGGGCCAGCCCTCCGGAGCGCGGCCGGCCCAGCCCGCCGACGCGCAAGATCTGCCCGCGCGCATCGGGCGCTACGCGATCGAAGCCGAACTCGGCCGTGGCGGCATGGGCGTCGTGTACCGCGCCAGGGACACGCGTCTCGATCGCAGCGTCGCGCTCAAGGCGCTGCCAGCGGCCATGGCGAACGACGCCGCCGCGCGCGCGGACTTCGATCGCGAGGCGCGCTTGCTGGCCTCGCTCGAGCACCCGCACGTGGCGCCCATCTACGGCGTCGAGGACACGCCCGACGGGTCCTACCTCGTGCTGCAACTCGTGCAGGGCGAGACGCTCGGCCGGCGGCTCGCGCGCGGCCCGCTGGGATTCGACCTCGCCGTGGACGTGCTGCGCCAGGTGGCTTCGGGCATCGCCGCCGCGCACGCGCGCGAGATCGTCCATTGCGATCTCAAGCCCGCGAACATCATGATCTCGGACGACGGCGTCGCGAAGATCGTGGACTTCGGCATCGCCAGGCGCTGGCATCGCCCCGCGGCCGGCGCGCGACGGGCGGAGCCGGACGCCTCCAGCGCCTCCGGCACGCCCGCTTACATGGCGCCCGAGCAGATTCTCGGCGAGACCATTGACCCCCGGACCGATGTCTGGGCGTTCGGCTGCCTCATCGTGGAGTGCGTGAGGGGCCAGCGGCTGTTCCCGAGCTCCTCGCCCGAGGAGACGCTCGCGCTCATCCGCCAGCGGGATGCCGCGACGTCCCCTCTCCCTGCCGATGCCCCCGCGGCGATCACGCGCCTCGCGCAGCGCTGCCTGGTGGTCGAGCTGGATGGGCGGCTGGCCAGCATGGCGGAAGCCGTCGAGATCCTGGGCCTGATCGCCGCCTCGACGGCCAGGCCCGGGGCCGCTCCGGCGCGCGCCCTCCCGGAGGATCTGTCGAGCTTCGTCGGCCGCGAGCAGGAACTGGCCGCGGTCGCCGGGTTGCTCGACGGCTGTCGCTTGCTGACGCTGACGGGTTCGGCTGGCTGCGGCAAGACGCGGCTCGCGCTCGAGATGGGCCGGCGCGCCGCCCCGCGCTTCCCCGATGGCGTGTTCTTCGCGCCGCTCGCGTCCGTCGCGGATCCCGCCCGCGTGGCGAGCGCCACCTGCGACGGGGTCGGGGTCAGCACGCGCGGGCAGCCGGATCCCGAACTGGCGCTCGTCGCGGCGCTGGGCGGCGGGCGCAGGCTCCTCATCCTGGACAACTGCGAGCACGTGCTCGACGCGACGAGCGAGCTGTGCCGCACGCTCCTCCGCGCGTGCCCGGAGCTGACCGTCGCCTGCACGAGCCGCGAGGCGCTCGGCTTTCCGGGCGAGACGACCTGGCGCGTGCCGTCGCTGGCCGCGCCTCCCGCCTCGCTGGCGGACGCCGCGGCGCTCCAGCACTTCGACGCCGTCCGCCTGTTCGTGGACCGGGCACGCGAGGTGCGTCCGGACTTCGCGCTCGACGAGACGAACGCCGCCGTCATCGCGCAGATCGTCGTGCGGCTCGACGGGATCCCGCTCGCGCTCGAACTCGCCGCCGCGCGCCTGCGCGCGCTGTCGCCCGAGCAGATCCTCGAGAGGCTGGGCGACCGGTTCCGGCTGCTGACGGGCGGCAGGCGCACGGCGCTCGAGCGCCACCAGACGCTGCGCACGGCGCTCGACTGGAGCCACGACCTGCTCTCCCCCGACGAGCAGCGCTGCCTGCGCGAGCTCTCGGTCTTTGCGGGCGGCTTCCGCCTGGAGGAAGCCACGCGCGCGTGCACGGGCGACGAGTTCGAGGTCCTGGACCTCGTGACGGCGCTCGTCAACAAGTCGCTGGTGCAGGTGGATCAGGAGCCGCGCAAGGCTCCGCGCTACGCGATGCTCGAGAGCGTCCGGCAATACGCGCAGGATCGGCTGGACCAGTCGGGCGAGGGACTCGAGGCGCGGCGCCGTCACCGCGACTGCTACCGCCGACTGGCCGTGGAGACGCGGGCCGCGACCGGCGCCGGCCATCGCAACGTCTTCCTCGACCGCGAGATGGACAACCTGCGCGCGGCGATCGAATGGTCTCTGGACGACCCGGAGGGTGGCGGAGCCGCGCTCGAGATGGTCGGGGCGCTCGCGCTCTTCTTCGACGCCGCCGGCCACCCGAGCGAGGGTCGCACGCTGATCGAGCGCGCGCTGGCGCATCCCGACGCGCCCCGAGATGGTTCGGTGCGCGCCACGGCCATCCGCGGCCTGAGCGCGCTGCAGTTCTGGCTTGGCGATCTCGACGCCGCGCGCGCGCGAGCCGCGGAATCCGCGGCGATGTTTCGCGCCGCAGGCGACGTGGCGGGCGAGGCGGCGGCGCTCATGCACGCGGGAATGGTCCTGCACTCTCTCGGCAAGCTCGAGGAAGCGAGGACGATCTACGCCGACACGCTCGCGCGCGCCGACGAGGTGGGCGACCACCACCTGGCGTGCACGTGCCTGAACAACCTGTCGGTGATCAGCCGCGACATGGGAGACCAAGAGGCAGCGCGAGAGCATGCCGAGAAGGGCCTGGAGCGATCGCGCGCCCCCCGCAACCACGCGGCCGAGGCTCGGGCGCTCGGCATGCTCGGACAGCTCGCCCGCGATCGCGGCGAGCTGGAGGCGGCCGAGGCGCTTCTCGAACGCGCGCGGGAACTCCACACCGAGCGCCTGAACCGCCGCGAGCTCGCTCTGCTGGCCATCGAGCGCGGCCACATCGCGCGCCTGCGCGACGATCTCCACCGCGCGGCCGACCTGTACCGCGAGGCGGCCAGCGCGTTCCGGGAGGCTGCCAACCACCGCGGGCTCGCGCTCGCGCTCGGGAACCTGGGCGAGGTCGAACGGCAGATCGGCCGCCTGCCCGAGGCGCGAGAGGCGCTGCGCGAAGCGCTCGGGTTCGCCAGCAGGGTCCAGCACCGCACGCTGAGCGCGTCGATCGTCGGCGAGTTCGCCTTCGCTCTCGCGGCCGCCGGCGAGGTCGCGGAGGCCGTGCGCCTGCACGCGCTCGTCGCCACGGCGCGCTCGCGCATGAATCGCCGTCTCACGGACGACGAGCAGGCGACGCTCGATGCCGAGATCGCCACGCTGCGCGGCAGGCTCGGCGACGCGGCGTTCGACGAGGCCTGGCGCGCCGGCGAGGCGGACGACCTCGACGCGACCATCACGCGGCTCACGACGGCCGAACCGGATCGGTGATCGCAGGCTCGCCGTCCGGAGGGCCGGAGGCGGGGCCGGAGGCGGGGCCGGAGGCGGGGCGGAGGGCCGGCCGGAGGGCCGGAGGCGGGCCCCCGGCTGCTCCTCGCGCCCCCCGCTTGAGTCCTGGAGGCCACAAACCGAATACACTGCTGCAGGCCCGCCTGTCGCGGGCATCCCGGGAGACCTCGTGAGCGTGAGCACTCCCTCAGATCCCACCGTCCCCATCATGCAGCGCATCCGGTCGATGCCGCTGGCTGAAGCCCTGCGGCTCGCGCGATCCACGGATGCCCAGGAACGCATCGCCCTCGAGCGCATGCACGGCAAGCTGGCCTGGGAGGCGCTCCTGCGCAACCCGTCGCTGACCATCCCCGAGGTGCTGCGCATCGCCGGGATGGGCGCCCTGCCCTCCCAGCTCCTCGACCTGATCGTCGGCAACGCCGCATGGCTGTCGAACGACCAGGTTCGCAAGTGCCTGCTGGGCAACCGGTCCCTCAAGGGCCAGAACGTCATGACGATCCTGCGCATGCTGTCGAAGGCCGACCTCGACATGGCCTCCAAGCAGACCGCCTACCCCTACGGCGTCCGCGACACCGCCAAGCGCCTCCGCGCCGCGATGGGCAAGTAGCCGGGCGCTTCACGGCCGCGCGGGCGCCGGCCCCCGGCGCTCCATCGGAACTCGCCCCCTCGCGCGCGAGGCGTGGCATCCTGCGCGGATGGTGGAGTTGGCGGGGTGGGCGCCGGGGGGACGCGCGGGTCGGTCGTGGCTTGCGGGCGCCGTCCTTGCGCTCGGCCTCGCCCTCGCGCCGCAGGCCCGGGCGCAGGGGTGTTCGGTGGACCTGTTCCGCGAGCATGACCCGGCGCGTCCGCCGCGGTTGCTCGTGGATCCGCCGGTGCGGCAGCTCACCGCGTCGCCGTACCTGGACCTGGACGCGCCGCCGCCGGGGACGCGCCTCACGTTCTACCGCGTCAACGAGCAGACATCCGCGCCCGATCCGCTCGTGCCGCTCATCCGGCTGAGGCGAATCGGGGACGCGCCCGAGATCGACTTCGGGCCCTTCTCGCCCGCCGACTCCGATGGCGACACGACGCCCGATTGCGTGGACGCCTGCCCGGCCGATCCCGGCAAGACCGATCCGGGCGCGTGCGGCTGCGGCGTCGCGGACACCGACTCCGATGGTGACGCGACGCCCGACTGTCTCGACGGGTGCCCGGCCGATCCCGGCAAGGTCGCGCCCGGCGCGTGCGGTTGCGGCGTCGCGGACACGGACTCCGATGGCGACGCGACGCCCGACTGCCTCGACGGGTGCCCGGCCGATCCCGACAAGGTCGCGCCCGGCGCGTGCGGCTGCGGCGTCGCGGACACGGACTCGGATGGCGACGCGACGCCCGACTGCCTCGACGGGTGCCCGGCCGATCCCGGCAAGACCGATCCGGGCGCGTGCGGTTGCGGCGTCGCGGACACGGACTCCGATGGCGACACCACGCCCGACTGCCTCGATGGGTGCCCGGCCGATCCCGGCAAGACCGATCCGGGCGCGTGCGGTTGCGGCGTCGCCGACACCGACTCGGACGGCGACACGACGCCCGACTGCGTGGACGGGTGCCCCGCCGATCCCGGCAAGACGGCGCCCGGCGCGTGCGGCTGCGGCGTCGCGGACACCGACTCGGATGGCGACACGACGCCCGACTGCGTGGACGGCTGCCCGAACGACGCGAGCGCCACGGCGCCGCGCGCCTGCTGCGACGGAACCGTCTGCACGATGCTCTGCCCCGGCGCGTGCGCGGCTGGTGGAGGGACGTGGCGCGGCAGCGCCTCGTGCTCCGACGCGCCGCCGCCATGCGATTCGCCGGCGTCGTGCGCGACCGCGGGGCCGTTCACGAGCCTCGCCAAGCAGGCGGGTGGCGGCACCGTGCTCACCTCGCACGGCCTGCCGGTGACCGCGCCCGTGGACCTGCACGACGTGGACTCGAGCACGGGCGTCGCGACGGATCGCGCTCTCACGCTCTCGCCCGACACGCAGCGCCCGTGGAACTTCACCGGCGCGCGCGACGCCGCGGGCAGCCGGCACGCGTTCGTCGGAGGCCGGCCGGATGTCCCCGCGACCGGCACGTCCCTCGTCGTGGTGGACACGGCCACGGCGACCCTGGTCAGCGACGTGCCGCTGTCTCCGCAGGTGAACGTCGCGCACCTCGACTACAACCACGTCACGCGCATCCTTTACGGTCTCGTGGTCGAGACGCCCGGCATGTCGCTGGGCGTGCACTTCCAGTTCAACGGCGCGCTGAGCCTCGTCACGCTCGATCCGGCGAGCGGCACGGTGACGACGATCGCGTCGGGGCTCCCGGGCGGTCTCGACCACTACGCCGCGACGGTTGACTCGACCGGCGGCCGGTACTTCTACCACGTCGGCACGGGCACGCTGCATGCGGTCAGCCTCGCGACGGGCGCCACGACGCCGACGAGCGTGCCGCCCGACATCGCGGACCTCCAGTTCGACGACGCGACGTCCACGCTGTACGGCCTGCGCATCACCGGCAACACGAGCATCAGCGGCAGCGGCACGGACGGCTGGCGCACGAACGGCGCGATCGACCTCGTGCGCATTGACCCCGTGACGGGCATGACGACGGTGCTCAACCCGGCGCCGCTCCCGCCCGGCACGACGAACTGGGCCTCGGCATTCGATTGCGAAAAGGGGCACTATCTCTACGTCAGCGCCGACGGCAACAGCCACGTGCTGGATGTCGCGACCGGCGCCATCATCTCCACCGCTCCCCCGCCAGCCAGCGGGCGGCACGCCTCCCTGGACTGAACGTGATCTTCGACAGCCAGCATCCGAGCCGCGAAACGTTCGAACGGGAGTCGGGCTGGAGCCTGCGACCCGAGGGCGCGTGCCAGGGCGAGCGCTGCGTGCCGCTCGATCGACCCGCGGGCGACCGCGTGGATGTCGCGGACATCGCCCGCCAGCTCGGCATGCCCGTCGTGCGCGACGAGCGGCACGGGTTGTGGTCGCTCGGTCCGCAGGCGGGCGGGCGATCGCTCGCGAGCGCGCGGATGCCCCGCCTCGTGCTGCCGGACGTGGCGGGGCGCCCGTTCGATCTCGAGACGCTCCGCGGCACGAAGATCCTGCTGCTGGCGTGGGCCTCGTGGTGAGGCTGCCGGCTGGACCTGCCCGGGTGGCAGGCGTTGCGAAACGAGATGCGGCCGCGGGGCCTCGAGATCGTGACGGTGGCGCTCGATGCGGGCGGCGCCGCGGCGGCCGGGCCGTGGATCGAGGCGGCCGCGCCCGATCATCCGTCGCTGATTGACGCGGGGCACGAGCTGGACGCGCTGCTCGGCGTCGTGAACGTGCCGAGCGGCACGTGGATTGATGAGCAAGGCGTCATCGTGCGCCCGCCGGAGCCCGCGTTCCCGGACCGGCGCGTCGAGGAGGCCATCCGGCAGGCGGAGCTCCCCGCGGACGCCACGGCACGGCAGCGTCAGGGCCTCGAGGCGGCGCGCGCCATCCGCTTCGAGCCCGAGCGGACCGTCGGCATGCTGCGCGACTGGGTGGATCGGGGCGCGGCCAGCCGCTTCGCGCTCGATCCCGCGGCCGTGCTGGAGCGCTCGCGGCCCAGGCCCGAGAGCGAGGCGCGCGCCGCCGCGCACTTCGCGCTGGCGAGGCGCCTGCACGACCGCGGCGAGGCGGCCGACGCCATCGAGCACTTCCGCGAGGCGATGCGGCTGCATCCGGACAACTGGACGTATCGGCGCCAGGCGTTCACCCTGCTCCCGGCGGGCGCCGACCCGCGCGACGTCTACGGGACCGACTGGCTCGACAGCGTCCTGCGCGTCGGCCCCGAGGCCTACTACCCGCCCCTGGTGGACTGAACCCGAACAGGGGGTCCGGGGCCTCTCTCATCGGTCGGGACCGTTCGACGCAACCCGACCCCCTTCCTGGAGCGCGCGTGCTGGACGTGAAGACGATGCCGAGGGTGCCGGGGATCGCCGTGCCGGCGGAGCTGTACGTGGTCGCCGACGAGCCAGCTCTCCTGGGCGGCATGGCGCTGCCGCGGCCGACGACGCCGTGGGCGGCGCTCCACGCGGCGGGCTTTCGCAACGTCCTGTCGCTGGAGCCCGCGCGCTTCGACCCGGCGCCGCTCGCGCGCCTCGAGACCGTCCCGCTTCAGGATCTGCATGGCGGCCGGCATCCGAAGACGCCCGACGACGAGCGCGCGAGCGTCCTGCGCGCGGCGCGCCTCGTTCACGAGGCCATCACGCGCGGCGAGGGCACGGTCGTGCACTGCGTGGGCGGGACCGGCCGGACCGGGACGGTGCTCGGCTGCGTGCTGCGCCTGATGGGCCATCCGGCCGAGGACGCGATCGCGTACCTGGCCCGCGTGAATCAGGCTCGCGGCGGCCGCACGTGGCCCGAGGCGCCGTGGCAGGCCGAGACCGTGAGAGGCTGCCCTCCTGCCTGATCGCGAACCGATGGAAGGATTCCGCCGGCCCGCGCGTCGAACGGGCGTGGAGATGCGAGCGAGACCCATGACGGCGGATGACACCGGGCCGGGACGCGCGATGAGCGCCGAGAGGGGCGAGGACCCCGTCCGGCGGATCTTCGACGCGCATGGCGGCCGCGTCCGCGCCATCGCGCTGCACTTCTTCGGTGGCGACGCGAGCGCCGCGGACGACATCGTGCAGCAGGTCTTCATCAAGGTGCACGATCGCCTGCATCAGTTCCGCGGCGACGCGGCGCTCGGCACGTGGCTGCACCGGGTCGTCGTGAACACCTGCCTCGACCACCGGCGCTCCCGCCGCCGGCTGGTCCCGCTCGAGGACGTGAGCCCGGCGCTCGCGTGCGATGACGCCGCCTCCCCGGAGCGCGCGGCCGGCCGCGAGCAAGCGCGCGCCCGCGTGCGCGAGGCGGTCGCCGGGCTCCCCCCGAAGCTCCGCATCGCCGTCCTGCTGCGCCACTTCGAAGACCTGTCCTACGACGAGATGGCGACGGCGCTCGGGTGCTCTCCCGGGACCGTCGCGTCCCGTCTCAACCGCGGCCACGCGGCGCTGGCGCGCGCTCTCGCGCCGAGTGCGGAGGCCTGAATCATGTCTGCCCACGTTGACACCTGGCTCCAGCGCTACCTCGATGGCGCCGTCCCCGCGCGCGAGGCCGCGTGGATCGCCGAGCACCTGCTCGCCTGCGAGCGATGCCGCGCGCTGCACGCGGACGTCGCGCGCGGCCGCCAGCATCTCGAAGCCCTCGGCGGCGCCGGCGACGACGCCGCCGCGCGCGACGCGACCTGGGCGGCCATCACGAGCGGCCTTCCCGCGCATCGCGCGCGGATGCGATCCGCGCGGCGCCGCCGGATCGGCACGGGCCTGCTGGCCGCCGCCGCCGCGGTGATCGCCGCGATCGTGTTCGTGCCGCGCGCCCGCGTGATCGCCGATCCGCGCTGGGGCGTCGAGTCCCTCGCCGGCGCGCCGGTCGTGAACGGCCGCGCGCTCGAGGGCGTCGCGCCGGTGGACGCCACGGGCCTCATCACGACCGACTCGGTCTCGCGGGCGCGCCTGCACGTGCGCGGCCTGGGGACCGTGGACCTCGCGCCCGATTCGCGCGCGCGCATCCTCGAGAGCGCGGGCGCCCGCGTCGCGGGCCTGGCCGAGCGGCGCATGGCGCTCGACCGCGGCTCGATGCACGCGCGCGTCCTCGCGCCGCCCCGGCTGCTCGTGGTCGAGACGCCGACCGCGACCGCGATTGACCTCGGCTGCGAGTACGAGCTCGCGGTCGCGGAGGACGGCTCGGGCCTGCTGCGCGTGCGCTCCGGCCGCGTCGCTCTCGCGTGGATGGGACGCGAGGTCGTCGTGCGCGCCGGCGAGGAGAGTCGCTTCGGCCGCGGCATCGAGCCGTCGCCGAGGCTCATCGCGCCCTGAGATCGCGACGGCCATCCCGGCCGCCGCGCCCCCACCCAACAGCAAAGGAGTTCGCATGAACCGCCTGCTTGCATGCCTGTCGTGTGTCTTGACCCTGGTCGCGGTGCCTGCCCTCGCGGGCGGCCCGCCCATGCTCGCCATCGAGGCGCCCGCCCGGGCGTTCGACAAGGCGACGAAGGACGCCGCGGTGATCGTCCGCGCGTCGCAGTGCGAGGCCCCCATCACCGCGGCCGTGACCGGCCGCGCCGAGGGCGTCGTTGACGGCAAGCGCGTCACGCTGCCGCTGACGATGCGCGTCACGTCGCAGGAGGGCGCCTGGGCCGTCACCCGCCAGTGGCCCGCCGAGGGCCGCTGGATCCTGGTGTTCACGGTGGACGGTCATGGCCGCAGCACCGCCACCGCGACGCTCGACCTCAAGCCCGCCAGCGACGGGACGCTCACGTCCGACCAGGTCGCCCGCCGCCTGACGAACGACGAGATCGCCTCCAAGCTCCAGTCCTGAGCCGAACATGGTGGAGCGAAGGATCCGGGTGCCCCTGCGCTGAGTCAGCGGAACGGCCGAAACCGCTCAGAAACCGCACGAATCCGCGAGCCGGCCGTCAAGCGAGACTGACACCTGTCAGGCACGCCTGACACACCCGGATCCTTCGCTCCACGCCAGACGGAATGCCCTCGGTGGCCGTCCGTTACACGACAGGCTCCCGGATCGCCTGACTTGGGGCATGATGCCCCGGCGCCGGGAACGAGGACGCGCTGCGCTTCGTGCGTCCTGGTTTGCCTCCCTTCGGCGCGACCCCTCAGGAACACGACACCAAGGCGGGCCCCCGGGCTCCGCGCCCCGGGGTTCGGTGGAGGCCTTGTCGTCGGCTGGACGGCGGACAGCGGCTCGCGGTCGCTGGCGTCGCGGAACGGGGGCTGCGTGCAAGCGGACACGCCGGACCTGCTCGCTCGGTTCAAGGCGGGCGATGAGGGCGCTTACCAGGTCCTTCTCGATCGCTACGGCGCGGGCCTCGCTCGCTTCGTGCGCGCGCATCTCACCGGACCGCTGGCAGCCCACGTTCAAGTCGAGGACGTGCTCCAGGAGACGCATCTCTCGGCCCTGCGCGCGCTGGACTCGTTCCACCACCGCACCGAGCTCTCGTTCTTCCTGTGGCTCTGCGCCATCGCGCGCAACGTCCTGCGCATGCACGCGCGCAAGCTCGGACGCACGCCGCCGCGAGCTCGGCTGGCCGGCGACTCGTCCTCGCGCGACATCCTCCAGACGCTCGTCGCCGCGACGCCGACACCGGGATCCCGGATGGTCGCGCAGGAGCGCGTCCAGGCGCTGGCGGTCGCGCTGTCGCGACTGCCCCCCCGCCGCAGGCAGGCGATCCTGCTGCGGCATCTCGACGAGATGGACAACGACGAGGCCGCGCGCGCCATGGGCATGAGCGTCGGCGCGTTCCGCGTGCTGGTCTCGCGCGCGCTCGTGGATCTGCGCGAGGCGATTGACGCCATCGCGCCGGAGCCCTCCGCGTGAGCCGCTGCGCCACGTGCGACTCGGTCGCCCCGCGCACGGCGAGCGGCGAGTGCGCGGAGTGCGGGGCGTCGGAGGCCGGCCTCGACCGGACGGCGCCGGCGGCGGCCCAGGACATGCGGCTGGCGGAGATCGTCGAGGCGTTCGAGGCCGAGCTCAGGCGCGGGGGCGACCCGGACGTGGACGCGTGGTGCCGCCAGCACCCGTCGGCGGGTCCGCACCTGCGCAAGGCGCTGTCCGTGTGCCGTCATCTCGCGGGCCTCGCGAGCGCGGAACCCGCGCGCGAGACTCCCCTGCCGGCAAGCCTCGGACCCTACCGCCTGCTGGAGGAGATCGGCCGCGGCGGCATGGGCTGCGTCGTGCGCGCGCGCGACGAGCGGCTCGGCAGGGACGTGGCGGTCAAGCTCCTGCCGGCGGATCTCTTCGGTCAGGCCGACCATCGGCAGCGCTTCGCGCGCGAGGCGCGAGCGCTCGCGCGCATCCATCACGAGAACGTCGTCCCCATCCACGACGTCGGCGAGGACGGCGTGCACGCCTACCTTGTCATGGAGCTCATGCGCGAGTCCGTGTCCGACGCGATGGAGCGCCGGCGCCTCGCGGGCGAGCCGCCCCACCCCGTCGCGCGGCGCATGCGGTGGATCCTCGACGCGGCGGCCGGCCTGGGCCAGTTGCACGAGGCGGGCATCGTGCACCGCGACGTCAAGCCGGGGAACCTCCTGCTCGACGAGCTCGGCCGGGTTCGCGTGGGAGACCTGGGCCTCGCCCGACTCGCGGGCGAGCCCGACCTGACGCGCACGGGCCAGGCGATGGGCACGGCGCAGTACGCCTCGCCCGAGCAGCTCCGCGGCGAGCCCGCGACGCCACGCAGCGACATCTTCTCGCTGGCGGCCACGGCGTACCGGCTCCTGACGGGCAAGGCCCCGCCGATCGCCCCGGCCTTCTCCGACTTCCCTGCCGAGATCCCTGCCGGCCTGCGCCGCGCGATTCTGGAGGGCCTGCAAGCCGACCCCGATCGGCGGCCACCGGACATCGCGACCTTCGCGGCGTCCATCGAGGCCGCGCTGCGCCCGCACGCGCGATGGAAGCGTCGCGCGCTCGTCGGCGCGGGCCTGCTCGTCACCCTCGGCGCCGCGGGCGCGATGGTCGCGACGCGTGGCCTCGCGCCGCGCGCCCCGGCCGCTCCTCTCTCCGATCGCACGCTGATCGAGCCGCCGCCAGGGGTCACGCCAGAACAGAGCCTGAGCATGGTGCTCGCGCGAGGCGAGACCTTCGCGACGGCGCCGGGTCTCGCGGTGTTGCGCGCTCGTGGCGTGAGCATCGGCGACCTGCTGTCCTCGCCGGCCGTCCCGCCCCCGGAGCATCTCGATCTGGCGGGCCGCCGCTTCGATGTCCGCGTGGAGCGCGACGGCCCGGAGATCGAGGTGCGCCTCGAACAGGGCGACCGGACCGCGGCGCGGGCGCGTTTCACGTCCACGGTGGACATCCCCGCGTCGTCGTGGCGATTCAGCGATGCCGTCACGGACGTGGACGGCGACGGCCTGCGCGACCTGCTGCTCGTCAACGACCGCGAGATCGCCTTCCTGCGTCCGGATCCGCAGGCGCTGCGACTGCCCGGCTTCGGCTGGTGCCTCGCCATGCCGCGCGCCTTCGGCGAGGGCTCGCCGATCCTCTCGCCAGGCATGGACGCGGGCGAGAGCTGGGTGCTCGTCGGCGACACGGGCGCGAACCTGCGCAACGGCATCTTCGATCAGGCGCTGCTGAGCCACGCGGACGCGCGCGCCGGCGTGTTCCTCGGAAGCTGGAAGTTCCCGGAGCCCATCCACTCGACGCCTCGGGTCGTGCTCACGCCGCAGGGCCTCATGGACCGCGTCTACGTGGACACGGAGCCGCCGGCGGCCGTCGGCGCTGGCAAGCTGTTCAGCGTGGCGGCGGCGACGCCCGGCGACGCGCTGGCCATCGCGGTGCCAGGCATGGGACGGCTGACCTGGCCCGTCTTCCTCGACGCGAACGCGGATGGGCACGAGGACCTCATCGTCGGCCGGCGCCGGGCCAGCAGCGTCGGATTCGACGGCCTGGTCGCGTGCCTCGATCCTCGCGCGGGCCACGCGCTTCTCTGGCAGCATCGGCTGCCAGGCCACGTCGAGAGCTACCCCATCCTGTCGCAGCAAGACGGCGACCCCGAGCTCGAGGTGTGCCTCGCGAGCGGTCGCGGCTTCGCGTGCCTGAACGCCGGCGCGCACGAGGGCGGCGAGAGCCGCGTCGCCTGGTCCGTCACCTGGGACCGGCCCGTGACCCTCGGATCGATGGCCACCGAGATCGCCGACCTCACGGGCGACGGCCTTCCGGAGATCGCCTCGGCCGATCAGGAGAACAGGCTGCGCGTCTTCTCGCGCTCGGCGCCGCGCGGGATCCTGGCGGAGGCGGATCTGCCGGCCGAGGCGCTCGCGGGGCAGGTCGCGCCGACGGGCTGCGTCGGGCGGCTGATCGTGACGCCGGACTCGACCGCGACCGAGGTGCGCCTGCTCGGGATCACGGGCGCCGGCTTCATCATCCGCTGGAGCCTGACGGCCAGGGGCCTCCGAACGACGTCCGCCCGGTTCTTCGCTCGCGCGGACGCCGCGCCCATGGCGACGACCGCGTCGCCCGTGCTCGTGGACCTGTCGGCGGAGCGCGGCGAGGGCCGATGGGGCGTCCTCGTGCAGAGCGCCGTGCTCGCCATGCTGGAGCCCGCTCTCGACGATCCCGAAACGCTCGTGCCCACGTGGGCCGACTGGGGTGTCGGCGAGTGGAGCCGCGGCACGCCCGCGGTGACGCGCGAGGACGGGCGCCTGTGGATCGTCACGACCGCCGAGGGCGGCCTCCTGCGACGAACGCCCTTCCCCGCCTCGCCGCCGCCCATACCGAGCGCCCGGCAACGTTGAGCCGCGTCCCGCGCGACACGTCGCGCCCGGCTGATCCCGGCTTGCGTCCCCGGCGTCCCTGGCGGATGCTTGCCGCCTTCATGACGCACGCCGCTCGCCCGCCACGCATCCAGCCGCCCTCGCGCAGGGCGGGGCGTGCGCGCTGGCTGCTGGCGATCGCGCTAGCGGGGCTCCTCGGCGCGCATGCCCATGCCGCGATCGAGGCGAGCCACCACGCGGGCGCGCCGCATGCCGGCGACGAGCCGGCCGCGGGCTCGCAGGTCACGACGTCCTGCCCCGGTGATTGCGCCGATCCCGCGCACCACCACGGTCACGCGCGCGCCACGTGTCCGGCCTGCCGCACGCTCGGCACGCCCGCCATCGGCACGCCCACCACGGATGTCGCGCCCGCGCTCCGGCTGGCCTCGCTTCTCGCCGCGTCATGCGCGCCGCAGGCCCCGGCGGACCGATCGGCCTGCGTCGCTCGCGGCCCACCCGCAGGTCACCGCAGCTGAGCCGTCCGGCCCCCGCGCGCTGAACGCGTGGCGGGCCGCTCGCCGCCCGAGGCTCGTCCCGCGGCGCGGACGCTGACGCGTCCGCCGCCCGCGCCTGCCACCGACCCGCTGCCCGCGATCCGCCTGCGCGCACCGCCGCGCGTCCCCCGGAGTTCGTCATGCACCCCGCTCCCGTCCCGACCGCCTGTCCCACGCTCGCCCCGACACCGCCGCATCCCCGCGCCGCGCGCGCGCCTCTCCCGCGTCTCGCGCCTCTCGCGCGTCTCGCGCCGGCCGCGCTCGTCGCGCTGATCGTCCTGCTGCCAGCCAGCGCGCCAGCGCGCGCCGCCGAGGCCCGGGGCGCCATCGCGGGCACGGTCACGCACGCCGGTCAGCCGCTCGAGGGCGCGCTCGTCCGCCTCGGCGACGAGGGCACGGCCACGCGCACCGACGCGGCCGGCGCGTTCGCGTTCGCGGATGTCCCGGCGGGACGGCACGTGCTGCGCGCGGATCGCCTGGGCTACCAGACCGCCGCTCGCCGCGTCGAGGTCGTCGCGGGCACGACCGCCAGCGTGACGCTCGCTCTCGAACCGTTCCACCACGAGGAGACCGTGATCATCTCGGCGACCTCCGGCGCGCGCGCGAGCTCCGAGCTCGCGCAGGCGGTGTCCGAGCTGTCCGGCGCGGACCTGCTCGCCGAGGCGCAGCCGACGCTCGGGCAGACGCTCGACGCGCTGCCGGGCGTGTCCTCCACGTACTTCGGTCCCGCCGCCAGCCGTCCCATCATCCGCGGCCTCGGCGGCGATCGCGTGCGCATCATGACCAATGGCCTCGACGTCGGCGACGCCTCGTCGGCCAGCCCCGATCACGCCGTGGCGGCCGAGCCCGTGGGCGTCGATCGCATCGAGGTCGTGCGCGGACCGGCCACGCTGCGCTGGGGAAGCGCCGCGATCGGCGGCGTCGTGAACGTGCTGGACAGCCGCCTTCCGGCCGAATCGCCGCGCGAACCCATCACGGGCGTGGTCCAGCTCCTGAGCGGCACCAACGCGGACGAGCGCGCGGCGTCCGCCGCGCTCGACGGCGGCGGCGAGCGCTTCGCGTGGCATGCGGACGGCTTCGGGCGCGCGGCCGGGGATCTCGAGATCCCTGGCGGTCGCCTCGAGAACTCGTCATCGGAGAGCTCCGGTGGCGCGGCTGGCCTCGGCGTGTTCGGGCGGCGCGGGCGACTCGCGGTGAGCGCGGGCCTTCTCGACGCGCGCTACGGCTCGCCCGCCGACGAGGAGGTCGCCATCCGGCTCGACCAGCGCCGCCATGACGCCGACGGCGAGTGGCGCTGGGCCGACCGGTTCGTGCGCAAGCTGTCCGTGCGCGCGGGCACGTCGGATTACGAGCACGTCGAGATGGAAGACGGCGCGGTCGGAACGCGCTTCCTCAACGACTCGGACGAGATCCGCGTCGAGGCCCACCACGCGCGCGCGGGTCGCCTGGAAGGCAGCTGGGGCGTGCAGGGCAGCTGGCGTGACTTCGCCGCGATCGGCGACGAGGCCTTCGTGCCGCCGACGCGCACGCGCACGGTCGGCGTGTTCGGCTTCGAGGAGATCGTGCTGCGCGATCCCTGGCGGCTCCAGGCTGGCGCCCGATTCGAGGAGCGGGAGGTTCGCGCCCGCGGCGACGCGCCCGGGAGCCGCACCGCGAGCGGGCTCTCCGCGAGCGTCGGCGTGGTGCGCGCGGCGGAGGAAGGCTTCGGCTTCGCCTTCAACCTGGCGCGTTCGGTCAAGCTCCCGGCGGCGGAGGAGCTCTACTCCAACGGCCCGCATCTCGCGACGGGCGCCTTCGAGATCGGCGATGACACGCTCGACCCCGAGGTCGGCGCGGGGGCCGAAGCCTCCGTTCGCTGGCGCAGGAAGGGATCCTCGGCCCACCTCACGGGCTTCTTGCAGC
Organism: uncultured Thermoanaerobaculia bacterium; assembly: GCA_964613915.1. Lineage (GTDB taxonomy): Bacteria > Acidobacteriota > JBCCFW01 > JBCCFW01 > JBCCFW01 > CAZTIW01. The sequence continues at coordinate 35,964 of CAZTIW010000017.1, forward strand.
GCTTCGACGGCTTCATCCGCGAAGCGCCGACGGGGGAGATCGAGGACGACCTGCCCGTGTTCCGCTTCGTGCAAGAGGACGCGCGGCTGCACGGGTTCGAGCTCGGCGCGGAGTTCAGCCTGCTCGATCACCCGAGCCATCACATCCGGCTCCAGTTCTCGGGCGAGGTCGTTCGCGCGCGCACGGCGGACGGCGAGCCGCTCCCGCGCATCCCGGCGGACAGCGCCGCGATCACGATCCGCCATGACGGCCCCGCGTTCTGGGGCCTGCTGCGCCTGACGGTCACGGGCGCGCAGGATCGCGTGGCCCCGTTCGAGACCGAGACGCCCGGCTGGGAGCGGCTGGACGGCCAGGTCGGCTGGCGTCGCGTCCAGGGCGCGGTGGCTCACGACATCATCCTGCGCGCCGGGAACCTGACCGATCGCACGGCCCGGCAGCACGCCTCGTTCCTCAAGGACGTCGCCCCCCTGCCCGGCCGCGGCCTCTCGCTGGCCTACCGCATCGTCTTCTGAGAGCGCCGGAAGGCGGGCGCGGGTGAGGGCCTTTTCGCGCTCCCCCGGTTCTCGGGCATCATCGGCGGGTGCATCCCGACGTGAAGCTCCGCCGCCTGGCGGCGACCGACTCGATCGAGGAGCTCACCGAGCTCCTGCATCGGGCGTACGCGCCGCTCGCGGCGCGCGGGATGCGCTTCGTGGCGTCCTGGCAGGACGCGGACGAGACGCGGCGACGCTGCGAGGATGGCGAGGCATGGGTCGCCGAGCTGAACGGTCGCGTCGTCGGGACCGTCACGCTCTATCCGCCCGCCCGAACGAGCGGCTCGCCCTTTCTCGATCGCGCGGACGTCGCGAGCTTCGGGCAGTTCGCCGTCGAGCCCGCGCTGCAGGGAGGCGGCATCGGCGAGGCCATGCGCCTGCTCGTCGAACGCCGCGCGCGCGAGGAAGGGGCCGCGCACCTCGCGCTCGACACGAGCGAGCACGCCCGCGAGCTCATCGCGACCTACGAGCGCTGGGGCTTCCGCTTCATCGAGCACGTCCAGTGGTCGAGCACGAACTACCGCAGCGTGGTCATGGCCAGGGCGCTGTCCTGAGCCTGCTCGCGCCAACCGTCCCCCTCCGCCGCGAGCGCGCGGTCCTGCCGCGATCCGAGGGGCCCCGCACGCCGTGACTGGACGCGCCCTGTATCCTCTGCTCGCATGTCTCACTCCCCTGCTGATGATGTCGCGCGCCTCGAGGCGCCGGCGGCGGTGCTCGTCGGCGTCGTGCTGCCCGGCGTCCCGGATGCCGAGGTCCAGTCGTCCCTCGACGAGCTCGGGCGCCTCGCGCGCACGCTGGGCCTGCGCCCGGTCGCGCGGCTGACGCAGGCTCGATCGGGCACCGGCTCGGCCGCGCTCCTAGGACAGGGCAAGCTCAAGGAGCTCGCGAGGCTCACGGGCGGGTCCGGCGTCGTGCCGAAGGGCGCCTCGCGCCGCGTCACCGGATCGAAGCCGGCGGAACCGCCGGACGCCGAGGCCGCGGAGGCCCTCGACGACGCCAACGACGCCGACGACGAGTCGGCCGACGAGGCGTCGGATGAAGCCGCGAGCGCGGACGCGCCGCCGCAGGAGATCGCGACGGTCGTCGTCGTGGACTGCGACCTCTCGCCCTCGCAGCTGCGCAACCTCGAGGCCTCCACGGGCGCCGAGGTCCTGGATCGATCATCCGTCATCCTGTCGATCTTCCAGCGGCATGCCCGCACGCGTGAGGCCCGCCTGCAGGTCGAGATGGCTCGCCTCGCCTACCTCGCGCCGCGCCTGCGCGCGACCGGCGGCGGCGACCGGCAGCGCGGAGGCATCGGCGGCAAGGGAGCGGGCGAGTCGTCGCTCGAGCTCGACAGGCGCCGCATCCGCGATCGCATCGCCGCGCTCAAGGATGAGCTCGTCGTCGTGCAGCGCGAGGCCGGCACGCGCCGAGCGCGCCGCGAGGCGTCCTGCACCGTGGCGCTCGTGGGCTACACGAACGCCGGCAAGTCGTCGCTCATGCGCGCGCTCACGGGCAGCGAGGTCCTGATCGCGGACAAGCTGTTCGCGACGCTCGACACGACGGTGCGCGTGCTGCAGCCCGAGACGCGTCCGCGCCTGCTCGTGTCCGACACCGTGGGGTTCATCAAGAAGCTGCCCCATGACCTGGTCGCGTCGTTTCGATCCACGCTCGAGGAAGCCCGCGACGCGGCGCTCCTCCTGCACGTCGTGGACGCCGCGGACCCGGCCTTCCGCTCGCACGCCGAGGTCACGCGCGCGGTGCTCGCGGAGATCGGCGTCACCGACACGCCCACCATCATGATCCTGAACAAGGCGGATCGCCTGACGCCGGAGGCGCGCCAGGCCCTCGCGCAGGCCGAGCCCGACGCGCTGCTCACGTGCGCCTTCAGCGCCGAGGACGTCGCGGCGCTCCACGCGCGCATCGTGGCCTTCTTCGAGAAGGACATGGCGGAGGACGACCTCTTCGTGTCGTGGACCGAGCAGCGCCTCGTGCACGAGATCCACGAGACCTGCCGCGTCGTCTCCGAGACGCACGTCGAGGACGGCACGCGGCTGCGCGTGCGCGCGCCGCGCGACGTCGTGGACCGCCTGCGCGCCGCCAGCAGCAGCCCCGGCCGCTGATCCGAGGCGACAGCTCAGCGCGCTGGCGCGACGAGGCGCCCGGCCTCGTCGAGCGCGCGGCCGAAGGCCACGATGCCGTAGCCGCGGCGCACGAGCACGAACGGGACGCCGCTGCGCTTGCAGGCGTCCTTGACGTGATCCTGCATCGCGTGGCTGCTGAAGTCCGCGAGCAGGAAGACGACGTGGAAGGCCCCGTTCTCGATGCGACGCGCGATCGCCGCGCCATCCGCGCCCTCCGTGCGCTCGTTCTCGAACCACTCCAGCTCGGCGAAGCCGAAGAAGTCGCGCAGGGCCACGCGCCGGTACTCGCGGCTCGACGCGCCCACGAGCGCCGCGCGGTGCTCGCCGAACGTGCCGCGGTACTTCTCGAAGGGATGCACGGCGGGGATGGCCGGGGCCGCCGGCGTCCCGGACGCGGCGTCCTCCGCGCCGATCGCGCTCGGGGTGCCGTCGCGCCGCTTCAGCTGACGGCGCAGCGCCCGGAACTCGCCGCCCGTCGCCAGCAGATCGGCGTGCGGCGCCGCGAGGTCCAGGAGCTCCGCGTCGCGCGGGTCGGCGCACGTCAGCGCCTCGCGCAAGGCGTCGAGGAAGTCGAACTCCCAGCCGGGCTCGCGAGACCCGTCCGTCGCGACGGCGCGGAGCTCGGCGAGGACGAGCTGCTTGACGCGCGCGAGCTCGGCCGCGTGCGCCAGCCGGCGTCGCTCGGCCTCGTGGCGCGCGGCGTCCATGCTCGACTTCTGACGGATCGCGTCCAGCCGCGACCGCCAGCGCGCCGTTTCCGCGCGCCAGTCCATCTGGCACTGACGCTGGAGGTACGGCACGAACCTCCCCGCGGGCGTCAGCACCTCGCGCGCCACGCGCGTCATGGTGCTGAAGGCCTCGTAGAGAAGGCGACCCTCCGGCGTGGCGTCGTCCGCCGCGGCCGCGTGCTCCGCCTGGCACGTCCGCCCGCGCAGGGCGAGCAGCGCCACGCGCGCTTCGATCTCGTCCACGGAGGTCTCGCCGCTCCAGGCCATGAGGTCCAGCTCGTGCGCCTCCGCGCGGATGGCCGTGGCCACGATCAACCCGTCGCGATCGGGCGCCGCGATCGGGGCGGGCGGAGCGCTCGGCACGGGCGGCGCGGGCGCGACCTCCTCGGCCTCGGCCTCGGCCTCGGACGCGTCGAGCCCGATCGCGTCAGCCGGCGCCGTGGCCTCGGGCGCGGGGGCGACGGGCACGCTCGCGCCGGCCAGAAGCGTCGTGACGGCCGCGAGATCGCGTGCGACCTCCTCGGCGAGCGCTTGCGCCGCGTCGGCCGCGGGCAGGTCGCCGAGATCGCGCAGCGTCGCCGCCTGCCGCGACAGCGTGTCGGCGAACGCGAGGAGAACGGCGCGGCGCCTCTCCGCGCGCTGGCGCTCGGCGCCCTCGCGCGCCGCGTGGATGGCGCTGTCGAAGCCCCGCACGGCGCCCGCGAGGAGGCCCTCGAGTTCCGCCGGATCGTCCGGTAGCAGCCGCATCGCGAACCCCTCAGCCAGGACGTGCGGGGCCGCGCGAGACGGTCGTCAGGAGAGGCCCCGGATGGGCCGGAGTCTATCGCGGGGCGGCCCGGCGCCGTCCGCGGCGCGGCCGGCCTTGACGGCCCCTAGCTTTCATGTCACGATGACTGACATGAAGTCGCGCAAGGTGACATCAAAGCCCCGCCGGGCCTACTCGAGCCCGCTCCGGGACGGCCAGGCGGAAGCCACGCGCCGCCTGATCGTCGAGGGCCTCATCGAGCAGCTGGCGGACGGCGGCCTCCCGGAGTTCTCGCTCCCGCGGGTCGCGAAGCGCGCCGGCGTCACCACGCGCACGATCTACCGGCACTTCCCGACGCGCGAGGCGCTGCTCGCGGCCGTGGACGCCGAGATGGAGGCGCGCGTCGGATCCAACTTCGACGTCGCGGACGCGGACGCGATCGTCGCCTCGGTGCGGCCGCAGTTCGAGATGTTCGACGCGCACGCGACGCTCATCAAGGCGCTCTTGCAGGCCGGCGTCGGTGGCGAGATCCGCGCCCGCGGCCGGCAGCGCCGCGCGGCGCGCCTGCGCGCCGTCCTCGCGGCGGCCCACCCCGGCATGAGCGCCGCCGAACTCTCGCGCGCGACCGCGCTCGTCCACCTGATCTTCAGCGCCGGATCGTGGGAGGCGCTCCAGCAAGTCTGGGGACTCTCGTCCGAGGAAGCAGCCACGACCGTGGAGTGGGGCGTGCAGACGATCCTCGCGGAGCTGCGCCGCCGCCACGCGAGCCCCGTCCCGAAGAAGAAGCAACCGAAGAAGGTGGCGCGCCGCCGCCGCTAGAGCACGATCCGGATCAGTTCGCCGCACTCGCGCGAACATCCCCGCCAGGAGAGCGACCCCCATGACGACAGTCGAGAGAACGATCGAAGCGCCAGGCCCGGGCGCGTGGGAGCTGGACGCCGTCCACTTCCCGAAACTCCTCACGCGCTTCGTGAGCGAGCTGGCCCCGGAGCCCTTCGCGATCGGCTTCCAGCGATCGACGGCGCTCTATGGCCTGATGCTGGACCGCTTCCAGCCCGGGCCCCAGCACGGCGTCTGGTACCACCGCGTCGTCCCGTTCGGCGCGCCCGAGGGCGCCATGGGCACGCCGCCCCGCGAGGTCTTCGAAGCCATCACGCGCGAGAACCCGGTCGTGCGCGAGCGCCTGGCCAGCGGCGTCGCCGCGTTCGAGCGCCGCGCGTGGCGCGAGGACCTGCGCGAGTGGGACGCCGTGGTCAAGCCGCGCGCGAATGCCGCTCACCTCGCGCTGCAAGCGCAGGACCCCGAGCGGATGAGCGCCGCGGAGCTCGCGCGGCACCTCGCCGCGTGCGTCGAGCAGCTCAAGGAGATGTGGAAGCAGCACCACGACTACACGGCCAGCGCCCTCATGCCCGTGGGCGACTACCTCGCGCACGCCCAGGACTGGACCGGCCTGCCCGCGGGCGAGCTCCTGCGGCCGCTGAAGGGCTCCTCGCCGGTCTCGCGCGGCGCCGCGGCGCGAGAACTCGAGCGACTCGGCGCGATCGCCCGCGCCTCGACGGCCGCGCGCGCCGCGCTCGACTCGCTCGACGCCGCCGCAGCGCTCCGGACGCTCCGGAGCGAGCCGGGCGATCTCGGCGCCGCGACCCGCGCGTGGCTCGACGTCGCGGGCTACCGGAGCCTGGGCTACGACATCGCCGAGCCCTTCGCGCTCGAGCTGCCCGAGATGCTCGTCGGCGCCCTGCGGGCGTCCATGGACGCCGGGGCCGCCGAGGCCACCGCGCAGGCCGAGATCGATCGCGCCGCCGCGTCGATTCGCGCCCGCGTGCCGGCGGCGCACGCCGCGCAGTTCGACGAGCTGCTCGCCGAGGCGCGCCTCATCAACCGCCTGCGCGACGAGCGCGGCAACTACTCGGATGCCTGGGCCACGGGCCTCACGCGCAGGGCCGTGCTCGCGGCCGGCCAGCGGCTCGCCAGCGACGGCGTGCTCGAGGATCCGCTTCTTGCGATTGACGCGACGCACGGCGAGATCGTCTCGCTGCTCGAGGGCCGGGGCGGGCCGACATCCGCCGAGCTCGCGGATCACCGCGCCTGGCGCACCGGGCACGAGGCGGCGCAGTTCCCACCCTGGTTCGGCGCGCCACCCTCCCCTCCGCCCCCGTCCGACTGGCTGCCCGAACACGCGCGACGACCGGCGCGCGCGATCGAGGCGGCGATCGCCGCGCTCTTCACCGAGCCCGAGGCCCGCGTCGAGGGCGCGACGCTGACGGGTCTTCCCGTGAGCGCGGGCACGTACGAGGGCGTGGCGCGGGTCGTGCTGGACCCGCACGAGTTCGGACGGTTGCAGCGCGGCGACGTGCTCGTCACGCGCGCCACGTCGGCCACGTTCAACGTCGTGCTGCCGCTGCTCGGCGCCATCGTCACCGATCGGGGCGGCCAGCTCTGCCACGCGGCGATCGTCGCGCGCGAGCGCGGCTTGCCGGGCGTGGTCGGCACGCGGCACGCGACCACGCGCATCGCCGACGGAGCCCGCGTGCGCGTGGACGGCGGCGCGGGCACGGTGACGGTGCTGTCGTGACCGGCGGCCCCGTCGCGCTGGCCGAGGCTGGTGACGCCGCCCTGTTCGGAGGCAAGGCGGCTCACCTCGCGGCGGCGATCGCGGCGGGGCTCCCCGTGCCCGAGGGCTTCGCGCTGTCGTGGGCGGAGACCGATCGCGTCGTGGCGGGCAACGCGCGCGCGCGCGAGGCGCTCGTGCGCGCTCATGCCGCGCTCGGGGCGGCCGTCGCCGTGCGATCATCGGCTGTCGGCGAGGACTCCGCGGACGCCAGCTTCGCCGGCGTGCACGCGAGCATCCTGAACGTGCGCGACGAGGCCGCGCTCCTGGCCGCCGTCGCCGCCGTGCGAGCCTCGGGCTCCACGGCGGGAGCGACCGCCTATCGCGCGGCGCGCGGCTCCACGGGCGAGCCGCGCGTGGCGGTCGTCGTGCAGCGGCTGATCGCGTCGGATGTCGCGGGCATCCTGTTCACGCGCCATCCGGTGACGGGCGCGGACGAGCGGGTCATCGAGGCCGCGTGGGGGCTCGGCGAGGCGATCGTCGGCGGCCTGGTCACGCCCGACCACGTGCGGCTGGGTCGCGACGGAGCCGTCATCGAGCAACGCCTCGGCGACAAGGACCTGCTCGTGCGATCGCTCCCGGACGGCGGGACCGAGGAAGCCCCGGTCGATCCGGCGCGCGCGGCGGCGCCCTGCCTCGACGCGGGCCAGCTGCGGCAACTCGCGGACCTCGCGCTGCGGTGCGAGGCGGCCTTCGGTCCGCGCCTGGACCTCGAGTTCGCGTTCGAGGGCGATCGCCTCTACCTGCTGCAGCAGCGGCCGATGACCGCGTGAGCAATCAGCCCGAGGCCGAGTCACGCCGCGCCACGCTGCGCCTGGGCGCCGCGGTCGCGCTGGCCGCCACGCTCATCCCGCTGAGCTCGACCATGCTCGCCGTCGCCATCCCCGCGATCGCGACCGAGCTCGAGGTGGATCACCGGATCGTCGCGCCGTGGGTCGTCACGAGTTACCTGATCGTCGCGATCCTCGGCCAGTGGCCCGGCGGACGTCTGGCCGACGCGATCGGCACGCGCCGCGCGCTCGGCCTGGGCCAGGCGATGTGCGCCGCGGGCGCGATCCTCGGCACGGTGGCCGGCTCGCTCCCCGCCCTCGTCGCCGCGCGCGTGCTCATGGCCGCGGGCGGCGCCGTCATGGTGCCCGCGGCCATGGCGATGGTGCGCGCGCTGACGCGCGTGGACCAGCGCGTGCGCGCGTTCGGATGGTTCGGCAGTCTCATGGGTCTCGCGGCGGCGATCGGTCCGCTCGTCGGCGGCGAGATCACGTCGCTGCTCGGCTGGCGCGCCACGTTCGGGCTCCAGCTGATCCCGCTGGGCGCATCGCTCGCGCTGGGCGGCGGCCTCTGGATGATCGCTCCGCCGCCGCGGCCGGCGCCGCCGCCGGGGCAGGCTCACGCGCTGCGGAGCCTCGCCGGCAACTGCACGTTCCTCGGCGGCGGCATCGCGATCGCGCTCCAGAACACGGCGATGTACGCGACGCTGTTCCTGATGCCGATCCTCCTGACCGGCTTGCGCGGGGAGTCCGCCGCGAGCGTCGGGCGCGCGCTCCTCGCCATGACGGGCAGCATGATCGCGGGCTCGATGCTCGGCGGTCACCTGGCGGATCGCGCGGGGGCGCGGGGCGTGGCGCTCTTCGCGGCCGCGCTGGCGGTGGGCGGCCTCGGCCTCGTCTTCGACGTGGCGGGCCTTCGCGTGGCCGCCGACGCGGTGCCGGGGCTCGCGATCCTGGGCCTGGGCGTCGGCCTCATGAACGGCCCCGCCAACGGCAGCGCGATGTCGGTCGTGCCGGCGTCGCTGAGCGGCGTGGCGGCGGGCATGCTCTCGACGCTGCGCTATCTGGGCGGCGTGCTCGGCATGGCCGTGCTGGCGCTGCTCGACGCGGACGCGGGAGCGGGACTCGGCGCCGAGTCGCAGTTCGCGCAGGTCATCGCGCTGCTCGCGCTCGCCGCCGCCGGATCGGGCGTCGCGGCGCTCTGGCTTCCGGGACGGGGCCGTCAGGCGGACGTCGAGCCAGCCGGATGACATGATTCGACGCGATGCTCTCGTCGCTCTTCCTCGGCATGCTCGTGGCCGCGTCCGTGCCACCGGCAGCAACGCCGCCAGCAGCGCCACCCGCGCCAGCGCCGCCCGCAGAGGTTCGCGCGCTCGCGGACGCGCTCGCGCGCGTGGACGGCACGGCCGAGTCGGCGGGGCAACTCGTGGGCGGCGCGCTGGCCGCGTGCGCGCACGGCCGGCATCGCGCGGGCTTTCCCGCGACCGACACGTGGTGCCAGGACGCGCTGCTCGAGCACGACATGACGGCGGCGCGGGAGACGATCCTGGCGGTCTACGCGCGCACGCTGACGCCCGACGAGATGGCCGACTCGCTCGCCTTCCTTCAGTCCGAGCCCATGGTGGCGCTGCGCGACGGCGCGACGGCCCTGCGCGAGGACATCGAGCGGCTGGCCGTCGCGTGGGAGGAAGCCGCGGCCCGCCTCGTCGCCGCGCCGCCCCGGCAGGACACCGCGCCAGGCGCCAGCGGCCTCGTCGCCATGCCCGCTCCCTGGGCGTGGCCGATCCTCCGCACGGCGGGCCTGGCCGATCGCACGGCGCTCCGCGCGCGCCTCATGGATCGCGCCCGGGCGCGCACGCGGGCGCCCGAGGGCCGGTGGGCCGCGCCCGACGTCCAGGAAGCGCTCGATCGCGTCGTCGAGATGACGGAGGCGGCCACGGCCGCGCGGTTCTCCGCCACGGGCGCCCGCATCGCCACGGCGCTCGATTCACCCGAGGCGGCGCGCGTTCGCGATCGCCTGGCCCGCCTGCGCCCCGGCCTCGAAGCCGCCGCGCGCGAGATCAGCGCGAGCCTGGACGCCTTCCTGGCCGCGCGGGCCGAGAAGGACCGCCTCGCGGTCGCCACTGATCCCGCGCCCGACCCCGCGCCGCGCTGACCCCCCGCCCCGGCGCGGCGCGCGTGCGCCAGGACACGGGAGAGCGGGGAATCCGTCGGCCGTGACGGCCGCGACGGGACGCGCGACCGATTTGCGCGGATGATGGACGCACTCCGCGCGCCAAGCCCGTCGCGCGATCCCTCCCCGAGGCCCCCCGATGAAGACTCCCGTGCGCGTCGCGATCACGGGCGCTGCCGGCCAGATCGGCTACGCCCTTCTCTTCCGCATCGCTTCCGGCCAGATGTTCGGGCCGGATCAACCCGTGGCGCTCCAGCTCATCGAGCTGCCCGTCGAGAAGGCCATGAAGGCGCTCGAGGGCGTCGCCATGGAGCTCGACGACTGCGCGTTCCCGCAGCTCGCGAGCATGGACCTGACCAGCGATCCCCGCGCGGGCTTCCGCGACGCCAACTGGTGCCTGCTCGTCGGCAGCAAGCCGCGCGGGCCCGGCATGGAGCGCGCCGACCTGCTGGTGGAGAACGGCCGCATCTTCGTGGAGCAGGGCAGGCTCATTGACGAGGTCGCGGCCGACAACGCGCGCGTGGCGGTCGTCGGCAACCCCGCCAACACGAACTGCATGATCGCGGCCTCGGTGGCCAAGCGCCTGCCCGCGGATCGCTTCACGGCGATGGTGCGGCTGGACGAGAACCGGGCCAAGACCCAGCTCGCGAAGAAGGCCGGCGTCGCCGTGACCGCGGTCGAGGACTGCTTCATCCTCGGCAACCACAGCCCCACGATGTTCCCCGCCTTCCACCTGACCCGCATCGGCGGCAAGCCGCTGCCCCAGGTCATCACGGATCAGGAGTGGCTGCGCGGACCGTTCTGCGAGACCGTCGGCAAGCGCGGCGCGGCGATCATCGCGGCTCGCGGCGCGAGCAGCGCGGCGTCGGCGGCCAGCGCGCTCGTGGACCACGTGCGCGACCTGCACGTGCCGGGCAAGCTCCACAGCCTCGCCGTCAAGAGCGAGGGCGCCTACGGCTTCGACCCGAACGTGTGGGCAGGCATGCCCGCGCGGACGACGACGCCGGGCTCCTACGAGATCGTCACGGGCCTGGCCCTCGACGACTTCGCCCGGCAGAAGATCGCGGCGACCAACAAGGAGCTGATGGACGAGCGCGAGATGGTCAAGAGCATGCTCGGCTGAGGCTGAGCCCGCCGTCCCGGCGAGAAGGCCGGGACGGGGCTAGCGCCGACGAGCCGGGACGGGGCGCAGGGTCGGCCCCGTGTAGATCTGGCGCGGACGGTTGATGCGCGAGGCGCCATCCTCGCGCATCTCCTTCCACTGGGCCATCCAGCCGGGCATGCGGCCGATGGCGAACATGACGGTGAACATGGCCGTCGGGATGCCCATCGCCCGGTAGATGATGCCGCTGTAGAAGTCCACGTTCGGGTAGAGCTTGCGCTCGACGAAGTACGAGTCGGAGAGCGCGACTTCCTCGAGCTGCTTGGCGATGGCCAGCAGCGGATCCTTGACGCCGAGCTCGGCCAGCACGCTGTCGGCCGCCTGCTTGAGGATGCGCGCGCGCGGATCGAAGTTCTTGTAGACGCGGTGGCCGAAGCCCATGAGGCGGAAGCCCGAGTTCTTGTCCTTGGCGAGGGCGACGTACTTCTTCAGGTCGCCGCCGTCCTTGCGGATCTGCTCGAGCATCTCGATGACTTCCTGGTTCGCGCCGCCGTGCAGCGGACCGGACAGCGCCGAGATGCCCGCGGCGATCGACGCGAACAGGTTCGCCTGGCTGCTGCCGACCATGCGCACGGTGGACGTCGAGCAGTTCTGCTCGTGATCGGCGTGGAGGATCAGCAGCAGGTTCAGGGCGCGCTCGAGGGTCGGCGAGACGACGTAGTCGCGCGACGGCACGGCGAACATCATGCGGAGGAAGTTCCCGCAGTAGCCAATGTCGTTCTGCGGGTAGACGAAGGGCTGGCCGACGCTCTTCTTGTAAGCGAAGGCGGCGATGGTCGGAACCTTCGCGAGGAGCCGGATGATGTTGATGTCCGTCTCGTCGTCGCCGTTGCCCGGGTAGTACGTGGACAGCGAGGCCGTCATGGCGGCCAGGATGGCCATCGGGTGCCCGTGAGGCGGGTACCCCTCGAAGAACTTCTTCATGTCCTCGTGGATCAGCGTGTGCCGCATGATCCGGTCGCTGAACGCCGCCCACTGCTTCTCGTCCGGGAGCTCGCCCTCGATGAGCAGGTGCGCGACCTCGGGGAAGCTGACCTTGTCGGCCAGGTCCTCGATCGAGTAACCCCGATAGCGAAGGATCCCCTTCTCGCCGTCAATGAAGGTGATGGCGCTCTGGCAGGAGCCCGTGTTGCCGTAGCCGGGATCGAACGTGATGGCGCCGGTCAGCGCCCGGAGCTGCTGCAGGTCGATCGCGACCTCGCCCTCCGAGCCCACGATGACCGGAAACTCGTGCTCCTTGCCGTCCAGAATCAGCTTCGCCGTCGTCATGCCTGCCAGTCCTCCGCGGATCCGTCCGCGCGCGCCATGTTGCCCTGATGATCCTGCGGCGCGTCGGCTCCGAATGTGTCGCGCGTCACGCGCTGCGCCGGGGGTCACGGCGGGGCCCGCAGGTCACCGCCATTGTCTCATGCCGCGAGCGCCGCGGCGCCGTGACCGGGCACCGGTGAGCCGTGCCGCGCTGGCCGCCGCGGCGATGGCTACCCGCGCCTCTTGGCTGAACGACTCGGCGCGCGGCAGGGAGCGCCGCGCGCGATCAGACGGTCAGGACGCTCAGGTTCCGCGAGCCGCAGCCACCGCAAGCGGCGGCGGATCGGACGACCCGGCCTTCCCAGTTGCAGCGCAGGCAGAACACCTTGTACGCGCACTGCGACGCGGGCTTGAGCTTGGGTGAACGCGCCACCCACCAGAGCGCGAAGAGCAGGCCGGCTGCGATCAGCAGCACGGTCGTGGCATCGAGTCCAAGGATGTCGGTCATGGCAGCGTCACGGGCTGCCGGAAGCCCCGCCGTCGGGAGGCAACCCTCAGGCAGGAGAGCAGCACGCCCCGTGCCAGCGCCTCCCGGGGCGCGAGGGGGGATTCCCCGCCTTCCCGCTTGGAATCATGGCCGGATGTCGGGGGTCAGACCCCGGCTACCTCGGTGGTCGCGCGCCCGGGCGCCGAGCGTGGCCCGACCTGGCTCAGGGGTTCGTGCTGCCGCTGGGTGGCGAGCGCTCGGGCTCCATGTCGAAGCCCATCAGGGCGTGGCCCTGTGGCAGCGGACCCGGGGTCTCCGTGTAGCCCTTGGCCGAGCAGGTCTCGCCGTTCGACGCCGTGTAGGAGTCCACCTTCCAGTGCGGCTGCGAGCTCGAAACGGCGTGTGCCGCGTTCGCGAGGATGGGCGCGGCGTTGAGGTCAATGTCCGAGCAGAGCGACGGCGCCGTGATGCGCGCGACCTCGAAGTACTTTTCGGTCGCGGGAGCGCCGTTCTCGCCCTGGACGATCCGCAGCTCGTGGATGCCGATCTGCGCGGACGGCACCGGCGGGCGAGCCTCCATGAGCGGCGCCGGAGCGTCGCCGACCACGGCGTCGGGCGCGACCGGCTCGGCCGTCTCGTCCGGCTCGACCTGCTGCGGCGCGGTGGCGGCGGGCGCCGCCTGGGTCGCAGGCGCCGGCTCGGGGGACTGCTTGGCCCGGCTGCAACTCACGGCGAGCGCCGCGAGGCAGGACAGCAAGATCAGGGCGACACGACGGAGCATCGGAACCTCCCCTTTCGGCGCCAGGGCGCCAGCGGAGAACCCATTCTGCGTCAAGTCGGCCGCGCCTGCAACGCTATCAACTGAGCCCGTCCAGGACGGCCCGTCGATCGGGTCGTCCGAGATAGGACGCGGCCCAGTCCGCCGGCAGGCCTCGCGCGCGCTCGCGGAGGAGCGACGCCGCCCTCTCGACGCTCCCCCCGAGGCGCGCGGCCGCGAGCGCCGCCGCGCAACCGAGGTCCACGGCCTCGAGATCCCGCGCGATGGCCAGCGCTCGCTCCGCCGCGTCGAGGGGACTCTCGTCGGCCGCCTCCATGCCAAGAGCCGCGCACGCGAGGAGCGCGCGGGCTTCATCCAGCCGGCAGCCCTCGCTTCGCGCCGCTGCCAGCGCGCGCGCGGCGGCCTGCGCGTCTCGCTGGCTCGGCGGACCCGGCAGGCTGCCGCTCATGGCGTCCAGCCGCGCGAGGATGCCGCGTGCGGCGGCGCTGCGGTCCGCGTCCTCGTGCTCGTGGAGGATCCTCATCGCGTCCTCCACGTCCGCACGGGCGGCATCCATGGCGCCGAGCGTCACGTGAAGCTCCGCGCGAGCCAGGAGAGCCGCCGCGTGCAGCGGGGCGGCCTGCTGATCGCGCGCCACCTGGACGGCCTGTCCGGCCCACTCGAGGCCGCGCACGAGATCGCCATGCTCCAGCGCGACCTCGGCCGAGGTTCGAAGCGCCACGGCGAGATCCCAGCGCGAGCCCAGCCGATCCGCCAGCTCGCGTGCCTCGCGCGCATGCGCGCTGGCTGCCGCCAGGTTCCCCATGCGCATCTGCGCGTGCGCGAGGAACGCGCGCAGGTAGGACTCCGTGGGGCGCATGCCCTCCTGCACGGCGAGCCGCAGCGCCGCTTCCGCGGCCTCGCGCGCCTCGGCCAGGCGCCCGAGTCCCGCGAGAACCGGACAGCGCTGTGCGAGGCACCGGAGCAGGAGCAGCGGGTCCGAGGACTCGGAAACGCGCGCCAGCGCGTCGTCCACCGCGCGCAGCGACTCGTCGAGGTCGCCATGAAGGAAGAGCTGGCGCGCGCGCTCGCGCAAGCCCGAGATGATCGCCTCGTTGGATCGCCCGGGCTGGCGCTCCAGATCGGACACGACGCGCTGCGCCCGATCCGTGTCGCCGAGCGCCGCGAGCGGACCGAGCTGCGCCGCCAGCAGCCTCTCGGCAACATCCGTGAGGCCGGCGGCTTCCGCCACCGCCTGTCCCTCGACCAGCACCTCGAGCGCGGCGCGCGCGTCCGCGCCGCGCCCGAGCGCACGGCCGAGCGCGAGCAGCGCGGTGGCCTCGCGGCGGCGGTCCCCGCTGGCGCGAGCGACCTCGAGGGCGCGCCGCGCGAAGTCCGCGGCAGACGGATCGTGGATGGCCGACGCGGCGGTGGCGGCCACCTCGAGGGCCGGAGCCACGGCGGCGACGGGCAGCCGCAGGCGCTCGGCGAGCTCCAGCGCGCGCCGCGCGGGCACGAGCGCCTCGGCCATGTCGCCCGCCCCGACCAGACGCTCGGCGCACGCGCACAGCGTCGGCAGCGCGCTGGCCGGCGCATCGCTCTCGGCTTGATGATGCGCCACGGCCAGGAGGTTCTCGGGGTCGTCGCCGTCATGCGCGCTCGCAAGAACGCGCGCCGCGAGACCGTGCAGCGCGCGTCGGCGCGGCGCCAGCATGCTGTCACGCACGACGGCGCGCAGGACCTCGTGCCGGAAGGCGTGCTGTCTCGAACCCTCCCGGGGCGGCTCGACGAGGCCGAGATCGATGATCCGGTCGAGGTGCTGGTCGTCGCCGGCATCCGTGCCCTGTAGGCCCACCATCTCGAGCGCCACGGCTGGCTCGAACCGGGCGCCGAGGACTGCGCACGCTTGCAGGAGGAGCGTCTCGGGAGGCGTCAGCGGCTCGAGCCGGGACGCGAGGATCCCCTCGAGCGTCACCGGGCACGCTGGCGGTGCTCCGGGCGAGAGATCGAGATCGCCCGTCGTGAGGGCCTGGAGATTCCCGTCGTCGCGCAGGCTCTTGACGAGCTCGAGCACGTGGAGGGCCAGGCCCTCCGAGTTGTCACGGAGAAACGCCTGCAAGAGCGGTCCCGGCGGCTGGCCGAGGATCTCGCCCGCCAGCGCCGCGCGCGCGTCCTCGTCGAGAGGACCGAGCACCATCGGCCGATGGTGCGGCCGCCCGGCCCACGGGGGCGGGAAGTCCTGCCGGTACGTGAGCAGCCAGAGGATGCGGCGGCCTCGTGAAGCCTCGGCGAGCCGGGCCACCTGCGCGCAGGCCTCCTGCCCCGCCCAGTGAAGATCCTCGATGGCGATCACGAGGGGCCTGTCGGCGGTCGCATGCGCGAGGAACAGCTGCCAGCCGTGCGCGAGACCGGCATCGCGCTCCGCGGGCGTCATGCCCAGGCCCGCCGCCTGCCCACCCGATCGCATGAGGGCGAGCTCCGCGGCAGGGATGGCGGACTCCGCCACGACGGCGTCGCCGACCGCGCTCGTGACGCTCTCGAACATCTCCGCCATGAGGCGGCGCGACGACTGTCCGCTGCCTGGAGGAACGACGACGCGCGCGATGGCGGCGTCCGGCGACTCGGTGCCCAGGCGACTCAGCGTTTCCTCGAGCAGGCGCGTCTTGCCCGCGCCGGCTGCTCCCTCGATGGAGACCGAGAGTCCCTGCCCGCCGATGGCCTGCCGAGCGTGCGCCATCGCCAGACCGAATTCGTGCTGGCGCCCCACCAGCGGGAGGCCGCGCAGGTCGGGCGCGGCGCCGGGCACGAGGCGATGGATGCGGACCGGGTCGTCCTTCCGGCGCGACTGGAGCGGCGCGAGCGGCTCGAACACGAAACGATCCCGGCACGCGCGCACGACATCGGCGGTCGCCAGCACCTCGAGCGAGGCGGCGTGCTCGAGCAACACCGTGGCTTGCCGCACGGCGTCGTCGCGCAGCAACCAGGCCCGGTCATGGTTGGGCGCGCTCGCCCGCGTGCCCATGACAACGGCCGCCGTGCGGCGCGCGGGCAGCGGAGGGCGCGCCTCGGCCGGCACCTCTCCGGGAGCTCCCCCGGCGGCCTCCGCCCCCTTGTCGGGCGCGGGCGAGGCCAGGGCGAGCGCACACGCGACGGCTTCCGGCGCGGACAGCTCGCGCGCCCCCTCGAGCCCGAAGACGGCCAGGAGCGACGCGGCGCCGGCATCGTGAATCAGCCCGCCGTGCTCGCCGACGAGGTGCATGACGCGGGACATCTCCTCTCGCGCCCACTCGCGGGCATCGTCGGGCGGGAGGTGATCGAGCGCGTCGTCGAGATGCCGCAAGGCGGCGGCCATGACCACGACGCGCCGGCACTCGCCGCTGGCCGCCGGCCGCGCGCGCGCGATCCGAAGCCGATCCGGCACGGGCTGCGGGAGCGAGGACTCGCCCAGCCCGGTGATCGCCTCGAGCCGGCCGCGCGCCGCGGCCATGCCGGGTGGACGCGCGGAGGGGTGCTTGGCCAGGCAGGCGGTGACGAAGCGCTCGAGATCGGCCGGAACGTCGGGCGCCTCCGCGCGGAGTGACGGCGGTGGCGCCGTGCCGATCAGCGTGGCGATGTCCTCCGTGCCATCGCCGCGGTACGGCAGCTTGCCAGCGATGAGCTCGAAGAGGAGGACGCCGAGAGCGTGAATGTCGGTCGCCGCCGAGACCGGTTCGCCGGCGAGCCGCTCGGGCGCGGCGTAGGCCACGGTGCCGATGAAGAGCCCCTCGCCCTCGGCGGCGGCGTCCGTGAACCGCGCGGTGCCGAAGTCGGTGACCTTGACCCGGCCGTCGGCATCCAGCAGCACGTTCGACGGCTTGATGTCGCCATGGATGACCCCGCGCGCGTGCGCGTGCTCGAGCCCCCGCGCGATTTGCAGCCCGAGCGCGACGGCCTCGCGCCAGTCGAGGCGGCGGCTCGCGAGCAGGTCAGCCAGCGTGCCGTGCTCGACGAGCTCGACCGTGAGGCCCATGAGGCCCTGGTCGGAGACGAAGTCGTGCACGGTCACGAGGTTCGGATGGCGAAGCCGCGCGAGCGCCTGCGCCTCGCGCTCGAACCCCGCGACGTCGCGCGGGAACCTGAGGAGCTTGAGGGCGACGCGCCGGCCGAGCACCGTGTCCTCGACCTCGTGCACGACGCCGAATCCGCCCCGGCCGAGCGAGCGCACGACCCGGTAGCGGCCGGCGACCAGGGTGCCGGGCTCCGGCATGGGATGCTCGGAGCCGGCGGCGGCACGCGGTCGCGCGGCGACGGTCGGATCGTGATCGGAGCGCGCGCACGTTTCGCATCCCGCCGCGTGCCCGGCAGCCTGGGCGTGCCCGTGAGGGCATTCATGATCTCGCTGGCGGCGGGTCATGGCTTCGTGCGCTCCCCCGTTTGTCTGAGTGTACGCTCCCGCTCGCGATCGCGCGCGGCGGCAGAGGCACGCGCCGAGCCGGAGCCCCATGCCCACAGGCCGGAACCCCCAGGACGAGCAGATGCGCCACGAGTCCATGGTGCGGAACCTCGCTGCCCAGGCCGAGTGCATCTGGCCTCAGGAGGCACCGCTCCTGCAGCAGCGCGAGCTCCCGCGCGACGCGCGCATCCTCGATGTCGGCTGCGGGACGGGCGAGATCACGGAGCGCATCGCGCACCTGCTGCCGGGCGCCACCGCTCTGGGCGTGGACATCGTCGAGGAACATCTTGCCGTGGCGCGATCGCGGTGCGCGGCGCTCGGACCGCGCGTGCGCTTCGAGCGTCGCGACGCCTTCGACCTGGGGCTCCCCGATGCATCGTTCGATCTCGCCACGTGCCGTCACGTGTTGCAGGCGGTCCCGGAGCCCCAGCGGCTCCTCGCCGAGATGGCGCGCGTGACCGCGCCGGGCGGCTGGCTCCACCTGATCGTCGAGGACTACGGGATGATCCACTTCCCTCCCCGGCGGCTGGACCCCGACGACTTCTGGCGGGACGGCCCCGTGGCGTTTGGCGCCGCGACCGGGACTGACCTTCGCGTCGGCCGACGCGCGGTCACGCTCCTCCGCGATCTCGGGCTGCGCGAGATCAGCCTGGATTACATCGTCGTGGACACGCTGCGCGTGCCCCGCGACCGGTTCGCGGCGATCTGGGAGGCGTGGCGCGACGGGTACGCCGACGCGATCGGCAGGCACTCGCGGCTGTCCGCCGAGGAAGCCCGCGCGCACTTCGACGACATGATCGCCACGCTCCGCGACGAGAGCGCCTACGCGGCCTGGCTCCTGCCCGTCATCGCCGCCCGCGTGCCCTGACGCGGCGCTCGCGCCGCAGGTGAATCAGAGCGGGGCGGCGAGGTACTCGGTCAGGAAGAAGATCTGCAGCTTGCAGGCCACGCGCTTCATGAACTCCAGGAGCACGGGCTCGCCAGCCTGGAAGTCCGGCGGGAGATCGCTCATGACGCAGAGGCCGAAGCCCTTGCGGTTGACGATCAGCGGAAGCAGGAACGCCGGCCGGGCGCAGTCCACGAACACGCTGGCCAGGACGGCCCCCAGGGCAGGATCGTCGATCCGCGGGAGCGCCTGATGCCGGCAGCCCTCGAGCGCGGCGGTGGCGAGCGGCGAGTCGGCGATCTTCAGCGTCGCCGCGCGCAGCGCGTCGGCGGACGCCGGCAGGCCGCGCGCATCCCAGCCGACGATGTGCTCGCCCCTCACGACGAAGAAGACCGTCTCGCCGCACGTCCCCGCGAGAACCTCGACGGTGGCGGTGATGAGTTCCTTCTTGGTGCGCGCCTCGAGGATCCGGCGGAGCATCTCCGCCGGCGCGGGCCTGCCGGTGCGCGCGGCCGCCGGCGCGCGCCCCTGGGGCGCCGGCCGATCACGAGGATCCAGCTTGAGTTCAGCCTCGCTGAGCCCCGCCACGCGGATGTACCGGCGCTGCCGCTCGATGCCGTAGTGCTGCTCGAGCGCCCACGCGAGCATGACCTCCGGGCAGATGGCGAACTCGACCTTCACCGAGAGCGCGAACTGGATCTCGTCCACCTTCTGCAGGTTCCCGGGGTCGGCGATCGCGAGGAACAGCCGATCGCGAGCCTCGTCCCATGCGAAGGGCACGACCTGGTACTTGCGCGCCACGTGATCGGGGATCATGGCGAGGAGGCCGGGATCGAGGGTCGCGATCTCGCCGGGCAGCACCATGCGGATCCCGAGCTGCTGGGACAGGACCTTCGCGAGGTCTTCCTCGCTGACGAAGCCCTGCTCGACGAGGTTGGTCCCGAGGCGGCCGCCGAACACCTGCTGCGCCGTCAGCGCCTGATCGAGCTGGGACGGCGTGATGAGCCCCTCGCGAATGAGGAGTTCCCCGATCTTCAAGGTGGCCACTCGTTTCTCCGGCGCGGACGGTACAGGAGCGGTCGGGGCGGGAACAAGGCGCCACGCGAGCCGCCGAGCCGGCGTGCTCGCGATCACCCGCAGTTCGCTCGCAGCGACGGGCGGCGAGGCAAATCCGGCCTGCTCGGCCGCGACCCCGCCGGGCCCCCCTCCCGCCACGAGCGGGAGCGCACGCCTCTGAACCCTGGCGGGTGGTCTAGGATTCCCCGGTAGACCCTCCTTCCTCGCCTGCATCTCCCCGCGAGCCGGTCGGTTCGGCTGCTCTTGAGAATGACTATCAACTCCGATTCGCCCGCGGGCCCCCCGAGCCCGACCACGCTGGCAGACCTCGTGCAGCTCGGTCGCGGCTGCGTCGTGCGCGTGCATGGCGCGGACGAGGTCGCGGACCGCCTCCGCGAGCTCGGGCTCACGGCCGGCACTCCCGTCAGCTTCGTGCGGCGGGCTCCCCTGGGCGACCCGCTGTGCTTCCGGTTCCGGGGCATCGAGCTCTGCCTGCGTCGCGACGAGGCCCGGCGCGTCGAGATCGCGGTCGCGCCATGAACTCCCCCGCGCTGGCCTCCCCGCCGCGAGCCGCACGCATCGCCGTCGCCGGCAGCCCCAACTCGGGCAAGACGACGCTCTTCAACGCGCTGACGGGCCTGCGCATGAAGACGGGCAACTACCCGGGCGTGACGGTGGACCGGCGCGAGGGCACGGTGCCCACGCCGGGTGGCGACATCACGCTGATCGACTTGCCCGGCACGTACAGCCTCCACGCGATCTCGGAGGACGAGGCCGTGGCCGTGCGCGTGCTGCGCGGCGAGCTCGGCGAGGATCGCCCGGACGCCGTCGTGATCGTGGCCGATGCCACCAGCCTCGACCGGTCGCTGCCGATGATCGCGGAGATCCTGCAGCTCGGGCTTCCGTCGCTCCTCTGCCTGACGATGATCGACGAGCTCAAGGCCAACCACGGCGACCTCGACCTGATCGCGCTCCAGCGCGAGCTGGGCGTGCCGACCTGCGGCGTCGTCGGGAACCGCGGCCTCGGGATCGAAGAGCTGCGCGCGCAGCTCGCGCGAAGCGCAACGTGGCCCCGGACGCGCAACCTGCCGGGGCCCACGACCGAGGAGCGCTTCGCCTGGGCCGACGCGCTGCTCGAGCGCTGCACGCGGCAGCGCCCCGAGCCCGGCCGCCTGACGCGACGGCTCGATGCCGTCCTGTTGCATCCCGTCGCGGGACCGCTCGTGTTCCTCGCGTTCGTCACGGTGTTCTTCCAGTCCATCTTCACGTGGGCCACGCCGGCCATGGACTTGCTGTCGGGCCTGATGGACGGCGCGGCGGACGCCACGCTCGCGACGCTCCCCGACTCGGCGCTCACGCGCCTGCTCGCCGATGGCGTGATCCGCGGGGTGGGCGCGGTCATCGTCTTCCTGCCCCAGATCCTGCTGCTGTTCGCGGTCATCTTCTTCCTCGAGGCGTGCGGCTACATGGCGCGCGCGGCGTTCGTGATTGACCGGCTGATGGGCTGGATCGGCCTCGAGGGGCGCTGCTTCGTGGCGCTGCTGTCCTCCTACGCGTGCGCCGTGCCCGGCATCATGGCCACGCGGACGATCCCCTCGCCCCGCAACCGCCTCGCGACGATCCTGGTCGCTCCGCTCGCGACGTGCTCGGCGCGCCTGCCCGTCTACGCCCTCCTGATCGCGGCGTTCGTGCCGCCCGATCCCGTGCTCGGACCGCTGACATGGCAGGGCCTGACGCTGCTCGCGCTGTACCTGGCCGGGGCCTTCGGCGCGCTGCTGTTCGCGGCGCTGTTCAAGCGCGGGCTCCTGAGGGGACGCACGCTGCCCTTCTACCTGGAGCTGCCGCCGTATCGCTTTCCGTCGCTGCGGAGCGTCGCCATCCAGGTGCTGCGGCGCGCGGGCATGTTCCTCAAGCGCGCCGGCACCGTGATCCTGGCCGCGTCGATCATCCTCTGGGCCCTGCTGAACTACCCGCAGCGCGCGCCCGAGCCCGGCATGAGCGAGGCGCAGGCGCGACAGCACGTCATCCAGCACAGCGCGGCGGCGACGATGGGCAAGGCGCTCGAGCCCATCTTCGCGCCGCTGGGCTTCGACTGGCGCATCAACATCGGCCTCGTGGGCTCCATGGCCGCGCGCGAGGTGATGGTCTCGACGCTGGCGCAGGTGTACGCGCAGCAGGACGATGGCGAGGACTCGGGGCGCCTGGGCGTCGTGCTGTCCACGCCCTCGACCGAGGGCGGCGTCCCGCCGCTGACGCGTCCGGCGGCGCTCGCGCTGCTGGCCTACTTCGTGTTCGCGCTGCAGTGCGTCTCGACGCTGGCCGTCATGCGACGCGAGACCGGCGGCTGGGCCTGGCCCCTGTTCGCGTTCGCGTACATGACGCTGGCCGCGTGGATCGCCGCATTCGTGGTCTACCGCGGAGCGATCGCGCTCGGCTGGTGATCGAAGCGGCCGAGCCGGCGCCCCACGCGCACGGTCTCGCCCGTGCTCACGCCCGTCACGAACGCCGCCGAGCGCGGGCCGCCGATCAGCAGCACGACGGTGGATCCGAACGCGAACGTGCCGAGATCGTCGCCTGGCTCGCACGGGAGATCGCTCACCGCGATCGCGCCGTCGCGCGGCAGCGCGCGACCCGCCAGCCACCGATCGTCCAGGAGGACGCCCCCGACGTGCGTGGCTCCGACCAGCACGACCGCGATCTCGAGACCCTCGGATGTTCCGGTCCCGGTCGCGAGCCACGTCGCGCGGCGGTTGCGCTCGTACAGGCGCGGCGTGGCCGCGGTGCTGGCGTCGTTCACGGGCCAGAGTTCACCCTCGACGCGCGACACCGCCGTGACGCGGCCCGTCGCGGGAACGTGGATGCGATGGTAGTCCGAGGGCGCGAGGTAGAGCGTCACGTACGCGGCGCCCTCGAAGCGGCCCGCGTCGGCGTGGTGCTTGAGGAGTTCGTGGATGCGGTACGGCAGGCCCTTGGCCTGGATGGCGGTGCCCGCCTCGACGCGACCGGTGGCGATGACACGCGCGTCCACGGGCGAGTTGACGCCGCCGGGGACGGGCGGATCCTGCGGACGGAGGCCCGGCGCGAGCCGCCGCGTGAAGAGATCCTGCAGGCAGGCATGCTCGCGCAGCGGCAGCGCGGCCTCATCCAGGCGGATGCCGAACCGGCGGGCGAACGCGCCGAGGAGCGGCTCGCGCCACGACACGGGCAAGCGCAGCGTCGCGAGGCGCCCGACGGCCGCCGAGCCGATCTTCTTGGGGTAGAGCGCCAGCAAGCGCAGGGACAGCGTCACGGAACCTCCAGCCCGCCGCGGCGAGCCCGGGAATCATAGGTTCTTCCGCACGGAGTTCGCGTGATCTTGCCGGGTGGAGCGCAGCATCCGGGTGTGTCAGGACTCCCTGACAGGTGTCAGTCCCGCTTGACGGCCACCGGCTGGTCCCCCCGTGTGAAAGGCCGGCGTGACGGCGGCCGCACGGGCCGGGGGGCGGACGCTGTGGCATGCTCAGGCCAGAACGTCTTTCCACGAGGCACGCACGACCCATGGATCCGAAGAAGAGCGCATTCGAGAAGCGGGAAACGGCCTTCGAGGCCGAGTACTTCAACCGCCAGGAAGCCGAGACGATCGAGAAGCTGAAGGCCGTCTTCCGCAAGAAGGTGGACAAGGCGGAGATCATGAAGTCCACCGGCATCGCGAGCGACGAGGTCCTCGACGCCCTCGTGGAGCTCAACATCAACGGCGAGCTGATGGCCGCCTTCCATCTCTACCCGCTGGTCGAGATCGCCTGGGCCGACGGAAGCCTGGACGACAAGGAAGTCACCGCCGTCATGGACGCGGCCGCCGGGCGAGGCGTCCTGCCAGGCACCGCGAGCCACGCCTACCTCGAGGAGCGCCTGCGCCGCGGCCCCTCGCCGGATCACGACAAGATCTGGCAGATGCTCGCGGCCGAGCTCAAGTCGTCGCTGTCGCCCGCCGAGCTGGCCGCGTTCCGCAACGACCTGATCGCTCTGTGCCGCGACGTCGCGGCGGCGTCGGGCGGCGTCTTCGGCGTCGCGTTCGCCGTCTCGGGCGCGGAGAAGGCCATCCTCGACAAGATCACGCGAGCGCTCACGCCCTGACCGGCTGGCGCTTTCGTCAGAACGTGCGACCGAGCTGCAGGTAGAGCGCCGCGCGCCCGCGCTCCGCGAAGCCGGCGCCGAGCGTCACCGGCCCGATGGGCGAGTCGTACCCGAGGAAGACCGCCCCGGCGGGGATGAGGCCATCCACGCCGAACTCCGGATCCTGCTCCCACACCATGCCGCCTTCGAGCGCCGCGCCCGCGTACAGCGGCGTGATGAGCGATCGGCCCAGCCTGCGCAGGTACACGGCCGAGAGGTAGGCCAGGCCCTGCCCGTCGAGCTGGCCCGGGCGCAGGCCCGAGACATCCAGGAACCCGCCGAGCTCGACGCGCTCCTGGTACGGCAAGTCGCCCGCGACCGTGTCCATCCACCGTCCGCGGCCGAGAAGCGTGTTGCGCCCGCGCGTGCCCGCGACGAGCAGGGAGACGCCCGCCAGGTCGAAGTCCGCGTCCCCTCCCCACCCCTCGCGCGACAGGCCGTACTCTGCCGCCGCGCGCAGGCCGTGCCTCGGAAACCGCAGGTCGTCGAGCGTGTCGAGCGACAGGCGCCCGAACACGCGACTCGCGTCCCACCCGCCCTCGGGCAGGCCGATGCCGCGTGGCCGCGCCTCGGAGTGTCCGGCCGTGCGCCAGGCGCCCACGCGGACCTCGCCCCACGTGCCCAGCTCGCGCCCGGCGTCCACGCGCGCTCCGGCCGTCGTGCGCTGATACTCGCCGAGGAGCTCGTCGTCGCGATCGTGGAGCGAGCGAACGGAACGCCCGACGCGAAGCCCGGGCGCGACGAACCAGCGCAGGCGCTCTCCGAACGGCTGGTGGAGCTGGGTGGCGATGAGCGCGTCGTCGCCGAGCTGCAGTTCGGTGCGCCACTCGGCGTTGCGCGAGTTCAGCTCGGTGAGCGTGTAGGCCGCGCCCAGGCGGAAGCGGTTGCGCCCCTCCGAGTCCGCGTCGAGATGCAGGCCGAACTGCAGGTATCCGGGGCCGAGCGCGCGGCGCGCCGCGTTGACCACGAGGCGCTTGCCGCCGGCGGCGTCGTCCAGGCGCCAGCTGACGCGATCGAACACGCCGAGCCCGTGCACGCGCCGCAGATCCCGTTCGAGCGCCTCGACGGCGAGTGGCTCGCCGACGCGCTGGCGCAGCCGCGCCTCGAGCGCGCCGGTGCCGAGCGGCGAGTCCGTCTCCACGCCGATGTCCACGACGAGCGGCGCCGCCGGCACCGAGCGGCGCACGCTCGCGAGCCACGCGGCGTGCTCCTCGGGCGAGCGACCGAACCGGGCGAGGTCCGTGGCGCGCGCGCGAGCCGCAGCGAGGCCGATGGCCGCGGCCTCGCCGAAGCGCTGGAAGTCGAGCGTTCCGGCGTCGCCGAGTTCCGGGCGCAGCAGCACGTCGCTCTCGCGCAGCGCCGCGATGTCCAGCGCAACGTTGTTGGCTGTCAGGATGTTCGTGAGCTGCGTCATGACCGCCAGCAGGGACCCCAGCTTGTCAGCCGGCGTGGGCGGCGTCGTCACGTCCACCGCGACGATGACGGCGTCCGGGAACTCCTGCATGGCGAGGCGCACGGGCAGGTTGCTCGCGACGCCGCCGTCCATGAGGAGCCTGCCGTCGATCGCGTAAGGCGCGAAGAGCCCGGGGATGGACATGCTCGCGCGCAGGGCCTCCGTCAGGCGACCCGACCGGAGGACCACCGCCTGCCCCGTCGCCGCGTCGCTGGCGATGGCGCGCACGGGGATTGGCATCTCGTCGAAGTCGCGCACGCCCGCGACGCGCAGCGCGTGCCGGTCGAGCAGCGCGAGGACCTCCTGGCCCTGGAGAAGCCCGGCGGGCAACGACACGTCCCGCGGACTGACGCCGAGCTGGAGCTTGACCACGAAGCTCTCGTCATCGCCCTTCCGGCGGAAGCTCCTGTCGGCGCGCGGCGGCAGGTCGCGGAAGGCGTCGCTCCAGTCCACGCCCGTGAGCGCCGCCTCGATCTCGTCGGGCGAGAGCCCGGCCGCGTACAGGCCGCCGACGATCGCCCCCATGCTCGTGCCCACGATCGCGTCCACGCGAACGTGCTTCTCCTCGAGCGCGCGAAGCACGCCGACGTGAACGCCGCCTCGCGCCCCGCCGCCGGAAAGCACGACGCAGACCGGACGCCGCGGAGCCTCGCCCTCGACCGCGATCGCTCCGGGCGCCGCGACATCGGAGCCCTCCGCGTTCGCCAGACCGGAGGCCGCCGCGAGGAACGCCAGGGCCATGAGCGCGGCGAGCGGACGGGGGCGGGAACGCATGTCGCTAGCATGCTCTTGGCGGCGACCCGGGGCGAGGCGCGCGGCATCACGCGACCCGTTCCCCTTCCGGCGGGTTTCGCTTGCCGGCGGCGCCTCGACCCGAATACCGTGGCGCCGAGGGAGCCAGGAGCGTGCATGACCCCGTGGATCCTCGTCCGGCGTTGCCAGGTCGCCTGCCTCCTCATGCTGGGTGGTCTCGTCGCCCATGACGCGCTCGCCGCCGAGCCGTCGGACCCGGTGGACATCCAGTATTCCGAGCAGATGGTCGTGACCGCCTCTCGAACCGAAGAGAAGCTCATCGACGCGCCGGTGGCCATCACGGTCGTCGGCCCGGAGCAGATCGAGACCTCGCCAGCGGACAACTATGCGGACCTGCTGCGCGGCGTGCCGGGCCTCAACATCGTGCAGCTCTCCGCGCGCGACATCAACTTCACGTCGCGGGTCGCGACCTCCACGCTCGCGACGAGCCAGCTCGCGCTGGTGGACGGGCGTTCGGTCTATCAGGACTTCTTCGGCTTCGTCATGTGGGACGTTCTCCCGACGAACTTCGAAGAGGTCGGCTCGATCGAGATCCTGCGCGGCCCCGGCTCGGCGATCTGGGGACCGAACGCGATCGGCGGCGTCATCAACGTGAGGACCAAGAGCCCGCGCGAGATCGACGGCGGCCAGTTCGTCGCGGGAGGCGGCGAGCAGGGCACCCGCAACGCCTCCATCCTGTGGGCCGACGCCTTCGACAAGTTCAGCTACAAGATCTCGGCGAGCATGTTCGAGCAGGACGCCTGGCCGCGACCCTCGACGACCCCCGATGGCACGCCGCTGCCGGCCTACGCGAACGAGGGCACGGAGCAACCGAAGGCCGACTTCCGCGTGGACTACGAGCCGCAGGAGGGTCAGCGGTGGTCGTTCAAGGCCGGCGGCGCGCGCACGTCCGGGATCATCCACACGGGCCTCGGGCCCTTCCGCGTGGACGACGGCACGCAGGCCACCTACTTCGAGACCGCCTTCGAGGGCGCCAAGCTCGAATCGCGCTTCTACGTGAACTGGCTGGACGGCGACGCCACGAACCTGCTCAACGGTCTCGACTTCCTGTTCGACACGACGACGTACGTCGGCGACGTGTCGTGGCGCGAGCCAGTGGGACGCCACCACCTGCTCGTGGCGGGCGGCGACGTCCGCAAGAACGACTTCGATCTGTCCATCGCGCCGCTCGAGAACTCCCGGCGGGAGTGGGGGCTGTTCCTCGAGGACCAGATCACGTTCAACGACCACGTCCAGTGGAACATCGGCGCGCGGCTCGACGACTTTGACACGATCGGAACGGTCGTCTCGCCCCGCACGAGCCTGATCATGAAGCCCAACCCGGATCACGCCATCCGGCTCTCGTTCAACAAGGCCTACCGCGCGCCCTCCCTCGTGAATAACTACCTGAGCACGGTCATCGTGCAGGCGGCCACGGTGGACTTCGGCGGCGGACCGACGACGTTCTTCTTCCCGTCCGCTGGCGTCGGGAACCCCGACCTGAGCGAGGAAACCGTGGACGCCTACGAGATCGGCTACACCGGGAACTTCGGCAGCCGCGTGACCATGACGCTCGCGCTCTACCAGAACATCGTCAAGGACAACATCGACTTCTTCGTGAGCAAGTTCTACTCGCCGCTGGATCCGCCACCCGCCATCCCCGGCCTGCCGACGATCCCGGATCCGCCGGGCCCCGCCGTGCTCGCGGTCCTGCCCCTGCCCAAGGAGTTCTCCTACCGCAACGTCGGCGAGGTGACCTATCAGGGCGTGGAACTCGGCTTCAACGTGGCGTTCGCCGACGGCGTGACGGGCACGTTCAGCTACACGTGGCAGGACACGCCGGACGTGAAGGACGACACGCCCCTCCAGCCGCTCGAGCTCGGGGTGCCTTCCGAGAACCAGTTCAGCGCCGGCGTCGCGATCCAGCGCGGCCGGTATTCGGGTTCGCTGGGCGTGTCCTTCACGGACGACGCCTTCTGGACCGACGTGCTGGACTCGCGCTTCTGGGGAATGACCGACGCGTTCTGGCAGGTGAACGCCGGCTTCGGCGTCGAGTTCGCGCGCGAGCACCTCAAGTTCGTGGTCAACGCGACGAACCTGCTCGACGAGGACATCCAGCAGCACGTGTTTGGCGACATCATCGGGCGCCGCGTCACGGCCGAGCTCCGCGCGAACTGGTGAGACGGGCCGGCGCCTCGCGCCGGTCAGCTCCCGTTCACCGCATCGCGAAGGGGCCGCGCGGGCGCTGCCGCCGCCTCGCGCGAGCGCGCCAGCGCACTGGCCGCGCGCAGGACGAGCGAGCGGTGAATCTCGACGGGATCGTGCGTTCCGAGATGGTCTCCCACGACACGCAGAGCCTCGGCGAGCTCGTGATCCTCGGGCGCCGGGGCGGGGAACCGTCCGCGCGCCGCGGCCTCGGCGGCGGGGACAAGCCACTCGGTGACCCATCCGCCGGGAGCCCGGGCGAACGTCCTGCCAGCAGCTCTCGCCCGGGCGAAATGTTGCTTGAGCGCCTCGGCGTCCTCGCCTGACTTGAACCAGGCCTGGAGCTTGGGTCGGCCCTTCCAGTAATCCTTCGTGCGCATGGCGTGTCTCCGTGGCGAGTGGTCGCTCTCGCCACGATGCAAGACGAGCCCGAGGCCGCGGCGCGATTCAAGTTCTTGCGACGACGGCAAGATCTCGTTGCGCTTCCGAAATTCAAGAAGCTGACGCCAACCACCTGGCCCGCCGTGCATCCAACCGGCGGCAGCCAGCCGGGCCGCTCAGGAGGCGCCCAGCGTCGCGTGCAGCGCCAGCAGGGCGTCGTGGCTCGTGAAGATGCCCACCACGCGACCCTCGTGGACGACGACGGCCGATCCGGCCTTCCGGTCGAGCATGCGGGCGGCCACGTCCGACAGGCGGGCCTCGGGCGGCACCACGAGCGGGGGCGTCGCCATGACGAGCGTGACCAGGGCTTTCTCCAGCGTGACGCTGCGCAACGTGCGGGCCACGTTGATGTCGCGCTCGCTGAGCACGCCGACGCAGGACTCGCCCTCGACCACCGGCAGGTGCCGGATGGAGCGTTCGCGCATGAGCTGGGCTGCCTCGGCCAGGGACGCCGTCGCGGGGATCGTCGCGGGCGCGAAGGTCATGTGTTCCTGGACGGTGGCGACAGACATGGGGGGCTCCTCCGGTGCGGACGGCCAGCGGCGCTCGGCAACTTCGGCGCGCTTCACGATGCTAGAGGCGCCCGCGACGCGCAAGTCCCCCTCCCCGATGGCGCGAGAGGCTCGCCTGCTTCACGCTGAGGCTGCGTCACGGGCCCGAGCGGCGAATCACGCCCGGCCGTGACTCGGCGCGCCAGTCGTTGCAAGTGAAAACGAACGACACGACGGGCGCAGGCGGCGAAGGGGAAAGCGTTGGAGGTGCCGCGGCCGGGGACGCATCGCAGGGAGGGAGGACCGCGATCCGCCCGCACCAGCCGCGGCAACTGAAGGATAGCGCAACTCCCCGGGCGATGCCTACCCCACCGCGTCACGAATCCGCCACCCCCAGGCGAAAGGCCCGAGGCGGCCCCTCAGGCTGTCCTGAAGTGCCCCATCGGACCCGGAAGCCTCACGAGTGGCCGTCCCGGTCTCCGGCCAAGGCAGCCCACTCCTCGAGGCCGGGCGCCTCGAGCGCCTCCGGCAGCCCGAGACGGGCGGCCGCCGCGTCCAGGAACCGGAGCCGCACGCACCGCAGCGCGATGGCGGCCGGCAGAAACGGCCTGCTCGCGCCGTAGAGGGCGTCGCCGAGGATCGGGTAGCCGTGCCGGGCCAGATCGAACCTGAGCTGATGCGAGCGGCCCGTGACCGGGTCGAGTTCCCAGGCCAGGGCGGGCGGCGCGAGGCCCCTGGCCGGGCCGACCATGCGCGCCACCGTCTCGCTGTCCTTGCCGTGAGGGCTCTCGTACGCGCGCTTCTTGCCTCGAAGCAAGCGCGCGCGCCACGTCGCTGCGAAGGGCGCGGGCACGGCGCCCGCCGGCGATTCCGTCCACGCCTCGTAGTGCTTGCCGACCTGCCGCGCCTCGAACCAGCCGCTGGCCGCGGCGTGCGCGGGCGCCGTCCGCGCGAACAGGATGATCCCGCTGACCTCCTCGTCGAGGCGATGCACGGGAAACAGGCGCGAGCCCAGGTCCGCCTCGAGGCGCCGCCCCAGGCACGGGCGCGCGTCGCGCTCGCCCCAGCGACTGGGCACGCTGAGCCAACCCGCCGGCTTGTCCACGGCGATGAAGACGTCGCTTTCGAACACGTGCGTGATCCGTTCGCCGGCAGCGGAGCCCATGCCCGAATGGTCGCTCCCGCGAGCACGCCGACGCAACCCGGCGCGGGCGCGGCTGCCGACCGCGGCGTGCGCCTGGCCCCCCTGCCGGGACCGCGCGTTGATCTGGCCCGGTCCATTCATGAAGGTGGCGCAGTCATGGGGCGGAACGCTCGCATGGCGTCGTCGATGCCGGCCTGCGTTGGCAAGGGTCATCGGCCGACTGGATCCAACGAGGTGATCGTGGCCGAGGGCAAGGCGGACGACGGAGGGAACCGGAGGCGTAGCCGTGCCCTACGTCGAGGATTCCCGACGGAGTCCAACGGGAACCCCTTGCTGGGTCGCGCGTGGCCCGGCGCCGCGACGGTCCGCCGGCTCGTCCGGCAGTCGCCCTCGGACCGCAGGTCCGATCACGCAGCCATCGGCCGCGAGCGCCCGTTGGATGCGTCAGCTTCACGAATGGTCCGGGCTGGACACCCCGAGCCACTCGGGGCAACATGACGGCAGTCCATCGCTGCGATGGCAAGGAGGCGGCTCATGGCGGCAAGAAAGAAGGCGGCGCCGGCGAAGAAGACGCCAGCCAAGGCGAAGGCGCCAGCCAAGAAGAGGGCCCCTGCCAAGGCGAAGGCCGCCGCCCCCAAGAAGGCCGCGCCGGCGAAGAAGGCCCCCGCCAAGAAGGCGCCGGCCAAGAAAGTCATCACGGGCAAGCTCCGCCCGGGGGCCATCGCTCCGCCCTTCGGTCTCAAGGACCAGTCGGGCCGCATCGTGAGCCTGACCGACTACGCGGGCCGGAAGCTCCTCGTGTACTTCTACCCGCGGGCCGACACGCCCGGATGCACCGTGCAGTCCTGCTCGGTCCGCGATCATCGCAAGCGCCTGGGCAAGCTCGGCGTGGACGTCGTGGGCATCAGCCCCGACTCGCCCGCGACGCAGAAGCGGTTCGACCAGAAGTTCACGCTCGGATTCCCCCTCCTGTCAGACCAGGACCGGCTGGTCGCGCGAGCCTGGGGCGCCTTCGGCGAGCGGACGCTCTACGGCAGGCGCTACGCCGGCATCGTGCGGTCCTCGTTCCTGGTGGATGAGAGCGGGCGAATCCTGGCGGCCTGGTACGGCGTCAAGCCCGACGAAACGGTCCGCCACGCGAAGGCCGCTCTCGCGAAGTGACACCCGCGTCAGCACCGGAGTCCCCCCTCTCGCGCTGGGCGACCCTGATCGTCGGCGTGATCCCGTTCGTCGTCCTCGCGCCGTGGCTCGCGCGCGGTCGGGTGATCGGCGGGGGCGACATGACAGCGTTCTTCGAGCCGCTCGCCGCCTGCATGCGCGAGGGGCTGCTCTCCGGGGACCTGCTGCGAACGCCGCTCCTCTGGAACGGCTTGCCCCTGCTCGGCCACCCGGTCGCCGCCGTCGTCTATCCGCCGAACTGGCTGGTTGCGGTGATGCCCCCGGCCACGGCTCTCACCTGGCTGGCCGTCGCCCATCTCGGCCTCGCCGGCGCCGGCACGTGCGCGTGGCTCCGCGCCGCGGGCCGGACGCCCCTGGCCGCCGCGACTGCCGCAATCGCCCTGATGCTCTCCGGCATCGCGGTGTCGTCGCTGGTCCAGCCGAATCTCGTGCGCGCTCTGGCCTGGATGCCGTGGATGCTCGTCGCGGCGCGCGCGGCCGTCTCGACGCCCGCCGCTCGCTGGCGCGGCGCCGCCAGCCTCGCGGCGCTCGCGGCGTGCACGCTCATGCTGCTGCTCACGGCCGAGCCCTTCGTCGTCGGCCCGACGCTCGTTGCCGTCGCGGGCCACCTGGCGTTGCGGCCGGCGACGGATCTCGCGGCGCGGCTGCGCGCGGCGAGGCCCGCGTTGATCGCGATGGCCGCGGGCGCCGCGGCGGCCGCAGCGCTCCTGTGGCCCGCGTGGCGCCACGTGGCGGCGTCCGAGCGCGCCGCTGGCTTCACGCCGGAGGGAGCGCTCCAGTGGTCGCTTCACCCGGCGCAAGCGCTCGGCTTTCTCGTGCCCCGTCCGTTCGGCGACCCGCGCCTGTTCGGCCTCGAGGGATTCACGGCGCGGACCCTCCTGCCGGATCGCGTGAACGAGTACTTCACCTCGATGCACTGGGGCGCCCTGGCCCTGGGCCTGATCCTTGCCGGCGCCCTCGCGCATGCTCGCGAGCGCTCCGGGGCGCCGCTGTTCGTGGGCGCGGCCGTCCTGGGCTGGCTCGCGCTGGGCGCCAACGCTCCCGGCGCTGCCGGCCTTCACCTGATCGCGGGAGACGGGCTGCGCTATCCGGTGAAGTGGCTGCTGCCCGCCCTGCTCCCGCTCGCGGCCCTGCTGGCGCGCGGGGCGGACGAGCTGGCCTGCCTCGAGCCTCTTCGCCGCAGGCGTGCGCTGCTGGCGGTCATGGCGTGCGCGATCGCGGCGGCGGCGACCTGCGCGCTCGGCGGTCCCATCGGCTCGTGGATCGCGGGACTCGGCCCCGAGGCCATGGGAGCCGAGCCGCGGGCAGCGCTGGCGGAAGCGGCGCGCGTGCGCCTGCTTGCCGGCGGCGCGCACGCCGCTGGCTTCGCGCTCCTGGCCATCGCCCTCGTGACGGCGATGCGCCGCCACGCGCCCGTGGCGCTCCTGCTCGTCCTGCTCGTCGATCTCGGCTGGCTCGCGCCGACGCACCTGTCCTTCGTCCCGGGCGAGGTCTTCGCCACGCGGCCGGCCGCGGCCCGCGCGGCGCTCGATCTTCCGGGCTTGCAACGCCTGCACGTGGACCATCGCGCCCGCACGGGCCGCCTGCCGGCGCCACCGCCCCGCACGGCGGTCGAGCTCAGCGCGTGGCATCGCGAAGCGCTCCTGTACTACACGCCCGCGTCCCACGGCATCGAGCTCGCGTTCCCGATCGACATCGAGGCGGTCCTTCCGCTGCGCCTCCACCAGCTGAACGCGTACTTCTTCCACGCGGAGTGGCGCACGAACCTCATGCTGCTGGGCACCGCCGGCGTCAGCCACGTCGCCAGCATGGACGCGATCGATGACGAGCGGCTCGAGCCCGCGGGCGAGATCGCGACGTCAGGCGGCCCGCTCCGCTTCTTCCGCAACCGCCTCGTGCAGCCGAGAGCGCGCGTCGTGCCCGCGGTGCGCTGGTTCACGAGCTCGGCGGAGTTCGCGTCCATCCTCGAGACCGCGCCGGACACGCTGTTCGCGACCAGCACGCTGGTTGGCCGAGCCGACTGGCCGGCGGCGCTCGGCCCGCCGCCGGCGCAGGATGTCCCGCCGGGATGGGACGGCCACGCGACCATCGTGGCCGAACCGGCGGGTGGCGTCGTGGTGCGCACGCGCGCGACGGCGCCGGCCGTGCTCGTGGTCTCGGACGCGTGGCTGCCCGGCATGCGCGCGAGCGTGGACGGCGTGCCCGTGCCGCCCTTCCCCGCCGACCATGCGTTCATCGGGTTGCTCGTGCCCGCCGGCGAGCACGAGGCGACCATCCGTTATCACCCGTGGAGATGAAGCCGCGAGCGATCCCGCCGTCAGCCGCGCAGGCCGGCGGCGAGATCGCTGGCGCTCTTCTTCGCGTCGCCGAACATCATGAGCGTGCTGGGCGAGAAGCACGGCGGGCTCTCGACGCCGGCGCGTCCCGTCATCTCGCGCCCGACCTGTGTCCGCGAACGGGCGATCCGTCGCCTCGACGCCGAGAGCGTGAGACGCACCGACACCAGCAGCGGGTGGTCGTTCGCCAGCGCGTGCCTCAGCCCGGCAGGTCGCGCACTTCCGGAAGCTGGCGAGCGGCCTTGAGGTCGACCTCCGTTCTCGCCGTGTCGCGGACACGGCGCCCGCCGAGCTTCGCGCGACTGCGAGCGCGACTCAACGCTGCGGAACCTCGACAGGCAGCCAGACCGACTCCCAGCCAGCCACGTTGGTGCAGACTCTCACTCCGGACAGTCGCTGACCCTGCGGCTCGGCGCTCAACCTGAAGCCCATCGTGCCTCCCTGCCCCGGCCTTACGATCGGAGTGTAAGAGGTCACGACAGCGCCACAGGCTGGCTGCACTCCGAGAATGACAAGATCGCTGACTCCGTCGTTGCGGAAGGCAAGTTCGACGAGAGGCGCTTCATGCTCCGAGCCAGGCAAGACCAAGCGCTGCGGAGGGAGGAGGCAGATGCTCGGTCCGTCGGCCCTGTCCTGCCCGCGCCCATCACAGGGCGGCGCCACGGGCCGCAGCCCTTGCTGTTGCACGAGTCGTGGGCCAACAGGCATCGCTCCGGGGCCGTCCGTAGCGCCGCGCGTCCCGTCGTCAAGCAGACGATCTCCGAGCACGCCCAGGCGGGACGTCCAGCCCTCACTGGTGCATGAGCCCGTGCTGATGACAATCTGCGTTTCAGGCTGTTCCTTCGGCACGGGGTCACCGCCAGTGCTGAATCCAGACTGCAGAACGGCGATCAGGAACATCAAGGGAACCGCGTTCATGAGACTCTCATGCTCCGGGCATCAATCGAGTTGCTTGGCGTGCGGTCGCCAGATGTGCGGTTCGGCACGCGAGCGAGAACCGGCCCGAGGCTCCCGCTGGCGCCAGGCCTGCTCGGGAGACCGGACGTCGTGCCGCGAAGCGCCGCGTCACTCCGGACAGTCCGTGAAGTCGATGGTCATCCCCTCTCCTGATGGCGCTGTCATCGTCGCGCTGTTTCCATTCGCCACCTGAATCGGGTTGCCGGTAACGGCATCGTTCACGATGCGCTACGGACCGTCCCCAACCCTGGCCTTGACGCACCTAGCTCGACCGGAATCGTTACAGATCGTGCCGGTCTCTCCCGGCTGCAGCGTGAGCGGACCGGACCCTCCAGAACTGCACGTCCCCACACTGTAGGCTCCAGAGAAGGTGATCCCGTTGTACTCGACTGTCCAGGTACCTGCCAGGACGCTCGTTGCGACTCCCAGAAGGAGCAGGCCGAGTACAGCTCGAGATACGTCTCTCCGCGTCAGTATCGCGATTCGCATGCTCGAAACCTCCGGGCTGAAACCTACCCCCAGAGAGATGCCCGTCAATTCCCGCCACGCGTGATCTAAATCACATTCCACCGAAGGACATCCAGGCTCAGCAAACCGTGTTCACCGTGGAGATGGCTCCGGAAGCGCCGCGGTTTTCAGGCCGTGCAACGGCCGTGCCCTGCCTGTGCGGCACGGTGACGGCGGCGAAGCGCTTCGGCAGCGCGCTCAGCCTCCACGTTCACTCTCACGTGATCGTCCTCGACGGGGTGCACGCGCCGGGCGCGGGCGTGCCGGGCGCGGGCGGGCGGCTGCGTTTCCATGCGCTGGTGGCGCCGAAGGCGCAGGAGAGGCGCGCGTGGACGGAGCTGATCGTGGCGCGCGCGGGGCCGCTCCTGCTGCGCCTGGGATTGTGGCGGGAGGATGGAGCATCCGACGACGCTGGCGAGCCCCTCTCGGTGATCGACGCCTGCCAGGCGGCGTCGGTACGCAACGTCGCGGCGACGGGCGCACGCGCTGGGTGGCCGCTGCGCAAGATCGTGCTGCCCGGGCTGGCGCGGAGCGAGGCGGGAGCCGAGGGGCGAGCGATCGGCGAATGCTCCGCGGCGCTGCCGCGGAGGGCGTGCAAGTCGAGAGTCGTCGTGGGCGTGACGGCGCTGGCAGCAATCGATGCTACGGAAGGCTCACGCACGACCTCGACATCCGGCCCGCGGTGCGAGCGACGGAGCGGGCGCGACCCGAGCGGCTGTACCGGCACCTGATGCGACCCGCGCTGGCGGCGGCTCCGTTGCAGCAGATGGCCGACGGCCGCGTGCGGGTCGCGCGGGGGATCGCCGTTCGGGGGGAAGCAGTGCTCGACGCGGATGGCCTGGGCTGACCTGCTGAGGCGGGTGCTCGCGGTGGACGTGCTGGAGTGTGCGCGGTGTTCGGCGCGGATGCCCATCATCGCAACCGTCATGGATCCCGAGGCGGTCCGAGCACGAGGCGACCATCCGCTATCACCCGTGGAGATGAAGCCGCGAGCGATCCCGCCGTCAGCCCCGCAAGCCGGCGGCGAGATCGCTGACGCTCTTCTTCGCGTCGCCGAACCGCGTGAGCGTGCTGGGCGAGAAGCACGGCGGGTTGTCGACGCCGGCGCGGCCCGCTGACATCGAGCTCTTGAGCATGATGGCACGGGTCGGGCTCGCGTCAGGGTGGAGTGCGCGCGGTCGAGGCGCGGAGCGTCGCCGGACGCGTCGCCATGGCCTGCTTCGCCTCGCCAGCGACGCCCGCCGGCCGGCGCGGCCCGTCATTTCGCGCCACGCGTCCGAGAACGAGCGGTCCGTCGCCATGCCAACGCGACCGTGAGACGATGCGCGGGAAGGGAGGCCGTTTGAAGCGCCCATTCACCGTGTCCCCGTGACAGGCAACCGAACGAAAGACTCCCGATTGCCCCGCGCCGCCCGCTGGCTTTCCGCCGCGTTTCTCCTGCTCCCGACCCTCGCGCTCGCTGGCGAGCCTTCCGTCGCCAAGCAGCGCCGGCAGGAGCTCGACGGCATCCGCCGCGAGTTGTTCCACAAGACCGTGCTGGTTCGCCACGACCTGGTCGCGGCTGGCCCCACGCCCGGTCAGGGCCGCATGACGGAGCTCCTCGACGGCTCCTACTACGCGCACGCGGACGCCAGCATCGCGTACGAGGCGCTGAGCCCGGTCGTGCTCGTGCGCATGGCGCTGCGCCAGGACGCGCGCGTCCTGCTGCTCACGCTCGCGCCGCCCAGCAACATTCTGCCGCCCCACCTGCGCGGCGACCTGGATCCGCTCGTGGGCGTGCCCCTCCTGGTGGACGTGAGCGTGGAGGAGCACGGAGGGCTGCGGGAGGCGATCGCGAGCGTCGTTTACTTCCCGGGTGATGCGCCCGACGAGGAAGCTGTCACCGCGTGCCTGTCGCGCTACCCCTCGCACGATGCCAAGCGCTCGCGCCTCCGCTGCGGGCTGGCGGCGGAGTAGCGTCCTGTAACGCGCGGAGGTCCTGCATCCGGCCGTCCCCGGCGCCTGTTCCCGGCGAGGGTCGCAACCAAGGAAGCTCGGTTCCGGACACCTTGCCAAGAAGTGGATGACGTCGGGGAGATCGCGGCGGACGGACTTGATCTGGACATCGCGCCGAAGGCTCATCGTGCCGGGAGTGAAGGAAGCGCCGGCGTCGGCGCCGGCGTCGTGCGGCGGACTGCCTTCCGGGGAGAGGCAGCGCTCGACGCGGATGGCCTGGGCGGCTCTCATGAAGCGAGTGTTCGCCACGGACGCGCTGGCGTGTCCGCGATGTTCGGTGCGGATGAGGATCATCGCAAACGTCACGGATCCCGAGGCGGTCCGGAAGATCCTCGCGTGCATCGGCCTGCCGACGCGCGATCCGCCGCTGGCGCCGCCGAGGGAGCGGGAGCACGGGGAGTTCGGGTTCGGGGGGTGAGGCGGGAGGCGGCTCCTGCTGCCTCGCCAGCGAAGCCGGCCGGCCGGCGCGGCCCGTCATCTCGCGGCCGACCCGCGTCCGGGGTTGGGCGATCCGTCGGCTTGGCACCGCGCCCGTGAGACGATGCGCGGGACGGGAGGGCGGTTGGATGGACGATCCACACAAGGGTGATGGAGGGCTGCAGCCTGGCAGCCGGGTGCGGCGGGACGGGGCGTCACCGGGACACGAGTGGAAGCGCGACACGGCGTCCGCGCGATGCTGCACGGGTGAAGACGACTCGGCGCGGGGTGGGCGCCACGAGACACCGCAGCCATCGGACGGTACAATCGATGCGAGGGGCACGAGGTGACCGAGATGACAAACGAGTTCACGGCCGTGATCGAGCGCGACGGCGAGTGGTTCGTCGCCTACTGTCCGGAGATTCCTGGAGCCAACGGCCAGGGCAAGACCGTGGCCGAAGCCAAGGCGAATCTCGCGGAGGGGATCGCGCTCGTCCTCGAGGATCGGCGCGAAGACGGCCTGCGCGGCATCCCTGCCGATGCTCTGACAGAAACCGTCCTGGTCAAGTGAAGCGGGAGGCGCTCCTACGGCACCTCCGCCGGCACGGCTGCGTGCTCAAGCGCGAGGGACGCTCGCACTCGCTCTGGTGCAACCCCTCGACGGGAGCTGTCGAAGCAGTGCCTCGGCACACGGAGATCGCAGATGTGCTCGCACGCAAGATCTGCCGCAGCCTTGGCGTTCCCGAGCTGGGTCAATGAGCTTTCTTGATTCGGCGGTGAACACGCCGGCGGCCTCCGGTGTCGATGGGTTGCTGCCAAGTCGTCAGGCCGACGGGGACTGAGCGTCGCCGAACAGCATGAGCGTGCTGGGCGAGAAGCACGGCGGGCCGCGACGCCGGCGCATCCCGCTGACATCGAGCGCTCGTGCATGATGGCGGGGGCAGGGCTCGCGTCAGGGCGGTGCCCGGTTCGGGGGACTGGCATGGAGTTCGTCGGAGGCCTGGCCGCGCTGCTGGGCATCGTCGGCCTCGCGGTGGGTGCCGGCGTCTGGTTCGTCACCTGGGCGGTCCGTCACGAGGAGCAGCCACTGACGGCCTCGGGGATCCTGGCGATCCTGATCGCCGGCAGCCTCGTCGTGATGATCGGCTGGTCCGCGTGGATGGCCGCTGCGCTCGATGTCCGTGCCGGCTCTCGCCAGCCCTTCGTGCCCGCACCGCCGAGTAGCGAGCACTTCGCCGCGACGGTGGGCTTCTTCGGGTCGTCCGTCCCGCGGGCCGTCCGAGCCAACCGGACGCTGACCTGGCGCAACCCGGTGTTCGGAGGGAGCTGGTGGCTCGTGCTCGACGCGCAGACGGGCGAGGTCATCGAGTGCCGCAAGTGGCGCCTCTCGGATGACACGCCGTCCTATCCGCTCGCGATGGCGTTGATCGCGCTCGTTCTCGGAGTCAGGGGCGGCTTCCAGTGGCAACGCCTGCGAGAGGAACGCCTGAGGCGACGGGCGCTCGCCTCCGATCCATGGCACCAGGGACGCAACCGCGGCCCGAAGACAACCTCGGGAGGCGGCGCCTGACGACGATCAGATTCGTTGGCGCGGCTCATCGCCTGGCGTTCCTTGCGCGTGCGGGCTGCCCGGCGCGTTCCCCACGACTCACCGGCGACGCCGTCCCACGGCAGCACTCGCACGTTGCGCTGCACGTGAGACGCCGCGCCGCCGTGGACGAGGATCCGCTCGAGCGGGACGTCGCCCACTGCCGCTGCGAACCGATCCAGGCTCTCGAAGAACTCGGGCACGACGGTCTGACCCGACTTGATCTCGACAGCGATCAACCTCGATCCCATGTCCACGACGACATCAACCTCGGTGCGACCCTGCTCGCTGTAGAAGCAGAGGTCCGGAGGCTCCGCGGCATTGGCCCGCGCCTTGGCGATCTCGGACACCACCCAGGTCTCGAAGATGGCACCCCGAAGCGGATGCTGCTGCAGGTCGGAAGCGCTTCGGATGCCCAGCAGCCAGCAGAGGAGCCCCGCGTCGTGGAAGTACAGCTTGGGTGACTCCGTCAGGCGCTTGTTGACGTTGCGATGGAATGGCGGCAAGCGAAAGACGATGTAACCGGCCTCCAGGACCGAGAGCCAGGCGCGAGCCGTGTTGTGGCTGATGCCGCAGTCGGAGCCCAGCGCGGAGAGGTTGACGACCTGGCCAGACCTGCCGGCGCAGAGGCGCATGAACGCCTGGAATGCCCCGAGGTCGCCCACGTTCAGGACCTGCCGCACGTCTCGCTCGACGTACGTGGCGGCGTAGCTTGCCAGCCACTCGCCGGGTCGCATGCCGCGGTCGTGAATGGCCGGATAGCCGCCGGCGACCAGGGTGGCCGCCATTCCGGCGGGCGCCTTGCGAAACATGCGCACTTCTTCGAGCGCGAGCGGCAGCAGGTGCATGACGGCCGTGCGTCCTGCAAGAGACTGCGACACGCTCGCCAGCAAGCCGAAGTGCTGGGACCCGGTGAGGATGAACCGAGCCGGACGCGGGTCGTCGTCCACGAGCTGTTGAATGTACGAGAGCAGGCTCGGAACGTGCTGGATCTCGTCGAGAATCGCGCCATTCGGAAACTGAGCGAGGAATCCACGAGGATCCTCGGACGCGAAGGTGCGGAAGTCGGAAGCTTCCAGGTTGGCGTGAGGCAGGCGAGGAAACGCAGCGCGGCAGAGCGTGGTCTTGCCTGACTGGCGTGGCCCCGTGAGCGTGACGACAGGTAACCGCCGCGCGACGCCGACGAGTCGGGGATGCACGAGCCTGCGAATCACGTGTCGAGGCTAGCAGACTCTGTGCAGATTGGAAATCCTACTTCCAATTTGCACACGCGGCGCGCGTCGCTCTCGAGCTCCCACGCGACCACGCCGGCGCGACCGGTGGAGAACGCGCGGGTCGTCCCATGCGCGTCAGAATCCTCCGCACCGCCTCGGGTTCGGTGAGGGCTGCGTGCGTGCTCAGGGCCTCCTGGGGCCTGCGGAAACATCGTCATCCCCCGCTCCGGTCGGCGGCGCCGCCGAAAATGTGGGGGCTTCGATGGCGAGCGGCGACGAAAGTCAGGCGAGCCCCCGGCCGGCGGCGCGAGATCCATCCGCCGCCTGCACCGTCGCCGTGCAGGCCGAGGAATTTGCAGTTTCTAAGTGGGAATCGCTTGACTTTTGTTCTTTCTTCGCCTACTCTCCTGCCATCGTGCGCAGTGGGAGAGGTGAGGCGCGGCGGCTCCGTCGGGGGCCGCTGCCGGGGGGTGGTCTCGCGTGGGGGCCCGCCCCGGTTCCGCTCCCGGCCGTCTCGTCGAGTGGCTGCGCGAGGGGCTCCGCATCGCGACGGGGATGGGTGTGTTCTCACCCATCTTCGACACGTCGCGATGGCCAGGTCCGCTGGCTGAGTGAGTTGCGAGGAGAGATCGAGGCTCTGGCCCTCGAAGCACGTCGCGCCGTGTCCAGGAATAGCGGGACGAGGTCCTGATTCGCGAACTGCGTCGCTCGCCAGGCCTCGCACCCTGGCCCGGCGCTACGGCGCCCAGGAGAGGCGCGGGGCGTCCGTGGCGCGATCGAGGATGACGAAGAGCTCGTTGGGGGCGGAGGGCACGTCGTAGAACAACAGCGGCAGCGCCGGATCCGAGGTCGTCCCGGGCGCATCGGTCCAGGGCAACCGCGTGGTGGTCGCATGCGGGGCCAGCGTGGACGGTGACGTTGACCGGCGGATGACATGCGGCCCCGTCACCGGCGGGTAGTGGTAGCCCAGGTCCACGACGCCGCTGTCCGTCACGCCGTCCACGCGCGTCGTCGCGGAATCCAGGCCAGCGGCGAGCACGTCACGCGAACCGGCGTCCACGGCGGGACTCGTGACGGCGTCACCGGCACCGGTCTGCGCCAGGTAGTGATCGCCGAGCGGCCCCTCGACGAACAGGGGGTCGGCATTGATGATGTTGGTCCCGCCTGGCCAGCCCCCGCGAACCAGCGACTGGTCCACGCGCACGGCGGTCGCGCCGGTCCAGCCCGTGATCGGCGCCACCGGCACGCCGTCCACCATGCCGGTCACGATCGAGTCGTTCACGCGCAGGGGCTCGCGCTCCTCGTACATGACGCGGATCTGGCCGACGGTGACGTTCGTCAGGGTGGGAATGGCCCCCACGGACCCTCCGTTCGTCGTCAGGTGCCGGCGCACGAGCACGTTCCTCATCGTGATGAGGGAGAAGTAAGCGTAGGCGGCATCCATCCGGACATCCTCGAACACGAAGTTGATCCCGTCGACCTTGTCGAAGTCGGCGTAGCCATCGCGCTCGTGCCAGTTACGCTCGAACACGCAGCGCCGGATCGTCGCGACGCGGGCCTCGGCCACGTGCAAGGCCGCCGATTGCCCCGGGTCGTAGCCCGTGAGAAGGTAGGCATTGTCCGTGAAGCGACAGTCCTCGACGAGCAGACTCCCGCCGCTGCCAAGGTTGTAGGCCCTCAGGTCCACGGCGGCAATGGCCATTCCGCGCGGTCGGCGCACCCATCCGTTCCGCTCGATGATGCACCGCGACAGCGTCACGTCGCTCCCGCCCACGCCGATGGCCGTCGTCATCGCGCCCCTCACCGTGAAGCCCGTAATGACGCACGGTTCGAAGAGCCAGCCTCCCCAGAGCAGGAGGTTCCGCACGCCCTCGCCATCAATGGCGGTGACGTGCGCGTCGGGATCCCAATCCGTCCCGCCCGGCGCATACCCGCCGATCAGCGAGATGCCGCGGTTCGTCCACCACACGGCCTCGCGGTACGTCCCCTCCGCGACGCGAACGGTCGGAACCTCTGGCGCCGCCAACGCGGCGTCCACGGCCGCCTGGATGCTCTGCTTCGCCGTCGCCCACGACAGGCCGTCGTTCAGGTCACTCCCGCTTGCTTGATCCACGAACGTGTCCAGCGCCGCCACATCACAGGCGGTCAGCGCCAGCGCGGCCGCGAGCAGCGCGCGGGCCGATCTCATGGCCGCCGATCGTGCGGCGCACGCACGACCGCTGCCCCCTCGGTCGCGTTGCCCGATCCGTCCGTGACGCGGTAGGCGAGACGGTACTCGCGACCACGCCCGGTCCCCGCCCGCTCGGATCGCAGCAGGAGCAGCCGATCGTCCGTCCCGCTTTCAGCCTCGGCGATGTCCGGCGACGTCCGGCCATCGCTGCGATCGTCGGCGGGCTCGGAACTCGTGGCGCCCACCAGGACGACGCTGGGCGTGGCATCGCAATCGTCGGCCACGTTGATGTCCACCGTCACGGGGACGAACCGATGCCGCGGCGGCCAGAGCACGTCGGGCGATGGGCTCAGGCGGATGAAGCTCGGCGCCACGTCGTCCACGACCGTCACGGAGGTCTCCGCCGTCGTCTGATTCCCGGATGCATCGCGGGCGGTGAACACGACACGGGTCGTCCCGAGCGGGAACGCATGATCCGCCACGGAGCCGCCCGCGCCGATGTCCGGGATCGTCACGTGGGTGACGACGGGCGCGGCATCGCAAGCGTCGTCGGCCATGGCACGGAGGGCGAGGCGCGCGTGACAGTCAGCCAGCGTGCTCGAAAGGACGGTGACGGGGGCGTCCGCGGTCAGGCGCGGCGGCCTCGTGTCTCGCACCTCGACCGTCGTCTCGCACTCGCGCTCGAACGGACCCACGCCGACGCGGAGGTGGACCGAGTACATCCCGACGCCAGGAAACTCGGCCGTCGGTGACGGCGACCCGGCATCATCGAACCCCACGCGTGGATCCGGCGAGCTCCACTCATGCCAGATGGAGCTCCCTCCGCTCGATGAAGAGGCCCTCCCGTCAAGCACCACGCGCGTGACTCCGCCCTCACACTCGGCGACGATCGGCCCGCCGGCATCGCAGGTGAGCGGGTTCTCGAGATACGCCCACTCCCAGAGCGTGAACCTCTTCGACTCGCCCGGCGCGAGCCAGATCGCCGTCGCTGGCGTGTCACCCCACCAGTAGGCCATGACCTCGGGCAGGCCACGATCTCCAGCGGGCGTGGGTGGTCGAGGTGTGCGCGGATGCCAGTCAAAGCAGGTGGAGAAAGGCCCTCCGCGATCGGCAGGGTTGCGGCTCGAGGGATCGTGACCGAACGCGATGCGATCGGGCGGCGTGGGCGGTGGGTTCAGGCGCGCCGGCCCGAGGCACGACAGGCCCGCGTAGTAGCTTGAGGCGATCCGGCTCGGGTAGCGGCTGTCGCTGAGCACGATGTGACCGTAGGCCGGCGACAGATACTCCTCCTCGGCGACCAGCCACGGCTCCGACGCGGCCTCCTGCGGGCTCGGCGTCCACGCGATGTGGGGGTAGTTCCAGAGGTAGACGGTCCAGGCGAAGCGCCCGCCGACCGCGATGGGTGATGTCCCGGCATTGGTCACGACAGCCGTCATCTCGACTGCGGAGTCGTCCGCGGCGCTACCCCGTGCGGCGATGAGGAGATCGACGGCGATCACCTCGCCGCTCGCCATGACCTGGACAGCGACGCTCTGGCCGACGACACTGCCAGCGGGATCGAGAATCGGCGCCATGCGATGAGGATGCGCGAACGCCACGTCGCACGTCACTCCGTTGTCGTCACGCAGGATGTTGGCGGGGATGTCGAAGAGCACGTCGTGCTGGCCGCTCCAGGAACGCAGCGAGAAAGCAGCCAAGCTCGGGAGCAGGGTCGTGCCCGATCCTTGGACGACGGACTGTGGCCGCCCTAGCGCGATCGTTACAGGATGCGCTTGCGACGTGCGAGCCGCGTGCGAGCCTGTTCCGGCCAAGACGCCCTCGTTCATCGCCACGTCGTAGATGCAGTTGCTGCCAAC
The DNA here is from genome assembly GCA_964613915.1 of uncultured Thermoanaerobaculia bacterium. Lineage (GTDB taxonomy): Bacteria > Acidobacteriota > JBCCFW01 > JBCCFW01 > JBCCFW01 > CAZTIW01. The sequence continues at coordinate 80,572 of CAZTIW010000017.1, forward strand.
ATGGATCCGCGGCATCGGAGACGCTGGGACGCAGGACGCGCGCCCCGTGGTCGCCGTCAAGGGCAGGAAAGCCACCACGAGCAGCGACGGCGTGCGAAGCCATGCGGTCATCATGGGCACCCGGATCCGGCAGCGCGCTGGCGCCCCGGCAATCCGCCCCCGGCGGCAGCGAAGAAGTCGAAACCTGGGGTGCCCTCGAGACCACACGTTCTGGCAGCGGTGACGAGGTAGTAGTACGCGACCCCGTCGCCCATGTCGTCCCTGTCGACGAACAGTTCCGTGCCGAGCCCGCAGATACCCGCGTCTACCGCAATGCTCCTCACGTGCGAATAGCGTGGATCGGCAAAGCCCCCGGCGGCAAGGCCAACGACTTGCCCACGGTAAACGTTATAAAGGTCGGCTCCGCCAGGGGGCGGATCCCAGTCGAACTGGATCTGGCCCAGCACCTTGGTCACCCTCACCGAACCGTCCGGCACCTCGCCAGGTGGCGTCGGGTTGACTCCCGTGAAGCTGCACTGCGGGCCCGTGTCGAAAAGCACCTTCTTCATGTCGCAGGATCGCCCGTCCGCCACGAGCTTCACCTCGATGTTCCCCTGCAGAGGACAGGTGCCACCCACGATCACCGGCACCCTCGCCGTCGCGATGCCGAGCGGCGGAAGAGGGAGCGGCGAGAGCACCACGCTGCCTATCTGCGGATCGGAGCCGTCGCCGCCCTGCGAGAGGATCGCCATGACGCTGCTCAACGTGAACACGCTGTCGTTGCGGAATGCCATGTCCAGGAACACCAGTTCCCCCGGCTCGATGCTCCCATCAGCATCGCCGCAGGCATCCGAAGCGGTGACCCACGCGAGCGTCAGGAGCGGGCCGGTGGAGGCGCAGGCGACCGAACTCCGGTTCGGTGGATCGCTGTCCGCGTACGTCGCCGTCAACGTGTCGGTCGCGCCCTCGACGATCTCGAGGATGCCGTTCGAAGGATCCACGGAGTCGCCGGCGCGCCGGAGTTCGACCGGGACGGGGGGACAGACGCCAGTGACGTCGCACGTGACGGTCACCATGTCGGCTGCCAGCTCGAGGCTCACGGACGTCGGTGCCGTGAGGTTGCGATCCACGACCGTAGCGACGACCTGATCGCCGCAGAGATAGTGCGCCTGGTTGAGGTGGACGAACCCCTTGTCTGCGGACACTCGCCCGGACGCGACGAGCGCGTAGCCCTGGCGATCCCGGCGGATGAGATCGCCATCCGGGACGCCATCGTTGGTGAAGTCGGGCCTCGCGAAGACCGTGACTGCGCTCATGTCCGCCGGGATCTCGAAGCCAATCACGCGGATGCGGTAGTCCCCGGGCACGATGTCGCTGGCCCGGATGAACACGTTCTCGACGGTGTTCACGGGATCTCGGTGATGGAAGCACGAGAACGGCGGCGTGGCTGCCTGTTCGTACCAGAACTGCGGTTCACCCGTGGGACATGCCGGTTGCGGCCCGCAGTCCTCGTACTCGACGATGGGGTACCCGGGCAAGTCGGGGACTTCGTTGCCGAGCGGCGCGTCGCCACAGAGCGCGGGGCCGAGAACCGTGTAGCCACCGCGCCAGGCGCGGGCTCGATCAACGGGCGTGCCGAAGGCGTCGGCGCCGCTCGAGGCGCCAGCATTGGGGCGCCACACCGAGGCGTGACCGCCGACCTCCGGCGCGATGATCTCGAGGTCGAGGTCCGCGATCAGCGGGTCAGCAGCAATCTGCGCCCCGGGCTGATCCGTCCACGCCAACGTGACGTGGAGGTCCTCGCCCGCCCCGACGCGCACGACGAACTCATGAACCTCGCCCTCCCGGATCGCCGGACTCATCTTCACCACCTGTGCGGCACGATCATCGTTGAGCGGAAGTCCGCTCTCGAGGCCGTTCGGGGTGTCCGTGAGGATGAGCATGTACGTGCGCTCGACGGCGCCGGAGCCCAGGGGATCGCCGGGCAGGAAGAGGCTGTCACCGAGGACGGGGTATCCCCAGCCCTGGCCGAACGTCGGCCGCGGCGCTGAGGCGAATCCTGCCGGAGCGTCTGCCGTGCCCGTGCCGCGCAAGTTGCGCGTCGAGTTGATCAGCAACGCCTTGACGAGCGCGTTGGTCGGCGCGAAGCCGGGAGCGGAGTGTCCCTCGCATGACGAGCCCGTGGGGTAGAAGCCCTGCCGGACGTACTGCCGCGTGACGATGCCCAGGCCCGCGGCTGTCGCCGAGGCCGCGCTGGTGCCGCCGATGAAGGACGCCGACCCGCACGGCCTGAAGACTGATGGCCAGTGCGTCGTGAAATTCACGCCGGCGGCTGCAACGAGATCCGGCTTGACCCGGAACCAGTCGCCCGGCCCGCGGGAGGAGCCTTGCCCCGTGTTTGGCTGGACCCCCGGCTCGAGCCAGAGGTCCTGCCCGAAGCCAGCCGCGGTCCGGAAACCGACGTCGCTCGTGGCCCCGACGCTGATGCCGCCCTTCATGTCCGCCGGATGGTTGCGGGACTCCTCCACGATGCCGTCGTTCCCGATGCTGTGAAAGATCGTGTAGTCGCGGTTGAGAGCGGCGAATTCGTCGAGTCCGGCCTCGATCGGCCCATAGGAGCCGACCTGACGCGGCTCGCTCGTTGAGCTGTTGTAGACGCGCGGACCATCGAGTCCCGGCCCGGGCGCCGTGTCGTAGAGCTGCCGATGCACGGCCTCTGCCCAGAATGGGCTGATCTGCAGCGAGTCCGCCTCCGCGAGCACGAGTTGCACGCCGGGCGCGACACCGTCGCTTGGATGGTCGTGCTCCAATCCCGCGGGGGCGCCGGAGCAGTTGCCAGGCTTCCATGGCGAGTCCGCCGTTGCGAGGCAGTCGTAGGTGTCACCTGCGCTCACCGTCGCCATCATGGTGCCATGCCCGGGGTCGTTGATCGGATCAACGTACCCGTCCCGATAGTGCGCGATGATCTTGTTGAGGGGCGTCACTGTGGCCAGAGGCAGAATGGGGCTCCCCGCAGGCGGCAACGGGTCGCGGATCGCGAGCGCCGGAACGGCCCCTGCACTGTCATCCCACCGCAGCGGGCAAACTTCGGAGATGAACCCGTAGTCCACGACCGCCAGGATCTCGCCCGCGCCGGTCAGCGCATGGCCGAAGAGCTTCAGGGACGTGAACTGATCGGTGGGCGGTGCCAGGGAGACGATGTCCGTCTGGTGAAACGCGCTCGCCCAAGGGTCGTCCATGCCGGCGCGGTTCGCGATCGAGACCGCCTGGATCGCCGGCGTGCGGCACATCTCCTCGATGGCCGCCTGGAGTTTCGCATCCGAGTCGCAACGGAGCCGGAGCATGCCCTGGCGACCCGAGGCCGGATCAGCCGGCAAGGACTCCTCGGCGATGCAGCCACCGTCGATTCGCGTGAGAATCGCTGACTGGTAGTCTGCGGGGGCCTCGTCCCGCATGAGAACGGCTTCCACGCGGAGTCCTCCATCCGGCCAGGGCTCCACGGACATCGGATCTTGCCAGGCGGCCTCGGCAGACCGCGTGAGCCGGTGCGCCGGCAACAGATCCACGGTCGCGCGTCGCGTTGCGATGTCATCGAAGAGCGCGCGGGTTCCCTGTGCGGCGCGGACGAAGGTGCAAGCGTTGCGCACGTAGCCCAGCGGGTCGCCGCCCCTCGATCGGATGGCCGCGAGCCACGCATCGTCGGTCGAACCCGACGACTGCAGGAGGAAGAAGTCCGGCTCGCCAGGCGTCATGGCCAGCGTCGCGGGGAACCCCGCGAGCTCCGCAGGTAGCGGCGCTTCGGTGAGCGGGTCGAACACGTGCGCCTGAAGGTACACGCGGCGCGAACCCGGCGTGCCGCGAGCCTGCTCAACCCCTGCAGCAAGAATCAAGCCAGCCAGAACGCAGGCGACGCGCAGGCGACGCGCAGGCGACGCGCAGGCGACGCGCAGGCGACGCGCAGGCGACG
>CAZTIW010000017.1:84617-98196 GCA_964613915.1 uncultured Thermoanaerobaculia bacterium
CGAACATCAGCGATCTCGTCATCATTGTCTCCCCCATTCGATGCAGGACGGTCTGGCGAAAGCTACGCCCGGCGGAGCAAGGGGTCAAGGGACCCCCGATCGAACCTCGTGCCCGATCCAGCCCACCTGCCGGCGCAAGTCTCGTCGCCGGACCTCAGCATGCCCCCCAGCCAGTGGCGCGCCACCTGGTGGCTGGCGGCAGCACGAAAGGCCGTGAGATCAGAAGACCTGCCTGCCGAGAGGGGCGCGAGGCGTCCGTCAGCTACGCGCCCCGAGGGATTGAAGCATCGCGCCGGGGGGCACCGCCGCCGGAAGATTCCGGCGGCGGTGGTCGCGGGCTACTCGGGCGTGGCCGTCGGCGTCACCTGGAGATTGCCGTGCGTCAGGTCGTAGTAGCTGCCCTCGAATCCGTCCTCGCAGTAGTTCGTCGACTCTTCCGGGTCCGGATACATGAGGGTCAGATTCAGCCAGTCCTGCTCGGGCTCGCCGCCGTCGTAGTACTGACCGTAGACATGCGTGAGCCCCGGCTGGATGCCCATGCTGCGCGCGAGCTTCGATGCCACGCGGATCACGCCGGAGAAGAACGTGCTGTTCCCCTCGACTCGCACGCAGTCGATCGTCGCCGTGTACGACGTGCGCTTCGTGTCGTTGTAGGTGAACGTGCCCATGTCAGGCGTGTTGGTCGTCGAGTCGATGGCAGCGCCTCCGATGGTGGAGGTGCCGGCCTTCCCGCCACCCGTGCCCTTGGCCGGCCCGGCGGTGGCAGCGGCAGCGAGGACGAGAGCGAGCAGCAAGTACAGATGTCCGGTCAATCGCATGAAGTCTCCTGGTCCATTCGAAACAGTGGGGTCGGGTCGCCGCTTTCCGGACGAGCCATGTTGCGTGGAGGGATCCGCGCGGCGGGTGTCTCCCGTGGCCTGCCCGCAGTCGTGCGGCAGCAGGCATCCTCTCACGGGGCACGCGATCTGGTGGCAGGGCATTCGTTCCACCGCCGTCCCGCGAGCGCGAGCGCGGCGCCGTGCGCGGAATGCTCACTCCCGCGACGCGATCTCCGCGGCGCGAGCGAGGGCCTGCTCGCGCGTCGTGATGGCTCCCCCGGCGTCAGCCGCGCAGGCCGGCGGCGAGATCGCTGACGCTCTTCTTCGCGTCGCCGAACAGCATGAGCGTGTTGGGCAGGAAGCACAGCGGGTTCTCGACGCCCGCGTATCCCGCTGACATCGAGCGCTTGAGCATGACGACCTTGGCGGCCTTCCACACCTCGAGGACGGGCATGCCGTAGATCGGGCTGCTCTCGTCATCCAGCGCGCTGGGGTTCACGATGTCGTTGGCGCCGATGACCAGGACGACGTCGGTCTCGTCGAAGTCCTCGTTGATCTCGTCCATCTCCTTGACGATCTCGTAGGAGACGTTCGCCTCGGCCAGCAGCACGTTCATGTGTCCCGGAAGGCGTCCCGCCACCGGATGGATCGCGTAGCGGACGTTCACGCCGCGCTCGCGCAGCATCGTCGAGATGTCGCGCACGGCGTGCTGCGCCTGCGCCACGGCCATGCCGTATCCCGGGACGATGATGACGGTGCGGGCCGCGCGGAGCAGGTTCGCGACGCCGCCCGCGGAGGCCTCTTGCACCGTGCCGGCGGGCCCCGCGGCCGCGCCCTTCGCGCCACCGGGCGCCTCGGCGCCGAACCCGCCGAAGACCACGTTCCAGATGGAGCGATTCATCGCGCGGCACATGATGGCGGACAGGATCGCGCCGGAGGATCCCACGAGCGCGCCCGTCACGATCAGCAGATCGTTGCCGAGCATGAATCCCGCCGCCGCCGCGGCCCAGCCAGAGTACGAGTTCAGCAGCGAGACCACCACCGGCATGTCGCCGCCGCCGATCGCCGCCACGAGGTGCACGCCCAGCAGCAGGGCGACGATCGTGGTGAACACGAGCCAGATCACGCCCTCAGCCGCGTGCGCCCGGACGAGGGGCACCGCGAAGAGGCCGCAGGCGAGGATGGCCACGGCATTCAGCGCGTGGCGGCCCGGCAAGAGCAGCGGCTTGCTCCCGATCATCCCCCGGAGCTTGCCGAAGGCCACCAGCGATCCGCTGAACGTGATGGCGCCCACCAGCACGCCGACGTGGATCTCGACGAGATGCACCGGGCCCGCGTGCGCGGCCGCCGCTGGCTGCAGGTAGTTGGCGAACCCCACGAGCACCGCGGCGGCTCCCACGAAGCTGTGGAGCATCGCGACGAGTTCGGGCATCGCCGTCATGGCCACCCGCGCCGCGAGCAGCGCGCCCACGATCCCGCCGGCGATGAGCGCCACGGCGATGATGCCGACGGCCGCGCCCGTCGCCGGAGGGGCGACCGCGCTTCCAGCCGTCATCGCCCAGAGGGCGGCGACCACGGCCAGCGCCATGCCGATCACGCCGAGGACGTTCCCGCGGCGCGACGTCTCTTGCGCCGAGAGCCCGCGCAGGCTCCCGATGAACAGCAGGCTCGCGATGAGGTACGCGAGCCCCCGGAGCGCTTCTGCGGTGACGGGCACGATGCGCTCCTACTTCCTGAACATGCGCAGCATGCGCTGCGTGACGAGGAATCCGCCGGCGACGTTGATGGACGACACGAGCACCGCGACCGCGGCCAGGCCGATGACCAGCGGGCTGGACACGCCACCCAGCACGAGCAGGCCTCCGATCAGGATGATCCCGGAGATCGCGTTCGTGACGCTCATGAGCGGCGTGTGGAGCGCCGGCGTGACGGCCCACACGACGTGCCAGCCGACGACGCACGCGAGCAGGAACACGGTCAGGTGCCGCACGACGTCGGGCGGGCCGAAGAGCCCGGCGGCGACGAGCAGGGCGGCGACCACGGACAGCAGGAGGACCCCCGCGACGCCGATTCCCTTCGGCTTGGCTGGCGCGGTCGCGCGCCGAGGCGGGGCGACCTGCGGCGCCGCGGCCCGGGGCGCGGGCCGGCTCGGTGGCGGCCACATGGACTTGCCGTCCTGCAGGACCAGCACGCCCCTCTCGATCTCATCTTCGAGGTTCAGCTCGAAGCCGCGGCTGGGCTTGACGATCAGCTCGAGGAGATGGAGCACCGTCGTCGCGTACAGCTCGCTGGCCTGCCGGGCCATCCGGCTCGGGAGGTCCGTGTAGCCGACGATCGTCACGCCGAACTTCATGACGGCTTCGCCCGGCTCCGTCAGCGCGCAGTTGCCTCCCTGCTCGGCGGCCATGTCCACGATGACCGATCCGGGCTTCATGGAGACGACCGCGCCCGACGTGACGAGCACGGGAGCCGGCTTGCCCGGAATCAGCGCGGTCGTGATGATGACATCCGACACCTTCGCTTCGGACGCGATCAGGGCCTGCTCGGCGAGCAGATAGGCCTCGCTCATCTCCTTGGCGTACCCGCCCTGGCCCTCGCCCGACTCCTCGAACTTGAACTCGAGAAAGCGCCCGCCGAGGCTCTCGACCTGTTCGCGAACCGCCGGGCGCGTGTCGAACGCCGTGACGATGGCGCCCAGGCTCCGGGCGGCGCCGATGGCCGCGAGGCCCGCGACGCCCGCGCCGACGACGAGCACGCGAGCGGGCTCGCTCCTGCCGGCGGCCGTCATCTGCTGGCCGAAGAAGCCGCCGAAGTGCGTGGCGGCCTCGAGAACAGCCCGGTAGCCGGCGAGATTCGCCGTGGCCGACAGGGCGTCCATCGGCTGCGCCCGCGTGATGCGGGGGATGCAGTCCATCCCGAGCACCGTGGCCTTGCGAGCCGCGAGCCGCTGAACGAGATCGCCGTTCTGGGCGGGCCAGATGAACGAGATCAGGCGAGCGCCTGGCTTGATCAGATCGGCCTCATGACGTCCGTCCGCCCTCTCCTGCGGCGGGCGCACCTTCAGGATGAGGTCGGCCTGCTCCCACACGGCGTCGGCCGTCTCGAGGATGGTCGCCCCCACCTCGGCGTACGCCCCGTCGGCGAACGACGCGGCATCGCCGGCGCCAGCCTGCACGAGAACGTCCAGCCCGAGGCGGTGCAGGGCGTCCACGGTCGTCGGGGTGGCCGCGACGCGTCGCTCGCCATCGGCGATCTCGCGAACGATGCCGACTTTCAGCGCCGGCTCTGACTTGCTTTCGGACGACGGGGCGCCCGGTGGGCTCGCTGGGGTCATGTGCGGACTCGAGGAGATGTCGGAGGCTCACGGGGCCGGGGCCGCCGAGGCGGGGGCGCATTTTCCCACGCGCGGCGCCTTCCGCGCGCGGGCGTGATCCTCGCCACGCCAGCGCACCGGTCCCGGCCTGCGGGAAGCGGCGCGCCGCGGACGCGGAGGGCGGCGCGGCGGGCGCCTGCCCGCTGCGCGCCGCCGCCCGTCAGCTCACAGCCGCGAGCAGACCGTGTTGAGGATCAGCCGCGTGACCACGTAGGGGTCCATGTTCGCGCACGGCCGCCGATCCTCGATGTAGCCCTTGCGATCCTTGGCCACCTGCCACGGGATGCGGACCGACGCCCCGCGATCGGACACGCCGTACTTGAACTGCTTGTACGAGCAGGTCTCGTGGAGCCCGGTCAGGCGCTCCTCGATGCCGTGCCCGTAGTGCGTGATGTGCAGCTCGTGCTCCTGGCCGAGAGCCTCGGCGGCCTTGACGCACGCGTCGTACGACTCGCGCATCGCCTTCGTCGAGAAGTTCGTGTGCGCCCCCGCCCCGTTCCAGTCGCCCTTGACCGGCTTGGGCGCGAGCGTGGCCGAGATCCCGCGGTTCTCGCCGAGGCGGTAGAGAAGCCACCGCGCCATCCAGAGCTGATCCGCGGCCTCGACCGGACCGAGCGGCCCGACCTGGAACTCCCACTGCGCGGGCATGACCTCGGCGTTGATGCCGGAGATCGCGAGGCCGGCGCGCAGGCAGGCGTCGAGGTGCTCCTCGACGATGTGGCGCCCGAAGACCTCATCCGCGCCGACGCCGCAGTAGTAGCCGAACTGCGGCGCGGGGAAACCGTTCAGGGGCCACCCCAGCGGCCTCACGCCCTCGAACAGCGTGTATTCCTGCTCGATGCCGAACCACGGCTCGTGGCGCTGGTACTTGGTCGCGGCCTCCACGAGCTCGGCGCGCGTGTTGCTCGGATGCGGCGTCATGTCCGGGAGGCGAACCTCGCACATGACCAGGATGTTGTCGCCGCCACGCACCGGATCCGGGCACTGGTAGACGGGCTGGAGCACGCAATCGGACGCGTGGCCCACGGCCTGGTTCGTCGAGGAGCCATCGAAGCCCCAGATCGGCGGCTCCTGGCCCTTCGGGACGATCTTGGTCTTGCTGCGGAGTTTCGCGGTCGGCTGCGCGCCGTCCATCCAGATGTACTCGGCCTTGTACACGCTCACCGGGGTTCTCCTGAGAATGCGAACAACCCGCGCACGCGAGACTGGCAGCGACGCGGGAGGGGTGGCAGGGGGGGGATGCCAGGATGGACCTGCATTCTAGCGGCGCCGAGTTCCGTTGACCACGAGAAACCCGGACGGGACGCCGCCGAAACGCCGCCCCCCTGCCCGGTGGTGGGCGCCAGCGCGATCCGCCCGCCAACGAGCCAGGATGCCGCCCCGATTTCGGGGTGAAACGCCCCTCAGACGGGCCGTGTCGCCTCGACAACCGCGGGCGTGGGCACATCGTCGGGTGGCTCGAACCGGTCCAGCACGAGCGCCACCTCCATGTCGGCCATCACGTTCACCCCGGATCGCACGCGAGCGATGATCCAGTCCACCGGAACGATCAGCGGGATCGCGACGGCGATCGCCTCCATCGGCAAGCCCGCCGCGCCCAGGACCAGCGGCAGGATGATGAGGCCCGCTTCGGGAATGCCGGCGATGCCGACGCCAGCCATGACGCTGGCCAGCACGACGACCCCTTGCTGCGCGAGGCTCAGGTCGCGACCGAACGCCTGGCAGAGGAAGAGCACGGCCATCGCCTCGTAGAGCATGATGCCGTCGTTGTTGAAGTTGGTGCCCACGCAGGCCGACAGGCGCGCGGGCGCGGGCCTGACCCCCATGCGCTCCAGGCAGCGCAGCGTCACCGGCATCGTCGCGAGCGACGAGTTGCACGACAGGCCCGTCACGATCGCGTCCGCGCCCTTGCCCAGGTACTCGCGCGGGCTGCGTCGCCCGACGACCCACGCCGCGAGCACGTAGTAGCCGAGCGCATGGATGAGGAGCCCCGCGAGCATGGTCACGAGGAAGATCCACAGCGCGCCGAACACGCCGATGCCCGCCTTGCCGACGACCTGAGCGACGATCAGCAGCACGGCGATGGGGATGAGCTCGGCGACCCACATGAGCGCGGTCGTGAGCGCGTGGAAGGCCGCGCGCACGAGATGCTCGACGGTCGCGATGGCCTCCGGCGCCACGCCGCTCGAGCGCACGCTCCTCAGGGCCGCGCCCAGAAGCACGGCGATGAGCACGATCGAGAGCACGGCGTTCTTGGCCAGCGGATCCACGATGCTCTCGGGGACGATCGCAGCGAAGTTCTTCAGCGGGTCGAGCGACGCCGTGCCCGACGCGGCCAGGCTCGAGACGGCGTCTCCGACGTCGGCGCCCAGCTCATCGAGCTTGCCCGCCCACGCCTTGCCCGGCTCGAAGATGTTGAGCAGCAGCAGGCCGATCGTCATGGCCACGGTGACGTTGACGAGGCAGGTCCCGAGGAGGCGCGCTCCGCTGCGGCCCGAGATCGGCGCCGTCAGGAACGAGTCCAGGATCGCGACCAGGATCAGCGGCGTCGCCATCGCCTTGAGGAGCCGGATCACCAGCATCCCCATCGGGCCGAGGTCCGCGTTCGAGAGCCCGAAGAGCCACGGCCTGTTCCCGAACACGACGCCCAGCGCGATGCCGATCGCGACCCCCGCCACGACGCGCAGCCAGAGCGGGAACCGCCGCGGCCGTTCGAGATCCTCGATCGTCATGGCCGCAGGGTTTCATCGGCGCGGCCCCCCGGTCAACGCGAAGCCGGCGAAGGCGGCCGCCCGGGGCGGATGCAGGTCAGGGCTTGCCCTTGCCCTTGTCCTTCCCGTGGCCGTGGCCGTGGCCGTGACCGTGGCCCTTGTCCTTGTCCTTGTCCTTGTCGCGGTCATGATCATGGCCGTCATGATCATGATCGTCGTGGCCGCATCCGGGGTGGTGGCCGTGCTGGCCGGGATCGCGGTCGCGATCATGGTCACGGTCGCGATCGTCATCGCGGTCGCCGCCACATCGCCGGACACTCTGGCCGACATTCACGGCCTCGGCGGCGGACTTCGCCTCGTCCCAGCGGCCGTCATCCATGAGCCGCTCCACGCGGCGCAGGGCGCCGTCACCGTCGCAGCCGTCGAGGAAGCCGGCCTCGCGATTGAGGACAAGCGCGGCGTACTGCGCCCGGGCGCGGCCCTCGGCCGTCCGGTAGTTCGCCTCGTCCAGAGCCTGGCACGCATTCTCGCACCGGCTGCCCATGCGGCGGTTGGCGCGGCGGATGATCTCGCGCAGCCGATCCTCGGTGAACGCCGGGTGGAGGCCGGGGCCACCGCCCTGCCCGCGGCCCGGCGTGAGGGCGCCGATGCCGAGGCACTGCCGATGCCAGAACCCCTTGCTGCGCGGCCGGCAGCAATCGTCATCGCCGCCGGGTCGCGGGCCGGGGCCGGCGTCGTCGCAACGGACGATGCCGTCGCCCGAGTTCAGGCGCGCGAGGCGATCGCGCACGGTGGCGCAGTCGCGCCTGGCGCGGCAGGACTCCTCGTCTCGCTGGAAGACGTCGCGGAGCCGCCGGGGCCCCTGCGGGGTTTCGACGCAGCAGTCGGGGCCGAGCCGGCCGGACGCGTGATTGAGCAGCGCCGCGAAGAGCTGCCGGCGGGCGCGCTCGCAGTCCGTGTCGGCCGAGCCCGGCCTGAGGATGGCGCAGGCGTCGCCCACGCTGTTGACGTCGGCGAAGAGCCGCCAGCGCTGGACATCGGGGAGGAGCCGCTCGAGGCTGTCGCGGCCGTCGGGCGTCAGGCACTTGCTCGCCCACTCGGCCGCCGACCGCGGCTCGCATCGCGGCGCGGATCCGGTCGCGAAGGCCGTCGGCGCCATGCAGGAGAGACCCACCAACAGGACAACCACGGCAGCGAGACGGACGTTCATGCGAAAGCTCCCGGAGAAGAGTGCAGTCTCCGGGCAGACGATTCCCGCCCGGCCGTCATTCAAGGCAACGTGGGTGGGGCACGAGAATCCGCCCCGGGCCGTCAGCTGGCCGGGGCGGGCCGGGCCGAGCGCAGGGCGGACAGGGCCTGCCGACCGAGGCGTGGGTTCTCCACGCCCCGGCGAGGCAAGCCGATGCCCAGCGCCGCAGGGGGGCCCGGCCGCCCCCCGCGACTCAGAAGCCGCCGAGGGGCACGAACTCCACCCGCCGATTCGTCCGGCGGCCCTCGGCCGTGGCGTTGTCGCCAAGGGGCGTGCCCTCGCCATGGCTCTCGGTCTCCAGGCGCGCCGGCTCGAGACCGAGGTACTCGACCAGGTAGCGCTTGACCGCGTCGGCTCGCTTCTGGCCGAGCCGGTAGTTGTAGGCGTCGGAGTTCTGCGAGTCGCAGTGACCCTCGAGCCTCAGCCGGACGGTCGGGGCGGCCTTCAGGATCTGCGTGTTGTACACGAGGGCGTCGATCGCGTCGGCATCGAGCGCCGACGAGTCGCTGGCGAAGTGAACGCGGCGGAAGTCGTCGGGGCAGCCGTCCTCGTCGGCGACGCCGTTGCGCGTCTCGGGCGCGTTCGGGCACTTGTCGTTGACGTCGAGGATGCCGTCACCGTCGTTGTCCGGATCGGGGCAGCCGTCGTCGTCCTGCCAGCCGTCCTTGTCCTCGGCGTCGTTGGGGCACTTGTCGCGCCCATCGAGAATGCCGTCACCGTCGTTGTCGGGATCGGGACAGCCGTCCTCGTCCTGCCAGCCGTCCTTGTCCTCCGGATCGTCAGGGCACTTGTCGATCGAGTCAGCGATGCCGTCGCCATCACGGTCGCCCGCGAGCTTCGCCAGGTCGGCCTCCGCGTGGTCGAGGAGCTGGTACGCGCAGTTGTGCCACGACCGGGGCTCGGAGAGTTCGCGGCGGGCGCGGAAGGTGTCCACCTCGGCATGCGCGATCAGGTCGGCGTTGGCCGCGCGCGTCGCGGGGCTCAGGCTCGCCAGCAAGTCCTCGATCCGGCGAAGGCGCACGCGGTCCCGCGACTCCATCATCTCGCGGGAACCATTGCGCACGTCGTTCTGCCAGGGCAGCGGAAGGTCGGCGATCGTGATCGCTCCGCTGCGAGCCTTGCGCGCGAGTTCGAGGAAGAGGGCCTCGCCCTCGCGGTCATGATCGCGCACCTCGTGCTGGGCGGCCTCTTCGAGCGCGCGAGCCTGAGCGGCGGAATACGTCGAAGCGCTGGCGGGCACCGCAAGCAGCAGCGCGGCCAGGAAAGTCGAAAGAGCGTGACGCATGAGATAGCCCCCTGTCTGAATGCCCGAACGGTCGGCACCGAGAAAAAAGTCGTGTCGCGTGTTCCCTATCATGCCCTGCCCGGGCTCCGGAGGGGCGTGGGGAGGGTCACGAGCCCCCCGAAACGGCTCTTGACGGCACGCTCAGCGGTCGCTGGCCGGCCCGGACGCGGCCCCGGCCGGACGCACGGGCGCACGCGACCGCGACGCGCGCGAGCCGGTTACCGGCGCCAGATTCTGTTCACTCGATCACCCGGATGGCCATCACGTCGTGGATCGCGCTGGCCGCCGAGGCCCCCTGAAGGAGCACCACCCTGTCGCCGCTGCGCACGAGACCCGCCTCTCGCGCCCAGGCGAGGCCTCGATCGAGCGCCTGCTCGAGCGTGCCGTCGCCGTGCCGCGGCACGATGCCCCGCCATGCCGCCATGCGGCGCGCCACGGCAGGCCGGAGCGCCACGGCCACGACCAGCGTCGGAACCCGCAGGCGCGAGACGGCGAGCGCCGTCCTCCCCGACTCCGTCGCGACCAGGACGAGCGCCGCGCCCACGTCGGCGGCCGCCGTCTGGGCGGCGCTCACCAGCGCGCGGGTGACATCGCTGACACCCGACGCCGCGACGGCCGCGAGAGCGCGCGGCATGGAGACCCGCTCGGCCTCGCCGAGGATGCGCTCCATCGTCGCGACGACGAGCGCCGGATGCGCGCCCACGGCCGTCTCCCCCGACAGCATGAGCGCGTCGGATCCGTCGAGGACGGCGTTGAACACGTCGGAGGCCTCGGCGCGCGTGGGCGTCGGCGCACGCTCCATGCTGGCCAGCATCTGGGTCGCCGTGATGGCCGGCCGGCCAGCGGTCTGCGCGGCCGCGAGGATCTGCTTCTGGAGAGCGGGCACGCGCGCGATGTCCGTCTCGAGTCCGAGATCGCCTCGCGCGACCATGACCGCGTCGGACACCGCGAGGATCTCGTCGAGCCGATCCACCGCGCGCGACTTTTCGATCTTCGCCACGACGTGCGGCGCGAGACCGCGCGCCTCCAGCTCGGCGCGCAGGCGGACGATGTCCTCGGGCCCGCGCACGAAGGAGAGCGCGATGAAGTCGGGACCGCTCTCGCCCATCCGCGCGCTCCAGTCGAGCGCCAGCAGGTCGCGATCCGTCAGGCACGGCAGGCCTCGCGCCTCGACCGGGGCGTGCAGGCCCTGCCGCGACCGCACGCGCCCGCCGTGCTCGACCTCGAGCGTGGCTCGCGCGGCCGAGGTGGCCACGACGCGCGCCGCCACGTCGCCATCCCCGAGCACGACGCGCCCCCCCACCGCGAACTCGACCAGGAGCTCGGGATGCGACAGCTCGAACGCACGCGGCCCGGTGGCGCCGGCATCGGACACGAGCGCGAGATCCTCGCCCTCGGCGACGAGGACTTCGCCGCCGGGCACGTCGCCGAGGCGCAACTTGGGGCCGGCCAGATCCTGCAGCACCGCCAGCGGGCGATCGAGCGTCCCGGCCGCCGCCCGAACATCACGCAGCGCCCCGGCGTGCTCGTCCTCGCTTCCGTGCGAGAAGTTCAGCCGGAACACGTCGGCGCCGGCCTCGGCGAGTTCACGGACGGGCGCCTCGCCCCGGCAGGCAGGCCCGAGCGTGGCCACGATCTTCGTGCGCGTGCGGGCAGGCCCCCCGCCAGATGTTGGGCTCATGCGACCATCCTGCACCGTCGCTGGTAGTCTTGCACCATGGAGACGGGGCTGGACGGCGCGCCCGCGGGTGCCGCGGCCTCCCGCGTCATCAGCGACGTGCTGTCGCTCGCGCGCCGCACGCACGTGGATCCGGCGCGCGTCCGCGCCGAGCCGATGCTCGCGGGCGCGCTCGCCGCCGCCAGGCGCGCCCGCCCGGACCTGACCGTCAGCCAGGACGGCGCCCGTGCGCGCGTGACGCTCGGCGAGGCGAGCCTCGACCTCGACGCCTCGGGCGATGGCCTCATCGAGAGCGCTCTCGGGCCGGCGCTCCACGCGCTGCTCGGCCTGATCGAGGCGAACGCGGATCCACGCGCGCCACGCGCGCCACGCGCGCCAGGCCCGCTCCTGGCCACGCTCCTGGATGGCGCGCTCAGGGCGGTGGACCGCTGGTCCGGCGCGTCCACGGGGAGACGCCGGAGCGACCAGGCGATCCGGCGGCACGGGCGGCTCGCCGGCGCGGGCATCTGCATCGGGCGGCGGGGCGCCGACATCCGCGTTCTGGGAGTGCAAGACGAATCGGGCGCGGCGGCAGCCGGACTGGTCGCCGGCGACGTGCTCCTCGACGTGAACGGCGCCAGCACGGCGGGGGTCAGCGTGGCGGAGGTCCTCGCAAGGCTGCGCGGCCCCGCCGGCACGACGGTCGAGATCCGGATCGCGCGGCTTGCGGAGCAGCCGCTCGTGGTCGAGCGGCGCGCGCTCGACCAGCCGAGCGTCACGCGCGCGCGCCGCGCCGACGGCGTGGGCGTCGTGCGCATCGCGCACTTCAGCCGGCGCACGGGCGTCGAGGTCGCGCGAGCGCTGCGCGCGATGCGCGCCCCCGGGCCGCTGAGCGGCGTCATCCTGGACCTGCGCGGCAACACGGGCGGCAGCATGCTGGGCGCCGCGGCGACGGCCGACCTCTTCATCGCCGACGGGCTGCTGATCCAGGCGCTCGATGCCGAGGGGCGGCCCGCGCCGGGCCTGCGCCCGCGGGTGGACGCCACGCCCGGAGGCGACGTCACGACTCCGCTGGCCGCGCTCGTGGACGGACGCACCGCGTCCTCGAGCGAGTTGCTCGCCGCGGTCTTGCGACGGCACGGCCGCGCGCGCCTGGCCGGCACGCGCACGTTCGGCAAGACCGTCGTCGGCAAGCCGCATGCCTTCGAGGCGCACGACCTCACCGTGACGATCACGAGCGCGTACATGCTCGCCGCCGGCGAGCGCCTGCCGGAAGACGGCCTCGAACCGGACTGGCCGATCGAGCCCGGAGCGGCCGACGCCGCTGACCGCGTGGCGGCCCGGCTCCTGGAGCGCGCAGGGCCCTGAACCGCGCGCGACGTCGCGCCGCGAGCGGGCCGGCTCAGATCCTCTCGAGGAGGAGATCGCGCTGGAGTCGCAGCGCCTTCGGGAGCGTGGGGCCGAGCTTGTCGAACCACTCGTCGAGGGACTCGAGCTCGCTGCGCCACTCCTCGGGGTGGATGGCTCGCGCCTTGTCCACCTGCGCCATGGGCGCGTCGAGGCCCGACAGGTCGAGGTCCGCCATGCGCGGCACCCAGCCGAACGGCGTCTCCTGCGCCCCGATGCGGCCGTGAGCGCGGTCAATGATCCACTTGAGAACGCGCATGTTCTCGCCGAAGCCCGGCCAGAGGAACGAGCCGTCCGCGTCCTTGCGGAACCAGTTCACCTGGAAGATCTTCGGCGGCGCCGGTACCCGCCCCTGCATGTCCAGCCAGTGCTGCAGGTAGGAGCCGGCGTCGTAGCCGCAGAACGGGAGCATCGCCATGGGGTCGCGTCGCACGACGCCGACCTGTCCGACGGCCGCGGCCGTGGTCTCCGAGCCCATGGTCGCCCCGAAGAAGACGCCGTGCGCCCAGTTGAAGGACTGCATGACCAGGGGGATCGTCGTCGAGCGGCGCCCGCCGAAGATGATCGCGGAGATCGGCACGCCATGCGGATCGTTCGCCCGCGGGTCCAGCATGGGGTTGTTGGTCATGGGCGCCGTGAAGCGGCTGTTGGGATGCGCGGCCTTCTCGGCCGTGCCCGGCTTCCACGGATTGCCCTTCCAGTCGATCAGGTCCGGAGGCGGCGGGTTGTCCTTGCCCTCCCACCAGACGTCGCCGTCCTTCGTCAGGCCGACATTCGTGAAGAGCGTGTTCTTCGCGATGCAGGTCATGGCGGTCGGGTTCGACTTGTTGTTGGTGCCGGGGACGACGCCGAAGTAGCCCGCCTCGGGGTTCACCGCCCACAGCCGCCCGTCGGGGCCGACGCGCAGCCAGGCGATGTCGTCGCCGACGGTCCAGATCTTCCAGCCCTGGAAGCGCTCGGGCGGGATGAGCATCGCGAAGTTCGTCTTGCCGCAGGCGCTGGGGAAGGCGGCCGCGACGTAGGTGGTCTCGCCCTCGGGGCTCTCGACGCCGACGATCAGCATGTGCTCGGCGAGCCAG
>CAZTIW010000018.1:0-97394 GCA_964613915.1 uncultured Thermoanaerobaculia bacterium
CGCGCCTGGCGGAGGCCGAGGCGCTGGCCACCCTCGGCGCCACGCGGGGCGCCCGCTCGGCCGCCCGTCGCGCGAGCGAGCTGGCCGGCCGCGCCGGCGGCTGGGCCCGCGTGGAGGCGGAGACGATCCTCTCGAGCCTGGCTCTGGGCGAGGCGGACGTGCGCGCGGCGCGGCAGCACGCGTCCCGGGCGATGCGAAGCCTCGACCGGATCGCCTCGCCGCTGGTCTCGGATCGCGCGCGGCTGGCGCTGCTGACCGACCTGGACGCTGCCTACCGCGCCGGGCTCGCCGCGGAGCTGACGACCCCGGCCCGTCCGCAGCGAGCGCTGGCCATCGCCGAGCGCGCGCGACGGTTCGGCCTGCTGGCGGCGGACGCCCCGCCCAGCGAGCGGGATGTCGCCACGTGGGCGAGCGATCTCCGTGCGGACCGCGGCGAGCGCGTGCGCGGCCTGCGCCGCGCGCGATCGGCGGAGCCCGCGTCCGAGCGTCCCTCCGCGGTTGCCGTCGGTCGCCTCGTGCCCGCGCTCGATGCCGCCGCGATCGCGCGGCACCTGCGCCCGGGCGACGCGCTGGTGGCCTACTGCGCCTGGCCCGATGCCGAGGGGCGCGCGCCACGCGCGCTGGTCTTGCACGACGGCCGGCTGCGCGTCGTTCACCTTCCCGCCGTTCCGCTCGGCGAGCTGGCCGCCGAGGTGAGCGCGGCGGGGGAGCGCACGGCGCTCGCCGGCGCGCTCGCTCCCGAGGTCATCGGCAGCACGCGCGCGAGCCTCGACGCGACGCTCGCCGCCGCGGCCGCGGCTCTGCTCGATCCCATCGCCGAGACCCTCCGCGTGGCCACCCGCGTGCTCGTCGTGCCCCCGGCGTCGCTCGCCGGGCTCGCGTGGGCGGCGCTGCCTCTGGGGGGACGCCCGCTCGGCGAACGGGTCGTCGTCAGCGTCCTGCCGACGGCCTCGTGGCTCGCGTTGCCGCAACCCCGCCGCCAGGCGTCCGTCCTGGCCATCGGCGTCGGTGACGCGGCGGCGCCTCGCGTGCACGAGGAGGTCCGCGCCGTCGCCAGGGCGGCGGGCGCGAACGGCCGGGCGCTGGCCGGGCGGGACGCGACGCTGTCCCGGTTCGCGAAGCTTGCTCCCGGCGCGGGAGTCCTCCATCTCGCGGGCCACGGGGAGTTCCGCGCGGACGCTCCCGGACGCTCGGCGCTCCGGCTGTCGGATGGCTGGATTTCCGCCGACGCCCTCGAGCGGCTGGCGCTCCACTGCCGGCTCGCCAGCGTCTCGGCCTGTCAGGCGGGGAGCTTGCGAAGCTTCGGCGGCTTCCAGGCCATGGGGCTCGTGCGCGCGCTCCATCGAGCCGGCTGCCGGCGCGTCGTCGCGAGCCCGTGGTCGGTGAGCGATGACCTCGCGGCCGAGTGGTTCCCGCGCCTTCACGCCGCGCTCGCGTCCGGGATCGCGCCGGGCGAGGCGGTGAGACAGACCCAGCGTGCGGTGGCCGCCGCGGCGCCCGATCAGGCGGCCGGCGCCTGGGCGTTCACCCTGCACGGTGCCCCATGAGATCGCGGCCGAGGGTGGTTGACGGAAGGCCCATTTCGAGCCAGATTGAGAAAAAGCATCGGAGCTCCGCCATGCGACCCGTCCTGACTGCCTGCCTGCTGGCGGGTCTTGCCCCCGCTCTCGTCCTGGCCGAGTCTCGGCGCGAGCCGCTGCGCGTCCCGTCGAGCCGGCACGCCGCGGTTTCGAGCAGCCCGGACGCGGCCCTCCTGGCGGCGGCGCGCAAGCTCGACGCCATCCGTCTGGAGCAGGAGTACGGCACGGACTGGGATGAGGCGCTCGTCGAGACCGTCACCGGCGACGTCACGGTGCTCCTCGCGCGCCACGGTGGCAGCTGGAAGGGCCGTGGGCTCGGGCGGGACGCCATCCGGGCGCCCGACGTGTCCCGCCGGGTGCAGTGGTATCTCGACGTGCGGCGCGACCCATCCGTGCGGAGCATCGAGCCCAACCCGCGCACGGTGCACCCCGCCTGCCGTCAGATGTCCCTCGACATCCTGCAGAGCGGCCAGCGCGCGCCGGATCTCTCGGCGCAGGTGGCGCTGCAGATCTCGGCAGCCGCCTCCGGGGTCGTGGCCGACGGCGTCATCGTGGCCATCGTGGACTCGGGCGTCGCGCCGCTGCCGGAGCTCCAGGGCCAGCTCCTGCCCACCATTGACATGCTGGCGCGACGCGGTCCGCGGGTCGTGACGGACCCCGCGGACCTGCTGGAGCACGCCGGGGATGCCAACGGACACGGCACGGCCATGGCGTCGCTGGTCGCCTCGCTCGCGCGGGGCGCGCGCATCCTGCCCGTGAGGGTGGTCGGCGCCGACTGCGCCGGGACGGCCTTCGATCTGGCGTCGGGCCTGCTCGCGGCCCGCGACGCCGGCGCCCGGGTGGCGCTCGTCAGCCTGTCCATGAGCGTGGACAGCCCTGTCCTGCGCCGCGCGGTCGCGGAGGTCACGGCCTCGGGCATGCTCGTGGTCGCCGCGGCCGGCAACACCGGCGCCATCGAGTATCCGGCCCGCCTCCCGGGCGTGCTGGCGGTCACCGCGATCCACGATGACCTCACGTTCCCGGCGTTCGCTCCTCTCGGCACGCGGCTGGATGTCGCGGCGCCGGGCGTGAACGTCCTCACGCGCGGTCCCGAAGGAGACCTGCGGCTCACCGGCACGTCGCCCGCCGCCGCCGTGAGCGCCGCCGCCGTCGCCCGCATCGTCTACGTGCTCGGCGACTTCGGCCCCCCCGAGTGGGTCTCAGCCCTGCGCTGGGCGACGCGACCGGTCACGCCCATCGCGCCGGGCTTCGACGACCGGCTCGGCGGCGGCCTGCTGGACTTCACGCCGTTGCGCTGAGCGCCGGCGACCTCACGGACCGGCGGGCCACCCGCTCGGGCCGTCCTCGCCGGCGCGCCCGATGTCCGTCACGAGCCAGTAGCGCAGCCCGGGCGCCTCCCGGACGAAGGCCTCGTTGGCGGCGCTCCCGTCGAGGTCCAGCGCGCTCACGTCGGCGAAGGCGCTCCCGGCAGGGAAGGGGCCCGGGGGACCCGCAGGGGAGGCCAGGGGGGCCTCCCAGACCCGGTACCCCGCCGCGGGGGCCGGCGCGTGGCAGGCATCCGCTGAGGGCAGCCAGCTGATGACGGCCTGCCGGGAACCCAGGCGCCTGACCCGCACGCCGGCGATCTCGGCGACGGGCGGGCAGCTGTCCGGGTCGAGCACCACGAGGTCGTACGTGTTCGTCGCACCCATGAAGCCGTACACCCGCGCCTCCCACGATCCCCCGGGTCCCGCCGGGCCCAGTTCCTCGTCGTCGTCCACGGAGAGCGACTGGTCCACGACGGCGCCCGTCACGCCATCATGAAGCGTCGCGTCGAGATCGCCGGTGGCGTGCGCGAACCGCACCCGGATCACCGCGCGGCGTCCTGCGGGGAGGTCGATGCGGAAGGCGTCCACGTCGTCGCGGCAGATCGTGAGGCCGAGGATCTCGCCCCAGCTCACGGCCGTGGGCGATCCCGCCGCGTTGGGCTCGAGGCGATCGGGAATGCAGCCGGCCGCGGACGGGCATGTCGCCGATGTCTTGAGCGCGAAGCCGACGCCAGCCTGGAGCGGCCCTGCCGGCGAGTCCAGCGGAGCGCCGACGGCCAGATCGGGCAAGCCGTCACCGCCCATGAAGCGCGGGCCAGCGAGCCGCGCGCCCATCCGGCCCCGTGAGCCCGGCCGCCCCGGATGCGAGGACAGCAGGGCCAGGGACGCGCCCGAGCGGATCTCGACGAGGCCGTCTCCCGAGAGCGCGCCGGGAGAGCCGACGGCCAGGTCGCCCACGCCATCGCCGTCGAGGTCGCCCGCATGGGCCACCGCCGCGCCCGCCTCGTTGCCCGGGCTCCCGCCCAGGACGGAGCGACGCTCGCCCGTCCGACCGGAGACGAGGTCCACGCGACCGGCCCCGTTGAGCGGCGGGGCGTCGGCGAGCGGGGCGCCCACGGCGAGATCGGGCACGCCGTCCAGGTCGGCGTCGCCGAGAGCGCTCAGGGAGGCGCCGAATCGCTCGCCCGCGCGCAGGCCGTCGAGCGTCGCCGTCGGTCCCGAACCCGCCCACACGAACACGCGATCCGCGCCCGGCGCGCTCACGGCGACATCCGGCAGCCCATCGTCGTCGAGATCGCCCGCGGCGGCGACGGCGGCGCCCAGTTCCGCGCCCGGCGTCCCGTCGAGACGATCGAGGACGGCGAGGCCCGGCAACGCCAGCCGCACGGCCGCGCCGGCACCCGAGGCCGCGCCCGGAGCGCCGGCGATCGCCTGGGGGCCGCCCAGGCCCGACGATCCGGCGAGCGCGACCGACGAGCCGAGCGCCTCGCCCGGCTGACCCGCGATCAAGCGGACGACGAGCCCGGTGGCGCCCGACACCAGCAGCACGCGGCCGGCCCCCGCGCTCTCGCCCGGAGCACCGACGAGCAGGTCCTCGGCGCCATCGCCGGTCACGTCGCCCACGCCAGCGATGGCGGCGCCGCGGCGTCCCTGCGCCTCGACGCCGTCGAGCGTCCAGAGCGGGTCGTCCGTCGCGCCCGAGATCGCCACGACGCGCCCCGCGGCGAACGTTCCGCCCGGCGCCTCCCTCGGCGCGCCCACGATCAAGTCGGCGTGGCCGTCACCATCCAGATCGGCGAGCGCGACCGCGTCACCGCGGCGGCCGCCGACGGTGTCGCCCGCGGACCACGGCTTGCGGCCGTGAGACGCCAGCCCGCCGACGGGAAGGAGCACCCGCTCGCGCTGGAGAACCGTCCCGCCCTCGAGGATCTCGACATCGAGCGGCAGGCGAGCGCCACACGGCACGCGCTCCTCCACGAAGAGCTGCGGGAGCGGCGGCCCCGCGCGTCGCAGGAGGCCCGGGCCGGCCGCGAACGTCACCGCCTCGCGCGTGACCAGCACGCCGCTTCCGGGCGGGCTCGTCACGCGCACGATGGGGTTGGCGATGCCGCGGGCGCTCGCATTCCACGCCAGCACGTCGAGGTCCACGGTTTCGCCGGGATCGGCCCGGCTGGATCCGTTGCCGGTCTGGACGTCGGACACGACCAAGGCGACCAGCCGCACGGCGGGCCGGTCCTCGACCATCAGCGCGTCCGCGAGCGTGCCCGAGCGAAGGTCCGGGTTCGTGACCGTGCCGGCGCGGGGGCCCGGGGCTGCCGCGGCAGGCACGTGCAGGCGGCCCGTCGCCGTGGACGGGCTCGCGATCAGGAGCGGCCCGACCGTGATGCCGGCGCCGAGATCCAGGGTCATGCCGGGGACGAACGCCGATCCCGTCAGGGTCACGTCCACGCTGCCGCCGGCGCGAACGTCCTGCGGAATGATCGCGTCCAGGGTCGGCGGCGCGGGGTCGATGACCGTGAAGCCGCCCGGGAGCGTGCCCCGGAGCATTCCCGGGTTCTCGACCGTCACGTCCCGCGGGCCCGCCAGGGCCGCGGCGTCCACCGTCGCGTCCGCCGTCATGCGCGTCGAATCCACGCGCACGACGTTCGCGAGCGTGACGCCCGCGCCGAGATCGAGCGTGGCGGCCGCGTCGAATCGGTCACCCGAGATGCTGATGGGCACCGTGGTGCCGGAGACCGCGACGGCCGGCGCGCACGAGAGCACCTCGGGCCTCGCTCGTGGCAGGACGTCGAAGCCCGCCGGGAGCGTGGCAGGCTGGAAGTCGGGTCCGACGAACTGGACGTCGCGCAGTCCCGGCACGGCGGCCGGGTCGATCGCGATGTCGGCCTCGGCGGTCGCGGCGTCGATCACGCGCACGGCGCTCACGACGATGCCGGGCTCGATTCGCACCTCGCCCGGCGCGGTGAATCCGGATCCTGCGAGCGTCAGCGTCAGCACGTCGCCGGCCTCCCCCGAACCCGGGCTGACGGCGTCGAGCGTCGGCGCGGGATCCGTCGGCGGCACGGGCCTGACGGACACCGCCGCGCGGTAGTCCGCGGCGACGGAGGCGAGCTGCGGATCGGTCGCGCCAGGGCGCAGGCGGAAGAGGCCGCCGATGCGCCCGAGGCGCAGGGGATCGGCGAACGGATCTGCGACGAAGACGCTGCCGTCCGGCGCGACGCCCAGGCCGGCCGGCCCGCGGAACCGGGCGTCGGTGGCGAGGACCGAAACCGCCGCGCGCGGATCGGCGGCCGCGAGGTCAACGGCGAACAGCGTTCCGCGCGAGCCGTCGCCGCGGAAGCTGGCGATCTGATCGGACACGACGAGCAGCCCGGGCCGGAGTTCGGCGATGCCCGTCGGCGCGCGGAAGTCGGACGACACGGCGACGAGCCGGAGGCGCCCGGTCGCGAGGTCCACGCGGAAGACGGCGCCTCGGCCGCCCGTCGCGAGCGGATCGCCGAAGATGTCGAGGACGTAGACGGTGCCGTCGGCCGTGACCGCCACGGCGCCGGGATCCTCGAACCAGCTGGGCGCGCCGCCGGGTGCCGGGCCATCGTCGGAGAGCGTCCCGTTCGAGGCCAGGCGGACGGCGCCGCCCGCGTCCACCACGTAGAGCGCCCCGTGGCCGGCGAAGCCCGAACTGTCGTCGCCCAGATCGGAAGGGTCCGCGTCGGCGTCCGCGACGAGAATCCGCCCGTCCGGAAGGGCTGCGATCCCGCGGGGGTCCACGAAGGCCGTGCGACGGGGGGGCGGGAGGCCCGCCGGGTAGTTGCGCCCGTCAGCCAGCAGCACGAACCCCTGCGTCGCCGCGTCGACGACGAAGACGGCCCCGTGCCCGGCGTCGCCATTCGGGTCGGGGCCGAGGCTCGCGGGATCCGCGTCGCGATCCACCACGACCAGCGACCCGTCGGGCCGGAACGTCAGGTCAGACAGTTGATAGCCCTGCGCGGATGACGCGACGGCCGATGCGGCCACCCCGGGGTCGGCCGAGACGGGCGCCTCGAAGACCGCGCCGAAGTGCCCCCGGCTGAACGGATCCGCGAACGCGTCCACGACCGCCAGCCGCCCGGGCGTGAACGCGGTCGCGGCCGCCGCGGTCAGCAGGGCCGTTGCCAGCGCCAGCGCATGCGGGGCCGGCCGGCGGCGGCCGGCCGGGCTCACTCGACGTCGGCCACGACGTCGATCGTGACCTCGCGCGTGGCCGTGCTCGAGCATCCCGAGGCGTCCGTGGTCGTCGTCGTGACGAGGTAGGTCCCGCACGTCGCGTAGCGGTGCACGCCGGCCGGGTCGCTGGTCGGCGGCGTGCCATCGCCGAACGTCGTCGTGCTCGTGAGCGACTCGACGTAGCTCGCCGAGGGCACCGTCAGGTCGCAATCGGAGCTCGTGACCTGGAACGCGATCTCGAGGCAGTGCGCGGCCGACGGGCCGACGGTCAGGCCGGCCTCGGGCGCCGCGTTCACGTGGACCGTCGTGTCGGCTGGCGGCGACGCGCACTCGCCGTCATGGACCACAAGGCGGATCGTGCGATCGCCACATCCCGTGAACGCGTGCGTGCCGGACTCGAGCGTGGAGTCCACGATGCCGTCGCCGTCGAAGTCCCAGGCGAAGGCGAGAGGGGAGCCGTTGCAGTCCTGCGACCCGGTGCCGGCGTAGGTCAGCAGCCCCGTGCAGGGGTCCACGAGGGCGGTCCCGATCTGGGCCACCGGCGCCCGGTTGATGTCCACGCTGGCGGCATCGTCGGCCTGGCAGGTGCCATCGTCCACCACGACGCGGACCGCCTGCGGTCCGCACTCGTCCGCGAGGCCGATCACGATGGTGTCGGAGGTGGCCCAGGAGGGATCGCGGTCCGTGATCTCGTCCCCGTTGAGGAACCACCGGTAGGTGATGGCGCCCGTCCGCGGGCTCACGGCATTGGCGGTCGCGACGATCTCGGCAGCGCAGCCGGGAGGCTGGGCGAGCACGAGATCCGCGGTCAGGGCGGAGAAGGAGAACCGCAGGTCGCCGGACGTGTCCTTGCACTCCGAGTTCAGGCTGCACGACGACTTGGTCTGGATGACGAGCAGCACGTCGTTCGCCAGGCAGACGTCGAAGCCTTCGATGTCGGCCAGCGTCACGCGGGCCTCGCCGAACTGGCCCGGCTCGATCGTGCTCGAGGGGCGGCCGTGGCGG
The DNA here is from genome assembly GCA_964613915.1 of uncultured Thermoanaerobaculia bacterium. GTDB lineage: Bacteria > Acidobacteriota > JBCCFW01 > JBCCFW01 > JBCCFW01 > CAZTIW01. The sequence goes on from CAZTIW010000018.1 coordinate 8,096, forward strand.
TCGAGGGCGCCGAAGGGCGCGAGGGTGCGCCGGGTGTTCACGGCGAAGTCCACGCGAGGGGGCGTGGCGTCCCGCACGAAGGACCGGGTCGCGGGGTCGTACTCGAGCACGTAGGTATCCGTCACGACCTCGCCATTGCCGAAGCAGAACACGAAGATGAAGTCGCCCCGGCTGGGCCCGTCGCCCGTGATGTCGAACGAGAAGAAGAAGGACGTGTTGCCGCGGTTGGCGAGGCGCTCCATGCCCATGTAGAGGTAGTCGAAGTTGCTGGCGACGTAGGTGTTGGTCAGGTCGTTCTTGGGCGCCGGGCTCGTCGAGCACAGCGTGTCGTCGGCCTGGCGGATCGGATCGCGGAAGGGCGGGTAGTTCGGGAACCAGTCATTGCCGGCGCGGGACGGATCGTCGAGGTAGTCGCCATCGATCTCGATGCCGGGGGCCGTGAAGTGGGAAACGCCGGACGCGACCGCGACCGGGGGCACGAGCAGGACGAGCAGGGCGGCGAGGAATCGGGTCATGACAGCACCTCCTCAGCGAACGTCGAGGAGACCGGAGAAGGTCACCTGGCGCGTGGCGGCGTGGACGCAACCGGAGGCATCGGTCACGGTGAGGGTCAGGATGTAGGTGCCGCACTCCGCGTAGACGTGCGTCCCCGTGCCGCCCGGGACGGGAGGCGTGCCGTCGCCGAAGTCGAGAACTTCGGTCAGCGACTCGGGGTGCGTCGGCGAGGGGAACGCCAGGTTGCAGTCGGTCGCGCTCGCGACGTGACTGATGGACAGGCATCCGGTCGGGGTCACCGCGAGCGCCGCGACCGGCGGCTCGTTGACGAAGACCTGCGCGAAGACGGGCTCGGACAGGCAGTCACCATCGCCCACGCGCAGGGTCACGAGACGGTCGCCGCAGCCGGCGAACGTGAACGTGCCCGTTCGTGCCGTGGAGTCCACGACGCCGTCCGTGTTGAAGTCCCAGTAGTACGTGAGGCTGGCGCCGTTGCAATCGGTGGAGGCCGATCCGTCGTACGACAGGACCCTGTCGCAGGAGCCCATGACCAGGCTCGCGATGGCGGCCTCGGGCCTCCGGTTCACGTCCACGGTCGCGTCGTCCTCGACCTGGCAGCGGCCGTCGTCCACGAGCACCCGGACCTCGGTCGGCCCGCACTCGTCGGCCAGCGTGATGACGATGACGTCCGACGTGGCCCAGGAGGGATCCTGATCCGTGATGTCGTCGCCGTTCAGGAACCACCGGTAGGCCAGCGGGCCCGGCCTCGGGCTGCGCGCGCCTGCGCGCGCGATGATCTGGGGCAGGCAGTCGGGCACCTGGCTCACCTGCAGGTCGGCGGTGAGGGGGTCGAACGAGAACTGGAAGGGTCCGGTCGTGTCCTTGCACTCGGAGTTGAGGCTGCACGAGGACTTGGACTCGATCTCGCCCACGACGGCGTCCGCGAGGCAGACATCGAAGCCCTCGATGTCGGCGAGGCGTATCCGCGCCTCCGCGAAGCGGCCGGGATCGATGAGCGTCGTCGGGCGGCCGCGCTCGTCCAGCGTGCCGAACGGGGCGAGCGTCGGCGTCGGGTTGACGGCGAACACCACCTCGGGCGGCGTCGCGTCGCGGATCCAGTCACCGGCCGCCGCGTCCCACTCCAGGACGTACGTCTCGGTGACCACGGTGCCAGAGCCGAAGCAGAACACGAAGATGAAGTCACCCGTGCTCGGTCCGTCGCCCGTGATGTCGAACCGCAGGAAGAACGACGTGTTGCCGTTGTTCGTGAGCCGCTCGAGGCCCACGTACAGGTGGTCCATCGTGTTCGCCAGGAAGTACTGCGTGATGTCGTTCTTGGGCGCGGGCGACGTGCCGCACAGCGTGGTGTCCGCGGAGCCCACGGGGTCGGACGAGGGCGGGAATCCCGGGAACCAGTCTTCCTCTGGAGAGGCCGGGTCGTTGACGTAGTTCCCGTCAATCTCGATGCCCGTCGCCGTGGTGGCGGACGAGCAAGGAAGCGCGAAGATCGCCCACGAAAGGGCGGCGAGGGCAGTCGATCGCCCGGCGAGTCGAGTCATGTGCCTGTTCCCGAGGATGTGGAGGGTGTCGTGGGAGAGGAGCACGAGCCGGGCGGATCGCTACAGAGTGGGGCCCCCGGCCACGCGCGCGCAAGGGGACGGAGGGCGATCCTCCGTAAATCACTGAAAAAAAAGACCTGAAGCCCCGGTTGATGCCTCTTGGAAGCGGTGATACCTTGGCGGCGATCCCGAGACAATCAAGCGCGTGGAACCCCCCGGGTCCGGTCGTGCGGAGGTCAAGCTCCGGCGGCGGAGGCCGATTCGTTCCGCAAGACCACGCTCGAGCGTGGCGAAGCGCCGGTGGCCGGGATCCGGCGCCGGGTCGGCCTCACGGGCAAGTGGGCCAGACCGGCGGTGTCTCGGAACGAAAAACCCCGACGGGCCAGCATCGCGGGCGATCGGCATCAGCCGGTCGCCCGCATCTCGTTTGGGGGCGCCTCGGCGCGCGTCCATGTCGCCGGCTGCTCGCGAGCGTCCATGTCGCCGGCTACTCGCGAGCGTCCATGTCGCCGGCTACTCGCGAGCGAGCAAGGCCCGCGCGCACTGGGGTCGCGATCCGGGCGAGCCAGGATCCGAGGCGCGCGTGCGCCGACCTTGCGGCTGACCCTGTCGAGGGGGCGTCGCCAGCGCACGTCCGGCCCGCAACCGCACCCGGCGCGCCCGCAGCGCGCGAGACCTCCAGGCGCCAGGGAACCGCTCGCAGGGTTCGGGACATCACGTCCGATAAGATGCATTATGTCAACTCATGACGGAACCAGGGATGGGGCTCGCCGGGCCCTGAATTCCAGGGGTTCCTGCGGCTGTCCGCTGATGCCGGCCGGCCTGAACGCGGCAACGCCGGCGTCCCCCGAGCGGCCTCCCTGCCGGGAAGGCGCCGCGGGTTCGCCGGCGTCAGGATCGCTCGCGGCGATCCGCCGGGCTCACTTGCCGAGCGTCTTCGCGCCTGGCTTCCAGCCCACCGGGCAGAGCTCGCCGGTCTGGAGCGCCTGGAGCACGCGGACGGTCTCGTCCACCGAGCGGCCCACGCCCAGGTCATGGACGACCGAGTACCGGAGCACGCCCGTCGGGTCCACGATGAACGTTCCGCGCAGGGCGATCCCCGATGCCTCGAGGAGCACGCCGTACTTGCGCGAGATCTCGTGGTTCGTGTCGCCGACCAGCGGGAACGCGACCTTGCCGAGGTCCTTCTCGGTCCACGCCTTGTGCGAGTACACGGAGTCCGTGGACGTGCCGATGACCTCGGCTCCGAGCTTGCGGAACTCCTCGTAGTGGTCGTTGTACCCGCGGATCTCCGTCGGGCAAACGAACGTGAAGTCGAGCGGATAGAAAAAGAGAACGAGCCACTTGCCTTCGAAGTCGGAGGACTTGTACTCCTTGAACTCACCGTTCGGGGCGAGGCCCTTGGCCTCCCAGTACGGCGCCTTCTGGCCAACGCGTGCCGCCATGACGGTCATCTCCTGTTGCTGGGTTGATGAGGGACGGCGAACGATAGCAGCCGCCGCGGGAGACCGGCAACCGAGCGCGCGTGGCGTCACGCTCGATCTCCGTGACCGCGATGCGCCCGGGACACGGGCTGTCCCGCGGCCCCGGCGGACGCGAGATCAGGCGCGCAAGGTCGGCAGTTCCTGCATGGCTTCCTCGTCGAACTCCAGCACGATCCGGTCGCCCTGCACCTCGGCGATCTGATCGGCTCCGACCTGGAGATCGCGCATCACCGTCACGCCGAACGGAAACGCGAAGCCGCTGATGTCGCCGCTGCGGGGGTCGACGATCAGGCACCCGAGCGTGCCGGCGTCGGCGCCGTCGCGACACTCGATCCGCGTCCGGGCCGTGAGGAGGCGCTCGTCCCCCGCAGACGGGCCCGCGCCGCGAGCGCCGCGACCGGGCGGGCGCCGGGGCGTGCGCGAGGCCGAGCCGTCATGCTCGGGCAGCTCGCGGAAGTCCGCCGCCGAGAGCCCGAGCGCGATCTGATCCGGGTCAGCCGCGTCCACGCGCAGGAACGGCACGCGAATGCGCACGAGCGGTTCCGCCTGCGGCTGCTCGACGACGAGCGCCAGCACGAGCCGCTCGCGCGGCTCCACCAGCACGCCGCGCAACGTGCCGACGATCTCCGAGCGACAGCGGCACCGAGCGCCGAACTTGAGGATCATCGGATCGGACCCCGGCCCTGGCGGCTCCCCCGCCGGGATCCGGGAACCCCGCGGGCACGGAGCGTCGCGGCTCGGATCAGGGCAGGACCGTGAACGGCTCCACGACGGAGTCGCAGGCGTAGCCGCTGACGAAGCTCATCGAGAGGCTGGCGGGTCCGGAGAAGCCCGGCGTCACGTGCAGCGTCGTCATCACGGCCGGGATGCCGCCGTCGGAGACCAGCACGTACATGGGCGGCTGCAGCGTGAAGAAGCCGCCCACGACATCGAGAGACACCGTCTGCCCGATGGCCGTCGCGGGATCCACCGCGAGCAGGTGAATCGTGACGGGCACGTCCGCGCCGGAGGTCACGGGCGCGCCGAACATCACGTCCAGACCGCAGGTCACGACGCTGACGCTTGCCGTGCGCGTGCACTGGAGCGTCCCGACGTTGTCCTGGAACGTCACGGTGTCCAGCCCGAAGAAGCCGTTGCGCGCGGTGTACGTGACCGTGAACATGCCGGCGCCGTTCGTCATGCGGATGACGGGGTTGGCCGAGCCATCAATGAAGCCATCCTCGGCGTCCACCAGGATGGCGCGGCCCACCTGCGGCACGCCGTCCACGACCGCCATGTACGTGAGGTCCGCGGACTCGCCCGGACGGAGCGGCGAGGCCTTCGGCGTGCCGAACGCGTCGCGGTAGACGGGCATGATGGAGACGCCGTCCGCGTCGCAGATCGGATTGATGATGTTGAAGCCGATCTGGCACGTGTTGCACGGCAGCGTGTCGGGCAAACCGTCGGGGCCCCCCGCCGGTCCGTCCACGTCGGGACGGATGACCTCGGCCATCACGGTCGCGACGCCCGTTCCCGTCGGGAAGGGCGTGATGACCTGCGTCACCATGCCGGCTCCGTTCGTGGGGCCGATGTCCATCGAGGTGAAGCTCAGGCCCGTGGCGCTGAGGCGGAGCATGGCGCCGGCGACCGGTTCCTCGACGAGGGTGAACGGGTTGATGCGCGTGACGCGATAGCGAATCTTGCGCGTCACGTGGCGCTCGACCGAGAACTCGGTCGTGCCGCAGGCGTCGCTGGCCGTCACGACGGCGTCGGAGCCGTCGAGCACCTCGGCCCGGAGGATGCACGCGACCTGATAGACGGTGAACGCGACATCACAGATGAGACGCGAGTCCGTGGGCCCGATGAGGCGCACGCGTCCCGCGCCGACGAACCCCGGGTCATTGGCCACGAACGTCACGACCACCACGCCGGCAGCGTCGGTGGACGTGGGCGGATCGAGAAGCGCGCCGCCGACGACGTCGAAGGCGACCGGCAGGTTCGCTCCGACGAGCTGCGTGTTCACGTCGCTCAGGACGTACCGCACCTGGACCGCCTGCCCGTGGGCGATGGCGTTCGTGGACGGCTCCATGGAGCTGGCACAGACGATGTTGCCGATGGCCACGCCACCGGCCGGCACGGGAACGTTCGTGTTGTTCCCGGAGCCGCCACACCCCGTCAGCGCGCCGGCCATGAGGCCGCCGGTCAGGACCACGATCCCGAGGCCCACCGGGCGCGCGGCGCGCGAGAGGGCTCGTCTCCAGTTCGATGCGTTCATGTCCTCTCCTGAAGGTCCCTGGCGGGGGCCAGAGGGTCGCCCGCGGATGCCGGGAGGCCCCGTCTGATGCCGGGTTTCGTTGAGCCGCCGCAGGATATCACCGAGGGCATTTCGACCCCAAGCGACGGGGGGGCAGGGCGCCGGCGACGGTCGTCCGGGAGGGTCCCGAGCGGTCGCGCCGGGCCAGTTCCCTCCCCTCGTCCAGCCCGGCCAGGTCGGCGACCGCCGCGGGGTTGTCGGCCTGCTCCGGGACGAGCCGGCAGAAGTCCGCGAGTGCCTCGCCCGAGCCGGCGTCACGCCACGGGAGCCCTTGCAACCGGCAGATGGCGGGCCGATGCGCGTGCAGGCGGCATGAGCCTGCGGCGTCCAGCACCGGGCAGGCGTCGGTCACGCGATCCGCCAGTTCCGCGAGTGCCCGCGCCGGCACGCCGTCGAGCGCGACGGCATCCCAGTCACGGAAGGAAGGTTCCGTCGCCTCGAGGCGCCGCGCCTCGGTGGCCATGCGATCGCGCACGGTCTCCGCTCTCGCGAGGATGTCCGCCCGATCGGCGGCGTCGAGCAGAGCGAGGCCCTCGCGCAGGAGCGGGACGTCGGCCGCGTGGATCTCGAACACGGCCGTGCAGCAAGCCGAGCACCCCTTGCCGCACGGGACGACGGCTTCGGGGAGCGCGCGCGTGGCGTCGAAGGCGCGGTCGATCGCGATGAGGCGATCGGACCAGGTCAGCAGGGGCTCACCGAGGCAAGCGCGACCGAGCACTGGACGTCCGGGGTGTAGTTGTTGAGCGAGTTGTCCGTGAACTCGGAGCCGGCCGCCGGGAAGACGAGGTTCTGGCAGGCCGGCGCCGTGGCGCCCTGCCGGTAGATGTAGGTGTACTTGAGGAACTCGATGGAGTTGCTCGTGATCTCGGCTCCCGTGCACAGCGCCGCCGACGTGCGCGGCGATCCGTCGTTGGTGGCCGCGGGCGGCGGGAAGTCGCCCTGCGCCTCGCCGCAGTCGTAGGAGGCGACGCCGGCGCCCTTCTGCGCGCACTTGAAGATCAGCCCGTTCCCGGCGGGGTCCTGGGCGAAGAAGACGAACGCGGCCATCTTCTGGCCGTTCATCACGGACGTGAACGTGAAGGTCGCGAATCGCTCGCAGACATCGCCGAAGCCGTTGTTGTTCGCGTCGGCCTGGTTGGCGGATGCGAAGTTCGGGCAGTTGTCGCAGGCGTCGCCGATGCCGTCGCCATCGGCGTCCTGCTGGCCGGCGTTCGAAACCGTCGGACAGTTGTCCACGCAGCCCAGGATCCCGTCCCCGTCGTTGTCATCCGCCGTGGTGCGCAGCGGATCGTTCGGGCATCCGTCGTTGCAGTCCGCCGTGCCGTCGCCGTCCGTGTCCGTGTCCGGGTTGCCGCAGCCGCACTGGCCAGCCACCACCTTCAGCGCGTCGGCGTCGCACTCGTCGCAGGCGTCGCCGGCCGAGTCGCCGTCGGCGTTCGCCTGATTCTGGTTGTCCACGGTCGGGCAGTTGTCGCAGGCGTCGCCGAGCGTGTCGCCGTCACCGTTGAGCTGATTCTGGTTCGCGACGAAGTCGCAGTTGTCGCAGGGGTTGCCGAGGGTGTCGCCGTCGCTGTTGGTCTGGTCGTTGCTGTTCAGCGCGGGACAGTTGTCGCATGCGTCGCCGAACGCGTCGCCGTCGCCGTTGTTCTGGTTCTGGTTCGTGATCGTCGGGCAGTTGTCGCACGCGTCGCCCAGCGTGTCGCCGTCACCGTTCGCCTGGCTGGCGTTGCTCGTGGCAGGGCAATTGTCGAGGCAGGCCACGATGCCGTCGCCGTCCGTGTCCGAGTTGTCGTTGGCCTGGCTCAGGGGGCAGGGATCCACGCAATCCGCGAGGGTGTCGCCGTCCGTGTCCACGTCGGACACGCCGCATCCGCAGATGCCCGGCGCCAGCTTGGCGGGGTCGAGGTCGCACGTCTCGCAGGCGTCGCCCGCGGCATCGCCGTCGGCGTTGGCCTGATCGGCGTTGGGGGTGCCGACGCAGTTGTCGCACGCATCGCCGACGCCGTCGGAGTCTCCGTCCTCCTGGTTCGGGTTGGACACCGTGCGGCAGTTGTCGTCGCAGCCAACGGCGTTCCCGCCCGTGCAGGGCTCGTGAACGCCATTCGCGTTGAAGTCGTCGAGCACGCCATCGCCGTCGGTGTCCACGATGTCGCACGGGTCGCCGATGCCGTCGCCGTCCACGTCCGACTGGCTGACGTTCGCGACCAGGGGGCAGTTGTCACACGCGTCCCCGATCGAGTCGTTGTCCGTGTCCGCCTGATCGGCGTTCGGCGTTGCGGGGCAGTTGTCGTCGCAGTTGAGCGTGTTGCCCCCGGAACAGCGCGCAGAGTTCAGGCTGCCGTCGCCGTTGCCGTCATCCAGGATGCCGTCGCCGTCGGTGTCCAGCTGGACGCCCGGGAGCCCGAGGATCTTGGCGGCCTCGTTGCAGGCCGACAGGGAGGCCACGAGGCCGAGGGCGAGGGCGAGGGCGAAGGTCGTGCGGAGAAAACGCGGCATCGAGAGTACTCCCCTGCTGTTCGTTGCCCGTGAAGCCGTTGGCTCGACCACCGACGTTCCGACCGGCCCCTGGCGCGCGTGACCGACGAGCAGTGCAGGCGGCTAGGCTGTCCCCGCCACGTCCAGCTTGTCAAGCCTGGGCCTCCACGCCCTGTCGCCGGTCAGGGCGCCTCGAGCCGGGCCGCGGCGCCCCTCTCGGCCAGGTCCTCCGTCGCGATGGTGGCCGTCGCGGTCAGGCGGTCGGGCGAAACGGGGCGGGGCGCGCGGTAGCGCCACGTCTGGCGCAGGGCGCCCGCCTGCGGGTTGTCGAGCGCGCACGCCGCCATCCAGACGGCGCCGGAGGCGTCGAGACCCGCGGCGCCGTCGCAGCCGGCCGCGATCATGCCCGCCGGTCGGGCCCACTCGGGCCAGCCGGACACGACCACCTGCCACGCCTGCACGGGCACATCGGCCTCGAGGACGAGCGCGATCTCCCGGACCGGCCAGTCAATCGCGTCGAGCCCCACAGCCGCGCGGAGGATCAGCACGGCGTCCGCCACGGTCACGGCGCCGTCACCCCGCACGGACAGAATCGCCCCGTCGGGTTCGGCCGGCGCCACGTCGGCGCGCACCAGGCTCGCCGGATCGAAGCTCTCGAGACCGACACCGGCCCGCAGCGCCAGGACCGCGTCGGCGACGTTCACGTCACCGTCGCCTCCGGACGGCGCGATGTCCCCCGGCCTCTCGCCCGCGCCTTGCGGCCCGGACTGGCCGGCGCATCCAGCGCATCCGATCACGTAGGCGAGGTTCACGATGCGCCGGATGGCGATGGCGTCTCCCAGCTTCAGTTCGCCGTCGCCGGCGGGGCACCAGTTCGAGGGGGATCCGATCCGATCGCAGGTGATCGTGCCGGGATGCACGTCACCGCACGCGGCGTCGAACGCCGTCTTCGCGACCGTGCCGAGCGCCTTGCGGCGCGAATGAACGAAGTCGGCGAGCGACACGGCGCCGTTGCCGACGCCCTCGGGGAAGATGTCGCCGAGCACGCAGTTCACGGTGATGGCGCCGTCCTGCACCGACGCCGCCAGGTCGGCCGGCGGTTCGTCGCAATCGCGCACGAGCGCTCCGGAAACGACCAGCGGGTAGTCCTCGGGAGGGCCGCCCGCGGGCGTGTCGAACAGCAGGGTGAGGATGCCCCCGCTCCCCATGCGGCCCGGACTGCAGGCGATGTCCACTCGCGTCACGCCAGCGCCCAGCGGCGTCAGCGTCCCGGTGCAACCCGAGGACGCGTCCGCCACGCCCGACAGCGCGAGGTCGGTCGCGTCGTAGCTCACCGTGAAGCGCACGAGCGACAGGCAGATCTCGGCCGCCACGTCCACGAACACGCGGACGGGCACCGACGCGCCGCCGGGCCGGGCCGCGGTCCGGTCCAGCCGGACCGTCGCCCCGTCGCACGCGTCGCCCACGCCGTTGCCGTTGCTGTCTGCCTGTCCCGGATTCGGCGTCCCCGGGCAGTTGTCCAGGCAGTCCTTCACGCCGTCGGCGTCAGAGTCCGTCTCCGCGATCCCGCAACCGCAGGTGCCTGGCACCGTCTTGGCCGCGTCGTTCGGGCAGCCGTCGTTGCAGTTCGGCGTGCCGTCGCCGTCGCTGTCCGTGTCCGCCACGCCGCAGCCGCAGGGGCCGGGCGTCGTCTTGGCCGCGTCGTTCGGGCAGCCGTCGTTGCAGTTGGCCGTGCCGTCGCCGTCGGTGTCCGTGTCGGGCACGCCACAGCCGCACTGGCCGGGCTCGGTCTTGTTGGGATCCGACGGGCAGTCGTCGGCGCAGTCGAAGACGTCGGCGGCGTCCGTGAGGCCGTCCCCGTCATCGTCCACGCCGTTGGCGCAGGCGGTCTCGTTCGCCGGCCCCTCGATCTCGAGGCAGCCCGTGCACGCCACGATCTCGCCGGACACGAGCGTCGCCCAGATCGTGCGGGGGCCGGGGCGGGCGTTCGCCGCGACGCTGAGGCGGATGATCGTCGTGCCGTCCGCGCCCGTGTTGAGGCGCGTGAGGCAGCCCTGGTCCAGCGTGATGCCCGCGTCCGGGGTGCTGAGCACGGTGAGCGGCGCGTCCGTCCCGAGTCCGGGCCCCCGCAGCGCGAGCGCCTGCGTGCTGCCCGGGGCCACCGACACCGGCGTCCCGGAGAGACCGAAGCTGAAGCCGCCGGGACAGTTGATGGTTCCCAGCCCGACGCGCGTGATGTTGCCGGCGGGAGCCATGTCCGTGACCGCGATGTCCCGGACCGTGGAGGAGCCGGGCGTCACCGTCACGTTCGAGGCCGCGACCGTCGTGCGAAAGGCGGTGTCGAACGCGCCCAGCGCGTCCGAGAACCATCCGATGGCCGCGGGGTCGCCCCAGTTGGCCCGCGTGGCCGGCTCGTCGAGAGGCTCCGCGTACACGCGGTACGTGCCGGGCGGGAGGCCGCGGATCTCGTACCGGCCGTGCCGGCCGGCCTGGTTGCTGCCGAGCGTGATGCTGGCCGCCACCGCCACGCCGCGCGTCAGTTCCTCGGCCACGACGTGCGCCCCGAAGACCGGGTTGCCGCCCCGCGTGATGAGCCCGGTGATGGCGCCCGTGGCGGCTGCGAAGTCGGGATCCGGGTACGAGTGGTTGATGGCAGCGCGGTCATCCGAGCTCAGCGTTCCCGGGATCTGCTCGGAGTCTCCGGGCGCCGAGTGCGCAGCCGCGAACGGGAACATCGTCGCGCCGACGATGCCGGAGTGCGCGAGGCCCATCCAGTGTCCCGACTCGTGGAGCGCCACGCCCGAGATGGGCGTCGCGTCAGACGGGCCCCCGGTGGTGGACCACGTGAAGTCAGGGCTGAAGACGATGTCGGCGCCGGTGATTCCGTTGGAGGCGTTCGTGAAGAACACGCAGACCGCGAGAGCTCCGCCGACGACCTGCCGGTTGCTGGCATTGTCCACGAAGGTGACGAGGTTCACGCCGTCGTTCCCGCTGCTCGCCACGGCGCTGTCGGCTCCCAGCGTCGGCACGATCGCGGACTCGGCGCCCCAGCGGTCGAAGGCCGCGGTGATGGCCGCGCGAGGATCCGAACCGTCCACGATGTTGGGCAGCGCGTCGGACGTCGAGCTGTTGAAGCGCCACGTGAACGCGCTGCTCGCCCACTCCAGGCGCCCTTCGTTCTGCGTGCGGCTGTTGCCCGGGAACGTGTAGGCCGCCACGCTGGCCGCCACCGAAGCCAGGAGCGCCGCGGCCAGGCCGATCCGGCCAGCGCGCGTCATGGCGTCGCGCCCACGGCGACCAGCCGCCGGACGAGCGAGAGCAGCGTGTCCAGATCCTCCGGCCCACCGCCGGGCAGGCGCGCGGCCTGCGGCACGGTGCGCCCCGGCGGAGCCCCGGGCGCGAGGCTGGCGGCGGGCAGGACGGCGAGGGCGCCTTGCTGGAGGTTCACGACCTGCTGATGTCCGCGACCGCCATAGTCACGGGTGAACAGCACGAGTTCCTGGCCGGGCGCGAAGTGGGCGGCGCCCACCACGGTCATGGTGACGTCGCCCCACGTGCCGCCGGGCTGCCGGATCGTGATCGTGGATGGTTCGGCGCCGGGCGTCTTGGCCCAGGCGCGCACCTCGACGACGTACTCCGTGAAGATGCGGGTGTCGTCCGGAACCGCGCGGGCGGAGATGACGCGGCCGTGGACGACCTGGTCGGCCTCGCGCACCAGTTCGGGGAGCGTTCGAGGCTGTAGCGACGTCGCCGGAACCGCCGGCACGATCAGGGCCACGACAGCGGCGAGAAGGAGGGAATTCCGTGGGCGCATGAGCTTCGGTCCTCCGCCGGCGCGACGTCGGCCGCGCGGCCCGCCCATTGTACGGAACGCCCGGGGATTCTCCGAACCGGGTCTCCCCTCCCCGTCAGCGCGGGATCCGCGCGTCGCTCAGTCGCGCTGCGCGGCGAGCGCCTGGAGCTGAGCGTCGGTCAGGTTCTTGGGGGCCTCCTTGGCGGCGGCGAGGATCCTCTGCACGGTGGCGTCGTCCACCTCGTACCCGTTGCTCTTGAGCCACCACTGCACGTTGCTGCGGCCGCTCATGGATCCGACCTTGATGACCTGCTTGCGGCCGATCGCGCCCGCCGGCACGCCCGAGTAGATCCTGTCGGCCAGCCACGTGGAGCCCTTCGCCTGCGCCTTGATGACGGCCGCGGCGTGAACGCCGGTCGCCGTCTCGAACGCATCCGAGCCCACGATCGGCAGGTTCCTCGGCACGGGGGCTCCCACCGAGCGCGAGACGGTCTCGCAATACTCGGGAAGCGCCGAAAGGTCCCGGCGGCTGATGCCCATCAGCATGAGATTCACCAGGAGCAGTTCCATCTCGGCGTTGCCGGCGCGCTCGCCGATGCCGATGGCGCAGCCGTGGACGCGGTCGGCGCCCGCGCGGATGGCGGCCAGGCAGTTGGCGACGCCGAGCCCGCGATCGCGATGCCCGTGCCAGTCCACCTTCACCTTCTCTCCCGTGCCGTCCACGATCTCGCGCACGAACTTCGTGAGCGCGTACGCGCCATCGGGCGTCGCGTGACCGACCGTGTCGCACACGCAAACGCGCCGGGCGCCCGCCTCGACGGCGGCGACGTAGAGGCGCCTGACCGTGTCGGGATCGGTGCGCGTCGTGTCTTCGGTGACGTACATGACCGGCAGGCCCTCGCCGGCCGCGTAGGCGATCGCTTCCGTGGAGCGGCGCAGGATCTCGTCCACGGTCCACTCCTCGACGAACCGTCGAATGGGCGAGGAGCCGATGAACAGGCAGGCCTCGATCGGCACGCCGGTTTCCTGCGTGATGCGCACCATGGGCTCGGCATCCTGGATCATGGTGCGACCGGCGCAGTTGGCCGCGATGTCGAGGCGCGCGTCGCGGATCTCCTCGCACAGGGCCTTGACGTGAGCGTAGGCCTTCGGGCTGGCGCCGGGCAGGCCGAGCGCCGCCGAGTCGATGCCGAGCTGGTTCATGAGGTGGAGGATGCGCCTCTTGTCCTCGAGCTCCGGATCCGTGACGGACGGATTCTGCAGGCCATCGCGCAGGGTCTCGTCGTCGAGCTCCACGTGCTTGTTCGGCGAGAAGGCGCCGGACTCGATGTTCCAGTCGTGAATGAGTCCGGTCAGATCCGACGGGTAGTCCTGGGTCATGCTGCGCTCCACCCGGAATGCTACCGGATCGGCCGCGGGTGCAGCCGTGACGGCGGTCCGTCCGGGCCGCCTGCGTGGCTCAGAACGGCGAGTGACGCGGCACGCTCGCCGTCACGGCCTCGCCCGCTGACCCCGCCGCCGTGACCGCCTGCGCCGTGACGACGAAGGGGCCCGGCCCGCGGAGGACCTCGAACTTCACCGTGACCTTGCCGCCGATCTCGGCTGCCACGTCGCGCGGAGCGGCCGCGTAGAACGTCGCGACGTCGCTCTCGAGCGCGCGGTCCACCCGTGCGATCTCGCGTCCGTCGGGGGAGCTCACGACGACGATCGCGTGACTGAGGTCGGTCCCCGAGAGCGTCAGGCGCAGCCGCAGGTCCGGCGTGAGGACGGATCCCCCCATCTTGGCCGAGTCCACGCGCACGGTGGGCCCGCCCTCGAAGGCGCTCGAGGGCGTGGCCTTCGACGGCGCGGCCGCGCTCCCTTCAGCCGGCGCTGGCGCCGGCGCGGACGAGGGCGGGGCCGGCGCCGTCGTCCGGCCCCCGCCCAGCAAGCCGCCGAGCAGGCCGCCGACGCCACCCGAGCCACCGCCGAGGTTCCCGGTGCTGCCGCCCTGCCCGCGACCGAGGATCGCGTCACGCTCTCGCTCCAGCACGCGCCCGATCGACTCGTTCCAGTCAATGCCCGCCTTCGGCGCCTGCATCGTGCCGGTCAGGCGCGCGGGCAGCACGACCTGCGAGCGCCGCGCGTCCCAGAAGACGGAGGCCGCCCGGCTTCCCTCCGCGCGCATCGCGTCCGAGAGCGCCTTCGAGAAGACGACGAGCGCGTCGAGGTTGATGCGCTGGTCCACGAGGCTCACCGGCCCCGAGCTCTGGATCTCGCCATCGGGCGCGACGAGAACCGACTTCACGATGCGCAGCGTGCCGTCCTGCAGCGTCCACTCGCCGTCCAGCGTCGAGTAGGGCGTGCCCTCGCGCGACAGCCGCGCGCCGAGCGCCGCGAGCGACTGCTCGCCGAAGACGCTCGCGCGCTCGAGAGCCTTGAGCGCGTTCAGCCGGCCCACCACGCCGTCCCGCAACGCGACGGTGCCCTGTCCGCGCGCCGCGCGGATCGCGCCGTCGACGCTCCCGGCCTCGCCCGACAGGCGCGCGACGAGCCGGCCGGTGCCGGAGAACTCGCCGTAGCCGATGCCCGCCTGCAGGAGCGACCGCACGTCCACGTCCTCGAGGGACATGTCGGCGTCGAAGCGCACGGGCGTCGCCGCGAGATCCAGCGCGGCGCTCCCGGTTCCGCGGCCGCCGTAGAGCTCGACGCTCGCGGGCGAGAACGTCAGCCGACCGTCCGTCAGCGCCACCGACGCGTCGAAGCGGCTGAGCTGGAGCCCGCCGAACGTGGCGCTGCCGACGCGCAGCCGGCCGTCCGCGCGCATGGCCGCGAGCGAAGCTCCGCCGGCCGCGGGCGCTCCGCGCGAGGGCGACCCGCCGGTCCTGGCGTTGCTCGCGACGGCGAAGAGCTCGTCGAGGTCGGCCTCGGGCGACTCGAGATCGAACACGAGGCGCGGGTTCGAGAAGTCGCGCAGCGCGACGGAGCCGCGCAGGGCCGAGCGCCCGAGGCGAAGCGACGCGTCGTCCACCTGGAGCGAGTCGCCCGTCAGCGCGACCGTCGCGCTCGCGATGTCGAGCGGCTCGGTCAGCAGGGCGTGGCGCACGCGCGCCCGGCGCAGCACGGCGCGGCCCGCGATCTCGAGGCCGCGGCCGGCGTCGCGCACGCGCGCGTCCACCTGCATCGGCTCGCCGAGTTCGAGGCCGATGGGCATGCGCGCGCCTGCGAGAGCGAGCAGCCAGCTGACGTCGCGCGAGTCCAGCGTGACCGGGGCGCGCGTGCCGATGTCATAGCGCAGCGCCCCGGCCGTGCTCAGCCGGCCGTCGATCTCCACCGGACCCGAAGGCAGCGACAGCGCGAGCCGGTGGATCTCCACCCCGCCGGGATCCCGCAGCGTCACGTCGTGCTCGACGGGCATGTCGAGCACGACCTCGCTTCCGGTCGCGAGGGCGAGTCGCACCTGGTCCATCTGGAGCTTGCCCGCGAGCCGGAGCGCGCCCGGCGGGCCGGTCAGGCGCGCCTCCCACGAGGCGCGACCGGAGCGGGGCGCGAGGCCGGCCACCGACGCGAGCGCCGCGGCCTGCGCGACGTCCAGTCCGCTGGCGGTGATGCGGGCGTCCCACGGCAGGCCCGCCGTCGCGCCGCCCGGCGCCGCCACCCGTCCGTGCACGCGCAGCGATCCCGAGGCGACCCGGGCCGAGATGTCCACGTCGCCCGCTTCGCCCGGGGCCCATGACGCGATGCTCGCGCGCACGTCCCGGATTTCCGTGATGGCGGGCGGGTTCACGGACGCGTCTTCGAGTCGCGCCGCGGCGTCGGTCACCGCGAGGTCGCGGATCCGGATCGCCAGCCCGGGGCCGGCAGACGCCGTCGCGGGCGGGGCGCCGGCGAGCTGCCAGGCGCCGCCGGGCTCGCGCCGGAGGGCGAGGCGCAAGCCGCTCACGCGCACGCCGTCGAGCGCGACCGACGAGACCTCGCGAGGATTCCCCCGCCGGACGATGCGCGCGCTGCCCTTGAACGAGAGCGCGTCGCCGCCGAGCCCCGAGACCGGCAGGTCCTGCCCGGCGGCCGCGGCGAGCGCGAGGACCTCGCGCAGCGAGGCCCGCGGGGCATCCACCTCGAGGGCCACGACCTGCTCGCCGGGCTCGTCGGTGACCGTGCCCGAGGTCGAGACGCGCGTGCCGCCCGACGACAGGTCGAAGCGCCGGATGGCCGTCCGGCCACTGGACGCGATCGCCACGTCGATGGCGGCGGCCGCGTCGGCCGGCCGCGCGTCGCGGGGACCGCCCGACATGCGCAGGCCCCGCACGCTGACATCGCCGCGGGCGGTCGTGCCCGGCTCCGATCGGCTGATCTCCAGATCGCAGGAGACGGCGCCCTCGAGCCGATCCACCGACAGCCGCGAGGCGAGGTAGGGCATGAGAGGCTCGACCGCGACGGCGTCCATGCGCGCGCGGCCCGCCAGGTTGTTCCCCGGCCCGATCTTGCCCTTCCATCCCGCGCGTCCTCCGCTCGCGAGATGGGCCGTGGCGGTGACGTCCATGCCATCGGGGCGCGACAGCCCGCGCACGACGGCGTCCACGTTCGTGAGCGTCGTGGTCACGACCCGGCCTGGCGCGATGAACGCGTCCGCGACGTGCACGGTGCCTCCGCGCACGCGGATCTCGCCCACGGTCAGGGGCCTCGCCGGCCCGTCCGGCTTGCGCTCGCCCAGGAGCGTCGCCAGGTTGAAGCGGCCGTCCGGCGCGCGCAGGATGCGAACTTCGGGCTCGTCGACGGCCACGGCCTGCACCGAGAGCTCGCCCGAGAACAAGCTGGCCCACGACGTCCGCACGCGCACGCCGCGCGCTCGCAGCCACGGCGCGCCCGGGGTCGTCCCCGCGATCTCGGCGCCGCGCACGATGACGGTCGGGGGCAGGAAGCTCACGTCGAGCTCGCCGATCGTCACGTCCCGCCCGAGCCTCTGCCGGGCGAGCTTCTCGAGAGCGGGACGGAAGCGATCTGCATCCACGAGCGCCGGCGCGATCCAGGCGGCTCCCAGCCCGAGCGCCGCGAGGATCGCGACGACGATGAGCGGGGTGCGGAGCTTGCGGCGCATCGTGGACACGCTGGAAGACGCCTGGCGCGGCGTGCTCATTCACCCACTCCTCGCGCGCTCTCGGCGCGCATGCGCGCCTCGGCGCGCTGCCGCTCGGAGGCCTCGGGCTCGGCGTAGGCCGGGTATCCGGTCCCGCCATCGGGCTTCACCTTCCAGCGCCTGTGCATCCAGAGCCAGGCCTCGGGCAGGCGCCGCGTGGCGGCCTCCATCTCCGCGATCGTGGCCCGCACGAGGCCCTCGGCGCCACCCGCCTCGGTCGCCTGGAGCACCGGGCCGAAGACGCAGCGCACGCGCCCTCCCGGCAGCGGGTAGCCGTGGATGGGCACGACGGGCGCGCCGGACTCGTCCGCCAGCGTGCCGAGCGATCGCGCGGTCGCCGCCGGGAGCCCGAAGAACGGGATCCACAGCCGGTCGCGCCACGTGACGTGCTGGTCGATGACGATGGCGATCGTCCCGCCCTCCGCGAGGACGGCGCGGGCGCGCTCCTTGGCGCCGCCCTTGTGGATCGTCGCGTTGCCCGTCGCCTGCCGCAGGCGCGCGACGACGCGATCCAGGACCGGGTTGTCGAACGGCTTCGCCACGAAGTGCACGGGGAACCCGGCGTGGCCGAGCATGATGCCCATGGACTCGAACAGCCCGAAGTGCCCGGCGACCAGGATGATCCCGCGGCCCGCGGCCCGGGCGGACTGCAGGTTCTCGAGCGAGCCGGGCGCGAACTCGCCATGCGCGTCCGGGTCGGCGCTGACGCGTGACAGGGTCAGCAGGTCCATCGCGATGCCGCCGGCGTGGCCGAAGGAGGCCCGCCCGATCCGATCCCGCTCGGCAGCGGGCGTCTCGGGCATCGCGCTCGCGAGGTTCTCGCGCGCCACGCGACGGCGGCCGGGCATGACCCACCAGGCGGCCCGGCCGATCGCGCGCGCGGCGGGCAGCGTGATCGCGCGCGGCAGGAGAGCCAGCAGGCGCGAGGCCCCCGCCACGAGCCAGGCGACGGGCCAGTCCGCGGGCCGCGGAGCCCGCGGCCCGGAGGCGCGAGCCACAGGCACGCGGCCGGAAGCCGTCGCGCCCGTCATCGAGACGATCGAGTCCGGCCCCGGGTGGAGCCCTCGAGCTTGCCGGTCTTCGGCGCGCGCGGCGGGTTCGTTCCGCGGGCCGGCCTGGCCGGGCGTGCGATGTCCCGCAGCGCGGCGAGCGCGAGGCCGTGAATGCTGTCGTCGGGGTAGCGGCCGCGCGCGTCGGCGCGCCCCGCGGGCCGGCCCATGAGGATCTCGAGGCCTTCCTCGACGTGCTCGATGCCATGCACGTGAAACAGGCCCTGGCGCGCGGCCTCGACGATGTCCTCGCGCAGCATGAGGTCGCCCACGTTGGCGCGCGGGATGATGACGCCCTGCTGTCCGGTCAGGCGCTTCGTGCTGCCGCCGGGCCCAGTGCACGCGTCGTAGAAGCCCTCGACCTTCTCGTTGACGCCGCCCACGGGCTGGACCTCGCCGACCTGGTTGACCGAGCCGGTCACGCCGAAGCCCTGATCCACGGCCAGGCCAGAGAGGGCTGACAGGAGCGCAAAGATCTCCGCGGCGGACGCCGAGTCCCCCTCGATGCCGCCGTAGAGCTGCTCGAACGCCACGCTCGCGGAGAGCTCGAGCGGGACCTGGCGGCCATAGGCGTGCGTCAGGTAGCCCTGCACGAGGAACATGCCCTTGTCGTGCAGGTTGCCGGAGAGCTTCACCTCGCGCTCGATGTTGACCAGGCCCTGGTCGCCCTTGCCGATGACGGCCGTGATCCGCATGGGGTGTCCGAAGACGTGATCCGTCGTGGACACGACGCCGAGGCCATTCACCTGGCCGACCGCGCGGCCCGAGGTGTTGATGATGATCCGCTTCTGCTCGATCGCCTCGCGCACGCGCTCGGCCGCGAGCGCCGAGCGCCGCTCGCCGGCCGCGAGGGCCGCGCGCACGTGGGCGCCGTCCACGACCCGGCTGCGCGCGCGGAGCGCGGCGAGCGAGGCCTGTCTGGCAGGATCGGCGAGGGCCTCGAGGCGAGAGAGAAAGCGCCCGGGGTGCTCCGCGAGGCGGGCCATGTACTCGGCGAGTCGCGCGACGGCCTCGGCGGTGAAGGGCAAGAGGCCTTCGGATGCCTGGAGCCGGCGCAGGTACGAGGCCATCCTCGTGATGTTCTCGTGCGTCCGGTCCATGAGCCAGTCGAACTCGGCGCGGACGCGGAAGACGCTGCGGAAGTCCTGGTCCATCGAGTCCATGAACTCGTGCGTGTCGTGGTCGCCGATCATGATGACCTTCACGGTCACGGGGATGGGCTCGGGCCGGAGCACGAGACCGGCGGGCTGGCCCCGGTCGGACACCGCGTCTCGCAGGTCCAGGCGCTGGCTCAGGAGCACGCGCTTGAGCTGGCGCCAGGCATCCGGGTCGGCGAGCACGTCCGCGGCGTCCAGGATCAGGTACCCGCCATCCGCGGCGAGCAAGCTTCCCGGCCGGATGCTCCGGTGGTCCACGACCTGCCGGCCCATGCGATCCGCGATGGAAACGATCGTCCCGAACACGTTGCGAGCCGTCGGGTTGGGCTCGACCATGATCGGACACGCGTCGCGGCTGGCATTGTCCATGACCACGGCCACGCGGTAGCGCACGTAGACATCGTGGCCGGTGTCCGCGATGCCGTCCTCCTCGACTTCCATTTCCTCCGGCGGCGTGGCGCCCCCCCGGGTGGCACCGCGCTTGAAGAGCGCGAGGTGATCGAGCACGTCCGTGCGGAGTTCCTCGAGGTGCCGGCGCACGCCCGGAACGCCGGAGTGGCGCGCGGCGATCTCCTGCACGGCGCCCTCGATGACGACCAGGCTCTCCTCGCGCTCGAGCGCCGAGACCTGGCGCTGCAGCGAGCGCGCGATCCGGCGGGCCTCGACCATGCCGCGGCGCAGCATCTCGGCCAGCTCGTCGTAGGTTGCCTGGACGGCCGCGAGATCGAGCGCGACGAGCTCGGCCGCGACCTCGCGGTTCTCCTCCTCCGAGTCCATCAGGTCGGCGGGAAGGCCGGCGCGCGCATCGCGCATCAGGCGTTCGAGCTCGGCCATCGGCACGAGATGGTTGCGCACGCGGAACAGCACGTCCACGGCCGTGCTGCCGCCGCGCTCGACCTCCGCGATCGTGAAGCCCGCGTCGCGCGCGCGCTCGTGGAGCTTGCCCAGGACATCCCGCTCCTGCCGGCGGTGCTTGTCGGTGATCTCGCGCACGCGCGAGGCGAAGCGGTCTTCCTCGAAGACCAGCCCGACGTGCTTGACGAGCTGGTCAATGAGATCGTCCATGTCGCGTTGCAGGCGGCGCGCGGTGCCGCGCGGCAGCTCGAGCAGCCGGGGCGCCTCGGGCTGGCCGAAGTTCGTCACGTACGCCCGGTCGGGCGCCGGCTGTCCGGAGCAGCCGATCTCGGCCAGCGCCTCGCGCACGATCGCGACGCGGTCGGCTCCGCCGAGTCCCACGCAGAAGATGTTGTAGCCGGCGGCGCGGATCTGCGTGGCCACCCGCATGGCCTCGAGCGCGCGCTGCTGGGCCGGCACGCCCAGGAGGGGCGGCACGTCGTCCGTCGTGCGGAAGCCCAGGTCCTCGGGACGGACGATCCAGCGCATCTGACTGGGATCGACGCGCGTGCTGGCGCGCCGCAAGGCGTCCGCGCCCCGGGAGGCGCCGCGTGCGTGCTCGTCTTGGCTTGACAAGGGAGAGGGGCGGAAAGCGAGGCGTCGCGGACACCTTCAGGGTGTTCGCCGCAGGGCGGGATGATGGCACGCACGAGGCCCGCGCCGCAACGGCGTCGAGGCCGCCGGGAGCGCCGCGCGCCGCCCGGTGGAGCCCGCCCCCGGCATGCTACTGTCAGGTCCGATGCACGCTCGCGCGAGTTCGACCGTTCGCCGCCGATGGTTCGCGGCCACCCGGAGTTCCCTCCTCCACGCGGGCTCGCCGGTCGGGATGGGGCGCCCGCGCGCGGCCGTCGAGCCGCGGCAAGAGTCCGAGCGAGCATGATCAAGCTGATCGACCGCTACGTCTTCCGCGAGGTCGCCGCGCCGACGCTCCTGGGGCTCCTCGTCTGGACCTCGATCTTCATCGTCAACAACTTCTTCAAGCTTGCCGACCAGTGGGTCAAGGGCACGCTGACGATGCTGGATGTCGGACGGACGCTGGTCTATTACCTGCCGTCCGTGCTCGCGATGACGCTCCCCATGTCGGTGCTGCTCGGCGTGCTCATCGGATTCTCCCGCCTGTCGGCCGACTCCGAGATCACGGCGCTGCGCACCACCGGCGTGTCGTACTTCCGGCTCCTCGCGCCGACGCTGGCGCTCGCGACGCTGGCCTGGGGCGCGACGACGGCCATCTACATGCGCGCCGTTCCGTGGGCCAACACGCGCGCGGTCGAGCTCACGAGCGCCGCGCTCCAGCGGGCCGACATCAACCGCGAGATCAAGCCGGGCACGTGGGTGTCCCTCTCCGAGTCCATTCCGGGCCGAGACATGGCCGTCTTCGCTCGCGGCGTGGACGACCGCGATCCCGCGCGCGCGTGGCTGACCGACGTGGACATCCTCAGCGTGGACCGGCAGACCAACGAGGCCCGTCACCACCACGCGACCCGGGCACGCATCGAGCGCGTCATGACGGGCGAGGAGACCGGCCGCCTCAAGTTCCGGTTCGAGGGCTTGCGCAGCGTGTTCTGGAAGCCGGTGGGCGACGACCCGTCGCCGACGCTGCAGGAGTCCTCCTCCGGCGAGCAGCTCCTCCAGGAGCAGGCCATGGCCGGGTCACGCCCGCCGGCCAGCCAGCGGCGCATCACGAAGAGCGTGCGCCTGCAGACGATCCCCGAGCTGCGACAGACGCTGGAAGACCTCGCGGAGATGGACCGCATCGAGGCGCTCCGCGCGACGGATCCACAGCAGGCGGCGCGCCTCCAGGCGGCCAGCCGCGTGCCGATCGTGCCGCAGGTGCGGGAGCGCACCCGCCGGCTCGCGCAGATGGAGATCCACAAGAAGTTCGCCATCCCCATCGCGTGCCTCGTCTTCGCGCTGGTGGGCATGCCGCTGGGCACCTCCACGCGGCGCGGCGGAAAGCCGGCCTCGTTCGCCGTGTCGCTCGCGGTGATCATTCTCTGGTGGGCCATCTACAACGCGGGCGAGACATGGTGCCTGGCCGGGCGTCTCTCGCCGGCCTCCGGCGCGTGGCTCCCGGATCTCGTCATCGCCGTCGTCGGCGTCCACGCCCTCTTCGCACAGCGGCATCACCAGGCCGTGGGTCTCTACCGCCTGGTGCGCCAGGGGAGCCTGCTGGCGTCCATGGTCCTGGCCCTGCTCACGGCCGTCTTCGCCTTCGAGCGGCACGAGGCCGCGGCGGCGGGCCGCGCCGTGCCCGCCCTCCCCGCCTGGGCTCCCGCGCTCGCGGTCGCCCTGTTCTTGGTCTACCAGATCGTCGTCCGCTTCCGGGATCCCATCGCGCGCGCCCTGGCGGATCTCTCGGAGGCCTTCCGCCAGCCGCGCCCGCGCGCTCCCGCCTCGGATTCGCCCGAGACCGAGGTCGGTCCGGGCATGGCGGCGGACCTGACGCCGCCTCCCGCGCCTGTCGAGCCGGGAGCGAAGGAGACGCGACGCGAGGATCGCCGCTGGCGCCGCCGTGGCCGCCTCGAGCGCGTCCGCGGCGCTCTCGTCACGGCCTTGCTCGCCCTGGTGGTCTTCAGCGCGGTGGACGCGTTCCAGCATGCCGACGGCCCCCTCGTGGCGGGCCGGGAGATGCTCGTTTCCTGGCAGTCCGGCGCGTTCGTGATCCTGGGCTGCGCCATCCTGCTGCTGCAGGCCTCCGGCGTGCGGATCTTCTCGACCATCGACTGGTGGGTGCTCACGACGCTCGGCCGCGCCTTCGCGCTCGTGCTGGGCTCGATGGTCACGCTCTACTTCGTCTTCCACTACCTCGAGCTGGCGGACACGATCCTGCAGAACCGGGTCGGCGCGCGGGTCGTGCTGGACTACTTCCTGCACCTCGTGCCGCGCATGTTCGTGGACACCGTGCCGTATGCCGCGATGGTCGCGGTGCTCGTCACGTTCGGCGTGATGGCCAAGTTCAACGAGCTGACGGCCGTCCGGTGTGGCGGCGTCTCCGTGTGGCGCATGGTCATGCCGGCGGTCCTCTGCGCGCTGTTGCTTTCCTGCGTGGCCTTCGTCGTCCACGACTACGTTCTGCCGCGCGCCAACCAGCGCTGCGACGACCTCAAGCGCCAGATGCAGGGGGCGCCGCCCGTCCGGCGCGCGAACATGAGGGGCTTCCTCATGTCCTCGGATCAGGCCGGCATCTACCAGTTCCGCTCGGTCGTGACGCACGAGGTCGCGGGACAGACGCGATCGCAGATCACCGGCCTGACGGTGCTTCGCAAGTCCGAATCCGGGCGACTCATCGGCATCGACTCGGCCACGGACGCGACGTGGGCTGACGGCGAGTGGCTGCTGCGGAACGGCTGGCAGGCGCGCGTGGACGACGCGCGCACCGTGACGGTGACGCCCTTCACGCAGAAGCTCGTGAGCGATCTCGATCGCCCCGAGTACTTCGCCGCGGTGCGACGCGATCCCCAGGAAATGACGTTCTCGGAGTTCAAGCGCCACGCCGAGGAGCAGGCTGCGGCCGGCAACACGACCGCGCCTCTCCAGGTGGGCCTGCACCAGAAGATCGCGCTCCCGGCCGGCACGCTGATCCTCGTCCTGATCGGCCTTCCGTTCGCGTTCACGACGGGCCGGCGGGGGGCGCTCTACGGCGTCGGAATCGCCCTGATTCTCGGTGTCGTCTACAAGGCCGCGGTGGCGTTCTTCGTGGCCATGGGCGCCGCGGGGTACCTGCCGCCCGTGGCCGCCGCGTGGGCGCCCAACATCCTCTTCGGTCTGGCCGGCGTCACGTTCCTCCTCCACGTGCGGACCTGATCAGCGCACGGGCGTCAGGATCCGGTCCCAGCGCACGTCGCGGTGGAAGCTCCGCAGCGATTCCAGCACCTGGCGCGGCGAGGGGGCGCGCCCGCGGAAGGCGCCCGGGCGCTGCGAGCGCGAGAAGAACACCAGGAACGCGCGGCCGGTGATGACCTCGCGCGGGATCGTGCCGAACTCGCGCGAGTCCCGGGAATAGTCGCGGTTGTCCCCCATGACGAAGTACTCGTTCGGCGGCACCGTCATGGGACCGAAGTTGTCGCGCGCTCCATCGGGAGCCTCGCGCGGGTGCGTGACGCCCGTGCGATGCACGGCGTGGGGCTCGGCCAGGAGCTGGCCGTTGCGCCACACGGCCTTGTTGCGCACCTCGATGACGTCGCCCGGGAGCCCGATGACGCGCTTGATGTAGTTCGTCACCGGATCGTCCGGGTGCTTGAAGACGACGACATCCCCGCGGTCCACCGGACGCATGGCCAGCCACGGCGAGGGGCTCGCGGCATCCGCGGGCGCGAACAGCACCCGATTGACGAGCACGTGATCGCCGATGAGCAGCGTGTCCTCCATCGAGGCCGACGGGATCACGCTGTTCTGGACGCCGAACGTCGTCACGAAGACCACCACCAGGATGGCCACGAGCACGGTCTCGGCGTGATCACGGGCCACGCGCCACGGTGGCCGTCGCGCGCGGGCCTCGGATGTCGCGGTCAGGCTCTCCGGTCGCGACGCCGGCAGCGGCACGTCAGGCGTCGCCGAGCTGGGCCTCGATGTCGGCGAGCCTCCGGCGGATGATGGCCTCGGCGACATCCGGCACGACCTCCCAGGCCACGCGTTCGAGATGCTGGCCCGTGAGCCGGGCCGCGACGCGGTCGGCGATGCGCTCGATCATCGCGTCGTCGATCGCGCCCGCGGCGATGGCCGGGGCCGCGCCCGAACTTGCAGGGATGGGCGCTGGCGCGACGGGGGCGCTCGCGGCGGCGACCGGGCCGGGGGCCGGCGCGGCCGGCACGGGAGGCGCAGCGGCGCGGGGAGGCGGCGCCTCCGGGAGATCCCCGAGCGGTCCCCCGATGCCCTCGGCCATCGTGTCCGCAGCGCCCACCTCGAGAGGGCCGTCGGCGGCGCCGAACGGTGAGTCTTCGGGCTCCCCTGCAGCGGCCACGACGACCTCGTCCGCAGCCCCGAACGGGGACCCCATGTCCTCGGGCTCGGCCGACGCCGGGGCGAGGACGGCGTCCGGCTCCATGGCCGGGACAGCGCTTTCGATCGGAGCCGCCACCGGGCTGGCTCCGGAGGGAGATGCGTCACCGCCGCCAGAGGGCGCCGCGAGCACCTGGCCGAGCGTGGAGAGGAGCGTCTCGGAGTCGAAGGGCTTGGTGACGTAGCCGTCGGCGCCCGCCTCCATCGCCTTGGCCTCGTCCCAGGGCTCGAACGTCCCGCGCAGCAACAGCACGGGAATCGCGGCGAACCGGGGCTCGCCCTTGATGCGGCGGCACAGCTCGTATCCGTCGAGGCCCGGCATGAGGATGTCGCACAGCACGACATCGGCGCCCCCGGACTCGAGTTCCTTCCAGGCGGCGAGGCCGTCCTCGACGGCGTTCACCTCGTGTCCGGCCTCGGACAGCGTGCTCGTTGCGCGGCGACGGATCGTCGGGCTGTCATCGGCCACGAGCACCTTCTTGGGCATTACCGACACGTCCTCTCTGGGAAAGCGCTGGTCATCAGGGGTCGGCGCAGGATAGCAGAGGCCGTCGCGGCCCGAGAAGTCGCTCCGGCCCGCCTGTCCCCTGCCTCACCCCCCGGCCGGGGCGACCCCCTCGATCTCCTCCCGCACGAACTCGACGATGCGGGCGATCGTGGTGCCGGGCGTGAACACGCCCCGGACGCCCATGGCCGCCAGGCCCGGGACATCCTCGGCCGGCACGATCCCGCCCACGAAGACGACGATGTCGTCCGCGCCGCGTTCCTTGAGCAGCTCGATGACCCTGGGAACGAGCGTGTTGTGCGCGCCCGACAGGATGGACAGGCCGATGCCCGCCACGTCCTCGGCGATGGCCGTGTCCACGACCATTTCGGGGGTCTGGTGGAGGCCGGTGTAGATGACCTCGTACCCGGCGTCCCGCAGGCCTCTCGCGATGACCTTGACGCCCCGGTCATGACCGTCGAGGCCGACCTTGCCCACCAGCAACCGCAGCTTGCCGCTCATCGCGAAGACCTCAGAAGACGGGGACTTCGGCATAGACGCCGAGGACGGGCTTGAGGGAGTCGCAGATCTCGCCGACCGTGGCGAGCGCGCGCACGGCCTCGAGAATCCGCGGGAACGTGTTCTCGCCGGCACGCGCCGCCGCCAGGAGCGCGTCGAGGGTCGCCTGCACGCGGGCCTCGTCGCGCCGCCCGCGCAGCTCGCGCACGCGGGCGACCTGCTGCGTCTCGACCTCGGGAGAGACCCGATGGACCTCGATCGGCGAACCGGTCTCCTCCATCGCGTACTTGTTGACGCCCACGACGATCTTCTCGCAGGAGTCCACCTGTCGCTGGTAGGTGAAGGCCGCCTCGGCGATCTCGCGCTGCGGGAACCCGGCTTCGATGGCCTTGATCATCCCGCCCATCTCGTCGATGCGCCGGATGTAGTCCAGCGCCACGGCCTCCATGTCGTTCGTCAGCTTCTCGACGAACCACGAGCCGCCGAGAGGGTCCACGGTGTTCGTGACGCCGCTCTCCTCCGCGATGATCTGCTGCGTCCGGAGGGCCACCGTGACGGCCTGCTCGGTGGGCAGCGAGAGCGTCTCGTCCATCGAGTTGGTGTGCAGCGACTGGGTGCCGCCCAGCACCGCCGAGAGCGCCTGGAGCGTGACGCGCACGATGTTGTTGAGGGGCTGCTGGGCCGTGAGCGTGCAGCCGGCGGTCTGGACGTGCGTGCGGAGCTTCCAGCTCTCGGGGCGCGTGGCGCCGAAGCGATCGCGCAGGGCACGCGCCCAGATGCGGCGCGCGGCCCGGAGCTTCGCGATTTCCTCGAAGAAGTCGAGGTGCGCGTTGAAGAAGAACGACAGGCGCGGAGCGAAGTCGTCGACGTCCAGCCCCGCGTCAATCCCCGCCTGGACGTAGGCCAGGCCATCGGCGAGGGTGAACGCGAGTTCCTGGGCCGCGGTCGAGCCGGCCTCGCGGATGTGGTATCCGGAGATCGAGACCGGGTTGTACTTGGGCAGGTGCCTGGAGCAGTAGTCGAAGACGTCCACCATGAGCTTGACGGACGGCTCCGGCGGGTAGATCCACTCCTTCTGCGCGATGTACTCCTTGAGGATGTCGGCCTGGAGCGTGCCCCGCAGGACGGCAGGATCCACGCCCTGGCTCTCGGCCGTCGCGATGTACATGGCGAGCAGCACGGGCGCGGGCGCGTTGATGGTCATGGACACGCTGACGCGATCGAGCGGGATGCCGCGGAAGAGGACCTGCATGTCCTCCACGCTGTCGATCGCCACGCCCTCCACGCCGACCTCGCCGAGCGAGCGCGCGTGGTCGGAGTCGAGCCCCATCAGCGTCGGCATGTCGAACGCCACGGACAGGCCCGTCTGCCCCTGGCCGAGCAGGTAGTGGAAGCGCGCGTTCGTGTCCTCGGCCGTGCCGAAGCCAGCAAACTGCCGCATGGTCCACGGGCGCGTCCTGTACATCGTCGGGTGGACGCCCCGCGTGAACGGGTGCTCCCCCGGCCAGCCGATGTCGCGGTCGAAGTCGGTCTCCTGGGTGTCGAGGGGCGTCGCCAGCCGCTGGATCGGGAAGCTCGAAACGGTCGTGAATTGCTCGGCTGGCAGGCGCTCCGGAGCGCGCTCGAGCGACGGATCGAGCGTCTGCCTCGCCCAGCGTTCCCGCTCGCCCTTCAGCTCGGCGAGCCGGCGATCATCGAGTGCCATGGTGTCTCCAGGTATCCCGTCCCGACCGGGGCGAGCCGCCCCGCTGCCGGGAATCATGCCACGCCGTGGCCGGTTCGTCGCCGCCGCGGCCCGGGAGCCGGGCCGCCCCGGCCCCGGCGCCGCGCGACCCGACCGTCGCGCTCGCGAGGATCATGGCGAGACATGAACGATGTCATTCAATACTCATGCACACAATATCTTTGCCAAACAATGCGTTGTGTAGATACCTTTTCGAGAGATGCTTATAGCCCTTGATTGCCGGGGACGGAATCCAGGTTACGTCCCCTGCGGGCGCGAGTCTCACGACCTCAGGAGCTCGCGTGCGATGACGAGCTGCTGGATCTGCGAGGTGCCCTCGTAGATGGTCGTGACGCGCACGTCGCGCAGCAGGCGCTCGACCTTGGACTCCCTGCTGTACCCCATGCCCCCGTGAATCTGCACGGCCCGATCGCAGATCCACTGGGCGTTCTCGGTGCAGGCGAGCTTGGCCATCGAGGCGGCGATCGGCGTGAGCCGTCCGGCGCTCGCCAGAGCCGCGGCGCGCTGGAGGAGCACGCGCGAGACCTCGAGGCGCACGTGCATGTCGGCCAGCATCCACTGGATCGCCTGGAACTCGGCGATCGGCCGTCCGAAGGCCTCGCGCGATCGAGCGTGCCGGGCGGACTCGGCGCACGCGCCCGCGGCCATGCCGAGGGCCTGCGCCGCGATCCCGAGGCGGCCGCGATCGAGCGATCCCAGCGCGACCTTCATGCCCTCCCCTTCTCGGCCGAGAAGGTTCTCCGCCGGAACGCGCACGCCATCCAGCGTGAAGGCGGCCGTCTGGCTCGCCCGCAGGCCCATCTTGTCCTCCATGCGCTCGATGGACAGGCCCGGCGCGTCCGCGTCCACGAGGAAGGCCGTGATGTCCGATGGCCCGTCGCCGGTGCGGGCGAAGGCGACGTACACGCGAGCCACCCCGGCGTTCGTGACCCAGGCCTTGGAACCGTCCAGCCGCCAGGCG
Organism: uncultured Thermoanaerobaculia bacterium; assembly: GCA_964613915.1. GTDB lineage: Bacteria > Acidobacteriota > JBCCFW01 > JBCCFW01 > JBCCFW01 > CAZTIW01. The sequence goes on from CAZTIW010000018.1 coordinate 37,117, forward strand.
TCGCCCTCGCGCCGCGCGCGGGTGCGCAGGGCCTTGGCGTCGGATCCCGAGCCGGGCTCGGTGAGCATGAAGCCGCCCAGCCATTCGCCGCTCGCCAGGCGCCGGAGATAGCGCTCCTTCTGGACATCCGTTCCGAACCGTGCGATGGGCTGTGCGCAGACCGAGTTCGTCACCGAGAGCGTGACGGCCGTGGCGGGGCACTCGCGCGCGATCTCCTCGAGCACCAGGCAGTACGAGACGGTGTCGAGATTCGTGCCGCCCCATTCCTCGGGCACCGACATGCCGCAGAAGCCGAGCTCGCCGGCTCGCCGCATGACATCAGCCGGGAACTCCGACCGCCTGTCCCGCTCGAGCACGCCCGGCGCGATCTCCTGGCGGGCGAAGGCGCGCGCCATGTCGCGGATCGCGATCTGGTCGTCCGTGAAGCTGAAGTCCATCGGCATGCCGGCCGGTCAGTCCGCGCGCCGCAGGACGTCGGCCGCGATCACGATGCGCTGGATCTCGCTCGTCCCCTCGTAGATCTGGCAGATCCGCGCATCCCGGAAGTGACGCTCGGCAGGGTACTCCTGCACGTAGCCGTAGCCGCCGAAGATCTGCACGCAGCGATCCGCGGCGCGCTGCGCGGCTTCCGACGCGAACAGCTTCGCGGTCGCGGCTTCGACCGTCCAGCGCTTCTTGAAGTCCTTCTTCACGGCGTCCTTCACGGACGCCGCCTTCCACGTGAGCAGGCGCGCCGCCTCGATGTCGGTCGCGACATCCGCCAGCATGAACTGGATCGCCTGGTGCTCGGAGATGGGCTTGCCGAACGTGCGCCGCTGCTGGCTGTAGGCCAGGCCCGCCTCGAACGCGGCGCGCCCGATCCCCACGGCCTGCGCCGCGATGCCGATGCGGCCCCCATCGAGGGTTCGCATCGCCACCTTGAAGCCGTCGCCCTCGGCGCCGAGGCGGTTGGCGACGGGCACGCGGCAGTCCTCGAAGTGGATCTGGCACGACCCGCTCGCGCGGATGCCCATCTTCGAATCCTCGGCGCCGACCGAGTACCCCTTGAAGTCGCGCTCCACGACCAGGGCGATCACGCCCTTGTGCCCGGCGGCCTTGTCCGTCGTGGCGTAGACCACGCAGACATCCGCCTGCACGCCGTTGGTGATGAAGTTCTTGGTTCCGTTCAGCACGTAGCTGTCGCCGTCGCGCACGGCCACGGTCTGCAGCGCGGCCGCGTCCGAGCCGGAGCCGGGCTCTGACAGCGCGTAGCACCCGAGGAGCCGGCCCGTGGCCATGGGCTCGACGTACTTGCGCTTGAGCTCCTCGCTGCCCCAGTCGAGGAGCGGATCGCACGCGAGCGAGTTGTTCACGGAGCAGATCACGCCGGTCGTGGCGCACGCCGCCGAGAGTTCCTCGATGATGATCGCGTACGACACGGTGTCGAGGCCTGCCCCGCCATGCGCCTCGGGCACGCACACGCCCATGAACCCCATCTCGGCGCAGGCCGCGACGAGGTCGTGAGGCCACTCGGCCGTGGCGTCCACTTCGCGCGCGCGCGGCGCGACGACGCTGGCGGCGAACTCGCGCGCGGCGGACTGGATGGCTTTCTGGTCGTCGTCGAGGTCGAGATTCACGGGAGGGCTCCTGGGGGCGAGCGGCGATCCTGCCATCCCGCGCCCTCGCCCGCGAGCCCCGACGCGGCCTGCGCCCCTCCGGGAGGCCGCAAGGTTGCTCGGCGCGTGACGGGTCGCACGGGCGGCGATAGACTGCCGGCATGTCGGACCGCGTCCCCGGACACGTCTTTCAGGCCGAGCGCATCGAGAAGCCCTGGGGCCACGAGCTCGTGTGGGCGCGCACGGATCGGTACGCGGGCAAGATCCTGTTCGTCCGGGCCGGCGAGAGCCTCTCGCTCCAGTACCACCGCGTGAAGGACGAGACGCTCTCGGTTCTCAGCGGCCGGGTGCGCCTCAGCGTGGGCGCGTCGGCCGAGACCATGACGGACGTGGAGCTCGTCGAGGGCGACTGCCTGCGGCTCCCGCCCGGAACGCGGCATCGCCTCGAGGCGATCGTGGACGCCCACCTGCTCGAGGCGTCCTCGCCCGAACTCGACGACGTCGTCCGACTCGAGGATCGCTACGGGCGCGCGGGCGCCTGATCCGACGGCCGCGACCGGCCCGTCACGGAGCGCAGCGCGGGCGCCAGGCGGTCGTTGACCAGCTGGTGGATCGCCGAGGCCGAGTCCAGGTCGAACGCCTCGCTCACCAGGGCTCTCAGGTCCGAGGCCCGCAGGCACCGGATCATCTCCTTGACGGCGGGCATGGACACGGGGTCCATGGACAGGTCGCGGATGCCCATGCCGATGAGGATCGCGGCATGCACCGGATCGGCGGCCATCTCGCCGCAGACCGAGACGCCGATCCCCTGCACGCGCGCGGACTCGGCGGCGTGACGGATGAGCCGCAGCACGGCCGGGTGGAGCGGCTGGTAGAGGTACGAGACGTGCTCGTTGCCGCGGTCCACCGCCAGCGTGTACTGGATGAGGTCGTTCGTTCCGATCGCGAAGAAGTCCACGCGCCGCGCGAGGCGATCGGCGATGCTCGCCGCCGAGGGCACCTCGATCATGATGCCCACGGGGATGTCGGCCCGGTGGGGCTGGCCCGACGCCACGAGCTGCTCGGCCGCGCGCGCGATCAGCCCGCGGATCGTCTCGAGCTCCTCGGCTGCCGAGATCAGGGGGAACATGACGCGCACGTCCCCGAGCGCCGCGGCGCGCAGGATGGCGCGCATCTGCGGCTCGATCACGTCGGGGCGCGCAAGGGCCAGGCGGATCGCTCGCAGGCCGAGCACGGGGTTGGCCTCGCCGGGGCCGACCATCTTGTCGTGGTACTTCTCCCCGCCCAGGTCGATCGTGCGGATCGTGACGGGCAGCGGCGCCATGCGACGCACCAGCGTCGCGTACGTCTCGTAGTGCTCTTCTTCCGACGGGAGTCGATCGGGCGTGCGCAGGAACAGAAACTCCGAGCGATAAAGGCCGACGCCCTCGGCGCCGTGCTCCAGCGCCGTGTCGATTTCCTCGACGAGCTCGATGTTCGCCCGCAACGTCACGCGCTCGCCGTCCAGCGTGACCGCCGGCAAGTCCCGGTTGAGGATGAGGCGCTCCTCGCGCTGGTCGTACGCGCGCGCCCGGCGGACCCAGCGGATGAGCGCCGCCTCGTTGGGCGACACGACGACCTGCCCGCGGCGGCCGTCCATGGCCACGAGGGCTCCCTGCGGGATGCTCGTGAGCGCATTCTTGAGGCCGACGATGGCGGGGATGCCGAGCGACTTGGCGACGATGGCGGTGTGGCTGGTGGGTCCGCCGACCTCCGTCAGGAACCCCGCGACGTGCTCGTGGCTCAGGCTCGCCGCCTCGCTCGGCGGCAGCGAGTGCGCGACGATGATGACGTCCTCGGTCAGCTCCGACAGGTCGTGGTGCTGAACGGAGCCTGCCAGGACGCGCTGCACGCGATCATGGATGTCCGCGACGTCATGGGCGCGCTCGCGCAGGTACGGATCGTCCAGGCTGGACAGCACGCGCTCGACCTTGCGGCAGGCCTCGTGCCACGCCCACTCCGCGTTGATCTTCTCCGTCCGCACGCGGTTGACGGCGTCCCCGACCAGCTTCGTGTCCTGCAGCAGCAGCTCGTGAGCTTCGAAGATGAACGCGTACTCGTCGCCCGAGCGCTCGCGAAGCTGCGACCGCACGCGGGCCACCTGCTCGCGCGCCTCGACGAGCGCCGCGTGAAGGCGCTCGATTTCGGTCTCGACCTCTTCGATTCCGACGTCCGCGCGGAAGACCTGCGTCGAGCCCCGGTCCAGCACGAGGGCACGGCCCACCGTGATGCCGCGCGCGGCGCCCACGCCGTGCAGCACCCGCAGGGCGCGAGGGCGCCTGCCCGCCGGCTTGCCGCCGCGCGCGCCCGGGGGCGTCCCGCCGCTTGCGGACGGCTCAGTCATCTTCTTCGCACCGGGCGGTGATGAACGCCGCCAGCGTCTCGAGAGCGCGGTCCTCGTCAGGCCCCTCGGCCCGGATCGTGACCGCGCTCCCCATGCTGGCGCCGAGCACCATCAGCGAGAGGATGCTCTTGCCGTCGGCTTCCTCGCCGTCGTGAACGACGAGGATCTGGCTCTGGAAGCTCGCCGCGAGGTGCACGAAGCGCGCGGCGGCCCGGGCGTGGAGCCCGCGCTTGTTGCAGATCTGCAGTTCGCGCTCGACCATGTCAGGCGTCCTCCGCCTCGAGGACGTCGCCGGCGACGATGACGCTGCCGCGCCCCTTCTCCGCCACGCGCTCGGCGAGGGCCCTGAGCGACAGGCCGCCCGCGATCTCCCGGGTCAGGTTCGCGCACTTCACGACCATCGGCAGGTTCACTCCCGTGACGATCTCCACGGATTCGGGCGACAGGAATGACAGCGAGAGATTCGTGGGCGTCCCGCCGAACATGTCGGTCAGCAGCAGCACGCCCCCGCCGGGATCGCACTCGCGCATCGTGGCGCGCACCAGTTCGCGGGCGGCGTCCACGTCGTCGTTCCAGCCGATGGACAGGGCGCGCAGGTGGTCGGCGCGTCCGACGATGATGCGCGCGGCGGCCACCAGCTCCTCGGCGAGCCTGCCATGCGTCACCACGATCACGCCCACGGGGAGCCTCGGCGTCGTCATCTGGTCATCTCCGTCACGCGCCCTGGCGATCGCGGTCGCGATGCGCCTTCATGACGCGCATGCCCTGCTGCGTGATCCAGTCGTGGAGGCGCTCCACGAGAGCCACGGAACGGTGCCGTCCGCCGGTGCATCCGATGGCGATGGTCAGGTAGGCCTTGCCCTCGCGCTCGTAGAGCGGCAGCAGGAACAGCAAGAGACTCTGGAGGTGCTCGACGAACCGCACGTACTCGGACATGCCCTCGAGGTGCTCGCGCACCGGCGCATCGAGCCCCGACAGCGGCCGGAGCTCCTCGACGTAGAACGGGTTGGGAAGAAATCGCGCGTCGAGCACGAGGTCCGCCTCGCGCGGTGGCCCGTGGCGGAAACCGAATGACACGAGGCTGACCTGCATGCGCCGATCCGCGTCGGGCTCCGCAAACCGGGCGAAGAGGTGCGAGCGCAGCTCGTGTCCGGTGAACTCGCTCGTCTCGATCACGGTGTCGGCGAGCTGGCGCAGCGGCGCGAGCAGCGCGCGCTCCTGCGCGATGCCTTCGAGGAGCGTGCGTCCGGCCGCGAGCGGGTGCGGACGGCGCGTTTCCGAGAAGCGCTTGACCAGGACCTCGTCGGTCGCCTCGAGAAACACGAGCCGGACATCCGGATCCCGCCGGGACAGCTCCTGGTACACGCTCGGAAACATGGACAGGAACTCTCGCTCCCGGACATCCACCGTGAGGGCCACGCGGCTCAGCGCCTCGCCGCCCCGTTCCTGCAGTTCCTGGAACTTCGGGATGAGCTCGATGGGCAGGTTGTCGACGCAGAAGAAGCCCATGTCCTCGAAGCAGCGGTGGACGAGGCTCTTCCCGGACCCGGAAAGGCCCGTGATCACGAAGAACCGGCGCTGGTGAGAACTCGGACTGGCGAGGGTCACGGGTCACTCGTCCTCGTCGCGCGCCGCGGGTCCCGACGCCTTGCCGCCCAGCAACGCGGCATCCAGCCCGCTCACGAGCGCGCGTGCGGGATGGTAACCCTTCTGCTTCAGCATGGTCACGCGCGCCGCCACTTCCAGCAGGATGGCCAGGTTCCGGCCCGACGCCACCGGCAGGTCGATGCAGGGGATCGGAACCTCGAGCAGGTGCTCGTGCCGGTCATCGAGCCCGAGGCGCTCGTAGTCCGCGCCCTCCGTCCAGCGCGTCAGGCGCACGACCAGCTCCACGCGCTTGCGCGTCCGGACCGCCGCCACGCCAAAGAGATCCGGGATGCTCACGATGCCGATGCCGCGGAGCTCCATGTAGTGTCCGAGGCGTTCGGTGCAGGCTCCCACGAGAATGTTGGACGAGATGCGGCGCAGCTCGACGACGTCGTCCGCAACAAGGCGATGGCCGCGCTGGATCATCTCGAGCGCGCACTCGGACTTGCCGATGCCGGCGTTGCCGATGATCAGCAGGCCCATCCCGAAGACCTCGAGCAGGACGCCGTGGATGCGCTGGCGAGGCGCGAGGCGATCCTCCAGGCTGCGCTGGATCGTGTCGATGACGTGCGACGACCGCTCCGGGCAGGCCAGCACCGGCACGGCATGGCGATCGGCCTCTTCCAGCAACTCGGCGGGCGGCACGAGCCCCTTCGTCACGAGGAAGGCGGTCACGGGAACCTGGCAGGCGGCGGCGAAGACCTGCCGCCGGTGGTCGGCGCCCAGCCCCAGGCAGAACTCGATCTCGGTCTCGCCGACGATCTGCAGCCGGCCCGTGCGGATCTGGCGCGTGAAGCCGGTCAGCGCCAGCGACAGCTTCTGGATGCGCGGAACGTCAATGACGTTGCCGAGTCCCGCCTGTCCGGCAAGCACGCGGAGTTCGAGCCCGGCCGCGGACTGCTCGCGGACGAAGGTTGCCACGTCGAGCTTCGGCTGCTCGATCCGGGAACGCGCGCCCCCGCTGTCGGGCACGTCACGGGGCTCCAGCGTCCACCAGGCCGTAGTCGCCATCGGCGCGCCGGAAGAGCACGTGCACGCGATCGCTGTCCTCGTCGCGGAAGATCAGGGCCTCGGATCGGCCCGCGTCGAGCGCGCCGCGCGCGACGTCGAGAGACATGACCTTCACGCGGCGCGCCCGCACCCGCACGACGCGCGGCCGCGCGACCTTCGGCTCGGGCTCGGGCTCGGGCTCGGGAGCGATGGCGGCGCGGGCGGCGAGCTCGGCCTCGATCCGGCTCAGCGGATCGGCCCGGCGGCGCCGCGTGTGCCGGCGGCCGAGCAGGTGCTCCAGCTGATGACGGAGCTTCTCGGCGCAGCGGTCGATCGAGCGGCGCATGTCGTCGGATTCCGCGTGGACCGTGACCGCGAGGTTCTTGCCGCGCACGATGAACTCGGCCATCTGGCGAGCCTTCTCAGCGTCCAGGACGACGTGCACGGACGTGACCGTGTCCACCTGCTTGAGCGCGTGCTGGAGCTTCTGCTCGACGTGCTCCTTGATGCTCTTGCTGACCGGGGCGTGGCGCGCGGTGATCTCGACGTTCATCGATGGCATGGCTCCTGGGCTGTTGGATGATGCGCGGGGCCATGAGGCGCTCCGCTCGAACCAGGGTTCAGCCCTCATCATGACCGATCCCGTCGCCCGGCGCACGCCCGCCATCCCGGCTCAGGGCCCGGCCCGCAGCCGAGCGAGCAAGGACGGGAGCGCGGCGAGGAGGGCCTCCACCTGCGCGGCGTCGTTGCCGGCGCCCAGCGAGAAGCGCACGGAGGAGCGGCAGAGCGCTGGCGGCAGTCCCATGGCCTCGAGCACCGCGCTCGGCCGCACCGACCCCGACGAACAGGCCGATCCCGACGACACCGCGAACCCCGCGAGGTCCAGCGCCTGGACGAGAGCCACGGCGTCGCAGCCGTCGAACGCCGCGTTGACGAAGCCCGGGACACGCTGCGCGGACCGGCCATGGATGACCACGCCCTCCAGGCTCGAGAGGCCCTCCTCCAGTCGCGCCCCGAGCCGTCCGAGTTCCGCCGTGGACTCCCCTCGCGTCTCGCACGCGATGGCGATCGCGGCCGCCGCCCCGGCCGCCAGCGGCGCGCTCTCGGTGCCCGGACGCAACCCCGACTCCTGCTCGCCGCCTGTCATGGGCGGATCCAGCTTCAGGCCGCGGCGAACCGCCAGCACCCCGACCCCCGTCGGGCCTCCCGCCTTGTGGGGAGACAGCGTCAGCAGCGGCGCGGCCCGCGCCAGCGGCGCGAGGTCGAGACGGCCCAGCGCCTGGACGGCATCGCAGTGCAGCGTGATGCCGCGATCCCGGCAGCCCGCGCCGACGTGCTCCACCTCCTGGACGGTGCCGATCTCGTTGTTCACCGCCATCAGCGAGACGAGCGATGTTCCGGGCCGACAGGCCGCGAGCATCTCGTCGCCGCGCACGACGCCGTCCGATGCTGGCGGCACGACCGTGACCGCGGCGATGCCGCGCGCCTCCAGCCACCGGGCGGTCCGCCTCACGGCTTCGTGCTCGATCCCCGAGATCACGACGTGTCGCGGCTCCGGGCTCGCCCAGATCACGCCCCGGATCGCGAGGTTGTCCGACTCCGTGCCCGAGGCCGTGAAGATCACCTCGTCGTCGGACACGCCCAGGTGCTGCGCGACGCGCGCGCGCGCCGCGTCCATGAGCGCTCGCGCCGCCCGGCCCTCGGCATGGACCGACGACGCGTTGCCCGCCGTCCCGGCCGCGCTCATCGCAGCGAGAACCTCGGCGCGCGCGGGCGATGTCGCGGCGTGATCGAAGTAGGCCCGGCGCGACGTGCGTCCCGGCGAAGATCCGGCGACCTCACGCGAGGTCGTGGCGAACCTCCGGATGCGCCGCGAGACGGCGGGCGAAGCGCGCCTTGAGCGAGGCAAGGCCGTCCTCGTCGCGCGCCTCGAAGACCATGCCGAGCGACGCCTGCGTGTTCGATGCGCGCACGAGCCCCCACCCTTCCGGAAAGGTCGCGCGAGCGCCGTCCACGCGGACGAGGTCGAGGCACTCGGAGTCGGCCGCGAAGGCGGCGACGAGCTCGTCCACCACCCGGAACTTGTCTTCCTCGGGGACGTCGGCACGGATTTCCGGAGACATGACCGAGGGAGGGAGATCGCTCATCTGCTGCGACACGGTGCGCCCGTCGTGGCTCAGGTGCGCCAGGATCCGCGCCGCGGCGTGCACGCCATCGTCGAAGTTCACGAGCGGGTCGCGGCCGTAGTAGAGGTGCCCGGAGAACTCGCCGCCAAGCACCGCGTCGTGCTGGCGCATGCCCGCCAGGATGTGCGGGTACCCCGTCTTGACCATCACGGCCTGGCCGCCGGCCTTCTCGACGACGGTCTTCAGGCCGGCGCTGCACTTCACGTCATGCACGACGGCGCCCCCGGGGAATCGCGCCAGCCAGCGCGGCGCCATGAGCATCATCAGGCGATCGGGCCAGTGGATGCCCCCCCGCTCGTCCACGAGCACGACGCGATCGGCGTCTCCATCCCAGGCCACGCCCGCGTCCGCGCGCTCGTCCTGGACGAGCTGCCGGAGGTCTTCGAGGTTCGCCGGCACGGTCGGATCCGGGTGGTGGTTGGGGAACGTGCCGTCCGGATCGCAGTAGAGCGGCACGACCGTGAAGCCGAGGCGATCGAGAAGGTCCGGCCCGACGAGCCCTCCCGCGCCGTTGCCGGCGTCGCACGCGACCTTCATGGCCCGCGCCGGATGGATGCGCGCCCGCAGCGCCGTCAGGTACGCCTCGCGGATGTCCACGGACTCCTCGGAGCCGCGTCCGCGGGTGAAGTCCCCGCGCTCGAAGACCTGGCGCAGGACCTGCAACTCGCGCCCGTACACCGGATCGCGCCGGCGGATCTTGAGGCCGTTGTACTCCGCCGGATTGTGCGACGCGGTCACGGCCGTGCTGCCATCGGCTCCGAGGTAGTTCAGCGCGAAGACGGCCATGGGCGTCGTGACCTCGCCGACGTCGAGCACGCGCCGTCCGGTCTCGATGAGTCCGCGCCGGAGCGCCGCGGCGTAGCCCGCGCTGGTCGGACGCAGGTCGCGGCCGCACACGACGGTTTCCTCTCGGCGCTCCGCGAGGTAGGTCCCCAGCGCGAGGCCAACGCGGTGGTAGAAGTCCTCGTCGAGATCCTGGCCGACCAGACCGCGGATGTCGTACTCGCGAAATGCCTTGCTCACGCCAGTGTCTCGCTTTCGAGGAACACGGCGCCGTGACCCACGAACGCCCGTTCGGATGCCAGCGCGTCGCGCGCGACTCGCCGGGCAGGCTACCACCTGAATCACGTCGCCGGCGAGCGCGCCGGGGTGTCAGGCTGGAGTCGGCTCCCGGCGCATGAGCGCCAGTCCCGAAACGAACGCGAGGAGGTAGATGCCGAGCGCGAGCAGGTAAAGCGCCTGGAGCCCGAACACCATGCTGCCGTACTCGAGCAGGCCGCCCACCGCGACGCCGAGCAGGTTGGCGCCGAAGGCTCCGGAGCGCGAGACGCAGCGCGCGAACGAGTGCGAGAACAGCATGCTTGCGAAGAGGATCGGCAACGCGACCCACGCCCCGGCGAGCATGACGCGCGCGATCATCGGCACCTCGAGCAGGAAGTCGAGCGGGATTGCGTAGCCCAGGATCAGGCTCACGACCAGCAACCCCATGCATGTCCCCACGCGGGGCGCGCGGCCGCGGCGGACCAGCGCGTTCGCCAGCCAGATGCACGCGAGGATGAACCCGATGACCAGGGCGATGACGAGCCAGGTCGAGCCAAACAGGAGCGCCACCTTCGTGATGCTGCGCGTCTGGAGCAACATGAAGCCGGCGCCCAGGAGCGCGAAGTGCAGCGCGGAGTCGCGTCCGGACGGCGCGCCCACGGCGAAGACGAGACCACCCGAGACCAGCAGGACCGCCAGGAGGATGCCGAGGTACATGGCCGGAACCTGCTTCGCGGCGAGGTACAGGTGCGGCCAGTCATCGGTCGCCAGGGGCGTCCGGTCCCGCACCTCGGCCATGTGCCGCTCGATCACCGCAGGTGCCACTTCCACGGGATCCCTCGGGGGCGACGCGATGGACGCGACGTCGCCGACCACGAAGGCGAGCGACTGAAACGGACTGTCCGGCGTCCAGTAGAGCCGCGGCGTCGTGCCGAACGCCTCGGTGAGCGACCAGTACAGGCGGTCCCCCATCCACTGGCGCGTGCTGGAGAGATGCACGACGAGCAGCGAGTGATCGTGCATGTGGCGTCGCGCGTCGCGGAAGGCCTCGACGGTGTAGATGTAGCTCTCGAGCCGGAGCGTCGAGAGTCCGGGCAGCTGGTGGTGCGAGTCGAGCGCGTTCATGACGATGAGGTCGTACTTTTCGTCGCTGCGTCGCAGCCACGCCCGGGCATCGTCGGTGATCGCGCGGACTCTCTCGTCGAGGTACGGCCGGTGTGGATGCACGTCGTGCCCGAGCGAGATGATGACGGGATCGATCTCGACGACGTCCACGCGCGTGGCGCCACTGCGGAGCGCCACGGTCGCGTCGTTGCCGGATCCACCGCCGAGAATCAGGACGCTCTCGGGCTGGGCCAGCGCGTAGGGCAGCTCGTAGTAGTCGCGCCAGGGCTCGTGCCGCGTGCCATCGAGCCGGCCGTCGAGCACGAGCGCGTCCTGAATGCGCAGGCCGTTGACGAACACGGACTGGCCGTAGAGCCGGCCCGTCGCATCCCGCAGGTCCGCGAGCTGAACCTTGTAGTAGGGCGACCAGCGTCCGGGCGACGGGATCAGCGTGAGGGCTCCGGCTGCCAGGAGCCCGGCGGCGACGGCGAGCGCGCGACCGCGGCTGGACCAGCCGACGGCCAGCGCCGCCGCCACGGCGCCGATCACCATCCACACCCATGGCGGCGTGCCGAGGAAGGACAGGATGGTGAATCCGACGACGCCGGCGAGGCTCCCGAAGATGTCGAACGAGTAAGCCCGGAGCGTGTCCTGCGAGGCGTCGAACAGCGAACCGACGAGGCTTCCGAGCGGGATGAAGAACGCCGTGTTCAGCAGGAACACCAGCGGCACGACGATGAAGACGGGGACGCCCTCGCCTGGTCCGCCCGTCGTCCAGAACACCTGATCCCGGAACTGATGGGACATGGCCATCCGGTCGAGGATGGCGGCGGCGCCGAACAGCGCGAGCGCCGCGAAGGGCCACATCCACAGCAGGCGTTCCGTCCGCCGCATCAGGCTCCCCGCCCCGAGGCCGAGGAACGCCGACAGGATCAGGAAGCTGTTGAAGTACGCGATGACCTGGACGGTCGAGTCGAGGTAGCGGATGAGCGCGAGCTCGAAGAACAGCCCGGTCGCGCTGGCGACGAGGAGCCGCAGCAGCGGTGAGAGATCGCGCGGGCCAGACGTGTTCGGCGATGCTGACATGGGGCATCATGCCGGAGGCGCCAGGGCACGGCCAAGCGAAGCGTGACCGCCCGGCGGTTCCGTCGCTCGAGCCGAGGGGGCCTCCGATCGCCGGCCCGCCGTTGCGCGCGGGCGACGCGAACCGTAAGATGCGCCTCTTCTCGGAAGTTGCTGAACCGGCAGGCTCTTGCCCCTTCCGCACGCCGCGACGCCCCCTGACCGAGAGCACCCACGAGACGCCCGCGTGAGCGAACTAGCAAGGGCCTACGAGCCCAAGGACATCGAGCAGCGCCTCTACGCGTGGTGGCTGGAGCACGGCTTCTTCACGGCCGATCCCGCCGCCCCGGGCGAGCCGTACTGCATCGTGATCCCGCCGCCCAACGTGACCGGGTACCTGCACATGGGGCATGCCCTCGTGAACACGCTGCAGGACATTCTGGTCCGCCGCGCGCGCATGCAGGGGCGCAACGCCCTCTGGCTTCCCGGCACCGATCATGCCGGCATCGCCACGCAGCTCGTCGTCGAGCGCAAGCTCCGGGAGGCTGGCCAGGAACGCAAGGCGATGGGACGCGACGCCTTCCTGGCCGAGGTCTGGAAGTGGAAGGAGCTTCACGGCGACGGGATCTCGCGCCAGCTGCACCGGCTGGGCGCGTCGTGCGACTGGTCCCGCGCGCGCTTCACGATGGACGAGGGCCTCTCGACAGCCGTCCGCGAGGTATTCGTGCGCCTACACGAGCAGGGACTCGTGTACCGCGGGGCGTACATCGTCAACTGGTGTCCGCGCTGCGAGACGGCGCTGTCGGATCTCGAGGCCGAGCACGAGGAGCGCGACGGCAAGCTCTGGAGCTTCGCCTATCCGCTCGAGGACGGATCGGGCGAGATCGTCGTGGCCACCACGCGGCCCGAGACCATGCTCGGCGACACGGCCGTGGCCGTGTCCCCCGACGATCCTCGCTACCGCGGCATGGTAGGCAAGACGGTGCGCCTGCCGCTGGTCAACCGCAGCATTCCGATCATCGCTGACGCGCACGTGGACGCCTCCTTCGGGTCAGGCGCCGTCAAGGTGACGCCGGCGCACGATCCGAACGATCACGCGATCGGCCAGCGCCACGGGCTGCCGTCCATCTCCGTGATCGCGCCGGACGCGCGCATGACGGAGGCCGCGGGGGCGTGCGCCGGGCTCACGCGCGAGGATGCCCGCAAGCGCGTGCTCGCCGATCTCGCAGCGGCTGGGCTGATGCGCGGCGAGAAACCACACCGGCATGCCGTGGCTCAGTGCCAGCGCTGCGACACCATCGTCGAGCCCCTGGTCTCCGAGCAGTGGTTCGTGAAGACGGCCGCCATGGCCGAGCGCGCCATCGCCGCGGTCGAGGACGGCCGCACCGAGATCCTTCCCGATCAGTACCGCAAGGTGTACCTGCACTGGATGCGGAATCTCCGCGACTGGTGCGTCTCGCGCCAGCTCTGGTGGGGGCATCGGATCCCCGCCTGGTACTGCGAGCAGGGACACGTGACGGTCGCGCGCGAGGCGCCCCTCGCGTGCGGCACCTGCGCCTCCGCGACGCTGCGGCAGGACGACGACGTGCTCGACACGTGGTTCTCGTCGGCTCTCTGGCCGTTCTCCACCATGGGATGGCCGGCGAGCACGCCGGATCTCGCGCGCTGGTATCCGACGACCGTGCTCGTGACCGCGTTCGACATCCTCCTGTTCTGGGTCGCGCGCATGATGATGGCCGGCCTGGAGTTCATGGGCGAGGTGCCCTTCCGGCAGGTGTTCATTCACGGCCTCGTGCGCGACGCGCGGGGCGAGAAGATGTCGAAGGTCAAGGGGAACGTCATCGACCCGCTCGAGGTGATCGAGCAGGACGGCGCCGACGCCCTCCGGTTCACGCTTGCCATCCTGGCGGTGCCGGCGCGCGACATCCCGTGGAACCCGGCGCGCCTCGAGGGCTACCGGACGTTCGCGAACAAGCTGTGGCAGGCCCAGCGCTTCGTGCTCATGAACCTGCCCGAGGGCTTTGCGAGGCGCCCCATCGAGCCGGCCGATCTCGCGATGGCCGATCGCTGGATCCTCGCGCGGCTGGACGAGACGGCGCGGACCGTGAACGCTGCCATGGACGAGTACCGCTTTCACGAGGCGGCCGGCGCCCTCTACCGCTTCGCGTGGGACGAGTTCTGCGCCTGGTACATCGAGCTCGCGAAGCCCGTCTTCTTCGGGCGCGCCGGGCTCGAGGGGCAGGCGGAGACGCGCCGGCAGGTGCTCGTGCACGTGCTCGACGCGACGCTGCGCATGCTCCATCCCTTCATGCCGTTCCTGACGGAGGAGCTCTGGCAGCATCTTCCCCGTCTCGCGGACGATCCGAAGACCGTCATGTTCGCGCGCTATCCGGTGGCGACGGCCGCGGCGAGCGCCGGCGACGCCGCGGCGATCGCGGAGATGGAACGCCTGCAAGGCGTGGTCGCGGCCGTGCGCAACCTGCGCGCCGAGTACCGCGTGGACCCGAAGCGGACGGTGCCGATCGAGCTGGTCGCTCCCGATGACGCGGCCCTCGCGCGGCTGACGGAGCACGCGCCGCTCATCGCGGCGCTGGCCCGCACGGAGACGCCGGTCCTGCTGCGCGAGGGCGAGCGCTCCGGGCGGGCCGTGGCCGAGTCGGAGCTCGCCTCCGTGCGAATCCCCCTCGCCGGTCTCCTGGACGTCGCGGCCGAGCGCGAGCGCCTGACGCAACAGGTGGCGCGCGCCGAGAAGGAAATCGACGCGCTGGCGGCGCGCCTCGCGAACGAGGGCTTCACGGCGAAGGCGCCGGCGCAGGTCATCGCCGAGGCCGTCGCGCGGCGTGACGAGCTCGCCGCCCAGGTCGAGCGCCTCAAGACGCAACTCGTCACCCTCGCTGGCTGAGGAGGCCCGATGCCGGAGATCGAGACGCCGTTTCTCTTCGCGGATCTCGTCGAGCGAGCGCTGCGGGAGGACCTGCGCTCCGGCGACATCACGAGCGCCGCCGTCATCCCGCAGGGCGCCCGCGGCCGCGCCCGCGTGATCGCGCGCGAGGCGCTCGCGTGCTCGGCGCTCGATGTCGCCGCGCTCGCCTTCCGTCAGCTCGACCCGAGTGTCCGATTCGACGCGCTGGCCGCCGAGGGCGAGATGGTTGGCGCCGGGAGCCCGCTCGCGACGATCGAGGGCGCGCTCCGCCCGATGCTCGCCGCCGAGCGCACGGCGCTGAACCTGCTGCAGCGCGCCTGCGGCATCGCCACGCTCACGCGCCGCTGCGTCGACCGCATCGCCGGTCTCGGCGTGGACGTGCTGGACACGCGCAAGACGGCGCCCGGCCTGCGCGCGCTGGACAAGCGCGCGGTCCGCGCCGGGGGCGGGCGCAATCACCGGTTCGGTCTCGACGACATGATCCTCGTCAAGGACAACCACCTCGCCGCGGCGGGATCGCTGTCCGTGGCCGTCGAGCGCGCGCTGGCGTGGCCCGCTCGCGTTCAGGTCGCCGTCGAGGTGGACTCGCTCGCGGCGCTCGACGCGTTGCTCGAGCTGCCGCGCCTGCCACACGCCGTGCTCCTCGACAACTTCACGCCCGACGAAGTCCGCCAGGCCGTGACGCGCACGGGCGGGCGCCTCTACGTCGAGGTGAGCGGCGGCGTCACGCTCGAAACGTTGCACGACTACGCCTCGGCGCGCCCGGACGGCATCTCCATGGGCACGCTCACGCACTCCCCGAAGGCCTGCGACATCGCGCTCGACCTCGAGGTCGAGCAGCCGTGACCGGTCACTCGCCTGCCGTCGCGGGAAGCGAGCCCGCACGCGCGCCCCGCTGGCGCATCGAACGGCACGCCGAGCTCCCCTCCACCATCGATCACTGTCGGGCGCTCGCGGATGCGGGCGAGCCCGCCGGCGCCGTCGTCGTCGCGGCCGCGCAGTCCGCCGGTCGCGGGCAGGCCGGACGGACGTGGCACTCGCCGGCTGGCGCCGGACTGTGGGTGTCCGTGTTGCTGCGGCCGGCCATCCCGGCGAGCGAGGTCGCGATCCTGGCGACCATGGCGGGCCTCGCGGCGTGCGAGGCCCTGCGCGAGCTGGACATCCCCTGCCGAGTCAAGCTGCCGAACGACCTCGTCGCGGTGCGCGATGGCGCATGGCGGAAGCTCGGGGGCGTGCTCGTGGACACGGCGGTGCAGGGCGCCTGCCTGCGGCATGCCCTCGTGTCGGCCGGCATCAACGTGACGGCGCCGCCGGGCGGCTACCCCGCCGACATCCGGGACATCGCGGCGTCGTGCGCTGACTTCGGTCAGCATGCGCCGAGCCTGCCAGCCGTGGAGTCCGCGTTCCTCCGCCACCTGGCATCGCTGGAGGCTGCCCTCGCGCGCCCGCAGGGTCATGCCGCGATCCGTGGCGCGCACGCGCGGCACGTGCGCGCGGTCGTCCCGGGCGACCCCGCGCTTCCCGGAGAGAACTGACATGCGGAGCGTCCTTCTGGTCATCGACGCGGGGAACACGAACGTGTCCATCGGCGCGTGGGAGGACCAGCGCCTGATCGCGTCGTGGCGCCTCATGACCATTCACCGGCAGACCGTGGACGAGTTCACGCTGCGCCTCGCGGGGCTCTTCCAGCGCGACGGGCTGCTGCCGGCCGAGGTCACGGGCGCGATCCTGGCCTCCGTCGTGCCACCGCTGACGGAGACGCTCCGGCGCGGCGTCGAGATCCTGTGCGGCGTCGCGCCGCTCGTCGTGAAGCCGGGCGTGCGCACGGGCATGCGCGTCCTGGTGGACCGTCCGGAGGAAGTCGGCGCGGACCGCATCGTGAACGCCGTCGCGGCGTGGGAGCGCGTGCGCGGACCGGCCATCGTGGTGGACTTCGGCACGGCGACGACCTTCGACTGCATCTCGGAGAAGGGCGACTACCTCGGCGGCGTGATTTGCCCCGGGCTCGGCATCTCGGCTGAAGCCCTGTTCGTCCGCGCGGCGCGCCTGCCGCGCGTCGAGGTGGCCCGGCCGGAGCGGGCCATCGGCCGCTCGACGGTGGCCGCCATCCAGTCGGGGCTCTTCCACGGCTACGTGGGACTCGTGGATGGCGTCGTGGACGCCCTGCTGCCCGAGATGCCCCCGGCGCCCGTGCTCCTCGGCACCGGCGGCCTTGCGGACCTCATCACGCCGGGATCGCGCCACGCCATCGAGACCGTGCCGGATCTGACGCTCGAGGGGCTTCGCATCATCTTCGAACGCAACGCCTGAGCGACCCGCCGACCCGGTGGCGCTCCGCACGCGGAGCGGCTATGCTGCGCGCCCGGCACGTTCCGCCGCCCTCTCTCGCGAGCCCGCCATGGTTGATCCCGTCTTCGTTGCCAAGGAAAAGGTCCTCAACCGCTTCCTGCTGTGCGCGGTCGCGTTCGAGCGCAGCAAGCAACTCACGAAGGGCGCGCGCCCGCGAACCGATCGCCGGTACCACAGCAACGTGACCACCGCCCTGCAGGAGATCGCCGAGGAGCGCATCACGTGCGGGGACGCGGGCTCCTGGCTCCTGCGCTGACGCCCTGACCCGGTCGGCGCGCCGCCCCCGAGGGCGAGCGCCCGGCGTCAGTCGACTCGGAACTCGATGCGCACGGTGAGGGTCGTGCTGCGCTTCCCACTGGCGTCCTCGAACTCCACGGGGATGCGCACGATGCGGCGCACGAGTTCGCCGGTTTCAATCCGTCCGAGCTGCAGCGGGACCTCGACCTCGGCCACGGGCTCCGCCTCGGCAGGCGCGGCGGCCGGTGGCGCCGGGGCGGAAGGCGCTAGCGGCGGCTCCGGCTGGGACGGGGGCGTCGGGGCGCTCGGCGGGCGCGCAGGCGCTGGAGGCGATTCGGCGAGCATGCCTCCGCCGAACAGGTTGTCCTCGAGATCCATCGAGGCCAGACCCGGCGGTTCGTCACTGCCGAAGAGGTTCTCCTCGAGGTCGGCGCCCGCGCTGACGGGCGGGGCGGGCGGAGGCGCGCTGGGCGGAGCGGGAGGCTCCATTCGCGCCGCGGGAGGCGAGAGCGTGGCCGGCGCCTCGGTGACGAGGCCCACCGAGAGCTCGTCCGACATGACCGTGTCGCCGGACAGGAGCGCCGCCTCGATGGACGGCGAGACCCTGGGAGCCGGCTCGAACGAAGGCGCGGCGGGTTCGGGTTGGCTGCCGGCGGCGGGCGCGAAGATCGTGTCGCCGGAGGCGAGGGCCGCCTCGTCCGCCGACGGTTCGTCGGGCTCGAGCAGCTGGTCGCTGCCCAGTTCGAAGATCTCCTCGCCCCCAGCCTGACCTGCCTCGGCCTCGGCGGCCTCCGGTTCCAGGGAGAGCTCGAGATCGAGCGGACCGGCGCTCGCAGTGGCAGCGGGCGTCGCCGGGGCGGCAGCAGCCGCCGCCGGTGGAGCCGGCCAGGAGAGTGCCGGTGCCGCGGGAGGCGCGGTGGGCGGTGCGGGCGCGGCGACGGGAGGAAGCGGCGGTGCGGGCGCCGCTGGCGGCGTGACGACGGGCGCGGGCGGGGCCGGCGCGGGCGCCGCGGCGACCGCCGGCGCGGGAGCAGCGGCCGCTTCCTTGCCGTCCGCCTGAAAGCGGCCGGCGAGGTTCTTCATGACCAGGCGCACGAGACCCTTGAGCGTGTCCTCGACGCCGATGCCCTCGATCGCCGTCGCCTCCCAGAACGGGACGTTGTACTCGTTCAGGTCCGTGACCATCTGATCCACCGACATGACGTTCGGCAGATCGCGCTTGTTGAACTGCAGCACGAACGGCACGTTGCGAAGGTCCAGCCCGTGCTCGGCCAGGTTCGCCTTCATGTTCCGGTAGCTCTCGATGTTGCCGTCGCGCGCGGTGGCCTGCGAGTCCGCCACGAAGACGATGCCGTCGGCCCCCTTGAGCACGATCTTGCGCGTGGCGTTGTAGTGGACCTGGCCCGGCACGGTGTAGAGCTGCAGGCGCGTCTTCAGGCCGCGGATGGTCCCGATCTCGATCGGCAGGAAGTCGAAGAAGAGCGTGCGATCCGTCTCGGTGTCCAGCGAGACCATCTTGCCGCGCCTGTCGGGCGGCATGAGGTTCTCGTAGATGTACTGGAGGTTCGTGGTCTTCCCGCACAGCCCCGGCCCGTAGTACACGAGCTTGGCCGTCAGTTCGCGGGTCGTGTAGTTGACGAGAACCATCCAGGCGCCTTCCGCGGTGTCAGGACGAGGCCTGCCGGGAGGTCCCGCTGGCCGCCGTTGCCTCGTGCGCAGCCCCATCGGGCGGCGAGAGGCGGATTGTAGGGGTGCGGATGCCGGTGGGGCAAGCTCGTGGCCTCCGCACGTCCTTGCTCCTCAACCCTTTAGGCGCCCACCCCCGGCCCCGCGAGGGCCCGATCCGGTCCGGCCCCGGTAGGAGATGAGCAGGGGCGTGCCCTCGAAGTCGAAGGCTTCCCGGAGGCGATTCTCGACGTAGTGCTGCCACGTGGGATGCGGCACGCCACCCGTGGTGAAGGCGACGAACGCAGGCGGATTCGAGCCGGTCTGCGTCATGTACTTGACGCGAAACTCCTTGCCCCTCCCCCGCTGCGGCGGCTGATGGCGACGCTGAGCGTCCTCGATCATCGCGTTCAGCTCGGACGTCGAGATGCGTCGGGCCCGGTTCTCGGCGACCCTGGCGACCTCGCGGCCGATGCGGTGCAGGCGCTCGCCGGTCAGCGCGGAGACGGTCAGGGCCGGCGCCCAGGCCGCGAACTTGATCCCGTCGCGGAGATCGGCCAGCAGGCCCTTGTAGCGCTCTTCCTGGTCCGGGACGAGATCCCACTTGTTCAGCAGGACGACCAGGCCGGCGCCGGCGCCCACGGCCAGCCCGGCGATGACGGCGTCCTGATGCGTGATGCCCTCCGACGCGTCCGTCACGAGCAGGGCGACGTCCGCCCGGGACACGGCGCGCTCGGCCATGACACGCGCGACGTGGTCGATGCGCTCGCGATCCGAGCCCTTGCGCCGGAGTCCCGCGGTGTCCACCAGGATCGCGTCGCTGTCGCCGAGCCGCACCCGCACGTCCACGGCATCCCGGGTGGTGCCCGGCACGTCCGACACGATGAGCCGGTCGGCGCCGAGCAGGCGGTTGACCAGCGAGGACTTCCCCACGTTCGGCCGCCCGATGACCGCGAGGCGCAGCGTCTCGTCGTCGGCGCGTTCCGTCGGAGCGTCCGGCAGCGCCTCGAGGATGGCGTCCAGGAGCTCGGCCACGCCGGGTCCCTGCTCGGCGGACACCGGCAGGACGGCGCCGAGCCCCAGCCGGTGAAGCTCGGCGGTCAGCGGCGCGTCCCGGGGAGAGTCCACCTTGTTGGCCGCCACGATCACGCGGGCGCCGCCGCGCCGGAGGACCTCGGCCACCTCGCGCTCCATGGGCGTCAGGCCCTCGCGGGCGTCGGCCACGAGCAGGACGAGCTGGCTGTCCTTCACGGCGTGCAGGGCCTGCTCGACGATCTGGCGCGGGATGGTCTCGGTGGCCTCGAAGTCGATGCCGCCCGTGTCCACCAGCAGGAACCACCGGCCCGCCCACTCGACGGGTTGCTCCATGCGGTCGCGCGTGATGCCGGGCACGGAGTCCACGATCGCGCGGCGGGTCCGCGTCATGCGGTTGAAGAGCGTGGACTTCCCCACGTTCGGCCGGCCGACGATCGCGACTCGAGGGAGCGTGGATGGTTCGCGCGGGAGACTCACGCGCGGAGGATAGCAGGGGCATCACGACGGCGGGGCAGGCGCAGGACTCGACCAGGGCCGTTCGCTCGCCGAAGCGCGCGACGATCTCTCCGTGCCACGCCGTGACCGCGACGCGAGCGCCGGCCTCGCCGATGCGCGCGATCGCGGCCGGATGCGGGTGGCCGAAGGCGTTGTGGCGTCCGGCGGAGATGGCCACGACCGAGGGCCGGACCGCCGAGAGGAACGGCGCTCCCGAGGACGAACCGCTCCCGTGGTGCGCGGCCACGAGGAGCGGCAAGCGCGGGCTGCGCAGCCGCAAGCGGCCTTCGGCGGACGAGCTGATGTCCCCGGGCACGATGGCGAGCAGGTCTTCGCCGCGACGCAGCGTCACCACGAGGCTGGCGTCGTTGCGCGACAGGCCCGCGCGAGCGTCTCTCTCGCGTGGAGGCCACTCGAAGGCGAGGCCCGCGTCGGGGCGCGGGCCGATGCGGCTGCCGGCCGCCGCGAGCATGAAGCGCGCCCGCACGGCGGCGGTGGCGCTCGCAACGGCCGCCCATCCCGCGTCGAGCCGCCCGCCGAGCGGCGGCACCACCACGAGACCGGGCCGCAGGCTGCGGATCACGTGAGCTGCCCCGCCACGATGGTCGGCGTCGCCATGGCTGATGATCACGACGTCGAGCTGGCGGATGCCGCGCCGGCGGAGCGCGCGCGCGACGAGGCGCTCGCCCGGATCGAACCAGGGCCAAGCGGGGCCGGCGGCGTCGACGAGCGCGCGCCACGGGCGCGCTCCGTTCGCGAGCTCGATCAGCGTCGCCGAACCTTGCCCGACATCGAACACCGTCACGCGCTCGAGTTCGCCCGGCGCGAGACCGGGATCCTGGCCCCGGACGAGGAAGCCGGCGCCGATCGCCGTGGCGAGGGCGCCTGCCATCCGCGCGCGTGGATCGGACAGCGCGGCCCAGGCCGCGAGCCCCGCGACGATCAGCCCGAGAACCCAGGCGGCGGGCGTCGCCACGGCGAGGGCGTCCACGGGCAGCGCGTGCGGCACGGCTTCGAGAAGCGACGCGCACGTCTCCGTGGTCCACGCGGCCGGCGCCGCCGCCGCCGGCGCCACGACGACGAGGATCGCCGTCAGGAGCGAGCTCACCGTGGCGACGCCCGCGATCGGGACCACCACCAGGTTCGCGAGGGGCGCCGTGACCGAGATGATGTGGAACGTGGCGGCGGCCGGGAGCAGGCCCGCGCTCACGGCCAGCGAGGCCGCCAGGCCCGTGATCGTGGCGTGAGCGGCCAGGCTCCGCGGCCTCGGCGCGAGCCGCACCAGCGGCGGCACGAGCAGGAGGAGCGAGGCGGCGGCCCCGAAGCTCAGGCAGAACGACAGCCCGAGGGCCTCGTCCGGATCCACGAGCGCCGACACGAGCGCGGCCAGAGCGAGCGCGCTCCACCCGTCCAGCCCGCGTCCGAGCGCGCGCGAGACGGCGGCCAGGGTCGCGAGGCTCGCCGCGCGCACGACCGGCACGCCGAAGCCCGCGACGCCCGCGAACACCCAGCACGCCACCATCGCCATCACCGCGGCCGCCACGCGGCTGGCGCCCAGCGCGCGAGCGGACGCGGCGATGGCGAGCGCGACGAGCGCGACGTGGAGGCCCGAGACCGACAGCACGTGAACGGTGCCGGTGATGCGCATGTGCCGCGCGGTCCCGGGATCGATCTCGTCCTGCTCGCCGAGCGCGAGCGCGCGGGCCAGCGCGGCGCCCGCGGTCCCGCGTCCGGCGACGCGTTCGATGCCAAGCGCCATGCGCTCGCGCAGCGCGCGCAGCGGTCCCGCCAGCGTCAGGGCCTCGAGGAGCCGCGGGCTGGTCACGCGGCCTGACAGGCGCCCGGCCCGCGCCCGCCTCGGAGGCTCGCAGGCGCGACCGGGATCGCGCAGGCGCGCCCACGTCCTCACGCGCCCGGCGGAGCGCAGGACCTCGCGCGCCTCGCCGTCCGCGGTCAGCCGGATCCGGCCGCGCAGCGGCTGCGCCATGCGGCCGAGATCCACGCTCTCGGCCTCGATCTCGAAGACCACTTCCCTTCCGTGAGCGCTCGCCCGCTCCGAGGTCAGGCCGACCACGCGGCCGGTGACGAGCACGGGCCGGTCCAGCAGGGCGTCGATCTGGCCCCGCTCGCGCCAGCTGGCGAGGCTCGCGCCACCGGCGGGCGGCATGGCCCGCACGGCTCCCGCGAGCGCGCCGGTGACGAGGGCTGCCGCCAGCGCGGCCGCGGGAGCCACCTGGCTGGCCGCGGAGCGGCGATGCGCCACCATGGCGATGCTCGTGGCGAGCGCCGCGGCGAGGAGCATCACGACGAGGTCGCGCGGCAGCCCCATCCAGGTGGCCGGAGCTCCTGCGGCGACCGACGCGATGCTGGGCGATCCCGTGGCCTGCGTGCCCGCGACGAAGGCCGCGCCCAGCCAGACGACGGGACGCAGGCGCACGCAGGCGGTGATCGAGGTCATGCGCGCACCATCGCACGCGCGCGCAGGGCCGACGCCGGGCGGCGCGGCCGATCAGGCGTAAAACAGCGACAGCCGGGGGATGCCGAGACGCTCGCGCAATGAACGGTCCACGAGCTGGACGATCGCGCGTTCCCGCGCGCTGTCCTCGAGGCGCGCGGCGCGAGCGGCCAGATCCCGCTGGGCCTGCGCGACGAGCTGGCTTTCCGCCTCGGGCCCGAGGCTCGCGCGCGCTCGGGCCAGGAGCCCCTTCTCGAGCCGGCGCAGGTGATCCTCGGCGCGCTCGTCGTCGTGCGCGTCGGTCGTCTCGTCGAAGAGCGCCGCCTTCGTGTCGAGCTTGGCTCGCGCCGCGGCCACCAGATCGGCCAGGGCCTGATCGCCGGCGCCCTCGAGCCGGGCGCGTGCCGCGTCGAGGGCGGCTCCGAGACGAGCCAGCTCGGCGCGCGTGGCGAGCGCCGCCGGCGCCTGGCCTGCGCCGTCCCCGCCGACGGCGCGGCCGACGCGGCGGCGGCGCACGCCGGCCCATGCGTCCATGACGTCGTCCTCGACGTAGGCGAGCGTCACCGCGCGCCGCGGCGCCCTTCCGCGCCGGAGCATGCGTTCGAAGTGCACGTCCACGCCCTCGATGACGGCCTCGAGGGGCACGCCCTGCGCTCGCCAGCCGGCCACTCGGGCGACGTCGGCCGGCGACAGCAACAGGGCCTGCCCTCGGCGCTCGATGAAGTGCCGCTCGATGGTCTCGAAGTACGTGCGCGTCGCCTCGTCCACGTGGCCATCGTATCGCCCGCCGCCGGGCTCGAGCGGGCTGGCACCCCCTCCCTCACGATTCGCTCGCGAATCGTGAGAAGCGCTCGATGGCAGGCCCCCTTCCTCATGCACGCGGCAAGGCCGCGTGGCGGGAGGGGGAGGCAAGGTCCGGCTTCGCCGGCCGCTGCCGGGGGCACCGGCTGGTGCCCCCTCCCTCACGATTCGCTTGCGAATCGTGAGAAGCGACCTGCTCCGCGCTTCAGCCTCGGGGTCGGCGAATCAGCAGCAGGCCGGCGGCGATCAGCGCCAGGGGCCAGAGGCGCGCGAGCCCCGCCACGACGTTTGACGGCAGGACTTGCACGATGAAGAACACGACGCCCGCCACGATCAGCGCCTTCCCCAGCGTCGCGTCACGCGTCCACTCGCGGAGTCTCACGCGGCGGAGCTCCCGTCCGCCTCGACGTGCGAGGGCGCCGGTTCGCTCGCACCGGCGCGGGAACGCCAGAGGATCCACGCCCCGGCGCCCGCCAGCGCCACCGGAATGAGGAAGCGCCCGGCCGAGAACAGCGCGCCGCCAGCTTCGAACAGGAGCAGCACCCCGCCGATGACGACCAGCGCGAGCCCCATCCCCTCGGAATGCTCGCCGCGGAATGGCCACGGACCGCGTCCCATGCCGACGGCTTCCTCCTCGGACGGGATGCGGCCCAGCGCGTTGATCATGCGGGCCGTCGCATGAGCGTCGAGAGCCTGCCACAGCCACCAGCCCAGCCACGCGATCCCGAAGATGGCGGAGAGAAGGTCGTCGGCGCGCGTCATGCACCACAGCAGCACGGCCCAGCCGCCGAACTGCACGAGACCCCGCCGCACGGGCCCTTCGAAGCAGTAGATGGTTCCGAGACCCGGCACGAGCAGCGCCAGGAGCGTCGCGGCGGCCGGGCTCTTGAGCCGCGCGGCTGGCGTCGCCGAAGCGCCCGCAGCCGCGCCGGGCGGCGGAGGTCCCGGCTCGACGCCCGATGCGGCGCCCGGCGCCGCGGCGCCTCCGTGGCCGGAGAGCGCGTGGCCGAAGCAGGCCTCGCACCAGCTCGTGCCGCGGGCGCGCACCTCGCACGCGGCGCACGTCTCGAGGCCGCACGAAGCACAGGTGGCGACCGCCGGCCGGTCGGGGTGGGCGAGGCAAGTACTCTGGCTCACGGCATGTCCTTTCGGTCGGGAGCGTGGGGCGCGCCGGCCGCGCCGACGTCACGCAGGCCGCGCGCGATCTCCACGACGCCCGCTCCGGTGCGGCCCACCTCGGAAACGATGTCGGTCCGTCGGACCTTCTCGTACGCCTGCCGGGCATCCGCCAGCACCGGCGCGGCCGTGCTCATCGCGCGTCCCGCCAGGGCGCCTGCGCCGGCCTGCCAGCCGATGCCGATCAGGACCATGGCCCAGCCGGCCACGCGGCGCAGCGGACGGCGCGAACGCGTCGCGCCCGGGCGAGGCTCGTGCCGCCCGGGGCGGGGCCCCGCCAGCACGCGAGCGGGCAGGGTGTCGGGCATCGGCTCGGGCTCCAGCGCGCCGAGCAGGCGCACGACACCGTGGAGGCGGCGCTGCACCGTGGCGCATCGCGCGCACGCGTCGGCGTGCAAGCGCAAGCGGGCCGTCAGCGCGGGATCGCCGGCGTCATCCACGCAGGCCAGTGCGTTGGCCTCGAAGTCGGCGCATTTCACGTGAGGTCCTCCGCCAGGGGGCCCAGGGTCTCGGCCAGCTGCAGGCGGCCGCGGTTGATGCGCGACTTGATGGTGCCGAGCGGCTGGCCGGTCATGGACGCGATCTCCTCGTACTCGAGTCCCTCGACGTCCCGCAGCATCACGGCCTCGCGGAGCTTGGGAGGAAGCTGCGCGACCGCGTCGCGCACGGCCTGCTGGCGCTCGGCCCGGAGCAGGTCCCGGGCCTGGCCCGGGGCCGTCGAGACCGGCTCGAACGGAAGGGCGTCCAGCGCGGACGTCATGGACTTTTCGCGGCGACGGCTCCGGTGATGATCGATCAGGTGGTTCCGCGTGACCTGCAAGAGCCACGGCCGGAACGCGCTGGAGTCATCGTAGCGATCGAGCATCCGGGAGACCTTCCAGAAGACTTCCTGAACCAGATCCTCGGCCTCGTCACGCCGCCCGGTCGAGCGAAGCGCGAGGCTGAAGAGGAGCGGCGAATGGCGCCTCACGAGGACGCTCCATGCCCGCTCATCCCCTGCGAGACAGCGTCCCGCGAGGCTTTCATCGGAGAACGGCGAGTGGGGGTCGGTCAGCACCTCTGGATCCGGTCCTGGGGCGCGGCCGGCCCGCCGCTCCACCCTGCCCTACGGAGGGTCGGGACGGGGTGTTCCGCAGCGCCTCCCGGCACTCAGGGCCTCGGAAGCACCTGTCCGCCGAGGCGCTGCCGGAGCCGCGTGACCCTGGGATCGTCGGGCGCGAGGCGCTCGGCCGCCTCCATGGCGGTCAGGGCCTCGGTCGTGCGCCCGCACCGGTGCAGGGCGCGCGTGAGCTGGTAGGCCGCCTCGGCGGATGCCGGATCGGTCGACGCCAGCCCCTGAAGTCGGGAGCAGGCGTCCTCGCAGCGCCCCTGCTCGAGGTGCGCGAGCGCGAGGTTCACGCTGGCCTCGAAGAAGCCGGGCTGCATCTGGATGGCCAGCGAGAACGCCGACGCCGCGGGTCCCGGCCGCCCCCCTTGCAGGCGCGCGGCCCCGAGGTGGTTGAGGATCGCCGGGCTGGTCGGGTCGCACTCGAGCGCGCGCTCGAGCACGGCCTCGGCGGCTCCCATGTCGGCGCGCGCGTACGCGGCCCGTCCTTCGGCGAACAGCTGCGACGCGAGGCGCGCGCGCGCGCCGCGGCTGAGCGGCTTGGCGCACGGGCCCCCCACGGCCGGGGCCGCCGGGGCCGCCCCCGGGCTCGCGGGCTCTCCCGCGCCGCCGCCGGGCGAAGGCGGCGGAGCGACGCCAGCAGCGGCGGCGCGCTCGGGCGACGCCGGCACGGCCTGACGCACGCCGAGCTGGGCCTGCACCTGCTGGAGCTGGCGCGTCAGGCGAGGCTCGCCGGGCGCGAGGCGAAGCGCTCCGAGCAGGACGCGCTCGGCATCCGACCAGCGCCGCAGCTCGACGTACAGCGCCGCCAGGTTGTTTTGCGCGTCCACGCTCGACGGATCCAGCGCGACGGCCTTCTCGAGGTGGGGCACGGCCTCGTTCGAGCGCTCGAGGGCGAACAGCGCCGTCCCGAGGTTCAGCCAGGCGCGCGCGTAGCCGGGGTCAATCTCGACCGCACGCTGCGCGAGCGACGCCGATCGGGAGGCGTCCCCCTTCAGGAGCCAGGTCGCGGCCAGGTTGCTGAGCGCGCGCGGGTTGGAGGGCTCCGCCGCGACGACGGCCTCGAACGCGGCGACGGCGGCGTCGAGGTCGCCGTCCGCATACGCCGCGTTGCCGCGAGCGAAGAGCTCCGCCGCACTCGGGCCGCTCGGGGCGGGAGCGGGCGCAGGCGCGGGAGCGGGAGCGGTGGCTGCGGGTGGCGGCGGTGGGGTCGCGACCGGCGGCGGCACCGGAGACGGCGGCGCCTCGGCGGGTCCGGCTGGGGCCGGGCTCGCCGCCGGAGGCGTGCCTGCCGGGCGCCCCAGCGGCGCCGCCAGGCGCACGACCGCGCGATCCCCCTCGATGAGGCGCAGCGGCACGCGCGATCCGGCGGCCTCGGCTTCCTCGGCCGAGGTGAAGTGTCCCCACAGGACGTCGAAGCAGCCGTCGTCGCGCGTGAGCAGGAAGATCGGGACCAGGTCCCGTCGCGCCGTCAGCGCCGGGCGCAGGTCCTCCGTGCAGGCTCGCGCGACGCGGATGCTGAGGGCGGAGCCCGCTTCGGCGAGGACGGCGTTCCATCGAGCCTGGGCGCCGCTGACGTCGCCCGCGATCGCGAGGCGCCGGGCTTCCTCCGCCGCGCGCAGCTGGCCCGCGTCGAGCGTCGCGCGGGCCGAGCCCGGTCCCAGGCACGCGGCGGCGAACGCCCCGATGAGGGTCGCGACCCGGAGGGGTCCCCTGGCTCGCCTCCGGCCGGCTCGCGCGTGCTGCATTCGGGAATCCTCGCCCGTTCGGGCAGGTCAGCGCAACGAGAAGCCGTGGCAGGCCCTACGCCGCCCATCCGCCGAACTTTCGCCGCCGTGTTGACTTTCGCCTCCAGTTCGTTCAGTCTTCGCATCGTGCCGCCGGTCGTCCGGCACGGGAGGCCCCCATGGCGTTGACCCGCAGACAGCGCGAGATCCTGGACTTCATCGCCGATTTCATCCGCCAGCGGCGGTATTCCCCGAGCCTCGAGGAGATCGCCGCTCACTTCGGCCTGAACAGCGTGGCCACCGTGCACAAGCACGTCTCGAACCTCGAGCGGAAGGGCTTCATCCGGCGCTCCTGGAACCGGTCGCGATCCATCGATCTGCTGGCGACCGAACTTCCAGCGCCGGTGGTCCTGGCGGCCTCCTCCGCGGGCGAGTCGGTGACGCCCTTCGTCACGAGGTCGCGCGCCCGGTCGGCAGGCCAGACCGCGTCGGCGACGGGGCTCACGTCCTCGCACGTGCCCGGCGCCGTGGACGCCCTGCGCGGCGCGACCGACGGTCCGCCTGCCGGCGCGGACGAGGCGCGTCTCGCAGCGGTCTCCCGGCTCCCGCTGCTCGGCCGCGTCGCCGCTGGCAGGCCGATCGAAGCCGTGCAGTCCCGCGAAACGGTGGCCGTGCCGTCCATGATGGTTGGCCGCCACCCGTGCTACGTGCTGCAGGTGTCGGGCACCTCCATGATCGGCGAGCACATCCAGGATGGCGACTTCGTGATCGTCGAGCAGCGCGAGACAGCCAGCAACGGCGAGAAGGTCATCGCCCTCATCGGCGGCGACGAGGCCACGCTGAAGACCTACCACCGCGATGCGGCCGGCACGGTGCGCCTGGTCCCCGCCAACCCCGAGCACCAGACCATCGTGGTCTCGGAAGGCGAGTTCCGAATCCAGGGCGTCGTCATCGGCGTCCTCCGCAAGTACCGCAGCTAGCCTCCCGGCGCGGAACGCGTCGCGTCGCGAGCGCATCGCTGTCCCGAGCTTTCGCCTCCTGTTCACCGGAGTCGCTCATGTCCACCATGCCGAACGGTTCCTGCTCTCCCCGCCCGTCGGGCGAAACGCGCACCATCTTCCTGGTCGACCTGGACTGCTTCTTCGCGTCCGTCGAGCGCGTGCTCAACCCCGCGCTGGCCTCTCGCCCCGTCATCGTCGGCGGACCGGACGCGCGCGGCGTCGTGTGCTCCGCGAGCCGCGAGGCCCGCGACCAGGGGGTGCACTCCGGCATGCCCACCGCGATCGCGCGTCGTCTCTGCCCTGACGCGACATTCCTCCCCGGACGCGGCCGGCTCTACGCGCGCGCCGCGTCGGCGGCGCAGCGCGTCTTCCGCGAGTTCGCCCCGCTCGTCGAGCGTGCTTCGATTGACGAGGCCTATCTCGACGCGACCGACACGTCCCGCGGCGACGCCCTCGGCCTCGCGGCCGCGATCCAGCGCGCGCTGACGGATCGGCTCGGACTCCCCTCCTCGATCGGCATCGGATCCAACAAGATGGTCGCGAAGGTCGCGTGCCGGCGCGCCAAGCCCGAGGGCCTGCTCGAGATCTGGCCGGGGTACGAGGCCGCCTTCCTCGCGCCGCTCCCCATCGCCGACCTGCCGGGCGTCGGGCCGGTCATGGCCGAGCGGCTGCGGCTCTTCGGGCTGACGACGATCGGCGAGCTCGCCCGCGTGGACGCTCGCGTGCTCGAGGCCGCCTTCGGAGCCTGGGGCCGCCAGCTCGCCGCCGCCTCGCGCGGCGGCGGGCGCGACACGCTCGAGCAGGACGAGACGCCTCGCACCCTGGGCGCCGAGCGGACCTTCCCGCGCGACCTCGACTCCCCCGCTCGCATGGTGGCCGAGCTGTACGAGCTCGGCGAGGTCGTGGCCGAGCGCCTGCGTCGCGCCGGCCTGCGGGCACGCACGATCACCCTGAAGGTGCGCACCTCAGACTTCCGCACGATCACCCGATCGCGCACGCTCCGCGTGCCCACCGGCTTCGCGTCGGAACTCTCCGGCACCGCCTGCTTCCTGCTCCGCGAGGCGCACCAGGGTCGGGCGGTTCGGCTGCTCGGCATCTCGGCTGGCGCGCTCACGGATGAACCGGTGCAACCGTCCCTCCTGTCCGATCCCGAGCCGGCGCCCCCGGAGCCCCCGGCTCGCGAGGACGCCGCGGGTCTTCGCGCGGCGCCGGCCCTCGCGCCGGCCCTCACACCGACCATGCCCGCCGCGGCAGCGCCCCCGAAGGGATCGCGGCGGCCCGGTCTTCTGATCCGGTGGCATGCCGGCCAGCCTGGCGGGCGCGCCGACTGACCGCCGATCCGCGGAGGCCTCGCGGCTGACCGCCGTTTTCGGCGCGAGTGATTGCACGATCTCTGCACCAGCGTTGCCTTGTGAGGCGCCATCGGGCGTGCGAACATCGGCCGCGTGATCTTCGTTTCGCACGCCGCCACGAGCGCATGAAGCCCGCTGCGCAGATGAGCGCCGACGCGAGCCTGGACCTCCTCGCGCGGGAGATCGCGCGGACGGTGGGGGGGCCGACCTCGGCGGCCGGCGAGTCGGCGTGCGCCACGATCGGGCGCACCCCCGCGGTGCTGCTGCGCCGCTTCGGCGCCGGCCGAGCCTGGCGCGGGGACGCGAGCCGTGCCGAGATCGTCGCGAAGCTCGAGAGCCGGAACCCCGGCGGCTCGCTGAAGGACCGCACGGCGCTCGGCATGGTGCTGCTGGCGCGGGCCACGGGCCAGTTGCGCCCGGGCGATGCCCTGGTCGAGCCCACCGCCGGCAACACGGGCATCGGCCTCGCGCTCGTCGGGCGCTGGCTCGAGCACGACGTGACCATCGTCATGCCCGAGCGATACAGCGCCGAGAAGCGCACGCTCTGCCGGGCGCTCGGCGCGCGCGTGCGCTGCGTCCCGGGCGCGAGCGTCGGCATGCCCGACTGCCTCGACGTCGCGCGCGCCCTCGCCGCGGAGACGGGCGCCGTCATGCTCGACCAGTTCGCTCATCCGGGGAACGCCGCGATCCACGAGCTCACCACCGGCCCCGAGCTCTGGGCGCAAGCGGGTGAGGTGGACGCCGTGGTCATCGGCGCGGGCACCGGAGGCACCGTGACCGGAGTGGCCCGTGCGCTCCGCCGCCACCTGCCGCGCGTCACCGTCCACGCGGTCGAGTCGCAAGGGAGCGTCCTGGGCGGCCGGGAGCCACGCCCGACGCGCGTCGAGGGCATCGGGAGCCTGTTCCTGCCGACGGCGCTGGATCGGACCCTGGTGGACGAGGTCATCCAGGTCACCGACGAGGACGCCTTCCGCGCGGCCTGCGACCTCGCCGCCGCCGAGGGGATCCTCGCCGGCGCGTCCTCCGGCGCCATCGCCCTCGCCGCCCTCGAGGTCGCGCGCCGGCTCGGTCCCGGCCGCCGGGTCGCGACCATCCTTCCGGACGGCGGCGATCGGTACTGGTCGAAGGGCCTGTACGCCAGCTGCGACGCGGAGAGCTGACGGCGCGGCCCCCCTCCCGCGCGGTATAGAGTCGCGGCCGCACCACCCTCCGATGGAGAGACACATGGGCCTCGCGACCACCGCCATTCACGCCGGGCAGCAGCCCGATCCCACCACGGGCGCCATCATCACGCCCCTCTACGCGACGTCCACCTACGTCCAGACCGTGCAGGAGGGCGAGCCCGGCGAGGTCCGCTTCGACTACGCCCGGACGATCAACCCGACGCGCCTGGCGCTCGAGGCGAACATCGCGGCCCTCGAGCAAGGCCGGCACGGTCGCGCGTTCGCTTCGGGCATGTCGGCCATCGACGCGCTGCTGCGCCTCCTCTCGTCGGGCGACCACGTCATCTGTGGCGCGAACGTCTATGGCGGCACGTACCGCTTGTTCGAGCGCGTGCTCGCGCGCCAGGGGCTGACCTTCAGCCACGTGGACACGTCCGACCTCGACGCGGTCCGCGCGGCCCTGCGCCCCGCCACGCGGATGATCTACGTCGAGACGCCGACGAACCCCATGATGTCCATCACGGACATCGCGGCCGTCGCGGAGATCGCGCGTTCCGCGAAGGCCCTCTTCGTCGTGGACAACACGTTCATGAGCCCGGTCCTGCAGCAGCCCCTGACGCTGGGCGCCGACGCCGTCGTGCATTCCACGACCAAGTACCTCAACGGCCACTCGGACAGCGTCGGCGGCGTCGTCGTGACGAGCGATCCGGAACTGGACGAGCGGATCGGGTTCCTGCAGAACTCCGTCGGCGCCGTCATGAGCCCCTGGGACGCCTGGCTGGTGCTGCGAGGCACGAAGACGCTGGTCGTGCGCATGAAGCAACACGAGGAGAACGGCCGCCGCATCGCCGAGCATCTCGCGGCGCATCCGAAGGTGCGACGCGCCATCCACCCCGGGCTCGCCTCGCATCCGCACCGCGCGCTCGCCGAGCGCCAGATGCGGGGCTTCGGCGCGATGGTCTCGTTCGAGGTCGGGCCGGACCTGGCCTCCGCGCGCCGGTTCCTCAAGCCCCTGCGGCTGTGCGCGGTGGCGGAGTCCCTCGGCGGCGTCGAGACGCTCATCTCGCATCCCGCGACGATGACCCACGGATCCATCCCGGAGCCACGGCGGGCCGAGCTCGGCATCACGCCCGGACTGGTGCGCATCAGCGTCGGCCTCGAGGACGTCGAGGACCTCATCGGGGATCTGGAGACGGGCTTCGCCGCGCTCTGAGGAACGCGCGATTCCCGCTCCGGTCGCGCCACCCGCCCTGCTACGATCGCGCCCGTCCGGTGCGCCCGGGCCAGCCGGGCCGGAGCCACCATCGCGCCTTCCGGAGCCTGCCCGTGTCCGCCATTCGTGACGTCGTCGCCCGTGAGGTCCTGGACTCGCGGGGCCTGCCCACCCTCGAGGCCGAGGTCACGCTGGCCTCCGGCGCGCGCGGCGCGGCCATCGTTCCCTCGGGCGCGTCCACCGGGGCGCGCGAAGCGCTCGAGCTCCGCGACGGCGACCCCGCCCGCTTCCTCGGCAAGGGCGTCACGCGCGCGGTCGCCAACGTGCGCGGCCCGCTGGCGCGGGCCATCGTGGGGCTCGACGCCCGCGACCAGGTCGCGGTGGACGAGCGGCTGATCGCCACGGACGGCACGGAGTTCAAGACGAATCTCGGCGCCAATGCCCTGCTCGGCGTCTCGCTGGCCGTCGCCAGGGCCGCGGCCGCCGACGCCGGCACGCCGCTGTGGCGACATGTCGGCGGCCCGGACGCGGGGCTGCTCCCCGTCCCGCTGCTCAACGTCATCAACGGCGGCGTGCACGCGGACAACAACCTCGACGTGCAGGAGTTCATGATCGCGCCCATCGGCGCGTCGTCGTTCCGGGAGGCGCTGCGCGCGGGCGCCGAGGTCTACCAGTGCCTCAAGGCGATCCTCAAGCAGCGCGGCCTCTCGACGGCCGTGGGCGACGAGGGCGGCTTCGCGCCGCGCCTGAGCTCGCATCGCGAGGCGCTCGAGCTCCTCGTTGCAGCCATCGAGAAGTCCGGCCGCAAGCCCGGCAAGGACGTCGCCCTGGCGCTCGACGCGGCGGCCAGCGAGTTCTACCGCGACGGCCGGTACCACCTGCCCGGCGAGGGCCGCGAGAACCTCACGTCGGCGGACATGGTCGCGCTCTACCGCGAGTGGGTCGGCGCGTTCCCGCTGGTCTCCATCGAGGACGGACTGGCCGAGAGCGACTGGGACGGGTGGGGGCTCCTCACGCGCGAGCTCGGCCCCACGGTGCAACTCGTCGGGGACGATCTCTTCGTCACCAACGCGGCGATCCTCGCCCAGGGCATCGAGCGCGGCGTCGCGAACGCGGTGCTCATCAAGGTGAATCAGATCGGCACGCTGACGGAGACGCTGCGCACCGTGGACCTCGCGCACCGGAGCGGCTACCGGACGGTCACGAGCCATCGCTCCGGCGAGACCGAAGACGTCACGATCGCCGATCTCGCGGTCGCCACGGGATCGGGGCAGATCAAGACCGGGGCGCCCTGCCGCTCGGAGCGCACCGCGAAGTACAACCGGCTCCTGCGCATCGAGGAAGAGCTCGGGCAGCGAGCGCACTACGACGGACGGGGCCTCGCGCGGAGCAGCGCGTGACGCTGGCCAACGGTCCCGTCGCGGGCCGGGGCGAGGCTCCGGAGCCAGCCCGCTCGGGGCGCTGGCGAGCGACCCTTCTCGTGCTGGCCTCGGCGTCGCTCCTCCTGGGCGCGATCTTCGGCCGGCACGGCCTGCTCGAGGCCAGGCAGTACCGGCTGGAGCGCGACAGGCTGGCCGCGGAGATGCGCGAGCTCCAGGCGCGCAATGCCGCCCTGCTCGCGGAGATCGAGTCCCTGCGCACGGACCCCCTGGCCGTCGAGCGGATCGCGCGCGAGGAACTCGGCTGGGTGAGACCCGGCGAGAAGCTCATCCTGCTCGGCGCGCCCGTGCGCCATGACACGCCGGTCGTCTCCACCGTGCCCGGCCTCGATGCGCCCGCCGAGCGCCGGTAGCGTCGTCCGGATGCGCGCGTGTGTTCTGCATCACCGGTCTAGCGCGGCGAGTACGCAACCGACAGGGGATTCGATGTCGGCGCCGCCGCGCATCAACGCATGGGGGACCAGCCGGTCCCCCCTCGTCGGTCGGGGCGGCCCCCTGCTGAGGACGAAACGCGTTCGCGTTTCGTCTCTCGGGTGCTTCGCACCCCTCGCCCCTCCCGCCACGCGCTTCGCGCGTGCGGTGCATCACCGGTCTATGCCGCGCCGTGGCTGCCGATGTAGACTCCCCCCTCTCACGGCCGCGGGGTGGAGCAGTCTGGTAGCTCGTTGGGCTCATAACCCAAAGGTCGGGGGTTCAAATCCCCCCCCCGCCACCATGCCGGCTCGCCCTCCTGTCCGACAGTCCGAGGCGAGCCGATGCCGCCGCTGACCCGAGCGCTCGTGCGCGCCGCCCTGGTCTGGCTCGTGCTCGGATTCGCCCTGGCCTTCCTGCTCGCGCTCGGGCCCATCGTCGGCGGACTCGGCGCCGCGAGCGTCCTGCAGCCCGCCGCGCTTCACGCGCTCACGACGGGCTTCCTCGCGCAGATGATCTTCGGCGTCGCGCTGTGGCTCTTCCCTCGGGCACGGACGCCCGCGGGCCGCGCGCGCGCCGCGGCCGGCTGGCTCCTGCTGCTCTCCCTGAACGGCGGCCTCGGGCTGCGCCTCGTCGCGGAGCCGCTCATCGCGCTGAGCGGAACATCCACTTGGGGACCCGTGCTGATCGCGTCGGCCGGCCTGCAGTGGATCGCGTCCGTCACGTTCGTCGCCCTGGCATGGCCGCGGGTGAGGGCTCGTTGATGCCGTCCGCGGCGCGATGGCTCGTCCGGTGCGCCCTGGGCTGGCTGATCGCAGGCGCGACGGTGGGAGCGCTCCTGCTCGCGCGCAAGGCGGCCCCCTGGCTCGGCGTCCCGCCGTGGTCGTGGCGCTTCCTCCACGCCGAGCTGCTGGTGATCGGCTTCGCGGCGCAGTTCGCCGCGGGAATCGCGTTCTGGATCCTGCCCCGAGACGCCGAGAGACCGCCGGCCGCCCGCGCGGCATGGACCGCGCTCGCGCTTCTCAACGGCGGCCTCGGCTGCACGATCGCGGCGAGGCTCGGCGCCCCTCTCCCGCCCTGGCTCGGCTGGGGTCTCGCTCTTGCCGGGGTCGTGGCCCTCGCAACCCATGCCGTCCCGCGCGTCCGCGCCGCGCGCTTCGGACCCTGAAGCCGCGAATCAGGCCGGCCGGGCGCGGCTGGCGAGCGCGCAGCCGATCATCTTGTAGAGCACGCGCGCGCCGACGGCCGCGTCCCACTCGTCGCCCGCGGGCCCTGGCGTGACCTCGCAGAGGTCCAGGCCGATCACGGTCTTGCCCGACAGGGCGAGCGTGCGCAGCAGGTGGCAGGCCTCCCCGAAGCTCAGCCCGCCCGGAACGGGCGTTCCCGTGTGCGGACAGAGATCGGGCGACAGGCCGTCGATGTCGAAGGAGACGTGCACGAGGTCCGGCAGCACGGACACGATGCGGTGACAGGCGGCGTCCCAGGTCTCGCCGCGCGCCAGGGACGAGCGCAAGTCCGGGTCGAAGAACGTCTCGACGCGACCCGCGGACTCCTCGATGAGGCGGATCTCGGCGTGCCCGAAGTCACGGACGCCCACCTGCACCAGGCGCTCCACGCCCGGGCACTCGCTGAGCACGTTCCAGAAGATGCTGGCGTGCGACCAGCGAAAGCCCTCGTACGCGCGCCGCAGGTCCGCATGAGCGTCCACGTGGAGGATGCCCATGCCGGGATGCCTCTCGGCGAGTTCCTCGATCAACCCGAAGGGCGACGCGTGATCGCCGCCGAGGACGCCGGCGATCCGGCCCTGGTCGAGGATCTCCCGCGCGCGCTCGCGCACCCAGGCGTTGACGCGATCTCCGGCAGCGTCCACGTCGCGCAGCGCCGCCGCGTGGTGCGCATCGCCGGCGCGCGCCCCGCCAGCCCGGAGGATGGGCTCGGCGACGCCCCGGGCGCGAGCGCTCAAGGCGCGGATCGGCTTCGGGACCTGGAGCATCGCGATCCCTGGCTCGTGAATCGGGCCGTACTCGCGATCCCAGAGATCCACCTGGCGGCTCGCCTCGAGCACCGCCGCCGGCCCGTCAGCCGTGCCGGGCCGGTAGGACGTCGTCGCGTCGAAGGGCACGGGGATGATCACGACGCGCGCGTCGGCGGGACCGTGGGGCAGGCCGAAGATCCCGGCGCCCGGCTGCGCGGCGGCGTCGGGATCGAAGGCCGCGGAGCCGGAGGCCTTCCGGGGGGCGGCGGCTGGCATCCGGGGCTTGCGGCGTGAGGGCGTCTTCTTGGAGGGCATTCGCTATGCTCGAGCGGGAGCGTAGCAGAGCCCGGCGTCCCTCGTGACGCCCCGCGCGCGCCGCTGCATGGCACCATTCCGCGTGGTATCCTGCGCGCTCCGCAAGCCGCTGAAACGGCATCACTTCGCCTGTCCGAGGCACTCATGAAGAACGTCCACCTCGCCCTCCGCGTCAACGGCGAGGACCGGCAGACATCGGCTCCTCCGCAGGCCACGCTCCTCGAGATCCTGCGCGAGAACCTCAGCCTCACGGGGACGAAGCACGGCTGCGAGCTCGGCGAGTGCGGAGCATGCGCGGTGCTCGTGGACGGCAAGGCCATGCTGTCGTGTCTCGTGCTCGGCCTCGAGTGCGAGGGGCGCGACATCGTCACGATCGAAGGCGTGGCGGGCGACTCCGGCGACCTGCACCCGCTGCAGGCGGCCTTCGCGGATCTCGGTGGCGCTCAGTGCGGCTACTGCACGCCCGCGATGGTGCTCACCGCCAGGGAACTTCTCGACCACGATCCGGAGCCCACGCGCGCGCGCATCGCCGAGGCGCTGGCCGGCAACATCTGCCGCTGCACGGGCTACATCCAGATCATCGACGCGGTCGAGCGCGCGGCGGCCGAACTCCGCGACGCGCGCGCCGCTCGCAAGGCCGGCCCATGAGCGAGCGGCGCAGGCCGAAGACCGATCCGGCGGCGACGCCGGCGCCCGAGCGCGTGCCCCGGGGCCCGAAGCCCGTGGACGATCCCGTCCGCCACGGCATGAGCCAGGACGGTGGCGCGCAGGCGAACCAGGCGCTCGGCGAGATCGCGAGCGGCTTCTTCGACGTGCGCGGCCGCGGACCCGGCGGCGCCTTCAACTCTGTCGGCAAGCCGCGGCGACGCGTGGACGCGCGCGCCAAGGTCCTCGGGCAAACCGTGTTTGCCGACGACATGTCCCTGCCGCGACAGCTCTGGTGCCGCCTGCTTCGCAGCAGCGTCCCGCACGCGCGCATCCGGCAACTCGACGTCACGGCGGCGCGCGCCCATCCGGGCGTCAAGCTCGTGCTCACCGGCGAGCACTTCCCCATCGCCTACGGGATTCTTCCGGTCTCGATGGACGAGCATCCGCTGTGCCGCGAGATCGTGCGCCACGTCGGCGACCCCATCGCCGCGGTCATCGCGCTGGACGAGGACGCGTGCGAGGAGGCCCTCCGGCTCATCCGCGTCGAGTACGACATCCTGCCGACGATCGCGACGCCGGCCGAGGCGCTCGCGACCCCCGAGCCGCGCATTCACGATTACGGCGCCTTCGGGAACATTCACAAGGTCGTGAACCTCGAGTTCAGCGACGTGGATGAGGGCCTCCGCCAGGCCGATCGCGTCTTCGACGACGAGTTCTTCTACGAGGGCAACACCCACCTGCCGCTCGAGCAACATGCCTCGATCGCGAGCGTGGAGCAGAACGGCGTGCTGACGATCTGGTCCAGCACGCAGACGCCGCACTACCTCCACAAGGCTGCCGCGCGCGCGCTGGCGATGCCCGCCTCGCGCCTGCGGATCGTCGCGACGCCCAACGGCGGCGGCTTCGGCGGCAAGTCCGACCCGTTCAACCACGAGATCGTCGTGGCGAAGGCCGCCGCCATGCTCGGCCGACCCGTGAAGATCACCCTCAATCGCGAGGAAGTCTTCTACTGCCACCGTGGCCGCCACCCGGTGCACATGAAGCTCAAGACAGGCGTCAAGGCGGATGGCACGATCACGGCGCTCGACCTCCAGACGATCCTCGATGGCGGCGCCTACGGCTCGTACGGCGTCGCGTCGACGTTCTACACGGGGGCGCTCCAGACGGTCACGTACGACATCCCGCGCTACCGCTTCCGCTCCGCGCGCGCCTTCACGAACAAGCCGCCCTGCGGCCCCAAGCGCGGACACGGGACGGTCCAGCCGCGCTTCGCGCAGGAAGTCCAGCTCGACATCATCGCGCACGAGCTGGGCATCGATCCCGCCGATCTCCGGCTCAAGCAGCTCGCCAAGCCCGACACGCTGACCGCGAACTTCCTGCGCGTCCGCACCATCGGCCTGAAGCAGTGCATCGACGCCGTGGTCGAGGCCTCCGGCTGGCGCCAGCGCAAGGGGAAGCTCGGCCGCGGCCGCGGCCTGGGCCTCGCGTGCTCGTCGTACCTGACGGGCGCTGGCCTGCCGATCTACTGGAATCACCTGCCGCACTCGGGCGTGCAGCTCAAGCTCGACCGATCGGGCCACGTGGTCGCCTCGTGCGGCGCCACGGAGATCGGCCAGGGATCGGACGACGTCCTGGCCAACTGCGTGGCCGAGGTCCTGGGCATCGACCCGGCGGACGTTCGCCTCGTCACGGGCGACACGGATCTCGGTCCGGTGGACCTGGGCTCGTACAGCAGCCGCGTCACGATCATGATGGGCAACGCGGCCATCCAGGCTGCCGAGCGCGCGCGCGAGATGCTGGCCGCCGCCGTCGCCGACCGGCTGAAGATCCCGAAGGAGCGGCTGGGATTCGCCGAAGGGCGCGTCTTCGACGTGTCGAGCCCCGAGACGGGCCTGACATTCCAGGAGGCCTGCATGCTCGCCGAGGCGCGCTTCGGCACGCTGGGCACCGTGGGCTCCTACAAGCCAC
Organism: uncultured Thermoanaerobaculia bacterium; assembly: GCA_964613915.1. GTDB lineage: Bacteria > Acidobacteriota > JBCCFW01 > JBCCFW01 > JBCCFW01 > CAZTIW01. The sequence goes on from CAZTIW010000018.1 coordinate 76,578, forward strand.
CCGCGTCCCCGGCCCGCTTCAAGGGCGGCGGCGTCGGACCGTCCCCCACCTATTCGTACTCGGCGTGCGTGATCGAAGTGGAGGCCGACGAGCAGACCGGGTGGGTCGAGCCCACGGCCATCTGGATCGCGCACGACATCGGTCGCGTGCTCAACCCCGTGCTCGCGCGCGGTCAGGTCGAGGGCAGCGTCTACATGGCGCTCGGCGAGGCGCTCATGGAGGAGCAAGTCTTCCGGCGCCTGCCCAGGCACCTCTCGCACGCCCTCGTGCACCGTCATCCGTCCATGCTCGAATACAAGAGCCCCACGGCGCTCGAGATGCCGCCGATCACCACGATCTTCATCGAGGATCCCGATGGCGCCGGCCCGTTCGGCGCCAAGGAAGTCGGCCAGGGGCCGCTCCTTCCCGTCATGCCCGCGATCAGCAACGCCGTCTTCGACGCCCTGGGCGTGCGCGTGAAGCAGGTGCCCATCACGCCGCAGTGCGTGCTCAAGGCGCTGCGGTCCGAGCAGCGCTCCTTCGGCCCGAGCGACTTCCCCGCCGACGTGCCGTGGGGCGAGGTGACGCGCGTCCTGACGCCCTGGGAAGGCGGCGACGGCCGCGCGGTGGACGAGAGCGTGAACTTCATGGAGCGCGAGAAGGGGCGCGGCGGGTCGCGCTCGCCCGACTCGGCAGAGGACGTGCGGCGATGATGCGGCTGCCGAAGTTCGAGTATCGCGCCCCGGCGACCCTCGCCGAGGCCGCGCGCATGCTGGCCGATGGAGGCCCGTCGGCGATGATCCTCGCCGGCGGCACGGATCTCCTGCCGAACATGAAGCGCCGGCAGCAGATGCCGGCAATGCTCGTGTCGCTCCGGCGCGTCCCCGAGACGCGCGCGCTGTCGCTCGCCCGGGCGGGCGGGGCCGGCGCCAGCTCTCTCGGCGCCGCGACGACGCTCCACGATCTCTCGCGCGAGACCCTCGCGCCGCGCGCGCTCCGCCAGGCGGCGGCGCTCGTCGCGACCCCCCACCTGCGGCATCAGGCAACCCTCGGCGGCAACGTGTGTCTCGACACGCGGTGCACCTACTACGACCAGAACTTCGAATGGCGCGAGGCCATCGGCTTCTGCATGAAGAAGGACGGCGCGACGTGCTGGGTCGCGCCGAGCTCCGATCGGTGCCTGGCCGTCTCGAGCACCGACTGCGCGCCGGCGCTCGTGGCGCTCGACGCGGAGATCCGGCTCGTCAGCGCGAGCGGCTCGCGCGAGCTGCCCTTGCTGGATCTCTACCGGAACGACGGCATGGACTACCTGACGCGCCGCCCTGACGAGATCCTCGTGTCGGTTGGCGTGCCCGACCGCGCGGGGTGGACCTCGGCCTACTGGAAGCTCCGCCGGCGCGGCTCCATCGACTTCCCCGTGCTCGGCGTCGCGGCCGCCGTGCGCCGGGGCGCGGGCGGCGCCTTCGACGACGTGCGGATCGTGCTCGGCGCGGTCGCGTCCCAGCCACTGCGCGCGACGGCGGCCGAAGACATCCTCCGCGGCCACGACCCGTCGGACGATCGCATCCACGAGGCGGCGACGGCGGCGGCGAAGCTCGCCAAGCCGATGGACAACACCGACTTCCAGCTTCACTGGCGGAAGGCCGTCGTGGAGCCCTACGTCGCCGGCATCCTCAAGGAACTTCGCGGCGACGCTCCGGACACGTTCGGCCTGCTCGCGCGCCGCGCCTCGCGCGCCGCCTTCGCGTGCGGTTGAGGCAGCCCCGCCGATGCCCTACGAACGCCACGTCTTCATCTGCACGAACGAGCGCCCCGCCGACAACCCGAAGGGTTGCTGCACCGCGCGCGGATCGACCGAGGTCCTGCACGCGTTCAAGACGCTCGTCGGCGAGCGAGGGCTCGCCGGTCGCATCCGTGCGCAGAAGGCGGGATGCCTGGACTACTGCTCCTTCGGCGCGACCGTGGTCGTGTATCCGGAGGGCACGTGGTACGCCGGCGTGACGGCCGCCGACGTGCCGGAAATCGTCGAATCGCATCTCGAGCGGGGCATCCCGGTCGAGCGGCTGCGCATGCCCGCCGACGCCCGGCGCGGCTGACGCCGCGTCCGCCACGAGACCGCCCACGATGAGCGCCGACGACGCCCGCCTGCACCGCGAGATCGAGCGCCGGCGCACGTTCGCGATCATCGCGCACCCCGATGCGGGCAAGACCACGCTCACCGAGAAGCTCCTGCTGTACGGCGGCGCGATCCAGCTCGCGGGCGCCGTCAAGGCGCGCCGCGCCAAGCACGCCTCGTCCGACTGGATGGAACTCGAGCGGCAGCGCGGCATCTCCATCACGACCTCGGTCATGTCGTTCCCGTACGCGGGCCACCAGATCAACCTGCTGGACACGCCCGGGCACCAGGACTTCTCCGAGGACACGTACCGCACGCTCGCCGCCGTGGATGCGGCGGCCATGCTGATCGACGCCGCGAAGGGCGTCGAGCCCCAGACCCGCAAGCTCTTCAAGGTCTGCCGCCAGCGCGGCATCCCCATCTTCGTGTTCTTCAACAAGATGGATCGCTGGGGACGCCCGCCGCTCGAACTCGTGGACGAGATCGAGCGCGAGCTCGGCATCCGCACGAGCGTGGTCAACTGGCCCGTCGGCATGGGCGACGAGTTCCGCGGCGTCATTGACAGGCGCACCCGGCGCTTCCACGTCTACGAGCCGGGCGAGACGAAGCGCGGCACCACGCGCCTGGCCGTGAAGGTCGGCGACCTGCACGACGCCGAGTTCGCCGCGCGCATCGGACACGAGGTCCATCGGCGGCTCGTCGAGGAAGTGGAGATCCTCGACGCGGCCTCCGATCCGATCGACCCCCAGCGCGTCCTGGTCGGGGACCTCGCGCCGGCCTTCTTCGGCTCGGCGCTCACGAACTTCGGCGTGGACCTGTTCCTGGATGCGCTCATCGAGCTGGCGCCCGCGCCCCGATCGCAGGCGGCTGCGTCAGGCGCGATCGAGCCAACCGATGCCCGCTTCACCGGCTTCGTGTTCAAGATCCAGGCGAACATGAATCCGGCGCACCGCGATCGCATCGCCTTCGTCCGCGTCGTGTCGGGGCGGTACGAGCCCGGGCTCGAGGTCCACATCGAGCCTCGTGGCAAGACGGCGCGGCTGCTGGAGCCGCGCCAGTTCATGGCTCGCGAGCGCACCGCCGTCGCCGAGGCCTTCCCGGGCGATGTCGTCGGCCTCTTCGATCCGGGCCTGTACCGCATCGGCGACACGCTGACGGTGGATCCGGCCATCACGTATCCGGGCATCCCCCTGTTCCCCGCCGAGCACTTCGCGGTGGCGCGCGTCCCCGACGCGTCGCATCGCAAGTCGTTCGCCAAGGGCATCGAGCAGCTCGCGCAGGAAGGCGCGGTGCAGGTCTTCAAGCATCCGGACCGGGGCGACCGCGACCCGATCCTGGGCGCGGTCGGCCGGCTCCAGTTCGACGTGCTCGCCCACCGCATGCAGGCCGAATACAACGTGCCCGTGCGCATCGATCCCGCGCCGTTCGTCGCCGCCCGCTGGGTCAGCGGCGAGGCGGCGGACGTGGCGGACCTCGGCGAGGGCGTGGGCTGGCAGATCGCGCTCGATCGCGACGCGCGACCGGTCGTGCTCCTGCGATCCGCCTACTGGCTGGACGAGCTGCCGCGCAAGTACCCGCGGCTGGCCTTCGCCGAGACCTCGGGCGCGGCCACGACGTGAGGTGAGACGGCGCCCTGGCGCCGCGCCGTCAGTCAGGCTGGACGAGATCCGTGATCGCGGTCCACGGCTGGCGGATCTGCTGGCCGATCCCCGGCGCCAGGTTGAACTTCACGATGAACCACAGCGCGGCGAATCCGTCCTTCCAGGTGATCTTCTTGCCCTGCGCGTACGTCCGGCCGTGGTACGAGATCGGGACCTCGTAGATGACGGCCGGCGACTTCGCGAGCCGCGCCGTGACCTCCGGCTCGAAGCCGAAGCGGTCGCTCTCGAGAAGCAGGTTCTGGATGACCGATCGGCGGAAGGCCTTGTAGCAAGTCTCCATGTCGCTCAGGTTCAGGTCGGTCAGCAGGTTGCTCAGGAGCGTCAGCAGCCGGTTCCCGAGCTCATGCTTGAAGAACAGCACGCGCCGGCACTCGCGCGGCGCGAACCGCGATCCGTAGACGACGTCGGCGAGGCCCGACACCAGCGGCTGCAGGAGCGCCGGGATGTCGCGCGGGTCGTACTCGAGGTCCGCATCCTGCACGAGCACGTAGTCCCGCGTGGCCAGCTCGATGCCGCGCCGGACGGCCGCGCCCTTGCCCTTGTTGCGCTCGTGAAACTCGAGGCGGATGCGCGGGTTGGCGGCAGCGAGGTCCCGCAAGATCTCGCGGGTCCCGTCGGCCGATCCGTCGTCCACGACGATGAGCTCGCCCACGCACGGCAGATCCAGCGTGCGGGCGATGATCTCGTGGATCGTGCGCCGCTCGTTGTACGCCGGCATGATGACCGACAGGCAGCCAGCGGGAACGCTCGGGGCGGCGGCGCGGGGAGGCAGGGGCGTCGTCGTCATGCCGCCAGCATGCACGAATCGCCGGCAGTTTCGATGCAGGCGGCGAGCGGCGCGCTACGAATCGCCGCCGCCGAGGAGCGTCCCGAGGCCGCCGGTAACGTTGAGGATCCCGCCCTCGCCCTTGTTGGCGGCCGGCGCCGCCGCGGCGACGACCCGGCGAGCCAGGCGGCTGAAGGGCAGCGACTGCATCCAGATCTTGCCCGGGCCGGTCAGCGTCGCGAAGAAGAGTCCCTCGCCGCCGAAGAACATGGACTTCACGCCGCTGACCATCTGGATGTCGTACGTGATTTGCGGCTGGAACGCGACGATGCATCCGGTGTCCACGCGCAGCGTTTCGCCTGGCCCGAGGTCGCGCTCCACGATCGTCCCGCCGGCGTGAATGAACGCCCAGCCATCACCCTTGAGCCGCTGCAGGATGAAGCCCTCGCCGCCCAGGAGCCCTGCGCCGAGCCGCTGCGTGAAGGCGATCCCCACTTCGGTGCCCTTGGCGGCGCACAGGAACGCGTCGCGCTGGCAGAGGATCTCGCCGCCGAGAGCCTTGAGGTCGAACGGCATGATGCAGCCCGGATAGGGCGCGGCGAAGGCCGCGTGACTCTTGCCGGCCGCCGCCGCCGTGAAGTGCGTCATGAACAGGCTCTCGCCCGTCAGCAGGCGCTTGCCGGCGCTGAGAGCCTTGCCGAAGAATCCGCTGCTCTCGTCCGCGACCGAGCCGTCGCCGAAGCGCGTCTCCATCGTGATGCCGTGGGACATGTACATCATGGCGCCGGCCTCGGCGATGACCGTCTCGCCGCGATCGAGCTCGATCTCCACGAACTGGAGTTCCTCGCCCACGACCTTGAAGTCGATCACGTGGGAGCGCTGTCCGAACGTCGGGATGGGCGGGGCCTGCGACACCGCGGCGCGGGACGAGGCCTGCCGGAACGTGGCGATGTCGCGCGCGGGCAGCCAGCTCGGGAGCCCGGTGGTCCAGACCAGCGAGTCGAGCGTGAAGCGGCCCGAGGCGATCCCGGAGACGACGGTCTCCGTGTCGAAGGGGCCCTGCTGTTCGTTGCCGACCGCGACGTGCCAGGTCCGTGAATCGCTCATGATGTCTCGTGCTCGGGAAGGAGGTGGACTCGCGCCGCCGGGGATTCTCCCGGCGCCAGCGGAGGATCAGTCTGCCGTCGCGCGGGCTCGCGCGCAACGGTGGTCGCGCGGGCCGGCGCGCAACAGTGGTCGCGCCGAACGGCTCCGAGTCAGTCGGGACGCTTGAGCGCGATCCAGATCATCATCACGCCCGGAGCCGCGAGCGCGCCCGCGATGGCCGCGAGCACGACGCTCGATCGCCCGCCGAGCGCGGCCAGAACGCTCAGGATCGCGACCAGGCTGCCGGAGATGACGGACAGCATCCCGAGCCGGACGAGGCGTGCGCGCGTCATCCCGTGCAGGCCCCGGCGGCGCAGGATCGGCGCGCACTCGGGCAGGTCCCCGATCCGGGCCCAGGCACGCATGCCGTCCCGCCACGCGAACGCGTCGGGTCCGAAGCGGCCGGACGCGACGCCCGCGATGAAGTCCTCGTGCGCGAGCGGTCCGGCCTCGAGGACCGGGCTCGCGACCCTCCACCCGGACGCGGGGGCTGGCGCTTCGGGCTCGCCGCTCACGTGCCGGGCCGCCGGTAGCGCGCCTCGACCACCGTGTGAATGCCGCCGCGCACGAAGAAGTCGCCCTCGACGGACATCTCGATCGGCTGCACGGCCGCGACGAGATCGTCGAGGATGCTGTTCGTGACGGCCTCGTGGAACGCGCCCTGGTCGCGATAGCTCCACAGGTAGAGCTTGAGCGACTTGAGCTCGACGCAGAGCTGATCCGGCACGTAGCGGATGCGCACCGTCGCGAAGTCGGGCTGGCCCGTCTTCGGGCACAGGCAGGTGAACTCGGGGCACTCGAATCGGATGTCGTAGCCGCGCCCGGCGGGCGGATTCGGCTTCGGATTGGGAAAGGTCTCGAGCTGCCGGGTCGGTGGAGCCATGTCGTTCGCCTCGAAAAAGGGGCGCCACGTTAGCACTCCGTGGCAGCGCCCGCATCCCGCGCGCGTCAGTGGAAGTCGCGACTCGAAGCCGCGAGGCCCGGCACCGGGAATGGCAGGTCCTCGAAGCACTCGGCGACGATGTTGACCACCGGGCCCGAGCGCTCGAGCCGGCCCGTGACGAGCAGCAGCACGGCTGCGCGGATGAGCTGCCGCTGCCGCTGGTAGAGCTCGGGGCGCACGACGACATTCACGAAGCCGGTCTCGTCCTCCAGCGTCAGGAACGTGACGCCGTTCGCCGAGCCGGGCCGCTGCCGGCAGATCACGAGACCTCCCGACACGGCGGGCCTTCCGGTGGGCGCGGTCTTGAGCGCGATCGCGGTCAGCCCGCCGCGCGACGCCAGCGTGTCGCGCAGGAAGCTGACGGGATGGCCGGCCGCGCTCACGCCCGTCAGCTCGTAGTCGAGCAGGACGTCCTCGCGCGCGTCGGTCGGCACGAGATCCGGCGCCTCGCGCTCGAGGGCAGGCTCGACCGCGCGGAACAGCGGTCCGTGGTCGGGCCCCGTGACGAGCCGGCCGACCTCCCACAGGCTCTCGCGCCGCTCGACGCCGAAGCAGCCGAGGGCCCCCGCCGCCGCGAGGTTCTCGAGCACCGCGCGGGGCAGCCCCGAGGCGCGCACGAACGCGGGCAACGAATCGAATGGCCGCCGCGCGATCCAGCTCTCCGCGCGCGGGCGCAGGCCGCCGGCGAGCCCCCGCACCTGGCGCAGGCCCAGGCGAATGGCCCCGTTCCCCCCGGGAGGCGTGCGCTCGAGAAGTCCCGATCCCGTGCGGGGCTGCGGCGTCGGCTGCTCGACCACGCAGTCCCATGCCGAAGCGTTCACGTCCACCGGCAGCACGCGAACGCCATGCCGTCGCGCGTCCTCGGCGATCGTGGCGGGCGAGTAGAAGCCCATGGGCTGCGCGTTCAGCAGAGCCGCCGTGAACTCCGCCGGGTAGTGAACCTTCATCCACGCGGACGCGGCGACCAGCAGCGCGAACGAGGCCGCGTGGCTCTCGGCGAAACCGAAGCTCGCGAAGGACTCGACGTGCCGGACGACCTGCTCCCGAGCTTCCTCGCTGAATCCGCGCTCGACCATCCCCTGCCGCAGCCGCTGCACGATGGGTTGCATGCGCCGCTGCGATCGCGCGTGGCTCATGGCGCGGCGCAGGTCGTCGGCCTCGGCCGGCGTGAAGCCGCCCGCGGCGATCGCGACCTTCATCCCCTGTTCCTGGAACAGCGGCACGCCGAGCGTGCGCGCCAGGATCGGCTCGAGCAGCGGATGCGGGTACGTCACGGGCTCCTTGCCCTCGCGCCTTCGCAGGTACGGGTGGACCATCTCGCCCTGGATCGGACCCGGCCGGATCAGCGCGACCTCGACGACGAGATCGTGGAATGTCCTCGGCTTGAGCCGCGGCAGCGTGTTCATCTGCGCCCGCGATTCGACCTGGAACACGCCGACGGTGTCGGCTTGCTGGAGGAGCGCGTAGACATCCGGATCGTCCATCGGGATGCGAGCGAGATCGATGCGCTCGCCGTGATGGAGCTCGATCAGGCGCACGGCCTCTTGCAGCAGCGTCAGCATGCCCAGGCCGAGCAGGTCAATCTTGACGAGCCCGCGCGTCGCGGCGTCGTCCTTGTTCCACTGGATCACCGTGCGTCCGGGCATGGTCGCGGGCTCGACCGGCACGACCTCGCACAGGGGCTCCCGCGAGATGACCATGCCGCCGACGTGAATCCCGAGATGCCGCGGCATCTCATCCATCTGCTCGCACAGGCTCACGAGATCGCGCAGCAGCCGCGAGCGCAACGGCGCGCGGGCCGCGCCGGGCCCGGCCGACCCGTCGCCGGCCGGCGCGAGCGCGGAGACGAGCCCGGCGTCGGGATCGCCGATGCTCCCCCGCCCGCCGAGCGCCTTGCTGATGCGGTCCACCTCGGCCGCCGAGAGGCCGAGCGCCTTGCCCGCGTCGCGAATCGCGGATCGCGCGCGGAAGCAGATGACCTCGGACGTCATGGCCGCGTGATCGCGGCCGTACTTCGCGTAGACGTACTGGATGACCTCCTCGCGCCGGGCATGCGCGATGTCGAGATCGATGTCGGGAATCTCGCGCCGGCTCTCCGAGAGGAAGCGCTCGAAGAGAAGGTCGAGCCCGATCGGATCCACTGCCGTGATGCCGAGGCAGTAGCAGGTCGCGGAGTTCGCGGCCGAGCCACGCCCCTGGCAGAGAATCCCCTGCTCCTTGCAGAAGCGCACGATGTCCCAGACGATGAGGAAGTACCCGGCGAGATCGAGCTTCTCGATGACATCGAGTTCGCGCGCGATCTGCCGCAGGGCGCGCGGCGTCATGGGGTGATAGCGCACGATCGCTCCCTGGTGCACGAGGCGATAGAGGAACGAGAACGCCGTCTCCCCCTCGGGCACGTCGAAGCGCGGCAGGCGATACGCGATCTCGTCCATGCGGAACGAGCAGCTCGCCGCGACCTCCACGCTGCGCCGGATCGCCTCGGGGATGTCGCGAAAGAGCGCCTGCATCTGGTCGGGCGGCCGCAGGTGCCGCTCGGCGTTGGGCAGCAGACGCGTGCCGGCCTCGGGGAGCGCGACGTGGTGGCGGATGCACGCGAGGACGTCGTGCAGGGGCTTGTCCTCGCGCCGCGCGTGCAGCACGCCGTTGGTGGCGACGAGCGGCAGGCCGCACTGGCGCGCGAGGCTCACGAAGGATCCGATCAGGCGATCCTCGCCCTCGATCAGGTGCCGCTGGATCTCGAGGCTCACGTGCTCGCGTCCGAAGGCGTCCGCCAGGCGCCCGGCCTCGGCGCGCGCGACGCGATCGTCCCCCCTCGCGAGCGCGCGACCGATGCGGCCGTCGCGCCACGCGCCGAGCGCGGAGAGTCCCCGCGCATGCTCGGCGACCAGATCGAACGACGCGGCGGACTCGCCCTTCGGGCGACACGCCCGCGCGCGCGTGATGAGACGCGCGAGGTTCCGGTAGCCATCGGCGTCGCGCACGAGCAGCACGAGGCTCGTGCCGTCGTCGATCGTGATTTCGCTCCCGACGATCGGGGCGAGCCCGGCGGCACGGGCGGCCTCGTCGAAGCGCACGGTGCCGTGGAGCCCGTCCCGATCGGTCAGGGCGAGCGCCGCGAGGCCCACCGCCCGGCCGGTCACGGCCAGATCCTCCGGGTGGCTGCACGCCCGCAGGAACGAGAAGTTCGACAGGCAATGGAGTTCGGCGTAGGTCATGCGGGCAGCCGGGAGAGATTGGCGAAAGAATGGCGAAAGTCTCTCCCCGATTCTCCTCCAGCGCAAGGGGGGGCTCTCCCTCTTCTCCCGTGCCGGCCTCTGGCCCGCCCGCCGTCAGGGGCGGGATTCGCAGAAGGCCTTGAGGCTCTCGAGTTCCCTCCTCAGCGCGTCGCATCCCGATCGCCTCATCGCCCAGCCGAGGAGCGCGAACATCACGCGGGCGAAGCCCTTCCCCGTGACCTCGGAGCGATGCGTGAGGCGCGTGCCGCCGTCCGTCTTCTCGAACGTGTAGTGCACGTCAATGTCGAAGTGCTGGCCCGTCAGGTGGCAGGCCGTCACGCGCGGCGGGTCGTGCTCGGTCACGACGCCCTCGAACGTCATGCGGCGCCCGCGCTCCTCGGTGACGAGGTGGAACGTCGATCCCACTCGCTCGGGCGTCTCGAGGATGGGCGTGTCCTCGACGCACGTCAGGCTCCACTCGCAGATGTCATTCTCGACGGCGTGGAACACGGCCTCCGGGGGCCGGTTGATCTCGATGCTCATCTCGGCCTTCATTCGAAACTCCTCAGGGGCGAGCGGATGGATTGCGGGAGCCCAGCGTACCGGCAACGCGCCACCAGAGAAAACCGGGTTGCGCCGCCCGCCGCCGCCATCACATCGGCCTGTTCACGGATGTCCCCGTCGGCGACATCGGCGTGGGCGAGTGCGGGATCGTCTGAGCCGGGGGCGCCCTCCCGTTCAATCCGCGATCGCCAGCAGCGCCCAGGCTCGCGTGCGGCGATCGCGGCACGCCCGGTAGGCGCCGCCGGCATCGTCGAAGAGGAGCCACTCGTCGCGATCGGCGTCGGCGCCGCCGTCCCACCATTCGCCGGTCACGCGGCACGGCCCCTCGGCACGCGCGATGACGAGACGCGCGGGGAGTCCGAGCGCGGCGCGCGCGGCCCCCGCGACATCGAGCGTCCCCGCTCCGTCAGCGCCCGGCAGGCGGACCGTGACGGGAACGGGTGATTCCAGCACGCGCTCGCCGTCGTCGTCGCGCGTCCCGATCGCGGCATCCGCCTGCTGCCCGTCCGGCATCGCGTCGCGTGGCGCGCGCCTCCCCTGCCGATCCCGCAAGCGATGCGGCCGCCAGCCCACGCGCGCTTCGCGCCGATGCGCGTCGCGCGGGGCGGGCGTCGCGACATCCTCCGCGCCGACCAGCAGGCGCACGCGATCGAGCGCGGCCGCCAGCGCCTCGGGATCGGAGCTCTCGCCGAACATCTCCGCGGTCTCGTGACGCGCGGGCGCCTCGGCGAGGACCTCGATCGCCAGCGCGACGATCGGCGCGGCGAGCCTGCGCTCGTCCAGCTCGAGCCGGCACAGCGACAGGATCGCCCGCGCGGATCCCATCGGGCGCGCCGGCTCGAGCGCGCGCTCGTCTCGCCCGCCGGGTGGATCGTCCAGCGCGAAGGACAGCAGCAAGCGCGAGGCCAGCGCGCCGCGCCCCGCGAGCTGATCGGCAAGATCCTCGGAGCACTCCTTGAGCAGGAACGTCACGGGCTCGATGCCGCCCACCGCGGCGTCGAGCTCGCGCATGACGCGGATCCCGCGCACGGGCGAGAGCGGCAGGAGCGGGACGGGGTCCTCGCCGCGCGCGAGGCGCTGCAGGCGCGCGACCTCGCGCCCGAAGCGATCCGCGACACCATCCGCCGGCAGCCGCGCGAACTGCCCGAGCGTGCGCACGCCGAGCAGGTCGAGCCGGCGCAGGGCGTCTTCCCCCAGCGCGAGAGCGCTCAGCGGAAGCGGCGCGAGAAAGGCCGCCTCGCCCCCGGCGGGCACGAGGCAGGCGCCGGGCCGCGCGCGCGCGGCGACCGAGGCGACCAGGCGCGAGGACGCCATGGCCGCGCGGCAGAGAAAGCCCGCGTCCTGCACGACCTCGCACGCGCGCGCCAGGATCGAGCGCTCGGATCCGAACAGCCCCGACAGCCCGTCCGCGTCGAAGCAAAACGTGCCCTCGCCCGACCACTCGACGCGAGGCGACACGAGCAGGAGCGCCTCGTGCACGGCGTGCCGCGCCCGCTCGGCCGCGCCGGGATCGGGATCGATCACGCGCAGGCCGGGGCAAGTGGCCCGCGCCTGCGCGATCGTCATGCCCTCGATCACGCCCAGCGCGCGCGCGCGGCGACAGGCCTGCGCGATGCGGCCGTGCAAGCGTCCCTCGCCTGACAGCCCGAGCGCCTGGCCGGCAAGGCTCGGATCCGCCCGCACGCTCGCTTGCAGCTGAAGGCAGGGCAGGTGAATCGCGGCCAGGCGCGCGGGCGCGGCGAGGGACGTGCGCCCGCCGCTCACGCCGCGGCGGATCCTGCCGTCGCGCGCCACGGAAGATGCGTCTCGAGGAGCGGTCCCTGCCGGTTCTTGCTGACGCGCACGCGCATGCGGCCGTCCGGCGAGGGAGCGAGATCCAGCCGGAGCGCCGCGCACGATCCGAAGATCGCGTGCTCGGAGCACGCGACGATCGCGGTGCCCGTTTCGCGACACAGCCGCGTGACGCGCACGCGCAGGGCATCGGGCAGGGCGCGCAGCGAGGCGGGCGCGTGCAGGACGATCAGCGAGAACGCCGCCGAGGCGACGAGCACGTCGAGCGCGCGCAGGCCGAGGTCGAGCCGCGCGGGGCGCACCACCAGGAGATCGCGCGCCCAGGCTCCGCGCGGAAAGACCGTGCGCGTCAGGTCCACCATGGCGACCGGCCGGGTTCCCGCCATCCCGGCCGTGCGCCGCAGGAGGCTGATCGCGAGCGTGGTCTTGCCCGCGGAGGCGGGACCGACGATCTCGCTCGGCCGGCCCCCGGGAAATCCCCCGATCACCGCGTCGAGCGCCGTCAGCCCGACGGGCAGCCTCGCGCCCGGGGCCTCGGGTCGTGGCGGGGGCCCCGCGAGCCCGGCAAGCGCGCGCAGGGAGGCGATCCGTTCGGCTCCGGCGGGGGCGCCGGGAGCGGCGAGCCCCTTGAGCCGGGCCAGTTCGAGAGCCAGGGCAGGCGTCATGGCAATCTCCGGGTCAGGCGAAAGAATGACGAAAGTGTGCCTCGGATCCGCCGTCAGCGCAAGGGGGGGCGCGACGGCCTGGAGCGCCCCCGCGCGGATCCGATCACTCGCCGCTCGCGCCTCGTCGCCCCCGGCGACATGCTGCGGTGCGTGACGGCGAGCCTCTCGCCGGACGCCGCGCCCGAACACCCGAGCCCGCGCGTTGCCCGGGACTCACCGAAACGCTCTCTCCCGAACGGGGCGCCCGACATGCCGCGCACTGAGGTCAACTGGACGCGCACGCTCCCCGAGGGCGGCAAGCGGCAGGGCTACGCCCACCGCATCGGGAACAAGTGGGTCTTCCACGCGCGCGCGAAGCGCTTCGATCCCTGGATCGTGGACGAGGCCCCGCCGCTCGAGGACTGGCTCGAACTCCTCGATGGCGTGCGCCGCCGCGTCGGACGCGGGCTCGCGCGCCCCGATGACGAAGCCCTCGTCCGGCGCTGCCTTCGCGAGCGCTTTCCCGACGCGGACATCGGCTGAATCGCTGCCGCGATTCGGGATCGCATCCCAAGGCCAGGGCCCGCGATCCCCGGTTCAACGCGAGGCGACGGGATCCTGAGGAGGCTCGCGACGCGTCCGCCCGCGGCTCGAGCTCCGCTGGGTCCGGTCGTGATCGCCCCGGACGTGCGCGGCCGCTGCTCGGCCTGCCGGGGCGGACGCAGCGCGACCCGGCGCGAGCGCCGACGCGATGGCGGGCGCTCCGCCGCACCGGGGCATCACGATCTCGACGCGCAGGATCTCCGCCAGGGACAGGCGCGCGAGATCGGACGGCCCGAGAAACTCGCGAGCCGACGCGCCCGAGGCCAGGAGCCACGCGATCCCGGCCAGCGCCATCGCGCGTCCGATCAGCCGATCCCGCCGTCCGGGTGACGGAGCCCGGCGCTGACGTGCCCGGGGCACGAAATGCTGCGTCATGGTCACTCCCCGCGGGCGACAGCCCGCCTCCGTCCGGGAGTTTCGGCTGCCATGACGAAAACCTGACGCGCCATCTCAGAACCGTCTTCTCCGCGCCGCCGGGGGCCTTCTGGGGCCGCGCCGGGCTATCCGCACCGGCCGGAGGGCGGCGAGGGCGGCGGCGCCCGATCGGGCTCGATGGCCGCCAGGACCGAGGCCACCCAGCCCGGGGCTCCCAGGACGTCCGCGTAGTCCGCCACGCGCACGTCGAGGCAGCGCGCCTCCCACGGCTGCGGCACGAGCCGCGCGAGCACCGGCCCGGGATCCCGGAAGTCCGAGCCGTGATCCGCCGCGAGGCGCAGGAAGCCCGCCACGTGCCCCTGGGCGAGCAGGTGAAAGCTGGCCTCCGCGGTTCGCCGAGCGAGGCTCGCCGCCGCCGGGTCCTCGGCCGTCACGCGGCTGGCCGGCGCCGTGCCGTACGCCTCGCCGTGATGCACGTGATCGGCCGTCGCGACGAGGGCGACGCCCGCCTCCCGCAGCTCGGCCAGCTCGTCGGAACCGGGCAGGTCGTTCGGCGCGTCCCCCACCAGAAAGGGATAGCGCGCGACGAGCCTCGGCATGGCGCGGCCGGCGCGACGCGCCGCGTGCGCCAGCAGCGCCGCGAAGCCATCCAGCGAGTACTCGTCCTCCCACAGGCCCTCGTCCCCCGCCGCGCCAGGCCCGTGCACGCGCCGGAGCGTCCGGCGCGCCGTCGCGTCGCCCTCCCGCGCGCGCCGGACGATCTCGGCGTCCCGCGCGCGTCCGCCATGCAGGACGCCCAGCGCGAGCACGATCTCGCGGCCGGAGGCGATCACCGCGCGCGCGACCGCCGCGACCTGCGGGCCGCACGTGGAGAGACGCACGTGCGGGAAGACGAGCGCGGCGCCCTCGCGCAGCTCGGCGCTCGGGGCCCGCTCGAGCATCTCGTCGAGTCCCCGCTCGCCGGCCGCGCGGCGCTCGGCCTCGTAGAAGTCCTTCCACCAGCGGGCGGAGGGCACGGGGCGCGTCAGTCGTAGCTGCGGATGAGGCCCGTGACGCGGCCGCGCACGCGCACGCCCGTCACGATGCGCGCCGGCGACGAGGCATGAGGCGGCTGGAGGCGCATGCCGTCATGCTCGCGGAACACGCGGTTGACCGACGCGGAGTCGTCGGCCATGAGCACCACCGCGACCTCGCCGTCCCGCACGCTCTCTCCGGGCTGGATCACGAGCACGTCGCCGTCCACGATCCCCTCGGAGGTCATCGCGTTGCCGGCCACGCGCAGGGCGAAGGCCGAGCCGCGCGCCAGCGCCGCCGGCACGGGCACGTACTCGTCGCTCTCGTCCACGGCGTCGAGCGGCTGGCCGCCCGTCAGCGTTCCGAGCAGCGGGACCACGACCTGCATCGCGGGCATGGCGAGATCCCACGCGGCCTGGTCGGCCAGATCCGACGTCGAGCGCGCCGGACCGTCGCCCTTCTCGAAGGCGAGCGGGATGCCGGCGGGCGCGGCGGACACGGGCGACGCCGCGAGGCGCACGCCATGCGCGGAGCCGTCGTGATCGAGGAAGCCCTTGCGGCGCAGCGTGCTCAGGTGGTGCTGCACGGTGGCCGGGGCCAGTCCGCCGAGCTCGCGCCCGAGCTCGCGCACCGAGGGCATGTAGCCCTTGAGCGCGGAGAAGCGCTGAATGGCCGTGAGAACTTCCCTCTGCTTGCGCGTCAGCTGACGGCCGCGAGGCTCCTGAGGGGCTTGGGTGTCGCCGGGCATGACCTCAAGTTATCGAACGACATTCGAATGGTCAAGCGCCCCCCCGCCCGGGCCCCCCCGTGGCCTCCCCGCGGGCCCCCGACCACCCGGGACTCCCCCCCTGCAGCCCGGCCCCGGCCTCGCCTCGGCCCCGGCCCGGTCTGGGGCCCCTCAGGCCTGCGCGGCCGTCGGCGCGACGTCGGCCGGCGCGTCCCAGTTGCGATGGGGCGGCTTGTTGAGCACGAGCCAGTGCCAGAGCAACTCGCCGTAGCCATGCGCGCGCATGCCGCGATCCCGGAAGAAGGGCTGGAGCAGCAGGTGCAGGCGCCGCAGGCGGTACAGCGGCACGGCCGGGTAGTAGTGGTGCTCGAGGTGGAAGTTGCTGTTGAGGAACAGCCAGTTCCAGAACGGACTGCTGCGCACGAGCGTGCTCCACAGCTCGGGACGGGCGGGATCCACCCAGTAGTGCTGGCCGATGCGGTTGAGCGTGAAGGCGATCGGGAACACCAGGAAGACCGGCACCGCGTGCACGCGCACGCCCAGCCACGGATCGCCGGTCGCGAAGCCGAGGGCCGTCAGCCCGCCCAGCACGCCGAAGTGCAGCAGCATGGCGGCCAGGCGCTCGCGGGCGATCGTGCGCTGGAGCGCCGGCGGGTACGTGGCGGTCTCCCGCCGGGCCGCGCGGAAGTAGATGAAGAACAGCGCCGGCGTCATGTAGAGCGCCTTCAGCCATCGCGCGTTGCGCTTCGGACTCAGATGGAAGCGCTTGGGATCGTCCGTCCGCGAGCCGAGCTCCTGGTGGTGATCGAGATGCCAGCGCGTGAACTGGGACGCCGAGATGCCCGACGGCAGCGCGTACGCGAGGCCGAGAACGCGGTCTGCGAGCGGGCGCGATCGCGCGAAGACCGCATGGTGGACGACGTCGTGCAGCAGCACGGTGAAGTTGAAGACCGTGAAGCCCTGGAGCACCGCCGCGGGCGCCCAGAGCCACGCGGGGCCCCAGCCCAGCGCCCAGGTGCAGAGCGCGAGCAGCGCGAGCTGATGCGCCACGACCGCGAAGTGCGCGGGCGCGCTCCGCACGTGCAGCGCCCTGAGCGCGTCGTGCGGCACGCTCTCCTTGAGCGCCTGCTTGAGGGGGCCGGCGTGCCGGCTGTAGTGATGGGACTTCATGCGAGGGAGCCGCGCCGGAGAGGCCTGCGTGTCACCGCAATGATGCGCCGCGACGGGGGCGCGCGCCAAGGTCCGCGAGCATGACGGCGGGCACGGCGACGGGCAGGGCGGCGCAGGGCGGGGCTCAGGCCTCGCCTCGCCCCAGCGCCGTGATGGCCGCGACGTGCTCCGCCGTGGTGCCGCAGCAGCCGCCGATGAGCCGCGCCCCCGCGCGAACGCACGCGCCCAGATGAGCGCCGAACTCGCCGGGCTCGAGGAGCAAGTCGCTCTGGAACCCATCCACGCCCCGCGCGTGGCCGATGTTGGGGTAGATCCCGCAAGGCCCGCTCGCGCCCGCGGCCAGCGCGCGGAACTCCGCGAGGCTCTCCACGGCCGGCACGCAGTTGATCAGGACGGCGGAGGCGCCAGTGTCCTCCACGGCGCGCACGGCCACCGCCAGCGGCTCGCCCGACAGGAGCCGCCCGGGCGCCGCCGTCGTGAACGCGCACCACGTCTCGAGGCCCGTCGCGACCGCGGCCGTGACCGCCGCGCGCGCCTCGCGCAGCGTGCCCATCGTCTCGGCCAGCAGCAGATCCGCGCCGGCGCGCGCGAGGGACTCGGCCTGGTCCGCGTGCTCGCGCGCGCACGCGGCCTCGCCGGGCACGAGATCGGGCCGAAAGCACGCCTCGAGGGGCGACAGGGAGCCCGCGATCCTGGCGTCGGCCCGCCCCTCGGCGCTGCGGGCCCGCCGCGCGCAGCCGACGGCGATCGCGTTGAGTTCCGCCGAGCGGCCCGCGAGCGCCGGGTCGCGGGCCAGCGAGCGCGCGTGCGTGCGGAACGTGCACGTCGTCAGGACCTGCGCTCCGGCGCGCAGCGCCTCGCGGTGGATCTCCACGATCGCGTCCGGATCGTCCGCGAGCGCGGCGGCGCTCCACGCGGGCCCGCCCGTCGCCACGCCGCGGCGCGAGAGCTCCGTGCCGGTGGCGCCGTCGAGGATCAGGACGCCCCGCCCCGCGAGAGATCGGGACGGCCGCGCCGTCGCCGACTCATCCACGACTGACGCGCAGGTCAAGCACGAGCCGGCCGTTCGATCGGAGCGGCGCGAGCCTCCCCTTCTCGCGCGGCCGCTCGAGGAGGCGCGGCACGGTCATGGGCACGGTCACGAGACGCGCTTCACCCGACGCGGCGAGCGCCGCGAGGTCGGCGGCCTCGAGCATGACCGGCGCGTCGGACACGGCGATGGCCTCCAGCCGCTCGTCCTCGCCCTCGCCGGCGATCACCGACCCTTCCTCGATCGCCTGCGTGAACACGTGCCGCACGACGCCGCCGCCCAGCGTCCCCCGGAGCCCTCCCATCGCCGAGGCGCCGAGCCGTCGCATGAGGCGGACGAAGGCGCCGGTCGCGTCCCGCTCCAGCACGTGCACCATGATGGCCACGTCCCCCTCGACCTTCTCCTTCAGGACGGGCGCCGCGAACGTGGCCGGACGGTCGCCGGGCTCATCCGCCAGCGGATGATCGCGCAGCGCCACGAGCCCGGTGGTGCCCAGGACCTCGTCCTTGCCCGGGCGAGGCCACAGCAGGGCCACGTTGATGACGTTCTCGCCCGCGCGACTCGCCGCGTCACCCGTCTCGCGCAGCGCGGCCTCGTGCACCCTCACGGTCAGGATCAGGTCCGGCATGCGCGTGAGAATGCCACAGGCGCGCGGCTCAGTGGCGGCGCAGGATCCGCACGGAGAGGAGCACGGCGACGGCGCCGAGGCCCAGCAGGAGCCCCCACCAGAGGCCGGGGAGGCCCGCGCCCCAGCGGAATGCAAGGAGCCACGCGCACGGCAGGCCCAGGCCGTAGTAGCCGATCAGGTTGAACCAGAAGGCCGGCTGCGTGTCGCCGCGGCCTCGCAGCACGCCACAGCCGACGACCTGCGTGCCGTCAAAGATCTGGAAGGCGGCCGCGATGGGCAGGATGCCGGCGGCCGCCGCGAGCACCGCGGGCTCGGCGCCGTAGAGCGCGGGCAGCGCGTGCCGGCCGAGCAGGAACGCGAGCGCCGACAGGCCCATGACGCCGGCGCCGAGCGCCAGCGCGACGCGCGCGGCCCGCGCCGCGCCCTGCTCATCCCCCGACCCGGTCAGGTTCCCGACCCGCGTGGCGGCCGCGATGGAAATCCCCATGGGCACCATGAAGGCGAGGCTCGCGAGGTTCAGCGCGATCGAGTGCGCCGCGAGCGCGGTGGCGCCCAGGCGCCCCGCCATGAGGCCGGTCAGCGAGAAGCCCCAGACCTCGAGCGCCAGCTGGCCGCCCGAGGGCACGCCGTGGCGCAGGATCTCGGCGAGGCCCGCGCCCGCGAACGCCCGCCGCGACCAGCCGCCCCACGCGCCGCGCTGCAGCGCGAACGCGAGCATCCAGGCAAGCAGCGCGAGCCCCATGAACCCGCGCGAGACGCCGGTGGCGATGCCGGCGCCCAGCACGCCGTGGGCCTCGAAGCCCAGATGGCCGTAGATCAGCGCCCAGTTGGCCACGACGTTCACGATGTTCGCGATCCACGCGACCCACATGGCGGGAGCGACGATGCCGCGGCCCGCCATGTACTGCCGCAGCGCCCAGTGCCCGAGCATGGGGAGGATGGACCAGGCCTGGACGCTCACGTACGCGGCCGCGGTGGTCGCCAGCCCCTCGTCCTGACCGCTCGCCAGCAGGATGGGCCGCGCGAGCGTCCAGAGCGCCCAGACGATCAGCGAGAGCGGCACCGCGAGCACGAGCGCCTGCTGGAGGGCCAGGCCGCAGCGCACGCCGTCGCGGCGTCCATGCGCCTGCGTGATGATCGGATCCACGCCGAGAAGGACGCCGCACGCCGGCAGGAGCGTCCCGAACGTCCAGATGTTGCCCAGCGTCGCCGCCGCGAGCGCCTGCTCGCCCAGGCGCGCGACCATGAGCGTGTCCACGACGCCCATCGCCATCATGCCGAGGTTGCCGGCGATGACGGGCCCCGCGAGGCGCGCGAGCGTGGAGGTTTCGAGTCGGACGGACATGGGCTCCCGGGGGAAGCGCGCACTCTGTCGGTTCACCGCGCCTCGCGTCAATCGCGCGCGGGGCAAACCCGCCCGGGACGGCGCCAGGGGCGTGCCCGCCTCCGCCGCTGGTATCCTCTGGCTCCCCGAACGGAGCCCCCGATGCCTTCCTTCGACATCACGACCGGCGTGGACCTGCAAGAGGTGGACAACGCGCTCAACCAGGCGCGCAAGGAACTCGAGAACCGCTATGACTTCAAGGGCTCGAAGTGGTCCGTGGACTTCGACCGCAAGGAAGGCAAGCTCAAGCTCGCCGCCGAGGACGGCTCGAAGCTGACGGCGCTCTGGGACGTGCTCGCGCAGAAGATGGTCAAGCGCGGCGTCTCGCTCAAGAACCTCGACCTCAAGGAGCCCGCCGAGGCCTCGGTCGGTGGCGCCCGCCGCGAGGTCGTGATCGTGCAGGGCATCGCGCAGGACAAGGCCAAGGAGATCGTTCGCTTCATCAAGGACTCGGGACTCAAGAAGGTCCAGGCGTCGATCCAGGCCGACACCGTGCGCGTGAGCGCTCCCAAGCGTGACGACTTGCAGTCCTGCATCCAGGCCATCCGCCAGCACGACTTCGGCGTGGACCTCAAGCAGGGCAACTTCCGCGACTGAGACCCATGGAACCCCTCGCCACCCACGCCAGCCTCCGTTCCGACGACGCGAGAGCCAACGCCGCGCATCACGCGGCGCTCGCGGCGGAGCTCCGCGCCGCGCTCGCGGTCGCCCGCGACGGCGGCGGCGCGAAGTACCAGCAGCGCCAGAAGGACCTGGGCAAGCTCCCGGTCCGCGAGCGGATCGAGAAGCTCCTGGATCCGGGCTCGCCCTTCCTCGAGCTCTCGCCGCTGGCCGCGCATGGCATGTACGACGACGCGGCGCCCTGCGCCGGCATCGTGACGGGGATCGGCCGCGTGCACGGCCGCGAGGTCATGGTCATCGCCAACGACGCGACCGTCAAGGGCGGCACGTACTTCCCCCTCACGGTCAAGAAGCACCTGCGCGCGCAGGCCGTCGCGCTCGAGAATCGCCTGCCGTGCGTGCATCTCGTGGATTCGGGCGGCGCGTTCCTGCCGCTG
>CAZTIW010000019.1:0-96100 GCA_964613915.1 uncultured Thermoanaerobaculia bacterium
CCCCAGGGGATATCCCAACGCCGAGAGCATCAACTACAGGCGGGGCCACAACAGTGCTGCCAAGGTGGCCATCTTGCGTTGCTACCGGCACGAGTTCTGCCACGAAAGCAAGTTGGCCGGTTTGGATCGTGCGCAGAGTCGGTGGCGTGCGGTGGTTGACGATCCGCGTTTCAGGCCAGATGTCCGCGGGCATGCCCCCGACTGGATCGGGGAAGATCTCATGCGTGAGGAGGCCCGTCTCACGGACGGCGTCGAACACGGGGTACTCGCGCCACGTGTCGGGCCAGTTCCTCTTCCCCCAGAACACATCCTTCTTCCACGGGTCGAGTCGCCGGTGCTTGCGGTTGATGACGACGCCGCGGTATTCCTCCCAGGCCGTGAAGGCGTCTCCCACGACGCCGTTGGCCCATGGCGAGACATCCAGGTCCGAGTCGCGGCCGGGCACGGGGACGGGTTCGCCGACCGAGTCCACGCCGCCCGCTTCCCAGTACTTCGTGGCCTCACGCCCGTCGCTCGTGGTCATCCATGCTGCATCGGCGATCAGGTTCCCGAGGCCGTCCGGCAGATCATCCACCGGGAAGCGGAGGGTACGGTGCAGGGCTCCGGCGGTCACTTCAGCCGTTCCACGCGCGGCCCAGTCCGTGACGCGCAGGCGCACCCTGGCCACGCCGCGCGCGTCGAAGGGCGCGACAGCATCGCCCTCGATGGACAGATCAGGGGCGCTGACCTCGTCGGCCGGGGCATCGGGAGGCGGGTAGTTGATGGCATGGCCTGGCCAGGAGGAGGACTGCAACGCGAACTCCGCGCTGGCCGGGCGCGTGGCGGGATCCAGCCAGCGGGCGACGAGCCAGACCGAACCGTCGCCTCGGCCATCGCGTCCGCGAGGAATCCACTCGCCGGTCTCGAAGGTGAGGTCGTCACAGTCGCCGACCTGCCCGCCGCCGTGCTCGTTGAGGGGGTTCGAGCAGTCGTGGGAGAGGTAGACAACCAGCGGATCGACGGGAACGATGGTCCCGGTGACCGTGACCGAGCCCCAGGTCGGACGCAAGTCATCGCCTGTCGGCTGCGGAGCTGCCCACCACCCCACGTTGAGCTGCGTGTCGAGACCCACGTTGAGCACGGGGGGCTGGGGAAACTGCCGGTTGGCCCACGGACCAGTCTCCACGACGCCCTGCCAGAGAATGTGTCTGGGCTCGTCGCGGGGGTCGCCGACAGCGTTGTCGCATGGCCGCCGTTCGGACCAGTGATCGCAGCCCGTCCACAGCGAGCGATACCCGTAGTCCGCCTCCCGAACGCAGTTCGGAGGCGGACATGCTGTCGGGTCGGGCGGGTAGTAGGACGGCGGACACGCGAGCCCTGGAGCGCATGTCGATGCAGCCTCCTGATTCATGCTGGAGGCCCCGTTCTGGCAGTAACGGTAGGCGTTCATCTGAACGAACACCTTGTCTCCGTTGCCACTGGCGCAGCCTCCCGGCTGCACGGGCCACGCATCCTGTGTCCAGTAGTCGGCGGTGATGTGGAACCTGTAG
This sequence comes from uncultured Thermoanaerobaculia bacterium, assembly GCA_964613915.1. Classification (GTDB taxonomy): domain Bacteria; phylum Acidobacteriota; class JBCCFW01; order JBCCFW01; family JBCCFW01; genus CAZTIW01. The sequence goes on from CAZTIW010000019.1 coordinate 1,530, forward strand.
ACGTATCCCGCCGGAATGTGGCGCAACCTGCGATGCGCGTACTCGATCGTCATGGGCTGGCGCCTGTCTTGGCAGCTCTGGTTGGGATCCGGAGCGGCCCCGAATGAGATCGTGTCGCCCGTGACGGTGGCGGCTCGCCTGCTCTGACCACATGGATACAGGTCCACGCTCCAGTCCCCGATGAAGGCAGGATCCGAGGCCGAGGCGGGCAGCGCGGCGAGAGCGAGTGTCAGCAGCGCCAGCCAGGCCGGGCGGCGGCGACCTGCGGGGCGAGCACTACCGTGGCACGCGCCGTGCAGGTCGGTCGGTCGGTCGGTCGGTCGGTCGGTCGGTCCCTCATGCGAACGCCTCTTCGCGCTCGCTCGCCGCGGCCATGTCCATGCGCACCGTGCGGGCGATCTGCTAGAGGGAACTTACATCGAGCAGATTGGGCGGGCAAGGGGGGCTCCCAGCCCGGATCCACTCCGAGTCTCCCGCTCCTCGACTTCCCGCCATCGCGCGGAGAAGTTGAGGAGGCACGGCATGCACGCGCGGAGCGCGTGCATCCGGGTTCTCCCCGTGCCCGAAAGATGCGCGCAAATTGACTGGACTCGGCCACGAGAGAGATGAACTGCCCGAGCCTTCAGGCCCAACGAGGTTTCTTCACCGTCGGGGTGGGGAATCGCAGGGCGCTTGGGCGCAAGCGCCTGACGTGGCAGGATGGCGCCTTGCTTGTCGGTTGACGGCCTGACTGCGCGCGCCGCGTGCCACGGCGCTCGCTCCTCGCCCCCGGAGTTCGATGACCGCCCCCAACCCGCGCCCGCTGTTCTCCCAGCCCACGCTCCACGGCGACCGCCTCGTCTTCTGCGCCGGTGGCGACTTGTGGACGGTGCAGGCGGGCGAGCGGCAGGCGCGCCGTCTCACCGCTGTCGCCGGCACGGTCAGCCGGCCACGCCTGTCGCCCGATGGTCGGTGGCTGGCGTTCGCGGCGCGCGAGGACGGGCCCACCGCCGTGCTCGTGATGCCCGCGGCCGGAGGCGAGGCCCGCCGCATCGTGCACCATGCCGCCGCGTGCGAGCCCGTCGCGTTCACGCCGGACAGTTCCCGCGTGCTGTTCGTCTCGTCGCTGGCCTCGACCACCCCGCGCACGCCCGAGGTCTTCTCCGTCACGCTCGACGGCACGGACATCCGGCGCCTGGGCTGGGGCCCCGTGTCGTCGGTCGCCGTGACCGCCGACGGGCGCCTCGCCCTCTCCCGCGGCTACCAGGATCCCGCGGCGTGGAAGCACTATCGGGGGGGCCTCGCCGGCGAGATCTGGGCTGGCGCCTTCGAGCCCTTCCGCCTCGAGCGCGTCTCGCGCGGTCGGGCCGGCGAGGCCGCGCCCGCGTTCTGGGGCGACAGGCTCATCTTCGTGACCGATGAAGACGGCACGGGGAACCTGTGGTCCTGCCGGCTCGACGGCACGGATCGCACGAAGCTGACGCAGCACGAGGAGCACTACGCGCGCCACCCGCAGGTCCACGGCGACCGCGCCGTGTACCAGCACGCGGGCGACATCTGGAGCCTCGACCTCCGCACGGGCGAGTCGCAGCGTCTGGAGATGGACATCGATGCCGACATCGCGACCGTGCGCCGGCGCTTCGCGGACGCGTCGCGCTTTCTCGTCGCGGCCTCGCCGAGTCCCGACGGCTCGCGCGTGCTCGTCACGACGCGCGGCAAGGTGGTGGCGCTCCCGGCCTGGCGCGGCCCCGCGCGCGTCGTCGCGGACGAGGACGGCGTGCGCTTCTCTCGCGCCGAGTGGATGCCGGACGGCAAGTCGGTCGCGGTGGTTCACGACACGTCGGGCGAGGAAGAGATCGAGATCCGGAGCGCCGAGCCCGCGACGCCCCCGAAGTCCTTCGGCCGCGCGGGCGAGGGGACCGTGCGCACCGTGCGCCCGTCGCCGGACGGCGCATGGCTCGCCGTGTCCGAGATGTCGGCTGGCCTGTTCCTCATTCGCGTCAGCGATGGCGAGCGCGTTCCGGTGGACCGCACGGAGTCGGGCGCCATCACCGAGCTGTCCTGGTCGCCGGACTCGCGCTGGCTCGCCTACGCCAAGCCGCGCCGGTACCGATCCGTGCTCTGGCTCTTTGATGTCGCGGCCGGCGAGCGACACGTCGTGACCTCGCCCGAGTTCGACGATGGAAACCCGTGCTTCGATCCGCTCGGGCGGTACCTGTGGTTCCTGAGCCGCCGCGCCTGCAACCCCTACGCGGACGAACTGCAGCACGACATCGCCTTCGCGGCCGCCACGCGCCCGTACGTCGTCGTGCTCCAGGCCGATCGTCCATCGCCCTTCGCGCCGCTGCCCGCCGACCAGCTCGGCCTCGAGGTCAAGGACGCCGGCGGCGGAAACGGCGAGCCGAAGGACGCCCCGGCCGCGGCCGAGGGTGGCGACGCGGCCCCCGCGGGCGAGCCGTCCGCGAGCGCGCCGCCGCCACCGGGCGGCAAGCCCGGGGAGAAGGCGCCACCAGCCGTGCGCATCGATCTCGCCGGTCTCTCGCAGCGGGTGGTGGACGTTCCGGTGCCCGAGGGCCGCTATGGCGACCTGGTCGCGACCGCCGAGCGCCTGTTCCTGCTGCGTCGGCCGCTGCTCGGCATGGCGGGCGGGGAGGACGGCGAGTCATCCCGGTCCGGCAAGGTCGTGGCGTACGAAATCGCGGCCCGCGAGGAGAAGACCTGGGCCACGGACGTGCGCGCGATGGACCTGTCAGCGGATGGCAAGCACCTCCTGCTGCGCGGCGATGGCGAGATCCGCCTGGTTTCAGCCCAGAAGGCGCCGTCGTCGCCCTCGGCGCCCGGAGGCAAGGCTGGCGAGAAGACGGGCGTCGTGGATCTCGGGCGCATCCGCGTGCGCGTGGAGCCTCGCGCCGAGTGGCGCCAGATCTTCCGCGAGGCGTGGCGCCAGCAGCGCGGCCACTTCTGGACGGGATCGATGTCCGATCAGGATTGGGAGACGCTGCGCCTGCGCTACGAGCCCCTGGCCCGGCGCGTGACCACGCGCGATGAGCTGTCGGACGTTCTGTGGGAGATGCAGGGCGAGCTCGGCACGAGCCACGCCTACGTCGTCGGCGGCGACGAACCCTGGCGGCCCCACTACCGCGTCGGGACGCTCGGCGCCGACATCACCTGGGACGAGGCCGCCGGCAAGCATCGCCTGTCGGCCATTCATGTCGGCGACACGTGGCTGGCGGGCGCGCACAGCCCGCTGGCGCTGCCGGGCGTGAACGCGCGGCCGGGCGACTACCTCCTCGCCGTGGACGGCCGGCCCTGCGGCCGCGGCGCGCATCCGTGGTCGCTGCTCGAGCGGGCGGGGCAGGCGGTCACGCTCACGATCGCGGCGAGCGCGGACGGATCGGACGCGCGCGATGTGGTCGTCGCGCCGCTGTCGTCGGAGCATCGCTGTCGCTATCGCGAGTGGGTGCGCGGCAACCAGGCGCGCGTGGACGAGAGGACCGGCGGCCGCGTCGGGTACCTGCACGTGCCCGACATGCAGGTGGCGGGCCTCGTGGAGTTCCACAGGGGATTCCTGTGGCAGGCGAGTCGCGAGGCGCTGATCGTGGACGTCCGGGACAACGGCGGCGGCAACGTGTCGCAGATTCTTCTCGAGAAGCTGACGCGCCGCCTCATCGGCTACAACAAGGCGCGATGGGCCGAGCCCGAAACGCTCCCGTACAACACGATGGTCGGGCCGCTCGTGGCGCTGTGCAACGAGCGGACGGGCAGCGACGGCGACATCTTCTGCCAGTCGTGGAAGCAGCTCGGCCTCGGACCGTTGATCGGCAAGCGGACCTGGGGTGGCGTCGTGGGCATCGATCGCGGACGGACGCTGATCGACGGCGGCTACACGACGCAGCCCGAGTACGCGTTCTGGTTCACCGACGCCGGATGGGAAGTCGAGGGCAACGGCGTCGCGCCCGACATCGAGGTGGACATCACGCCGGGGGATCACGCCGCCTCGCGCGATCCGCAGCTCGACCGCGCGATCGACGAAGTCCTTCGCCGCCTCGAGGAACAGGGTCCGCGGCGTCCGGATCTGCCGCCTCCCCCGAACCGCGCCCGCGGCCTGCGCCGGGGCTAGCACCGAGCGAGCGAACGAACGGAGGCTCCGGCGATGGAGAAGAAGCGCTTTCTGTTCGTCTCGATCGATGCCCTCATCGGCGACACCGCCTGGCAGGTGGCGCGCGAGGGGCACGAGGTGCGGTACTTCATCGAAGCCGAGGACGCGCGCGACATCGCGGACGGATTCGTCGCGAAGAGCGATGACTGGGAGCGCGACGCGAAGTGGGCGGACGTCATCGTCTTCGACGATGTCATGGGACAGGGCGCGAAGGCCAAGGCCCTGCGCGACGCCGGCAAGCACGTCATCGGCGGCACGCCCTACACGGACCGGCTGGAGGACGACCGGGCGTTCGGGCAAGAGGAACTCAAGAAGCACGGCATCAACATCATTCCGTACCGCGAGTTCACGGACTTCGACGAGGCCATCGCGCACGTGCGCGACAACCCGGCCGAGTACGTCATCAAGCCGAGCGGCGAGGCCCAGAACATCAAGCGCCTGCTGTTCGTCGGCCAGGAGGACGACGGCCGGGACGTCATCCAGGTGCTCGAGGCCTACAAGCGCGCATGGACCGCCGAGATCAAGGTCTTCCAGCTCCAGCGGCGCGTCAAGGGCGTCGAGATCGCCGTCGGGGCGTTCTTCAACGGGCGCGAGTACGTCACCCCCATCAACATCAACTTCGAGCACAAGAAGCTCTTCCCGGGGAACCTCGGCCCCTCGACGGGCGAGATGGGGACGCTCATGTACTGGAGCGATCCGAACCGGATCTTCAACGCCACGCTGAAGAAGCTGGAGGCGAAGCTCGCGGAGGAGGGCTACGCGGGGTACATCGACCTCAACTGCATCGTGAACACGCAGGGCATCCACCCGCTCGAGTTCACGGCGCGCTTCGGGTATCCGACCATCAGCATCCAGCAAGAGGGCATCCTCAACCCGATCTCCGAGGTGCTGCACAACCTGGCCTGCGGCGTGGACTTCAAGCTCAAGACGCGGCGGGGATTCCAGATCGGGGTTCGCGTGGTCGTGCCGCCCTATCCGTTCGACGATCCGCGCACGTTCGAGACGATGAGCAAGGGTTCGGTCGTGATGTTCGACAAGCCCAACCTCGAGGGCATCCACATCGAGGACGTCAAGCGCGTGAACGGCCAGTGGGTGCTGGCGGGATCCACCGGAGTCGCCCTCGTGGTCTGCGGGCAGGCGACCACCGTGCGTCAGGCGCAGGCGCAGGCCTATTCCCGCGTCAAGAACATCCTGATTCCGAGCATGTACTACCGGACGGACATCGGCGATCGCTGGTTCGACGACTGCGATCGGCTGCACTCGTGGGGCTACTTGCGCGAGGCATGACGCCCGCCACGTGACGCTGGCCTTCCCCGGAACGGCCCGCACGGGGCATGCTGGAACCATGGCACGCGCGACCCCCTCCCGACTCGCCTGGGAGCACCTGTCCGATGACGACCTGCTCGAGGTCCGGCTGTGCGACCTCGGCCTGCGCATCCAGGACACGGACCTCCCGGCCCGCGTCATGCAGCTGCACGACGAGCTCGCCGCGAAGGGCATTCTCCTGCGGCCGCCCTGCTACCTCTCGGACGAGTGGCACACGCCCGACGGCGAGTGGGCCATCGGCGTGCCGTTCTACCTCGCCCATCCGCGCCTGAAGGCCCTCGAGTTCCAGATGATGCTGGACATCGAGGGCAGCACGCCCAGCTGGTTCATGCGGCTGCTGCGACACGAGGCCGCACACGCGGTGGATCACGCCTACCGTCTCCATGGTCGCGAGGACTGGCGCCGCACGTTCGGGTCGGCTCGCGTCGCCTACAGGCCGGAGCTCTACTTCGTCGATCCGTTCAGCCGCCAGCACGTGCGCAACCTGCCCGACCACTACGCGCAGTCGCATCCGCTCGAGGACTTCGCCGAGACGTTCGCGGTCTGGCTGAACCCGCTCATCCAGTGGCGGACGCGGTACAAGGGCTGGCCCGCGCTGCGCAAGCTCCGGGCGGTGGACCGCATGATGAAGGAGGTCGTCGGCAAGGCGCCGCCCCGGCGAAAGCCCCGGCGCCTCTTCGAGCTGTCCACCCTGCGGCTCACGCTCCGCACGTACTACGAGCGCAAGTTCAAGCTCTACGAGCTGCACGATCTGTCCGTCACTGTCCCCGTCATGAAGCAGATCTTCAAGACGACTCGATCGGAGGCGCGCGCCCTCGAGGGCGCGAGCCTGATCCGCAAGCACCGGCGGACGCTCATGGACTCGATCGCGAGCTGGTCCGGCGAGCGGCGCGTGGGCGTGACCAGCGTCGTGGACGGCCTCGCGCAGCTCTGCGAGGAGCACCGGCTCGCGCTCCGCGAGGCGCCCGAGACCACCCTGGTTCGCGTGTCGGTGCTGGCCGCCACGCTCGTCGCCAACAGGCTGCACTCCCACTCGTACCGCCTTCCACGCCCGGGGACCAGACCATGAGCACCGAGTCCGTCGCGCGATCGCCCAGGGGCCCCTTCCGCGTCCTGCTGCTGTTCGGCGTCCGGGAGACGCCGGGACCGCCCGAGCGGCACGTCGAGTACGAGGAGGCGATGTTCACGGACGAGAACTGGTTCACGGAGGGGCACGTGCTCGAGGCGCTCCGTCACGCGGGCCACGAGGTCTTTCTCGGGCCCATCCATCGCGACGTGCGCGAGCTGCTGGATGTCGTCGATCGCACCAAGCCCGACATCGTCTGGAACGCCTGCGAGATCTTCCAGGAGCACCGTCACTACGAGGTCCACATCGCGGCAACGCTCGAGCTCCTCGGCCTGCCCTACACGGGATGCGGATTCGAGTCGCTGTTCCTGTGCAAGGACAAGGCCCTCAGCAAGAAGATCCTCCGCCACCATCGCGTGGGCGTGCCGCAGTTCGTCGTGTCCCGCCAGCGCAGGCCCATCACGAAGCTGGCGCCGGAGCTCCTGCCCGCGTTCGTGAAGCCCCTCGCGTCCGAGGGCTCGGAGGGCATCTCGAAGGACTCCTTCGCCGACACGGCCGAGAAGGCGCTCGACCGCGTGAGATTCCTGCACGAGAGCATGGCCACGGACGTCATCATCGAGAAGTTCATCCCCGGCCGGGAACTCTACGTGGGCGTGCTCGGCAACGACCGGCTGCGGGTCTTCCCGCCGCGCGAGCTGCGCTTCGCCAACGTGCCCGAGGGGGAGCCGACCTATGCCACGTACAGCACGAAGTGGAACCTCGAGTACCGCCAGCGCTGGGGCATCGAGAACGCGTTCGCGGAGGGACTGGACGATGCGACGCTGCGCGCGATCGGCCAGACCTGCCGGCGCGCCTACCGGGCGCTCAAGATGCGCGGGTACGGCCGGCTCGACCTGAGGCTGACCGAGGACGGGCGCCTGCTCGTCATGGAGGCGAACCCCAATCCGGAGATCGCGTTCGGCGAGGACTACGCCGAGGCCGCCTCGCGCGCGGGCATCCCGTACGAGGAACTCGTCACCCGCATCCTGCGCCTGGCGCTCAAGTAGCGGGCCTCAGGGCCCGCACCCCGTGCCATAGACCGTCGGGTGCGTGTAGGGGAACGGCGGCGGGTCGTTCGGGCCGAGCTTGCGGCCGCGGCGCACGTCCTGATGACCGCTGCGATCGTGCTCGACGATGATCCGGCCCTGTCCGGGGGCGCCGTTGCCGCACTCATCCGTCGCCGTGAACTCCACCGAGTAGACGCGGAACGAGTCGCGGCCGCAGGCGCCGAGGCGCTCGGCCCTCACGGCAAACTGCGTGCCGTCCACCGAGAGCACGCAGTCCTCGCCGAAGTGGCCGTCGCCGTTGCCGCCATCGCTCGTCGGTCCCTGGTGAACTTCCTCGGGCTGGCTGCTGCGGCAGCCCGTCACCGAGACGACGACCTCGCCACAGGTGTCCGTGGCGCTGACGAGATCGGCCGTCTGGTAGACGACGTAGCCGTGGTTGGGCGGCCAGATGGAGAGCAGGAACTGATCGGGTCCTGGCTGCGAGAACACGGGAGGCGTCGTGTCCACGACGATGTACCGCCGCGTCACGCGCGCGGACTCGTTCCCGCACTCGTCGGTGGCCCAGAACTCGAACGTCGCGGTGTAGGTGTTGCCGCAGCCCGGCTCCCGGAGCAGTTCCCGTGACGAGGGCGTGGCGGTCCCGCAGGCGTCCGTCGCGGTCGCGGAGGCCCGCCAGTCCGCTTCGCTGCCCGGCCCCGACGCGGGGGCGGGGCACTCGATGGTGAGATCGGCCGGCGCGTTCAGAATCGGAGGCGTCGTGTCCACGACCCGGTACGTGCGGCGCACGCGAGGCGACTCGTTCCCGCAGGGATCGGTCGCCCAGAACTCGAAGACGGCCACGTAGGTGGCGCCACAGCCAGGCGTCCGGCTCACCTCGGACGACTGCACCGTCGGCGTGCCGCAGCCATCGGTGGCGGTCGCCGATCCGCGCCAGGCGCTCTCGCTGCCCGGCCCGCTCGCGGGCGCGGGGCACTCGACCGTGAGGTCGGCCGGGGCGCTCAGGACGGGCGGCGTCGTGTCCTCCACGGTGTAGGTCCGCGTCAGGCGTGACGACTCGTTCCCGCAGGCGTCGGTCGCCCAGAACTCGAAGACGGCCTGATACGTCGCCCCGCAGCGCGGGGTGCGCGACACCTCCGCGGACTGCGGCGTGGCCGGTCCGCACGAGTCGGTCGCGGTCGCTCGCGAGCGCCACTCGGTCTCGCTGTCCGTGCCGCTGGCCGGCGCGGGACACTCGACCGTGATGGCCGCCGGCGGCGACACGACGGGGGGAATGTCGTCCACCACCTGAACGGTCTGGCGTGCCGACGAGGCGTTGCCGCAGCGGTCCGTGGCCGTCCACGTGCGGCGCAGCGAGTACGTGCCGGGACACGGCCCGTCCACGCGGACCTCGCCGAAGACGACCACCGGGTCGGGGTCGCAGGCGTCCACCGCGGTGACGGCCGCGGGCGGGGGCACGGACGTGCAGGGCACGGTCGTGTCGGGCGGGACGCCCGTGAGCGTGGGAGCGACCCGGTCCACGACCGTGATCGTCTGCGTGCGCGACGCCTGGTTGCCGCACGCGTCCGTCGCCGTCCACGTCCGGATGATCGTGTACTCGTCGGGGCAGTGCGCGGCCGGCACGCTCGGCGAGCCGCGCGTGCCGGGGAAGCGACGCGGGCCGCCCGCGGATTCGGCGGCCGCATGCGTGGCGCTCGTGGTCTGGCTGAACGTCACGACGGGCGCCGGGTCGCAGGCGTCGGTGGCCGTCACGGCGGGCGGTGGCGGGATGGCGTCGCACGGCGCCTCTTGATCGGCGGGCACGCCCACGAGCGTCGGAGGGGTCTGATCCACGACGGTGATGCGCTGCGTGCGGCTCGCGGTGTTGCCGCACGCGTCGCGCGCGGTCCAGGTGCGCACGATCACGCTCTCCTGCGGGCACGGGCCCGGCTGGGTCTGCTCGCTGAGCGTGACGACGGGCGCGGGATCGCACGTGTCGGTGGCCGTCACGCCGGCGGGCGGCGGGATCGCGTGGCAGGGCGCCTGCTGATCGGCGGGCACGCCCAGCAGGGTCGGGGGAGCCTGATCCACGACGGTGACGCGTTGCGTGCGGCTCGCGGCGTTGCCGCAGTCGTCGCGGGCGGTCCAGGTGCGGACCAGCACGCGCTCCTGCGGACAGGCGCCTGGCACGACCTGCTCGCTGAACGTGACGACTGGCGCGGGATCGCACGCGTCGGTCGCCGTGACGGTCGCGGGGGGCGGAACGGCGTCGCAGGCGGCCTGCTGATCCGGGGGGACGCCCACGAGGCTCGGCGCCACCGTGTCGCGCGTCTCGTACCAGGCGAAGGCCTCGCCCTCGTTGCCGCAGGGATCCACGGCCGAGAAGCGGTACCTCGTCCGCGAGGCGCCCCGGCACGGGGTCAGCTGCTGCACCACGGCCGTGACGACCGGGAGCTGTCCGGCGCACGCGTCGCTCGCGGTCGCCGAGGCCAGCCAGGCCGCGAGGTCCGAGGCGGGCGTCGTGCACTCCACGACGCGATCCGGCGGCGCCTGCACGACGGGCGGGGTCGAGTCGGTCTCGGCCCATGTTCGCCGGCAGGTCGTGACGTTCCCGCACGCGTCCTGGGCTCGGAACTCGTGGATCTCGCTGAACGTGCCGGCGCATGGGCCGGTCGAGCTCACGAGCGTGGTCGTGACCGGCCGCGGGCCCGAGCACGCGTCCGTGGCCGTGGCGGAGTTCAGCCATGCCTGGCGCGCCGCTGGACCCGAGCCGGGGCCACCGCACTCGGAGCTCTGGTTCGACGGGCAGGTCAGCACGGGCGGGACGAGGTCGCGCAGGTCCACGCTCGCCGTGCACTCGGCGAACGCGCTGTCCGGATCGGTCACGCGCAACTGCACCAGGCAGAACGCGCACGAGAGCGAGGGAACCCTGAGGATCGGCGTGGCCGACGTGGCGTCGTTGAACGTGGCTCCGGGGCAGGTCGTTGTCCACAGGTACGTCAGCGGATCGCCGTCCGGATCGCTCGAGCCCGTGCCGTCCAGCTGGATGAACTGCGTGCCGGGGCTCGGGCAGGTCGCGGCGTACGGGCCACCAGCATCGCAGGTCGGATCGTGGTTGCACTCGACCTGGATGGAACTCGTGCGCTGGTCGGCGCCAGGCTCCGGATCGCAGGCGCTCGCCGACGGGTTCTCGGTGCACTCGAGGATCAGGTCCCCGTAGTCCACCGTGGCCGTGACGACGGTCGTCGTCACCGGGCCGACGTCCACGACGTCGAGCCGCCCGCACACTTGCGCCGAGAAGCCGGGGCCGAGCGTCAGGGCGTGGTCGTTCGCGTCGGCTTCGTTCTCGACGTGAAGGATGAATCCCGGCGCGACGAGGCAGCCGATGTTGCGCACGGTCGCGCAGTAGTCCACGAAGCAACCGACGCCGCTGGTGAGCACCAGGCTCTCGATCACGATCTCCGGCAGCCGGTTCACCGCAGCCTGAGCCGAGCAGAAGTTGTCGTGGATCTCGAACCCTTCCGAGCCCGTGCCGTTGCAGTTGGCGAAGAGATCCCAGATGCAGCCGGCCCACGAACGGAAGTTGAGGATGTAGACGCCACAGAGCGCGGGATCGCCCGCGAAGGCCACGTCCATGACGCGCTGGTCGCCCGGCCCTCCCGGATCGTTCGCGCCGCCGCCGGTGCAGTTCGTGGCGTTCCAGCAGACCTCGCCGCCCGACGCGTTGAAGCCGGCGTTGTTGGTCACCGTGATCGCGATCGGGAAGCGGTTCTCGTCGAAGACGCTGATGCAGCCGGACTCCACGTCGAAGAGCGGCACGTGCATGACGCGGCCGCAGTCGGCCACGACGTACATCTCGAACGACCGGTTGGTCGAGTCCACGAAACCCGTGTTCGGATTGACCTCGGGGTCGCCCGCCTGGCACGGCGTGGGCGCGCCCGAGAGGCAGCGCGCGCAGCCGAGCTGCGGGCCGGCGGAGCAGAACCGGTTGTCGTCGAAGATCCAGCGGCGCGGGTTCACGCCAGGCTCGTACGGGATCTCGCCCACGTCCTCGGGTGGAGCCGGCCGGCAGGGCGTCGGCACCAGCGACTGGTGCAGCCGGATGTCGTCGAGCAGGATGGACGACGCCCCCGTCGAGTCCACGCCGTCGCCCACGACGGCTTCGAGCACGTGGGCGCCGGGGCTGAGGGGAAGGCCTCCGCCGAGGTCCATCCAGGCGGTCGCCCGGTCGCCGGGCGCCAGCACGCCGGTGGCTTCCACGGCCATGCCCGCCACGTCGCCGCACGCGAAGGGCTCGCCGTCGAGGAGCAGCATCCACCAGTCCCCGAACGCGGCGCCGTCGGTCGTCACGAACGCGAGGCGCAGGTTCAGCACGGAGGACTCGCGCGCCTCGAAGCTCATGGACCAGCGCGTCTGCGCCAGCCCGTCGTCGCTGGCGGCGTCGCCCGTGGCGAGCTGCAGCACGGCGTCGCCGGCCGCGCCCTCCGCCAGCAGGGCCGTGGGGGAGGGGATCACGCGGGCCGACCCGGGCCGGTTCGCGGGCGCCACGGCATCGCCGGCCTGGCACGTCGCGGAACTCGGACCGACGCTCGAGCCGACAACCGTCCCCGACAGAAGGCCGTCGTCGAAGGTCGCGAGCGGGTGGGCGCTCGCGGCGCTCGCCAGCAGGCTCGCCAGCAGCGCGGCGTGAAGTCGGCGCATCACTGCATCCCTCCGGCGGTCACCACCGCCAGGCGCACCGCAGCGACGGCGCCGGCGAGATCCACGCTGTCGGCGGCCCGGACCGCCGCCGGCACGAGGGCGGTGCACGCGGCGTCGTCCAGCCCGGCAGCGCCAGGGGCCGTCGCGCGAAGCCGACGCGCGACCTCGCGGCGATCCCGTCCCTCCCGCGGTCCCGCGATGCTGAGAACCTGCGTGATCGACAGCGTCAGCGGTCCGACCGCGAGGAGAGGCTCCGTGCGCGCCCCGCGCAGCAACAGGGAGGCCGAGACCATGTCGAGAATCGAGGGGCCCAGCGCGCGGACCTCATCGCGCATGAGGCCCGTGTCCGCGAGCGCGGCATCGAGCGCCGCCCGGCCGGCGGACGTGCCCAGCGCCGCGAGTTGAGCGGGCGAAAGCGTGGCGACCTGGCTCTCCAGCGCCGGTGCGAGGGGTGAGTGGGGCTGCTGTCGCCGGGCCTGCGCCTGCTGCCACGTGCTCTCGACGCCGCCGGGAGAGGCGAGCGCGAGGTGGGGCATGACGACGAGAAGCAGGCAGGACGGCAGCCGCCGGGCGAGGGGGAGCATGGGATCCTCCGCGCGGGGACATGAGCGCGTCTGCGCCAAGGGTCGTGCCGCGCGCGCGCGCGGTCAACCCGGGAGCAAGATCCGTGGATCGTTCTCCGCCGGGTCGAATGGCCACGGGGCGTGGCCGGCTGCGCGCGAGAGCGCCGGGCTGGCCGTGGGCGCCCGTCGGGTCAGGCGGCGGGACGGGGCTCCAGGGGATGGCTGCCGAGCTGGCTCCAGGGACGCCGCCTGTCCGCAGGGCCTGCGGACCGCACGGCCGGCCCGCGCGCATGCGGAGCGCCATGAGCCTGGCTCATGGCGGGGCTGGGCGTCAGTTGCCGCCGGTGGCAGGGATCTCGACGGGCGTGAGCGTCGGCTGGATCTGGATGGGCTGCGGCGCGCCACCGGACATCAGCCGAGCTCGCTCGGCCGGATCCGACGGCGGCGGGCCCTGGTGCCAGTGCGCGTGCGCCGGGTCGTAGTGGCAGTTGGTCGGGGCGTCGAACTCCCAGGGCTCGCCGGTGCGCGTGGGGCAGGGACCTTGCGGCGGCGGCTGCGCTGGCGTCGCCGAGGTCGCGGCCGTCGCCGGCGGTGGCGCGGGCGCGGCGACGGGAGCCGGCGGTCGCTTGAACAGCGTGGCGTAGAGGACCGCGCCGAGCACGACGCCGATGGCGACCATCCCGATCATGTTGATCCAGTTCGTGCCGCCAGACCTGGAGTCGGATCCGGATTCCGAACCGTGCTGCTTCTTGAGGCGATTGGACATGGGCGAATCATGTCATCACCCGGGCCCGGATGCGGCGGCGCGCCCGTCAGCCGGTCGCGCTGCCGGCCCGATCCGGAGGGCCACCCTGCGTGGCGTCGCGGGCCGCACGGGACCGGCGCCACGAGCCACGGACATGACCTGCGTCACGCCGCGGCACGCGGCTCGCTGCGGCGGCCTGCGTGGCGAAAGACACGCGCGCCCGCGTGGCGATGGACTCGCCGAACGGCGCTTTGGTACGGTACGCGCGCTCGCGGAAGGTCCTCTCGCCGCCGGCGCGCGGGGTGGCGCGTCCGGGCCCGCTCGTGGCCCGCACGCCCGGCCCACGCGGTGATTCGGGAGGGCTCGTCCCCGCCAGCTTCAGGAACGCGCATGGCCGTCATCTTTCCGCGTTGGACCAACCTGCTGCCCGTCGTCGTGGCGGGAGCGGTCATGGTCGCGCTTCCGACCGCCGTGTTCGGCACGTGGTACTGGTTCTCCCCCAAGTTCACGGACGTCGGCCACCAGCCGGAGCAGCCCGTTCCGTTCAGCCACGCCCTGCACGCGGGCGGCCTCGGGCTCGACTGCCGGTACTGCCATTCGACGGTCGAGCGGTCCGCATTTGCGGCCATCCCGCCGACGCAGACCTGCATGAACTGCCACGCGAGCGTCAAGAAGGACAGCCCGCTACTCGAGCTCGTGCGCAAGTCGTGGGAGACCGACGAGCCGATCCACTGGCGGCGCGTGCACCTCCTGCCGGACTACGCGTTCTTCGATCACTCCGTGCACCTCGCCGCTGGCGTCGGATGCGTGTCGTGTCACGGTCGCGTGGACCAGATGGACGTCGTGGCGCAGAAGGAACCCCTGTCCATGTCGTGGTGCCTGTCATGTCATCGCAATCCCGAACCGTTCCTGCGCCCCGCGAGTGAAGTGACCAACATGACCTGGAACGCGGCCACCGCCGGCTACGACCCTGCGGCCGATCCCGCGCGCAAGCGGACCGTCAAGCCACCCGAGCACTGCTCCGGGTGTCACCGATGAGCGACTCCATGCAGCCGACCCCGCAAGCTCCTGCCCCGCGCGGCGAGCAGTACTGGCGCCGCCTTCCGTCCGATCAGGACGCCGCCACGGCCGAGAGCCGCCGCGAGTTCGCGGACGGCGCCGATGTCGTCGAGATGAACGACGTCTCCCGGCGCGAGTTCCTCGGCGTCATGGGCGCCTCCCTGGCGCTCGCCGGCCTCTCCACGACGGGCTGCACGCACCTGCGCAAGACGCCCGAGGAAATCCTCCCGTACGCGCGTCGTCCCGAAGACCTGGTGCCCGGCCGCGCGATGTTCTTCGCGACGGCGGCGCACGTGGCTGGCTCGGTGCTCGGCCTGCTCGTCGAGAGCCACGAGGGCCGCCCGACCAAGATCGAGGGCAACCCCGATCATCCGATGAGCCTCGGCGGCACGTCGGTCTGGGCGCAGGCCGAGATCCTGGGGTTCTACGATCCCGATCGCAGCACCTCCGCCACGCAGGGCGCGTCGGCCTCCACGGTGGACGCGGCCATCGCCGCCCTCGCGGCGCGCCTGGCCGAAGCGAAGGCCAGCGGGGGCCTCGGCATCGTGACGGACGCGCGCCCCTCGCGGACGCGCCAGCGCCTCATCGACGCGCTCGCCGCCGCGACGCCCGGAACGCGCGTCTTCGTCTCCGACGCCACCGCCCGCACGGCCTCGGCCGCGGGCGCGCGCCTCGCGGGCGCGCCGGCCGGCACGCGGGCCGTGCCCGACCTGAGCAAGGCCGCGGTCATCGCCGCGTTCGACGCGGACTTCCTCGGCACCGATGGCGATGCCGTCCGGCACTCCCGGCACTTCGCCTCGCGCCGCAAGCCCGAGGATCCGTCGGCCGAGATGAATCGCCTTTACGCCGTCGAGGCCGCCTTCACGCTGACCGGAGCGCTGGCCGATCACCGGCTTCGCGTGAAGTCGAGCCGCGTGGCGGGCGTGCTCGCGGCGCTCGCGACCCGGCTCGGCGTTCCGGCCGACGCGGCGGCTGCGCTCGCCGCGGCGCGCGTGGACGACGCCGACAAGCGATTCCTGGATGCTCTCGCCGACGACCTGCGTCGGGCGGGAAGCTCCGCGCTCGTCCTGGTGGGAGAGCGCCAGCCGGCCGCGGCCCACGCGCTGGCCCATCTCATCCACGAGCAGCTCGGCGCCATCGGGAACACCGTGAGCGTGGTTGCCGACGCCGCGCCGGCAGGCGAGGGCCTCGCCGCCCTGGCCGAGGCCCTCCGCGGCGGAAGCGTCAAGACGCTCGTGGTTCTCGGCGCGAACCCGGCGCACGATGCGCCGGGCGACCTGAAGATGGCCGAGGCGATCGGCGCGTGCGGCTTCAGCCTGCACCTCGGGCTCACGCGGGACGAGACCGCGCGGGCGTGCCAGTGGCACGTGCCCCAGGCGCACTGGCTCGAGGCCTGGGACGACCTCGTGGCGGCGGATGGCACGGTGGCCATCACGCAGCCGCTCATCGCTCCGCTCCACGGCGGCATCTCCGACATCGAACTGCTCGCCCGCGCGTCCGGCGACGCGTCGCCGGCCCTCGCGCTCGTGCAGGCGACGGCGGGGCTCGACGCCGCGGCGTGGAAGGCCGGCCTGCAGAAGGGAGTGATCCCCGGGGCCGCGCCCGCCGTGGCTGCGGCGCCGGCGAGCCCGCGCGATCTCGCGCCGCTGGCGGCCGCTCTCGCCGCGATTCCCGCGGCGGGCGACGGCCTCGAGGCCGACTTCATCCTCGACATGTCCATCCTGGATGGCCGCTACGCGAACAACGCATGGCTCCAGGAGCTCCCCGATCCCATGACGAAGATGACGTGGGACAACGTCGTGTCCGTCAGCAAGGCGACTGCGGCGAAGCTGAGCGTGAAGGACGGCGACGTCCTCGAAGTGAAGACCCCGGCGGGCGCGACGACGATTCCCGTGTTCGTGGCGCCGGGCATCGCCGATGACGTGCTCGTGCTGCCGCTCGGCTACGGCCGGGCGGATCTGGGCCGGGTCGCGAACGGCGTCGGCTCCTCGGTCGCCGCGCTGCGCGCGGCGGCGTCGCCGTACTGGGCCAGCGCGACCGCGTCGGCCACGGGGCGTCGCGTGAAGCTGGCGACGACGCAGGAGCACGGCACGCTGTACGAGGATCACGGCCCGCACCTCGAGCGCGCCGATCTCGTGCGCGAGACCCGGCTCGATCAGTGGCGCGAGGAGCCCATGTTCATCCGCGAGATGGACATCGTCTCGGACGAGCTTCTCGCGAACCAGCTCTTCAAGTCGCCCAACCAGGTTGACGGCCAGCAGTGGGGGATGACGATCGACCTGTCCGCGTGCACGGGCTGCTCGGCCTGCACCATCGCGTGCCAGGCCGAGAACAACATCCCCGTCGTGGGACGTGATCGCGTGCTGCAGGGCCGCGAGATGCACTGGATCCGCGTGGACCGGTACTTCCGCGGCCCGGAGGAAAACCCCGACGCGGCGATCCACCAGCCCGTGCCCTGCATGCAGTGCGAGACGGCGCCGTGCGAGCAGGTCTGCCCCGTGGCGGCGACCACGCACTCCACGGATGGTCTCAACGACATGGTCTACAACCGCTGCATCGGCACGCGGTACTGCGCGAACAACTGCCCCTACAAGGTTCGCCGCTTCAACTTCTTCAACTACGCGCGCGAGAACGACACGCTGATGCTCCCCGGCGAGCCCGTGGACGATCGCCCGATCCTCGACCAGGTGTTCCAGAAGAACCAGCCGGCGACGCTCCTCGCGCTCCAGCGCAACCCGAACGTCACGGTGCGCTTCCGGGGCGTCATGGAGAAGTGCACGTACTGCGTCCAGCGCATCAGCCGCTCGCGCATCGACGCCAAGGTCCACGGGGACGGCGTCATCCCGGACGGCGGCGTCGTGACCGCGTGCCAGCAGGCATGCCCGGCGGACGCCATCGCCTTCGGCGACATCAACGATCCGAAGTCCCGCGTCAGCCGCCTCAAGGCGACGTCGCGGAACTACACGATGCTCACCGAGCTCAGGACCCGGCCCCGGACGAGCTACCTCGCCCGCGTCCGCAACCCCAACCCGGCTCTCGCTCCCGCCCCGGCTCCCGCCGCGGCCGGGGGTGGCGGCCACCACGGATGAGGCCCGCCGGGCCCAGGGCGTGAACGACCACCATGGCTGACACTCACCAACCCGAGGTTCCGTGGGCGGACCTTGACCCGATCGTCGGGCGCGCGCCGCTGATTCACGGGGCGACCGACTTCGCGTCGATCACCGCCGCCGTCGCGCGTCCCGTTCAATCCGCGGCGCCCAAGTCCTGGTGGATTGCCTTCGCGCTGGCCCTGGGGCTCCTCGGGTGCCTCGGCGTGAGCGTGGGCTGGCTCATCTGGGAAGGCATCGGCATCTGGGGCCTCAACAACCCGGTCGGCTGGGGCTTCGACATCACGAACTTCGTGTTCTGGATCGGCATCGGCCACGCCGGAACGCTGATCTCGGCAATCCTGTATCTCTTCCGGCAGAAGTGGCGCACGTCCATCAATCGGTTCGCCGAGGCGATGACCATCGTCGCCGTCATGTGCGCCCTGATCTTCCCGTCGATCCACGTCGGCCGCGCATGGCTCCTTCACTACGTCATGCCGATCCCGAATCAGATGGCCATGTGGCCGAACTTCCGGAGCCCGCTGCTCTGGGACGTGTTCGCCGTCAGCATCTACGGTTCGGTCTCGATCATGTTCTGGTACATGGGCCTCATCCCGGATCTCGCCACGATGCGAGACAGGTCCACGACCAAGCTCTCGCGCCTTCTCTACGGGTTCTTCGCGCTGGGGTGGCGGTCGAGCCACCGTCACTGGTGGCACTACGAGCGCGCCTACCTGATCCTCGCCGCGCTCTCGACGCCCCTCGTGCTCTCGGTGCACTCGATCGTTTCGTTCGACTTCGCGACGTCACAGCTCCCGGGCTGGCACACGACCATCTTCCCGCCGTACTTCGTCGCGGGCGCCGTGTTCTCGGGCTTCGCCATGGTCGTGACGCTCATGACCCTGGCGCGCATGGTCTGGGGTCTCGAGCATCTCGTCACCATCCGGCACTTCGAGAACATGGCGAAGATCATGCTCGTGACGGGCTCGATCGTCGGGTACGCCTACGTCGTCGAGTTCTTCATGGCCTGGTATTCGGGCAACCACTACGAGCGGTACGCGTTCCTCAACCGCGCCTTCGGCCCGTACTGGTGGTCGTACTTCATCATGTTCAGCTGCAACGTGATCACGCCGCAGATCTTCTGGTTCAAGAAGGCCAGGAAGTCGATCGCGATCATGTTCATCGTCTCCATCTTCGTGAACATCGGCATGTGGTTCGAGCGGTTCGTCATCATCGTGACGTCGCTCCACCGCGATTTCCTCCCCTCGAGCTGGGCGATGTACTACCCGACGAAGTGGGAAGTCCTGACGCTGATGGGCAGCTTCGGCCTGTTCTTCACGATGATGTGTCTCTTCGTCCGGTTCGTCCCCATGGTGGCGATGGCCGAGCTCAAGGGGGTGACGCCTGCGGCGGATCCGCACGCCGGGCCCCCTGACGCGGATCCGGCCGGCGTCCCCGCCCCGAGCCTCGCGCCATGATCGACCTCATCCAGGACACGTTCACGAAGAACCGGCGGTCTCACTTCGGCCTGCTCGCCGAGTTCAAGACGCCCGGCGAGCTGTACCACGCGTGCGAGAAGGTCCGCGACGCGGGCTTCACCCGGTGGGACGCGCACTCGCCCTTCCCGGTGCACGGGCTCGAGAAGGCCATGGGCTTGCCCGTCTCGCCGCTCCCGTACATCTGCTTCGCGGCGGGCATGGTCGGCGCGGCCTCGGCGCTCACGCTGCAGTGGTGGACGAGTTCCGTGGGCTACCGCATGGTCATCTCCGGAAAGCCGTTCTTCTCATGGCCGGCGTACATCCCGATCACCTTCGAGCTCGGCGTCCTGTTCGGCGCCCTCGGGGCCATCCTGGGCATGCTGGCTCTCAACCAGCTCCCGAGGCACCATCACGCGCTCTTCTCCTCGCAGCGGTTCGCGCGAGCGAGCGATGACCGCTTCTTCATCTCGATCGAGTCGTCGGACCCGCGGTACGACGAGGCGGCGACGCAGCAGTTCCTTCAGGGGCTCCACCCCGAGAGCGTCGAGCGCGTGGAGGCCGGATGATGCGCCAGGTCGTTGTCCTTTCCCTGGTCGTGGCGGGGATCGCGCTCACGGGGTGTCGCGGGACCCTCTCGTCGCGGCCGCCGCTGCACCTGAACGAGAACATGGACGAGCAGCAGCGACTCGACCCGCAGGAGGCGAGCCCCCACTTCGCGGACGGTCGCGGCATGCGTCCGCGCGTCGAGGGCACGGAGCCCCGCCCGACCGGCACGACGGACCCCGTGGCTCTCACGGGGAAGATCGGCGAGGCCTTCACGGAGGAGCTGCCGAGCGGGATCGCGCTCGACCGTGCGCTCCTCGAGCGTGGCCACCAGCGCTACGACATCTACTGTTCCCCCTGTCATGCCGTCACCGGCGACGGAAATGGCTCGGTCGTCGCCCGGGGCATGCAGCCTCCGCCGTCGCTCCACGACGACCGGCTGCGCGCGTATCCGCTCGGCCAGCTCTTTGACGTGATCACGCACGGATCGCCGAGCAAGGTGATGCCGTCGTACGCGGCCCAGATCCCGCCGGAGGACCGGTGGGCGGTGGCCGCCTACGTGCGCGCCCTGCAGGTCTCGCAGGCCGCCGAGCTCTCGCAGGTCCCCGCCAGCGTGGCGGCCGAGAAGGGATGGAAGTGATGGGCGGACACGCGGTCAGCCTCGATCCGGCCAAGCTCCAGGTTCCCGCGACCCACGGCCTGCGCAAGGTCCCGGCCATCGCGCTCGGCGTGGCCGCCGTGGGTCTCGTGGCGTCGCTGGTGCTGGGCCTGACGGGCCTCGGTGGCGAGCACGGACTCAAGAACTTCTACTTCTCGTATCTCGTCGCCTTCGTCTACTTCTTCACGCTGGGCTGCGGCGGCCTGTTCTTCGTCCTGGTCAACCGCGTGGCCAAGGCCGGCTGGAGCGTCACGCTCCGGCGCATCGCCGAGAACCTCGCGGGCACGCTGCCGTGGATGGCGCCCCTGTTCATCCCCGTGCTCGTCGGCATGCACGAGCTCTACCACTGGACGCATGTCGAGCACCACGACGCCATCCTGGCGGCCAAGGCGCCGTGGCTGAACGAACCGTTCTTCATCGGGCGCGCCGTGTTCGTCCTGGTCGCGCTCGGCTGGATGGGCTGGTGGTTCCGGCGCGAGTCGGTGATCCAGGATCAGGCGGGGGAGCGCGACGTCCGGCTCGGCCCGACCCGCACGACGTCCACGCGGCGGCTGTCCATGGCGGCCGGGCCGTGCGTCTTCCTCTTCGCGCTCGCGCTCACGCTCGCCGCATTCGACTGGGTGATGTCGCTCGAGCCGCACTGGTACTCGACCATCTTCGGCGGCTACCTCTTCGCCGGGAGCGTGCTCGCGATCCTGGCCCTGCTCATCGTGCTGGGGATGACCCTGCAGCGGGGCGGGCTGCTCGGCAAGGCGGTGACGGCCGAGCACTATCACGACCTCGGGAAGTTCCTGTTCGCGTTCGTGGTCTTCTGGGGCTACATCGCGTTTTCGCAGTTCATGCTGATCTGGTACGCGAACATCCCCGAGGAGCAGCACTGGTACCACATGCGCATGCAGGGTTCGTGGACGACCATCACGAAGGTCATCCTCTTCGGTCACTTCCTGCTGCCGTTCTTCTTCCTCATCCAGCGCCGGGTCAAGCGCCACCGGGGCCTCCTGTTCGGCGGCGCGGCGTACTTGCTGCTCATCCACCTCGTGGACATCTACTGGATCATCATGCCGACCGGCCATCGCGCGGGCTTCCAGCCGAGCCTGCTGGACCTCGCGACGCTGCTGTTCGTCGGCGGCGTCTTCGTGCACGTCTTCGCGCGACTGACGCTCGGGGCTGCCCTGGTGCCGGTCAAGGATCCGCGCCTCGAAGAGGCCCTGGCCTTCGAGAACTTCTGAGGCGCGCGGCCCCGGCCGCCGGCGCCGACCGGGGCCTGCCTACCGGAAGACCGCGAACGCGAGGCCCACGGACGCGATCCACGCGACCAGGCCCGCGATGGTCAGGGCGCGGGCCGCGCCTTTCTGCACCACCAGGTTGCGCAGCGCGAGCCCGGCCGCGAGCCCCGTGGCGACCACGTGCCACTCGGGCTGCCGGAAGCCCAGCCAGCCGGCCAGGATGGCCATGCCCAGCAGCGTGCCAGCCCACGAGGCTTCGCGCCGCTCGCGAGCCCGGACGAGAAGGGCGGCGGCGCCCAGCCACGCGGCGGCTCCCGCGAGCCCGGTTCCGGCCACGACCGCGATCGGGGTGCTCATGAAGTCGGAGAAGGCGTTGCTCACGCCCCGATCATGTCGCACCCGGCGCTCGCGGGCGCGGGCGATCGCGGGCGATGTTCGTCACGGCTGAGGCTCCCGCGGCGGCGGTTCCGCCGGCTGGTCGCCGGCACCGGCGGCGGGCGGGGTGGAACTGCCCGAGGACGTGAAGCGGTCAATGCGCTCGCGCAGCCGCGCGAGCAGCAGGCGCGCCCACGCGAACTCCGTCGCGAGGATCATCAGGCCGAGCGGCACCACCACGATGGCCGGGCCGGGCGTGACGACCAGCAGGACGCCGACCAGCGTCACGGATGCGCCGAGAACGAAGATCACGGCGCGGCGCAGCCAGCGCCACCGCCGAACGGGGTTCGGCGTCACGGATCCGGCTGCTGGAGCGCCGCCTTGCGGGCGGCCTCGCGCCGCTGCGCGACGAGCGACACGGCGACGCCAGAGGCCAGGATGCCGACGACGACGGCCAGCGATGCGCCCGTCGAGATGTGCGCGTGGTGGTGAAGCAGCATCTTCACGCCGATGAAGGCCATGAGGACGACGAGCGCCGTCTTGAGGTACTTGAACATGTCCATCATCCCGGCCAGCGCGAAGTAGAGCGAGCGCAGGCCCAGGATGGCGAAAATGTTCGACGTGAACACGAGAAACGGATCCGTCGTGATGGCGAAGATGGCCGGGATCGAGTCCACGGCAAAGAGAACGTCGGTGCTCTCGACCACCAGCAGTGCCACGAAGAGCGGCGTGGCGGCCTTGCGACCGGACCAGGACGTGAAGAAGTTCCCGCCGTCGAAGTGGGGCGTGACGGGATAGAACCGCCGCAGAAGCCGGAACAGGAAGTTGCTCTCCGGGTCGAGCTTGTCGTCGCTGACCAGGAGGAGCCGCACGGCCGTGGCCAGCAGGAGCAGGCCGAACACGTAGTTCATCCACGCGAAGCGCGTGACCAGGGCGGTCCCCAGCGCGATCATGATCCCGCGGAACACGATGGCGCCGAGGATCCCCCAGTAGAGGACGCGCTGCTGGTGCTGGGGCGGCACGCCGAAGTACGTGAAGATCAGCGCGATCACGAAGATGTTGTCCACCGACAGGGACTCCTCGACGAGGTATCCCGTGATGAACTGGAGCATGGCCTGCTTGCCGCCCAGCGCGTCGGGGCCAACCCCGAAGCCCATCCACTGGCGGTCATAGAGGAAGTAGACCAGGACCGAGAACGACATCGCGAGGCTCACGTAGAACGCGGTCATCGCGAGCGCGGTCCGCACCGTGGGCGCGGTTCCCTTGCGTCTGAGCACGCCGAGGTCGAGTGCCAGCAGGGCCAGCACGGCGACGATGAAGGCTGCCCAGACAAGCACGGTCATGAAGCGCGGAGATCTCGAGAAGCGATGGCCTGCGGGGATCGCCGCGGCGTGTCGGAAAGCGTGGATCGCGGGCCGGTGGAGGCGCCGGAGTGCGCGAGAGTGTACCGGAAACGCTCGCCGGATCCGTTGCCGCGGCCCGAACCGTCGGGTAGTCTCCGCCCGTCGTCCGGCCTCGCGAGCCCGACCATGTCCGGCGCGCCACGGCGCCGCATCCAGTCCGGGCCGGCGAGGCTCCCGAGGCCAGCACCCACCATGCACGGGACCCTTGCCCTCACCGCGGCGCTTCTTGCCGCCAGCACGGCCGCGCTGGCCGAGCCCGCGGCTCCGCCTGCTGGCGAGGCCGCACGCGGCGACGCGGGCCTGCGCGGCGTCGTCACCGGCACCGTCATGTACGCGGGGACCGAGAGCGAATCGCGGGAGGCCGTGACGAGGGACGCATCGGCCTGCGGAGAGCCAGGTCTCCGGCCCGCCGGCGATCTGCTCGTCTCGGAGGGGCGGCTCGCGAGCGTGGTCGTCTGGCTGCCGGAGGCCGCGAGCCTGCCTGCCGGCGTCGGGTCGGCGCCCGCGGTGGTGGACGTGACGAACCGGTCGTGCGCCTTCGAGCCGCGCATCAGCGCGGGGCGCGCCGGCGGCACGCTGCGCATCCGCAACGCCGATCCCGTGCTTCACGGGGCGCGGCTGACGGACGAGGCTTCCGGCCGCCCCGTCATGAACCTGTCGCTGCCGCTCGAGGGCCAGGTCATCGAGAAGCCCCTGCGGCGAGCCGGGCTGATGCGCCTGGGCTGCGACGTCCACGAGTGGATGCGCGGCTTCGTCTGGGTGGTCGAGGCGGGCCCCGCGGCCGTGACGGGGGCCGACGGGCGCTTCAGCCTCGCCGGCCTGCCGCCGGGTCGCCACGTCGTGGCGTTCTGGCACGAGCGCCTGGGCGAGCGGCGGGCCGAGGTTCTCGTCCCTGAGACCGGCCCGGCGGTGCTGGACCTGACGTTCTGAGAGCGTGCCGACCGTCACGCCATCTTGCGCAAAAACGCGGCCCTTCGCTATCGTCGCGAAGCCTCTCCTGTCAGTTCCGGAACCCGCGCCCCCCGGCAGAGCGGGGGACCGGCCCCCGCGGCTCCGGCCGCCAGCGTGAACGGGAACCCATGACGCCAGCCACCCGACTCTCCGTCCTGACGCTCGCCGCGCTCTCCCTCGCCGTCGTGGCCCTGGCGGCCGATGGCCCGGCCTGGACCGAGGACGCGCGCGTCTACCGGGCCAACCAGGCGGCGCGCACGCGCGAGTACGCGCCCAGCGACGCCCACCCGGGCAAGTACCGCGTCCCCGTCACGCACGCCATCGACATGTTGCTGGCCGATCCCGGGCTGCTGAAGTCCGTGCCGATCTTCGTCGATCCCAACGCGACGCCTGCCGACCGCGGGCGGCTGGTCTTCACCAAGCTCCACCCGTGCTCGACCTGTCACGCCGTCGAGCCCGCCGACCTGTCCGTCAAGCTCGGGCCGCGCCTGCACGGCCGCTGGGGCCAGCCGGCCAAGTTCGCTGGTGGCAGCGCGACGTTCGACGAGGCCTACATCCGCGAGTCCATCATGAATCCGCTGGGCCAGATCGCTGACGGCTTCCAGCCCGTGATGCCGCCGCTCGCGCTGACGGAACAGCAGATCGCGGACGTCATCGAGTACATCAAGAGCCTGCCCTGATCGGAGCGCACGGCGCTCGGCGCGTCCCGGCGGCGCGACCTCTCACGGGCGCGGGGCTCACCCTCGGCTTTCTCCTTCTCGGCGGCTGTGGCGCCCCGCGCGGCGGCGCCAGCGACGCGGCGGGCGATCTCGCGGAGGGGGCCCGCGTGTACGGCCGGGCCTGCGCGCCGTGCCACGGTGACGGCGATGGTCGCGGACCCTCGGCCGCCGGCCTGCAGCCGCCAGCCACGGATCTGGGGCGCGGCGTCTTCAAGTTCGGATGGGTCGTGGACGGCATGCCCCGCGAGGAGGATCTCCGGCGCATCATTCGCGACGGCCTCGCCGGCACCGCGATGACGGGGTGGGACTTGCCCGACCGCGAGATGGGACCGCTCGTCGCGTACCTGCGCTCGCTCGCGCCGGCCGCGTGGGCCGAAGGGGAGGGCACGCCCGTGACGCCTCCCGCCGATCCCTGGGCGCCCGATCGCCTCGCCGCGGCGGTCGCGCGCGGTGAGGAGGTCTACCACGGCGTCGCGCAGTGCTTCAGCTGCCACCCGGCGTACGTCGAGCGCTCGCGCGTGCTCGCGCTGCGTGGCGGCGCTGGCCTCCGCGATCGCCTCCACGACTCGATCCCGCCGGCGCCGGATCCGCTCTCGCCCGGGTCCGCGGGATCGACGCCTCCCGACTTCACGTTCCACACCCTGCGCTCCCCGCGTCCCGCCACGCGGTCGGCGGATCTCTACCGCGTCATCGCCGCGGGCGTTCCCGGGACGGCCATGGCGACGTGGGAGGGGGCGCTGCCGCCCGAGGACCTCTGGGCGCTGGCGCACTACGTCGAGTCGCTCGGCGCGTTGCGCGGGAGCCCCGCGGCGGCCACGCTGCGCGAGAGGCTCCTGGCGGCGGACGTCGCGCCGCCGTGATCACGCTGGCCTCGCGCGCGTGGCGGCCCACTCGCGGAGCGAGCCCATGTCCTCGGCCATGGTCCGCGACAGCGGCACGGCGTCCGAGATCACGGCCATCAGGTCGTCCTGGCTGACGTCCCGATCGAGGGGGAACGCGGCGTGGAGGCCCGCGAGAACGGCCTGCTCGATCTCCGCGCCGGACCATCCGTTCGTCGCCCGCGCCAGCGCCGGCACGTCGAATCGCGCCGGATCCCGCCGGCGGCGGGCGAGGTGGATGCGGAAGATCTGCTCGCGCTCGGCCAGCTCGGGGAGATCGATGAAGAAGATCTCGTCGAAGCGCCCCTTGCGCAACAGTTCGGGAGGCAGGTCCCGGATCTGGTTCGCCGTCGCGACCACGAAGACCGGCGCCGTCTTCTCCTGCAGCCAGGTCAGGAGCGTCGCGAAGACGCGAGCGGTCGTGCCGGCGTCCACCTGGCCGCTGGATCGCGTGCCCGAGAGGCCCTTCTCGATCTCGTCCACCCACAGGATCGCGGGCGCGAGCGACTCCGCGGTCTTGATGGCCACGTGCATGTTGGCCTCGGACGCCCCGATGAACGACGAGAACAGCCGCCCGATGTCGAGGCGCAGCAGCGGCATCTTCCACTCGGCGGCGATGCACTTGGCCGTCAGGCTCTTGCCGCAACCCTGCACGCCCAGCAGGAGCACGCCGCGCGGGGCCGGCAGGCCGTACGCGCGAGCCTTCTCCGAGAATGCGTGCGATCGATCCGCGAGCCAGGCCTTGAGCCGATCAACGCCGCCGACCGCGCCGAGCGTGTCGGGTGACTCGAAGTACTCGAGCACGGCGGACTTGCGCAGGACCTGCTTCTTCTCGCCGAGGATGAGCGAGATGTCCTTCTCGCCCAGCGTGGCGTCGCTGACGATCGCCTTCGCGAAGATGTTCTCGGCCTCGGCCTCCGTCAGGCCCAGCGCTGCCTTGATGACCCGCTCGAAGAGCTCCGGGTCCTCCGGGGGCTTGACCGTGCCGCGCGGCACCGCCGCGAGGAGCCCTCGCAGGAGCGATTCGAGGTCGCCGGCCGCCGGCAGCGGCAGGTCGAGAACGGTCACGTCCTTCTCGAGCTCGGGAGGGATCTTCAGCACGGGCCCCGTGACGAGCAGCGTCTTGTAGGACGTGCGCAGGTCGCGCACGACATCGCGCAGCTTGCGGACGACGTGCGGATCCTCCACGAACGCGTGCAGGTCGCGCAGGACGAACATGCGTCGCTCGGAGGAGGCGCGGATGGCGTCCAGCGCGGCGATCGGCGTCCGCGTGTCCTCGCGGAAGGCCGGGTGTTCGAGGCCCGTCGTGCAGGACCAGAACACGATCTCGCGCTGCAAGCGCGTCGCGGCCTCGCGCAGCAGCCGCTCGGCGCGCCGCTCCTCGTGCGTGACCATCCATGTCATCGGGTAGCGCGCCCTCACCAGCAGCTCGAGTTCCTCGACGATGGGATGCGACGCGGCCGGCAGGGGCGGTGGCGAGCTCATGGCGCCATTGTAGTGCCCGGGCGATCGCGCCACGAGCGGAGCGCCAGGACCCATGGCCATGGCGCGTCAGGGAGCGGCCTCGGGCGGCAGGTCTCGCGCCACGTCACCCCCGTCAGAACTCGATGAAAGCAGCCCGCCGGGACGCTTCGCTGCCGGTGCACGCCGCGTGCAGGGGGAGCAGGCAGAGGCTTGCCGCCGCGCGGAAGGCGAGCAGGCCCCCGCGCTCCACGACATCGGCCGTCGAGACCGGCGCGGGAGCTTCGCAGCGCCACGCGATGCGCCCGTCCAGCGCGAACGCGGTCAGCGCGCGTCCGTTCACGTTGAGCTCGAGGTAGCCCGTGCCGTCCGGCGAGGGGCCGGTGATGAGCAGCGAGGAGCCGAGGTTCGGGCTCGCGTCCACCGGGCGGATCTCGCCGTCGGGTCCGATCCACCAGAAGCGGTTGCGGCCGGCCCGGCCGAAGGCGTGACCCGCGACCGTGAGCACGTCCATCGGTTCGGGGATGGCGACGCGGAACGCCGTCTCGCCGGCGGGCGACAGGCCGACGAGATGCGTCGGTTCCGCCACGATCCAGCCCGGGCCGCCCGCCGCGACGCTGTCCTGTCTGCAAGCGTGCGCGTGCCGCCACGCGATCCGCCCGTCCGGGCTCACGCCGAAGAGGCTCGTCGTGCCCGCCACCAGGATGTGCTGCAAGCTCGGCGTGGCGAGCAGGGCGCGGGCCGGCTCCGGGAGCGCGAGGTCCCAGACCACGTCCGCGCCGCGTTGAAACTCGAGACGCTGAGCGTCGCGCCCGCCCACCGCGAGGATCTCGTCTCCCGTTCCTGGCAGCACGCGCGCGAACGCGCGGGGGATCGTCGCGCGGGCGCGCCCGTCCCGCAGCACGGAGACCAGGCCGCGCGCGCCATGCAGCACCAGGCGCCGGCCGTCGGCCGAGAACAGGACGCCCACGAGGTCGGGCGTGCCCTGGACGCGGCCCACCGGCGTGCCCCTCGCGTCGTGAAGCTCCACGGCGGCGCCGCCGTCACGCGAGACCGCGATCGCGTCGCCCCCGGGCGCGACGGCGACCCGGGCCGTCACGTCCACGTCCAGGACGGCCGCGGCGTGCCGCCAGACCGAGCCGCTCGCCGCGGGAGGACGGGACAGCAGCTCGATGCGCGCCGTGCGGTCGCCGCCCGCTTCCAGCAGCAGCATCTCGGCGGAGCCGGCAACGGACAGCGCCATGGCGCGCCGGCCGTCGTGCGCGAGGCGCAGCCCCGCGAGCTGCACGGGGCGGCGCTCGTTCCACGTGCAGTATCCGCTGCCCGGGTCCACCAGGAAGAGCCGCTCGTCGGCCAGCAGCATGAGCGTGCTGCCGTCGCCGGACAGCGCCGCGCCGCGCAGCGGAACGCCGGGATCGAAGAGGCCGAGGCACAGGCCATCCACCGTGAACGCCTGGGCGCCGTCCGCGTGGACCACGACGAAGATCCCCGTGTCGGAGGCGACGAGCGCGCGCGCGGACGCGCGCAGGTGCAGCGTCCAGCGCACCTGGCCGCCCTCGAAGACGCTGAACTGCCCGCTGCTCGCGAGCGCGACGATCTCGCCCTCCAGCGAGCACGGCGCAACGTGATCGACCGCGTGGGCCACCGCGATCGTCGTGCGCGGCCGGCCGGTCGGACTGAGGATCCTCATCGGGCGGCGGTCCTCCGCCACCACGACCATGCGCGCGTTGGCGCCCAGCGCGCGGAACGCGTCCACGCGAAGGTCCGCGCGCGGCTCGCCGTCCGCGCCGCACGCGAGCAGCCGTCCGTCCGCCGTCACGGCCGTGAACGCGCCCGACGGGAGCAGCCGCGTCGCCTGCAGCGGCGTCGAGAGGCGGGACGTTCGCAGGACGCGGCCCGTGGCGTCCATCTCCGTGAGCGTGCCCATGGCGTCCATCACGCGCACGTGGCCGCGCGGGGCGAAGCACGCATCGAGCACGCGCTCGTCGGCGTGAAACTCCCAGGCAGACTCGACGCGGACGGGATCGGGCGGGTGCGGCGCGTGACCCGACGGAGGCAAGGGCGGTGGGCTTCCGGAACCCGCCGGACCGGGCAGCGGCGGCGGCTTCACGACACGGCCTCGCGTGCCGGAGCGCACCCCCCGCAGGCGCCGTCATGCCAGCAGGCGGCATCGGCGGGCGGCGGATCCGGCCACGCCCGGGCGGCGCCCTCGCGCCATGCGGCGTCCATGGGCTTGCGGCGCAGGTCGCCCACGACTGCGGTCGCGAGCGGGCAACTCGTGAGCTTGCCCTCGTGCGTGATGCGAGCCTGGAGCCGCCCGCAGCCGCAGGCAGGCGCGGCTCCCTCGGCGAGTCTCCTCGGCAGGTGAAGGCGCAGCGATCCGGCGCGCGCCGCGAGCGAGAGCAGGCTCGCGTCGAGCGCGTCGCGGCCGGCCCGCGCGCCGTCCCGCCAGGGCGCCTCGGGCCCCGCTGGCGCGGGGAAGCTCCAGGTCAGCGAGAGCGCGCCGGCTTCCTCTGCCCACGCCGCGACGGCCTCGAGCTCCAGCGTCCGACTCGGCGTCAGCGCGCCCGCGATCGCGAACGGCGCTCCGGCGGCCGCGCAGCGCGCCGCGGCTTGCAGGGCGGGCGGGGGCGCGCCTGTCCGTGCGCCGTGGGCGGGCGCCGCGTCCTCGCGTGACGGCAGCACGAGGACGAATCCTCGTACCCCGGCGCGCAGGAGAGCGTGGATCCGCGCGTCCGTGAGCGCCGCGCCTGGCGTCGCGACGACCACATGCGCGCCGCGCCGCGTGGCGTGTCCCGCGATGGTCTCGAGGTCCTCGCGCGCCAGCGGATCCCCTCCGGCGATCGCGAGCAGGGGCCGCCCGCTCAGCGCGCCGATCTGCCCGCCCACGTGAAGGCTCTCGACCGTCGAGAGATCGCCGCCGACGCCAGCCCACGGCCCGGCCGTCACCGCGCAGGCGGCGCACGCGCGCGCGCAGCGCCGCACGATGTTCCACGCCAGGGCGCGCAGCGCGGGCTCGCCCGCTTCGCCGCGCGGCGGGAGGAAGTCGTCAGCGAGGCACGTGAAGGACACGGGAGGGCCCGGAACCTGGAAGTTGCGGCGGGAAGGCCACGGCGAGGAAGCGGGGAGGGCGCCAGGATCGCATGAACGGCCGCGGCGTGGGAGCGCGGCGCGAGCTCATGCGGCGGGATCCGGCCCGAGGGCGCCCGCGCGGGCGGGAGCGTCCGGCGCGGGGTCGGTCGGGGCCGGGCGGGCACGCAGCGAGCGCACGACGTTCACGACGAGGATGACCTGCGCCGCCGCCAGCACGAGCGCGAGCCACGAGGTCGCCATGGTCAGGCCGCGGAGCGGCTCGAGCTCCGCGAGCGCGAACGGGTTCGCGAGCCGGCGCGCCTGTCCGGCCCAGCCCACCGCGAGGTGACCCGCGAAGACGAGCGGCATCAGCGCGCCCGTGATCAGCGCATGCGCGAAGCCGAGGCGCCTGCCGAGATCCCTGCCCGCCAGGAACGGGAACCAGGCGTGGAAGCCCGCGAACGCGGCGAGCAGGACGGAGGCCGCGAGCGTCAGGTGGAAGTGTCCGACGACGAACATCGTGTCGTGAAGGTAGATGTCGGTCGTCGGGTTTCCGAGAAACAGGCCGGTCACGCCTCCCGCGACGAACGTCAGCATGGAGGCCACCGCGTAGACGAGCGGCGGTTCGAGCTTCAGCGCGCCACCGCGCACGGTGCGCAGCCACGAGATCACCAGGACCTGCGACGGGATGGCCACCAGGAGCGTCAGGACCACGAAGGCCTTGCCGGCCAGCGGCACGAGCCCGGTCGTGAACATGTGGTGGCCGTGGACGAGCGAGGCAATCGCGCAGATCGCGATCATCGCCGCGACCTGGTGGCGCGCGCCGTGCGGCGGCTTGCTCGAGAACCGCGCCAGCATCTCGCCGATGAGCCCCCACGCGGGCAGGATGAGGATGTAGACCTGCGGGTGACCGAAGATCCAGAAGAGATGCTGGAAGAGCAGCGGGTCGCCGCCGCCGGCCGAGAAGAACGCCGTGCCGGCATGCCGGTCCAGAAGCAGCAGGGTGGCGGCGACGAGCAGCAAGGGCAGGAAGGCGAGGCTCAGGACCGAGGCCAGGAACAGGCCCCAGAGCCCGAGCGGCAGGCTCATCATCGTCAGGCCCGGGGCCCGGTGCGCCACCACGGTGGCGACGAGGTTGCCCGCGGCGACCAGGGTCGCCGCCGCCGACGCCGCGAGCGCGAGCAGGACGAGGCTCGTGCCGGCGCCAGGGGAGTGCGTGGCATCCGAGAGTGGCGGGTAGAGCGTCCAGCCGGCGCGCGCCGTTCCCGAGGCGACGAGGACGGACGCGATCAACAGCGCGAGGGACGCGACGTGGGCCGCGACCGACAGCGCGCACGCGCGAGGGAACGCCATGCGCGCGGCGCCGACCAGGCGCGGCGTCAGCAGGTGAGCCGGCCCGAGCAGGATGAGCGGCGGCAGCGCCCAGAACAGCATGACGAGCCCGTGCAGCGTGAACGTCGCGTCCGCGCGGGTCGGCGAGAGCCAGCCGTTTTCCGGCCCGATGAGGTGGACCCGCATCGCCACGGCGAGCGCGCCGCCGGTCGCGAGCGCGAGGAACCCGAGGACGAAAAACGCGCGCGCGGCGCGCGCGTGTTCGGGCGCGCCGGGCGCCGCCGGGTCCCGAGCCATGTCAGCGAGGCTCCAGCGGCCAGGGGGCGGGCGGCGGCGGCGGGCCCCAGGTCGCCGCGACCTGCGCGTGACGCAGCCAGCCGTCGAACGCCTCGGGCTCCATCACGAGCAGGCGCGCCTCCATCAGGTGGTGGCCCGGGCCGCAGAACTCCGCGCAGGGTCCGGGCCACTCGCCCGCGCGCGCCGCGCGCAGTGACAGGGACGTCACGCGGCCAGGGATCGCGTCGGCCTTCACGCGCAGGTTGGGCAGGAAGAGCGCGTGGATCACGTCCACGGCCGACAGCGACACGGTGACGAGCTCGCCGCGCGGGACCACCAGGACGTCGCGCGTCACGACGTCGTCGCCCGTGCCGAACGCGCCGTCGGCGCCCGCATGACGGAACTCCCAGGACCACCGGCGCGCCAGCGCGCGCACGGGGATGCCGGCCGCGGCGCTGTCGGCGCCGGATGACACGCGGCGCGGCACGATCGCGTCGTAGTCGCGCACGGCTCGGAGCAGGATGCCGGAGTCAGCGACGACGAAGAGGAGCACCGCGGCGAGGGGCGTCCCGAATCGCGACGGCGGGTCGGCTCGCGCGTGCGCGCGGCGATGCGCTCGGATGAGCTCGAACACCAGCCAGGCGGTCGCGGCCAGCAGGAGAACGCCACACGTGACGCCGGCGTGCGCGAGCGCCGCGTCCACGCGATCGCCGTCCAGCGAGACGTTCTCGGGAAGTCCCCAGCCTGTTGCCACGGCGACGGCCATCGCGCCTTCTCGGATCATCCGCGGCGAGTCCTCCGGGCGCGTGCGAGCCTCGAGCGATCTCCCTGCCCCATCATGTCATCCGACCGGTCGTGTATTCTGGTCGCGTGATGCTGGCTCGGACTCTCCACTCCGCGGGCGCGTCCACCGGGTTCTCGGATCCGTGGGGTCTGCCCGACTCTCGCCGGCGCCCGCGGGCCAGCAGCCTGGCGGCGTCCTCATCCCCCGGGCGGCATGCGTGTTCGCCGCGCCGGGCGCGTGTCTGGATTCGGCTGGCCGATGGTCCCCGAGGGCCCCAGCCCCCGCACCAGGCCGCCGGCGATCCGGGCTCGCCAGTCGCCGGCCGCCCGCGCGACGCGCTGGGCCGGGAAGCATCTGTCGGCGAGACGCGGTACTTCCTGGACGCCAGCGACGTGATCGTGCGCGTGGGTGGCGGCTGGAACGCGTTCGCCCTGGCGGGCGACGCGCCCGCGATCTGCGCCGGTTCGATCGAGGGCCGCTCGCTCTGGGACTTCGTGCGCGGCGACGGCGTGCGCGAGATCCTCGCCAAGCTCTTCGAGCGTGCGCGCGCCGCGGCGGAGCCGATCGTGCTGCCGTTCCGGTGCGACGGGCCGAAGGTCCGCCGCCACATGGTCGCCCGGCTGCAAGCGCAGGACGACCTGCTGCTCGTCGCGACGCGCGTCGTGAAGGAAGAGCGGCGCTTTCGCGAGGCGCGATGGGCGCCGGACGACGCCGCGACAGATCGGCTCTTCACCATGTGCAGCTGGTGTTGTCGCGTGCGCCTGGGCGCCGCGTGGTGCGAGGTCGAAGAAGCGCTCGATCGGTCCGACTGCCTCGGCCCGCCGCTGCCTGCCATCACGCACGGTATCTGCCCGTCGTGTCGCGAGCGCCTCACGAGCGAGGTCTGATCATGGCCGAGACCCCGGCGCCTCGCGCGCATTCCTGGCGGATCGTCCCCGTGATCTTCGCCGTCGGCGTGCTCGCGCTCGCGACCGCGCGCTTGCTGAGCGAGCCCCCGCCCGCGCCGCCGCCGCCCAGCTACTTCGAATTGCCGGACTTCACGCTCACGTCGCACGAGGAGCGCCCCTTCTCGCGCGCGGACCTGAGCGGGCGCGTCTGGGTCGTCGGGTTCTTCTTCACGCGATGCCCCACCATCTGTCCGGTGCTCACGCAACGGATGAAGGCGGTGCAGGCTCTCGGCGCGCCGCTCGGCGAGCGATTTCGCCTCGCGTCGATCACGGTCGATCCGGAACACGACAGCCCCGAGGTCATGCGCGCGTTCGCCGCGGCGCAGGGCGTCACGCTCGACTCGTGGACCATGCTGACGGGATCGACCGAGGACATTCAGCGCATCGTTCGCGAGGGCTTCAAGGAGCACCTCGTCACCGCCCCCGACATGCCGGCCGAGGACGTCGTGCACTCCGTGCGGTTCTTCCTCGTGGACGGCGGGGGCTCGGTGCGGGGACTGTACGACGGCACCGACCCCGAGGCCGCCGAGGCCCTCATCCGTGACGCGCGCGCGGTGCTCGCGGAGGCGCCGAACTGACCGCGCCCGTGGCGACCGGTCAGCCGATGCGGCCGCTCACGTGGTACAGCAGGATGTAGATGAGGACGCCCGTGACGGAGACGTACAGCCAGATCGGCAGCGTCACGCGCGCGATCCGGCGGTGTTCGTCGAGTCGCCCGCGGATGGCGAGGTATGCCGTCCGGCCGACGAGGGGCACGACGAGCACGGCCAGCGTCATGTGCGAGAACAGCACGACGAGGTAGAGCATGCGGATGGCTGCCGGTCCCTCGAACCGATGCGTGCCGGTGAGGGAGGCCCGAATCACGTAGCAGACGAGAAAGAGGGCGGACGCCGCGATGGCGGCCTTCATGCAGCGCCGGTGGAGCGTGACGTTCTTGCGCTTGATGGCGCGCCAGCCCGTCAGGACGAGCGTCGCGGAGATCGCGTTGAGCGACCCGTTGATGGCCGGAAGAACGGTGTCGGCGAACGAGCTCATGCGCAGGGGTGTCTCGGGAGGAAGGCGCTCGCACGATGTCACGCGCCGCCCCGCCGGTCAACGTGGCGAGCCGCCGGTGATCGCCGAGGTCCCGGCGCGACGGGCGCGCGGCTCCCCCGTCCGGGGCCACGGAGGTAGAATCCCCCTTCGAAACCCGGTGACCTGGATCGAAGCCTGCCCGGCGGGCCCTGGAGATTGCCCATGCTTGCCCCTAGCCGTTCCCTCGCATCCCGCCTCCTGGCGCTGGCCCTGTCGCTGGCTGCCGTCGCGCTCCTGTCCGGCTGCAGCAGCGGCACGGCGACCAGCCCCGAGCGCCACGCCTTCACGCTGAACCTCACCGGCATGGCGCCTCACGTGGGGCAGCGGCTGGACCTGCGGATCGTTCATCGCGCGACCATGAACGAGGTCGCCCGCGCGCGCGTGGCGACGATCCCGAGCGCCTCGTTCCAGCTGATCGTGCCCGACGCGCTGGTGGCGGGGGAGACGTACCACGTGGACTTCTACGCCGACTTCAACCGGAACGGCCGCTACGACGCGCCGCCTGCGGATCACGCGTGGCGCCGCGTCGTGAACGCGCCGGCGGCGCCCGTGTCCATCACGTTCATGCACGACGCGAACTTCACGGACATCCGCTGGCCCTGAGATCGCCGGTTGACCACGCGCGTGCCATCGCGCACGCGCGTGGCTTCGAACACGCGCGAGGGCTTGCCCGGCCAGGGCGCGTGGCGCAGAATCCGCGAGAAACCGCCCGTCCATCCTGGTGCCGGCGCCTTGCCGGGTGATCCGACGTGAGTCCGTTCCGCCTCGCCCTCCTGGCCTCTGTCGCGACCTTCCTGCTCCTCGTGGCGGGCGGCCTCGTCAAGCCCACCGGATCCTCGCTCGCGTGCCCGGATTGGCCGCTGTGCAACGGCGAGGTCTTCCCCGCGATGACCGGCGGCGTCGAGTACGAGCACTCGCATCGCCTCGCGGCGCTGGCCGTCGTCATGTTCTCGGTCTGGCTGGTGGTCGCCACGCGGCGCGCAGGCGTGGCGCGGCGCGTTCGCGTGCTGGCGCTCGTGCTCCTGCCGCTGATCGGCATGCAGGCGGCGCTCGGCGCCATCACGGTGATTCACCGCCTGCCGGCGCCCGTCTCGACGGCGCATCTGGCGCTGGCGATGACATTCTTCCTGTGCGTCATGACGTGCGCGCACTGGCTGGCTCAGGGCCAGGACGGCGCGCGCTTCGAGCCGGGGCAGCCGCGCCTGGCCGCGCTCGCGGCTCTCGCCATGGTCTTCGCGCAGAGCTTGCTCGGCGGCTTCATCCGGCACACGGGCGCCAACCGCGCCTGCGGGATCGAGTTCCCCCTGTGCGGCGGCGAGTGGTGGCCCGAACTGTGGGCCGGGCGCGCGCACCAGCTGCACCGCCTGCTCGGCATCGTGACGCTCGTCGTCGTGTTCGCCGCCGCGGTGCCGACGGCTCGCGCCGCCTGGCGCGCCGGACGCCGGCTCGCCCTGGCGTGCACGCTGCTCGCGCCCGTTCTCGCCGTGGCGCAGGTCTTCCTCGGAATCGCGACGGTGACCAGCGCCATCGCTCTTCCGCAGGTCATGGGCCATTTCATCGTCGGCATGGCGCTGCTGGCGTGCTGCCACGCGGCTCACGTCGGGCTCGGCCCGCGACGCCTCGCTTCCGAGGCGACGCCGCTGCCTGACGCGCTTCCGGAGCCGTCATGATGAGGGCCGCCACGCTCGGCCGGCCGGCCGACTGGCTGGCCCTGGGCAAGCCGGGAATCACCGGCATGGCCGTGCTCATGGCGCTCGGCATGATCCTCGTCGCGCCGGAGCCCATGGGGCTCTTCCGCACGATCGGGACGCTCGCGGGCATCGCGCTGCTCACGGGATCCGCGAACACGTTCAACATGATCGCCGAGCGCAGCGCCGATGCGTTGATGGAGCGCACGCGCGCGCGTCCGCTGCCGGCCGGCCGCATGGCCGTCGCCCCCGCGCTCGTCCTCGCCGTCGGGATGGGCGTCGTGTCCCTGGCGCTCCTTCGCGCGCTCGCCAACGACCTCACGGCCGGGCTCGGCCTGCTGGCGCTCCTGCTTTACGTCGGCGTTTACACGCCGCTCAAGTACATCACGCCCGTGGCGCTGCTGGTCGGCGCCGTGCCGGGCGCGATGCCGGTGCTTCTCGGCCACGCGGCCGCGACGGGCTCCGTCAACGCGTTCGGCATGTCGCTCGCGCTCGTCCTCTTCGCGTGGCAGATCCCGCACTTCCTCGCGATCACGCTGTTCCGATCGGAGGAGTACGGGCGCGCGGGCATGCGCGTGCATCCGCTCGTGCACGGCGCCGACCGCACGCGCGTGGAGACCCTCGCGTACACGCTCGCGCTCGTGCCCGTCAGTCTCATCGCCGTGCCGCTCGGCGCGGGGATGGTCTACGGCGCGGTCGCGCTGGCCGCTGGTCTCTGGCTGGCCTGGCTCGCGTGGCGCGTGCGTGCGCCCCAGTCAACGCCGGCGCAGGCGCGCTCGTACTTCCTGGCGACGCTCGTCTACCTGCCCGTGCTGGTCCTTGGGCTCGTGGTCGGCCGATTCACCGCGTGAGCGTCGTGACGCCATCGCCGAGCCTGCTGGCGGTGGAGGGGCTGCGCCACGCCTATCGCGACCGGGTGGTCCTCGACGGCGTGTCGTTCGACGTGCGCGAGGGCGAGATCTTCGGCCTGCTGGGCCCCAACGGATCCGGCAAGTCCACGGCGCTCGCGCTCCTCGCCGGGATTCTCCCGCGGAACGGGGGCGCCCTCACCTGGCGCGGCAGGCCGCTGCCCCGCGCCGACCGGGCGTTCCGCTCCGAGGTGGGCGTGGTCTTCCAGCGGCCGGCGGTGGATCCCAAGCTTTCCGCCTCGCGCAACCTGCACCTCGCCGGCTTGCTGGCGGGACTGGGGCGTGAGGTCACCCGATCGCGCGCGACCGCCCTCCTGGAGGAGGCCGGCCTCGCGGATCGCGCCTCCGATCCCGTGGAGCAGTTCTCGGGCGGCATGAAGCGCAAGCTGGACATCGCGCGCGCGTTGCTCGCCCGTCCGCGCCTCCTGCTCATGGACGAGCCGACCGCCGGTCTGGACGAGGCGGCGTTCCGCGCGACCTGGGAGAGGCTCATGGCCGCCCGGCGCGAGCGGGGGCTCACGATCATCGTCGCGACGCACCGCCCCGAAGAGGCCGCTCGCTGCGACAGGCTCGCGGTCATCCACGGGGGTCGCATCGCCCGCGTGGCGACGCCCGCGGAGTTGCAGGCGCTCGTGTCGCGAGACGTCATCGCGCTGGAAGGCCCCGAGCCCGAAGCGCTGCGCCGGGCGCTCGCCGAGCGGCTGGGGCTCGACTCCTTGAACCACGATGGCCGCGTGCTGGTGGAGTCGGAGAAGGGGCACGAGATCATCCCCAGGATGGTCGAGGCGCTCGCGGGGCTCCGGCTCGACGCCGTGAGCCTGCGCCGGCCGACCCTCGCCGACGCGTTCCTCAAGGTCACCGGACACGGTCTCGATGGGGGAACCGCGTGAACGCGTGGCGGCAGGACGTGGGCGTCGTCGCGTGCCTCTGGCAGCGCGAGATGCTGCGAACGCTCCGGGAGCGCGCGCGATGGGCTGGCGCCGTCGCGCAGCCGCTGCTGTTCTGGCTCATCATCGGCGGCGGCCTCTCGGGCGCGCTGCGGATTCCCGGGGCCGAGAGCCTCGGCTCGCTCGAGTTCTTCTTCCCGGGGATGCTCGTGATGGTCGTGCTGTTCACGACCATCTTCGCGACGATCTCGGTCGTCGAGGATCGCCAGGGAGGCTTCCTGCAGGCGGTTCTCGTCGCCCCGGGATCGCGCCTCGCGCTGGTGGGCGGCAAGGTGGCCGGCGTGACGACGCTCTCGATCATCCAGGCGGCGCTCTTCCTGGCCGTCGCGCCATTCTTCGGCTTGCTGGGCCACGGCACGCGATGGGGGAGTCTCCTGGTGGTGACGCTGCTCGCCAGCGTCGGCATGGCAGCCATGAACTTCACGGTGGCGTGGCTCCTGAACTCCGTGCAGGCCTACCACGCCATCATGAGCGTCGCGCTCATCCCCATGTGGTTCCTCTCGGGCGCCATGTTTCCTTCGCCGGGAGGAGTCCTGGGCGTGCTCATGCGCCTCAACCCGCTGACGTACGCGGTGGACGGGCTGCGGCGCGCGGTCTCGCCGCAGGCCGCGGGCGTCGCGGGCGCGAGCCTGCCCGCGGCGATCGCCGCGCTGGCGGCCTACGCGGCGGTCATGCTGGTGGTCGCGACGCTCGCGTGCCGGAGGAAGTCATGAGCGACGACGCGACGCCCCGGCGCCCCTTCTGGCGCGATCCGTTCGTGATCGCCTTCTTCGCGGGCATCGTCCTGATCACCGCGTTCATCCCGTTCTTCCGCCGCGTCGCGCCGGTGCCCGAGGTCACGGGGCGCCTGCCCGCGTGGAGCCTCAGCGATCAGCACGGCGCGATCGTGTCGAGCACGAGCCTCAGCGGGCGCGTGGTCGTTCTCGGCCTCGCGTCGGCGAGCCAGGACGAGGCCTCGCGTCGCGTCATCGCCGCTTTCGGCCATCTCGAGCCCCGCTTCCGGCGCGCCGGCGCCGATGTCGCGCTGGTGCTGGTGGACCTCGACGGCC
Organism: uncultured Thermoanaerobaculia bacterium; assembly: GCA_964613915.1. Lineage (GTDB taxonomy): Bacteria > Acidobacteriota > JBCCFW01 > JBCCFW01 > JBCCFW01 > CAZTIW01. The sequence continues at coordinate 41,005 of CAZTIW010000019.1, forward strand.
GCGATGCGGCGACGCGAGCCGCGCTCGTCGCGAAGGGGCCCGCCTCCATCCAGGTCGTCTCGGGCAGCGCCGAGGCGGCGTGCGACGTCGCGATCGCGGGCTTCGCGCCAGGGACCCCCACGGTGCCCGCGTGCGAGGCGGCGATCTTCCTGGCGGGGGAGGGGCGCCTTCTGATCGTGGACGGGAACTCGGGCAAGCGCGGCCTGCATCCAGCCACGCTCGATGCCCTCCCGGAGGCATTCGAGCGGACCCTGCGCGTGTGCGACGTGCAGGCTGGCGGCAGCTGACACCCTGCCTGGCGTCCGGGGGGCTCCCGGCTGCTGCAGGGCTCGCCTGTCGGCAGCACCGGGGCGGATCGGGTACCATCCCGGCGCCCGGCGCTCCTGCCGCAGCTCCCTCCGAGGTTCCCATGTCGTTTCTCCGCCGGCCTGCGGCGTCCCTTGCCGTCCTCCCCCTTGCCGTTCTCACGGTCCTGACCGCATGCGCGTCCAAGCCGGCAGGGCAGACCGCGGAAGGCGCTCCGGCCCCGGCCACGGCGGCCGCGGCGACGGCGGCACCCGAGAGCCCCGCCGCGGAGACCGCGACGCTGATTGCGAGCGCCGACTCGGCCGCCGCGAGCGCCGCGCCTGCCGCCCCTGCGAGCGACGACGCTCCCGCGGCCCCCGCCAGCGGCTTCGCCGCGGCGTTCCTGTCAGGCGACGTGCAGAAGACCGCCTCGGGCGTCGAGTACGTGGACACGAAGGTCGGCACGGGGCCCGCGCTCGCCGCCGGTAGCATCGGCGTGCTCGAGTTCACGGGCTGGCTCGGCGACGGCAAGGAGTTCGACTCGTCGAAGGAGCGTCCGGGCGAGTTCTGCTTCCTGCTCGGCTCTCCGCGGTCCATCGCCTTCTTCAACGAGGGTCTGGCGGGCATGAAGGCTGGCGGCACGCGTCGCGTGCGCGTGGCGCCCGCCCAGGGTTACGGCGCGGCCGGCCGCCCGCCGATCATCCCCCCCAACTCGACGCTGCTGTTCGAGGTGAAGATGCTCGACCTGCGCCAGAGCACGACGAAGCCGGACACGAGCAAGCTCAAGTTCAAGGAGACGCCGAGCGGCCTGCGCTGGGCCGACCTCGCGGCTGGAGCGGGGGATCCCGTCGTGGAGGGGAGCACGGCCAGCGTCCACTACTCCGGCTTCCTCGAAGACGGAACGAAGTTCGACTCGTCCGTGGATCGCTGCCAGCCCTTCGACGTCAAGAACATCGGCCGCGCGCCCGTCATCCCTGGCTGGAACGAGGGGCTGGTCGGCATGAAGGCCGGCGGTCGCCGCGTGCTCGTCATCCCTCCGGGGCTGGCCTATGGCTCCGAGGGGCGCCCCCCCGTCATCCCGCAGAACGCCACGCTCACGTTCGAGATCGAGGTCCTCTCGATCTCGCCCCCTCCCAAGGCGCCTGAACCCATGACCTTCCCCGAGATCGCCACGCTCAAGCTGACGTCCAACCCCTCCGGTCTTCGCTGGGCCGACGTCCGGCCCGGCAAGGGGGCCGAGATCAAGAAGGGCTCGACGGCGGCCCTGCACTACACGGGCTGGCTCGAGAGCGGCAAGGAGTTCGACTCCTCCGTGCCGCGCGGCGAGACCTTCGATCTCCGCGACATCGGCAACTCGCCCGTCATCCCGGGGTGGAACGAGGGCCTGGTGGGCATCAAGGAAGGCGGGCGTCGCGTGCTCGTCATCCCGCCCGATCTGGCCTACGGCGCGAGCGGGTATCCGCCGGTGATCCCGCCGAACTCCACGCTCGTGTTCATGATCGAGGCCGTCAAGGTCACGCCCTGATCGCTTGAGAGGCCCGGGCCGCGACGGTGGGAAGCGCGGGGGCGATCGCTCGCCCCCGCGGTCCGTCCTGCGCGAGTACCTGGCCTGGGTCGCGGCGGGCGTGCTCGCCGCGAGCCCGTTCCAGGCGGACGCCCTCGAGCCGCTGGTCGTCGTGGCGCCCATCCCCCTGCTCTGGCTGGCCGTCACGCAGGAGCGGCCGCGATTCCTGCCCGCATGGCTCGGTCTCAGCGTGGCCGTCGGCGCGGGGCTGTGGTGGCTCAACGACGTGCACCCGGTGGCGACGATGGTCTGTGCCGTGTACTTCTCGCTGTACCCGGTGGCGGGGCTTCTCGCGATCGCGCGCTTGCGCGCGCGCTTCCGCATGCCGCTCGTCGCGCTCGCCCCGCTCGGCGTGCTGGCCTACGAGACGCTGCTGCAGCGTTTCAGCTTGCTGGAGACGACGTTCCTGGCGTGGGGAACCCTCGCCTGGCGATGGATCGACCTCGCGCAGGTCGCGTCCATCGGGGGCGTGAGCCTCGTCTCGGCGGCGCTCTGGCTCGTTCCCGCGGGCCTGACGGATGCCCTCCTCGCGATGCGGGCGAACCGCTCGGCCGCGAAGCGGCCAGCGACATGGGCGCCGCTGGGCGCCGGGCTCGCGCTGCTCGGCGTCTTCGTTCTCGCGGGCCAGGCACTGCGGCCCGGCCTCGAGCCCGCGCCGCTGATGCGCGTGGCGCTCGTGCAGGGGAACGTCCCGCAGGCGGTTCGCAATCGGCCGACCGCGGTCGCTGACATCGTGCGGCAGCATGCGCGCCTCACCGAGGAACGAGCGCAGCCGCCGCTCGACCTGGTCGCCTGGCCCGAGAGCACGGCCTCGCTGCCGCTCGAGCGGGACGCGGCGGCGCGGGCGCTCATCGGCGGCGTCGCGCGTCGTGCCGGCGCGCCGGTCCTGCTGGGCGCCATCGGGCTCAACGACGACGGCCCGCCGTCCAACTCGGCGTTCCTGGTGGACCGGGACGGCGTCATCACCGGGCGCTCCGACAAGCGCATCCTCGTCCCGGGCGCGGAGACGCTGCTGCTGATTGACAGGATTCCCGCGCTGCGCGATCCGCTCGTGGAGGCCCTCTCGCGCGCCCTGCACTTCAGGCCCTACCTGCGCGCCGGCCGCGAGAGTCCGGTGCACCTCGCGAAGGGCGTGCCCGTGGGCGTGCTCATCTGCTACGACGACATCGTCTCGGGCATCGCCGAGGAGCTGCGAGCGCGCGGCGCGGTGGCGCTCGTGACGATCACGAACGAGGCCTGGTTCGGCCGCGGCGAGCTGCGGCAGCACCTGGCGATGGCGATCTTCCGCTGCATCGAGACGCGGCTTCCGATGGCGCGCTGCGGCAACGACGGCATCACGTGCGTGATCGATCCTGCCGGCCGCGTCGTGGAAAGCCTCCCAGCGGGAACGGAGGACGTGCTGGTCGCCTTCGTCCCCTCGACGGCCGCGCAGCCGATTCCGCCGGCCGTCCGCGCGATCGTGGGCTGGGCCAGCGTCGCGCTCGTCCTCGCGGGGATCCTCCTCGCCTCGCGCCGGACGAGATCATGAGCCGCGCACCGCGCGTGCTGATCGTTCACGAGGTGCCGCTCCGCGGCGACGACGCCGATCTCGCGCGCGCGCTCGCGGCGCGCATCGGTGTCGATCCCGGTCGCGTCCAGCACGCTCGCGTGATCAAGGAGAGCGTGGACGCGCGCCGTCGTCCTCCGGTCCGGCTCGCGACCGTCGAGGCCGTCGTGCTGGGGGGCGCCGATGTTCTCGCGGCGCGGCGCGGCGATCCCGGCCTGCGGGACGGCCAGGCGCCCGCGTGGCGCCCGCCGCCGGGTACCAGGCGCATCGGGCGGCATCCCATCGTGGTCGGCGCCGGCCCCGCCGGCCTGTTCTGCGCGCTGGAACTCGCGCGTCGCGGGCTGCGCCCGCTCCTCGTGGATCGCGGCAAGCCCGTGCGGCCGCGCTGGAAGGACGTGAGAGCGTACTGGTCGCGCGGCGTGCTGGATCCCGAGAGCAACGTGGCCTACGGCGAGGGCGGCGCCGGGACGTTCTCGGATGGCAAGGTCTACACGCGACGCAACGATCCGCGGAACGCGTTCATCCTCGAGACGCTGGCGCGCGCGGGGCAGGCTCCGGACATCCTCACCGCCGCGCGCCCGCACCTCGGCACGAACCGGCTTTCTCGCGCGCTGCTCGCGCTGCGCCAGGAGCTCGAGTCCGCGGGCGTGACGTACCGGTTCGAGGCGCCGCTGACGAGCCTCGAGGCGAGCGGGGGACAGGTGCGGGCGGCCTTCATCGGGGGCGAGCGTTTCGAGACGGACGCCGTCTTCCTCGCGGCGGGCCACAGCGCGCGCGACGTGCACGGGCTGCTGCTCGACGCGGGCGCCGTGCTCGAGGCGCGGCCGTTCGCGATCGGAGCGCGCATCGAGCATCCGCAGGCCATGGTGGACCGCAGCCAGTATGGCGACGCGGGCCGGGCCGAAGCGCTCGGCGCCGCCAGCTACATGCTCACGTGGGCCGACGCCGCCACGGGGGATGCCGCCCACACGTTCTGCACGTGTCCCGGCGGCGAGATCGTCGCCGCTTCGACCGATCCCGACGGGCTGACCGTGAATGGCATGTCGTACAGCCATCGGCTCCAGCCGTTCTGCAACTCCGCGATCGTCGTCGAGGTCGGACCGGCCGACTACGGCGGCGAGGGCCCGCTCGCGGGCGTCGGCTTCCAGCGGCGTCTCGAGCATGTCGCCGCGAGCGAGGGCGGCGGCTCCGGCCGGGCGCCGGCGCAGCGCGTGGCGGACTTCATGGCCGGGCGCGCCTCGAGCGGCGAGTGGGAGACGTCGTACCGGCTCGGCATTCGCGGCACGGACATCGCGTGCGTGCTGCCGCCACGCGTCGTCGCGGCCATGCGCTCGGCGATCGCCAGCTTCGGTCAGCGACTCCGGGGCTTCGATCGCGAGGGAACGCTCATCGCGATCGAGGCGCGGACGACCTCGCCGGTGCGCGTCGTTCGCGATCCCGACACGGGGGAGGCGCCGGGGTTGCGAGGGCTCTTCCCGGTCGGCGAGGGGGCCGGCTACGCCGGCGGGATCGTGTCGGCCGCCAGCGACGGCCTGCGCGCCGCCGAGCGCATCGAGGCCATGACCTGAAGGCGACCGCGACGGCGTCCCGTGATCATCGAGCGTCCGTTGCGGCGTGGTCTTGGTTCGTGAGACGTGCTCTAGCCACCATCGCTGGCCGGCTGACGGCGCACGCGAATGGCGCCGCCGCCGGACTCGAGCCGCACCGCGGGCCCGCCCGAGCCCACGCGCCTCTGCACGCGCGCGCCGAGCCCGCTCGAGGTCGCGATCTTCCCGCCGTCGTCCACGAAGATGGACGCGAGACCGGTCTCGGCGTCGAGCTCGAACCCCGGGCCGAGCACGGCCAGGTCAATCTCGCCCATGCCCGTCTCGATGGACAGGCGCTCGCGGAGCGAGTTCGTCCGCACCGACACCTGGCCCATGCCCACCTCGATGCGCACGCTCCCCGGTGAGCCCGTCACGCTGACCGAGCCCGCGCCCGTCTGCACCTGCACGGCTTCTCGCGCGTCCTCGACCGTCACGTCGCCGGCGCCCGTCGCGACCTCGACCGAGCGACTGACCGAGATGAGGCGCACGTCCCCGGCGCCGGTCTCGACCTGGGCGTCGCCGCGCACGCGCTCGAGCGTCACGTCGCCCGCGCCCGTCTCGACGTGCAGGTTCAGCGCGGCGTCGGCGCACGTGAGGTTGCCCAGTCCCGTCTCGATGCGCGCGACGGTGCCCGGCGGCAGCTCCACGCGGACCGAGCGGATCATCGAGTCGGTGAAGACGCCGCCCCGTCCCGAGAGCACGCGCGCGAACCCCGCCATGCCCGATCGCGGGCCGTCGCGGGCCTCGATCTCGATGGCCAGCGAGCCATCATCGTGCTGGATCTCACGCCAGGTTGGCCCCGGATCCGTTGCGCCGCGATCACGATCGAGAACCAGCGCGATGCGGACGGTTTCGACCGGACCCTCCACGACGGTGACGTCGCCGCGATCCAGGCTCAGGCGGAAGCGCCCCGACTGAGGAGCCGGCCAGCTCCGCTCCTCCACGATGCCCGGACCCTGCGCGGCCGCGCGGCTCGGGCGGGTCGCGACGGCGGCCGCGGTGGACGCCGCGGCGGCGGCGGTGGACGCGGCGGCGGTGGTTGCCGTCGCGGTGGCTGCGCGTGTCGCCTGGTGCATGGCGGCCATCTCCGCGGCCATGACCTCACCGTGCAGGCCGGTCACGTGCTGATGGACGGCATGTACCGGCAGGCTAGCGGCCCGTGCGTCGCCGGGCGCCGCGGGCGGCGCAGGGGGAGGCGGGGGGGGCCAGATCTCGGCCTGGTTCGCGAGGCTCTGGTCGCGCGGGCTGCGCGCGAGGACGGCCAGGGCCGTGACGGCGGACACGAACAGGAACCAGGCCAGCCAGCGGCGGCGGGGCGGCATGTCGGACAGGGGCATGAGCGGGGCTCCGGGCGGAACGGAGGCCCATGCGAGGGGGAGGGCCGCCGCGTTCGGAAGACCCTACGGGAGCGAGCGGTCGGCGAGTTCCCGGAGCCAGCCGGGAACGACCGGTCAGCGCATCGTGGCCGGCTCCATCTCGTGCAGCTCGCAGCGGTTCCTGCCGCGGTTCTTGGCGCGGTAGAGGGCGACATCGGCGGTCTGCACCAGCGCCTCGACCGTGCGGCCGTGGTTGGGGAAGACGGAGATGCCGATGGAGATGCGCACCTGGTAGAGCGTGTCCTCATGGCGGAACCAGCGCGAGCCGATGGCCTCGCGGATCCGCTCGGCCACGACCATGGCCTCGTCGCCCTCGGTCTCGGGCAGGTACGTCACGAATTCCTCGCCACCGTAGCGGCCGTTCACGTCCACGGTGCGCGTCGTCTCGCGGATGATGCGGCCGACCTCGGAGAGGCAGTGAGAGCCGACCAGGTGTCCGTGCGTGTCGTTGACCTGCTTGAAGTGGTCCAGGTCCATCATGAGCACGCTGAGGGGGTGGCAGTACCGTTCCGCGCGCACGAGTTCCTTTTCCAGGGCGCGGAAGAACGATCGCTTCGTCAGGAGCCCCGTCAGGTCGTCCACGTGGATCATCTCGACGATGCGCGACTGGTAGGCCAGGTCGGCGCTGTCGAGGATCGAGAACTTCACGGTGCTGCCGCCGATCACGATCTTGTCGCCGCTCTGGAGCGGCGCGCGATCCACGGGCTCGCCGTTGAGGAACGTGCCGTTGGTGGACGCCAGGTCCATGATCTCGAACTCGCCCGGGCCGGGCCCCGTGCGGCGGATGACGGCATGGCGGCGCGAGACCCGCGTCTCGGGCAGGACGATGTCGCAGTCGGCCGTGCGCCCGAAGACCGTCTCGTCCTTGCGGAGCGAGTGGAGGGCGCCGATCTCGTCGCCGTCATACACGATGACCGCGGCGGTGGCGTCGTCCATCACGGCGGGCGCCGGAGGCGCCTGGATGGCGATTTGCTTGGTTCCGTCGTCGTCCACGTTCCGCTCTCGGGAAGGGGGGCCAGCCCGGTGCGGGCGGCCTCCTGAGCCAGAAGTTCGGCTCCGGTGAGCCCGATCTTGAGCGGGGATGTCCCGGATCGGGCCACGGCGCCCCGCAAGCTGACTCCAGGACCCTCTCCCGCCGTCCCGCCGCCCCCATGGCTCACTTGACCCCCCCCGATCCGCCCCCTAGAATCCCCGTTCCTTCCGCCCCCATGCGCCCGTAGCTCAGTTGGATAGAGCATCTGACTACGAATCAGAAGGCCGCACGTTCGAGTCGTGCCGGGCGCACCAGCGGATCTGACGCATTGCACGTTGAAAGGCGGCAGATCGGGGCAAACGCATACAGCGCGCCGAACGTCGTGTTGCGCGCCAGCGTGACTGGGATCCGGAAGCAAGACGGAAGCAACGCCGGCGGTCCGGCGGGCTTGCACGCACCCGGCCGGCGGCGTGTTCGACTAGGATCTGCACGTGACGGCTCCGCGCGCCGCCCCGCCGGAGGCCTGCCGCGTGAGCAAGAAGAGACCAGCCGCGACGCCACGCCGGCGCGCGCAGACGAAGTGGAGCGCCGCGGATCGCAGTCGCGCGTTTCACGAGTTCGTCGAGACGGACTCGCTCAGGGAGACCTCGCGCCGCACGGGAGTGCCCCTGGGCACTCTCGCGGGGTGGCTGGACGATCCCCAGCACGCTGACGACCTCGAACGGATCCGAACGGCACACGCGCGCGCGGTGACGGAGGAGGACGGCCGCCTGGCGCGAGAGGCAGCCGCCGGCCTGCGCGAGGGCGTGTCGGTGTGTCGCGAGCTCCTGGGCCGACGCGGAAAGATCGTCGGGCCCGACGGCCAGGGACAGGACGTGCCCGCCTGCGACGGCAAGGAAGCCGCGGCGCTGACGAGAGCGCTCCTGCACACGAGCGTGGAGCTTGATCGGCGGGCCCGGCTCGGCCGGGGCGAGGCGACCGATCGTCTCGAGTTCGTGTCCGAGGAGGCGGCCGCGGTGAAGTCGGAGCTGGCCGGGCTCCTGGCCAAGCCACACGTGCAGAAGGCTCTCAAGCGGCTCGCGGCCGGCTGATGGCCGTGGCGGCCGAGCAGGCCGACGTCCTGCGCACCCTGCGGCTGCTGGACCGTCGCGCGGAGCTGACCCGCCGGTCGCCCATCGACTTCTACGAGGCCCTGCCGCACGGCCGGGCGTTCCACGACGCGCCGCACAAGGAGCGCTGGGTCGTCGGCGGCAACCGCTCGGGCAAGACCGAGATGGGCGCCGCCGAGGTCGTGCTGCTCGTCACCGGCCGCGCGGACTGGTGGACGGAAGGGCCGCACGAGGTCTGGTGCTCGACGACGACGCACGCGAAGTCGGTGGAGGTCCAGCGCCCGAAGGTGCGCAAGTTCCTGCCGCCCGGCCTCATCAAGCGCTGGGTGCACGAGCACGACCCCCGGTCCGAGTCCGTCCTCGAGCTCACCAGCGGCTGGATCATCCGCTTCAAGGCCGACCAGCAGGGAGCGGAGGCCTTCGCCTCCGGCTCGGCCGCCCTGGTCTGGCACGACGAGGAGCCCTCGCCCGGGGTCTTCGACGAGTCGCGCATGCGGACCATCGACTGCCGAGGCCGCATCGTCGTCACCTTCACGCCGACGAACGGACTGCGGTGGAAGGACGCCTACGAGCGGATCTACCTGCGCTGGCTGGCGTTCAGGGCCAGGCACCCGAAGGCGAAGTGGGGCGCCATCTCCGAGCACGTCTTCGTCGTGACCGCGGCGACCGAGGACAACCCCTGGGTGCCTCCGGATGAGATCGCCATCATCCGCAAGGAGTGCGCGCACCGACCCTCGCTGCTCCGGGCCCGGCTCGGGGGCGAGTGGATCGACATCACGGAGGACTCGATCGTGCCCGTCGACGACCTGCTGCTCTGGAGCGTTGCCCCTCCGGCCTGGCGCCGGAAGGTCGGATGGATCGACACCGCGAGCTCGAGGCGCGACACCGCCTGCGAGTTCGCGATCGCGTCAGCGGGCATGGGCCCCGAGGGCGGGCTGTACCTGATCGACTACCGGCACGGGAAGTACGACGCCCACAAGCGCATGAAGATCAGCCTCGACTTCATCGCCCAGGAGCAGCTGACGCTCGTCTTCACGCAGGACCCTCGAGGCGACGCGCTCTTCGCGGACCACCTCAACGACCGGCTGCGCCAGGCGGCCTCCCCGTGCGTGGTGAAGCTCTTCCCGTACGACGGTCCGATCCCGAGCAAGGAGGAGCGCGCCCAGGTCCTGGCATCCTACGTCGGCGCGCAGCGCGTCTTCGTGCGGCCCGAGCACGCGGACTTCCGGGCCGAGGCGGCCTCGTTCCCGGCGGGCGCCACGAACGACCTGTTCGACGCCTGCATGGGGGCGCTGATGGCGCTCCTGGCCATCCCGGACGCCTCGATCATGGCCGACGCCATCCGCGGCCAGGTGCGCAGGGACGAGCGCGGGCGCCGCCGGGGGCAGGGCGAGGACCTGCTCTACCAGCCGAGCGGGCACGGGGGTATCCTGCGCGAGAGGCTCTAGACCGTCTTCACGGGCTTTTGGAGCCAGACGTCCACCGCGCCACCGACGCCTGGGGTAACGGCCACGATGGAATAGCCCTTGAGTCCGAGTGACTTCACTTTCAACTTGAACGCTTCGTCGTTTGGGCTGCCGTGCGCGATCTCGATGCTGACTCCGTCCTTCATGTGAGCCTCCGGGGGAAGACGGGAGTCTACTGCCCAGCGCCCGAACTTGTCCTGGGCGGGGGTTCTCGCTCGTTACCGGGGTAGAATCGTCGAGCCTCACGCCCGCGATGCCGAGGCTCACCGCCCGGGCGACGGCCGCGCACGCCGCTCAGCTCGGAGCGCTGCCGTGCCTCTCAGTCCCGCCCTCCCGGCCGTCCAGGTCATCGCCGTCCTCGATCGCGAGGGGCCGGCTGGCGTCGTGTCCGGCCCCCCGCCCGTTGCAGCACCCCCTCCACGCCCGCCCTCGGTCCGTGACCCGGACCCTCCCACGCGGCGCGCTCCGAGCGGGCATCCCGGCACGCGCTGCGCGGCGTGCGCGCACCCCCGGAGCGAGCACCACGATCACGGCGCCTGCACCCGCCGGCGCCTGGCCGGGGATGTCCCTGGCCGCCGGGGCCAGCGCTTCGTCGAGCGCTGCGCCTGCGGCCGCTTCGAGGAGCTCGCGCAGTGAGCCGGCGCCGCTCCCAGCAGGCCCGGCCGCGGTCGCACCGCGAGGCGCTCGACGAGGCCATCGCGCGGGTCGGGCCGTCCGCCCTCGCGCTCGCTGACGACCCGCAGGCCACGCCGGCGGACGGCAAGCGCAAGGAGGCGCCGGCCACGCCGCGCCTGGGCACGCACGGCCAGAACTACGCCCAGGGCATCCTCGGCGAGGAGTGGAACGAGGAGCTCCAGGACTGGGACTCGCGCATCGCCAAGCTCGAGGAGCTCTGGCGCGGCGACTCGGTCGTCTCGGCGACGCTCCGCCGGCCGCGGACGTCGATCCTGCGGGCGACGTGGGCCATCGAGGCCGGAGAGGGCGTGCCGCTCCTTCCGTCCGCCCGTGCGTCCGGTGCCGCCGCGGCGCCTGACGAGGACCGCACGGCCCTCGCCTCGATCGTGCTGCAGGCCAACTTGCTGGGCATCGGCCCCGCCGAGTACCGCATGCGCACGACCTGGATCCAGGCGCTGCGCGAGGCCTACAACTCCCGGCCGCTGGGCGTGTCGTTCTTCGAGAAGACGCACCGCCTGGCCGCCGGTCCGCTCGGCACCTTCCAGGTCATCGACGGCCTGTACTGGATGCACCCGAAGTCGATCACGAAGCTCTTCATCGACCGGAACGGCGCCCTGCTCGGCGTGCTCCAGGAGTGGAAGGCGTCGTACTTCGAGGGCACGCCCGACGAGAACGCGACGGCGAAGGAAGAGGACATCAAGCGCGTCGTCGCGGCCGAGGACCTCTTCATCGTCGTGTGCGACCTCGAGGGAAGCAACTTCCTCGGCTACCCGCGCACGCGGCCCATGTGGGCGGATGCCAAGCGCCGGAACTACCTGAGCCAGGCGCAGCTCGTCGACGCGCAGAAGCGCGCGGTGGGGATCCCGTACGTCAAGCTCGGTGCCAACGCGCAGGGCGAGGCGAAGGAGTTCGCGATCACGCAGGCCAAGCGCCTGCGCGAGGGCGGCAACGAGCTCTCGTACGTCGTGATGATGGACGGCGACGAGGTCGGGTTCCTGGACATGCGGGCGAACGTGCCGGACCTCAACGAGGTGATCCGGCAGCAGGAGGCTCGCATCCGGGCGGCCGGGGCCCAGGAGCAGTTCAACCTCGGGCAGGAGGGCACGGGCGGCTCGCGTGCGGTCGCGTCGGTCAACAGCGAGTACTACGACATCGACGTCGAGTCGACGGCCGAGGAGATGCGCTCGGACTTCCAGCGCCAGCTCGTCGAGCCGCTCGCGATCATGAACTTCCCGGACGTGCCCACGCCGCAGCTGCGCGTGGCGAACCTGTCTCCCCCGAACATCGGGGCGATCACGCAGCTCGCCGGCGCGAAGGGGCTGCGCTTCCGGGGCAAGGACGAGCAGCACTTCCGGCGGATCTACAAGCTGCCGCTGCTCACCGACGAGGAGCTCGCCGAGGACGAGGAGATGTCCCGTGCGGCGCGGCAGCGCCTGCTCGAGGGTGGCTTCGGAGCAGGCGACGACGGAGACGACGGGGACGATGACGGCGACCGGCCGCCGAGGGGCAAGGGCATGCCGCCGGCGAAGGGCAAGACGCCGGCGAAGCCCGCCCCGGAGGGGAAGCCCGCGCGGGAGCCGGCAAGGGATGACCGGGACGGGGGGCCGCGGCGCCTGGCCGGCGCGCTCGAGCGCGGCGTCGTTGTCGAGGGCATCGCCCGCCGGCTGTGGCGCGAGCCCACGCCGCACGAGGGCCGCTTCCTGCGCCTGGCGGACATCGAGCGTGGCTTCGATGACTTCATGCGCGACTGGGTCCAGCAGGTCCGGTCGCTGCGCGAGGCCGCCATCCTCGAGGGCATCCGCAAGACCCGGGTCTCGCAGAAGCGCGCCATCGTCGGGCGCCTCCGTTCGGCGCCGCTCACTGATGTCATCAGCGAACTCGGCCGGCGCATGCGCGAGCAGGGCAGGCAGAGCGCCTGGACGGAGATCGCCCAGCAGGTCCGCGAGCTGAGCGGCGCCGACGGGGCGGCGTTCGACGACGACGACCGCGCGGACGAGGAGGCGGTGCGCGAGCTGCTCGAGCGCGCGCCCGAGCGCTCCCGGGCCCGGCGCGTGGAGGCCCCCAGCGACGTCGTCACGGAGCTGCAGCAGGAGGCGGACGTCCGCGTGGCCTTCGACGTGGAGAAGATCCTCGAGGACGTCATCCGGGGCATCGAGCGCACGATGCTGCAGTCCCTCGAGGAGGGCATGACCGAGGACGAGGCGCTCGACGCGACGCGCCGTGCGCTCATCGGCAAGTCGGACTTCGACCTGCAGTCGCTGGCGCGCGGGCACGCGTCGAAGAACTTCAACGACGGGCGCGCGGAGGTGGCCGCGCAGGTGCGCGCGACGCTCGAGAAGTCGCCCGAGTCCGGGCTGAAGCTCGGCACGGTCGTGCGGTCCGAGATCCTCGACGACGCCACGTGCGACACGTGCGAGAGCCTGGACGGCAAGGTCATCGAGATCGACTCGGACGACTACTGGGAGTACATGCCTCCGAACAAGTGCCAGGGCGGCAGCAGGTGCCGGGGGTTCTACGTGCTCGTCGTCGAGCGCGTCGCGAGGGCTGCATGACCGACTCGAGAGACCGCCTCCGGACCTGCGTCCCCCTGGTCATCCCGGGCCTGGTGGAGGCCGCGGCCTGGCGCGACTCCGACGAGCGCTGGCTTGCTGCCGTGCTGGAGGAGCTCGAGCGCGAAGTCGTCACCGTCGGCGGACGCTCGACGGGGCCGGACACGCGCGACCTGGGGGACGGTCGCGTCGAGACGACCATCGAGCTCCTGCGCGCGGGGAACTTCGTTCACCGGTCGCAAGGGAAGTTCTCGGTAGACGGTCGCGTGCTGGACGAGATCGTCGCCAACTTCGCCGCGGACTCCCATATGGGTGGCCATCCGCACGCCGTCTTCATCACCATCGGTCACCCGGCGGGAGAGCTGGACGGCAAGCCGGCAGCCGGGTGGATCACCGATGTCTGGCGGCTCGGGGATAGCGTTTTCGGCCGGATCACGCTCAACGCGAAGACCGTCGAGATGATCCGGGCGGGCGAGTTCAAGTACTTCAGCCCGGACTTCCACGTGCGCAACTGGACCGACGAGACCGGTAGGATCGTCGGCGCCAAGCTCCACTCGGGAGCTATCACCAACTTCCCCTTCATCAGGGGAATGGCACCGTTCCAGCTTTCCGCGCTGCTGGGCGATGCAGGAGACGACGAGATGTCCCTGACGCCCGACCAGGTGAAGACGATGGTCACCGAGCAGGTGACCGCACTCGGCACGCAGCTCCGGCAGGACCTCGCCAAGGACGTGGGCAGCGCCATCAAGGCCCAGCTCGCGGACGCGACGAAGGACCTCTCCAGGCAGGTCGCCGAGAACCTCAAGGCCAGCGCCGACGCGGCGTCCAGCTCGGGCGGGCCCGACCTGAAGACGCTGTCCGACACGGTCCGGGGCCTCGAGGGCAACCTGCAGAAGGCCCTCGCGGACAACAAGCGCCTCTCCGACGCGCTGGGGTCCACCAACGAGGTGCTCGAGGCTCGCGACGTGACCGACCTGGTGGAGCGCGGCCTGCGGGCCGGCAAGCTCACCGCGGGCGAGGCGCCGGGCTTCGGCACCGACTCGTGGGACGCCCTGAAGTGGCTCAAGGACGACGGCCGCTTCGCCACCGTCAGCCACCTGCGGACGCACATCGCGAAGGCGCCCGTGGTGGTCAAGCTCAGCGACGCGGGCAACCCGGGTTCCGGCGCCGCGAACGCCGGCGGCACGCAGGGCGGCGGCTCGAAGGAGCCCGCGCACCTGCGGCTGTCCGACGACGAGGCCAAGCGGCTGGGCTTCAAGGACTCGGCCGACTTCGACCGCCTGGCCGCCGCGCACGACGCTCCGGCGGCCTGAGCCGCCTCCCTCTCCGCGCCACCTGATCCAGTTCCAGCATAGAGCCAGGCCACCGCGCAGGCAGGGCTCCCATCCGGGAGACCGACTGCAATGGCTGTTCTGACCAAGCCCGTCGAGGTCGTGCACGAGTACGGCCGCATCGTGAAGTACAAGGCGGCCGTCGCGGACGACTTCTTCGCGGGAGCCGTCGTCTCGCTCACCGACGACAAGGTCACTCCCGTGTCGGCCTCCGGCAAGGAGGGCTGCGGGATCGTCGTCAAGACGAAGCTCGGCGCTGCGGTCGACGACATCATCGAGGTCCTCATCGGGGGCCGCGTGCGCATCGACGGCCCGACGGTGGCGGCCACCGACTGCTGGACGATCATGTACGTCGACGTCAGCGCGGGCAGCGACAACCCGGCGGACCTGCTGCCCAACTCGGCCGCGGCGACCGGCGACCAGCCGCTCGGCCTCATCGACCGGTTCGTCAGCACCACGAGCTGCTGGGTGAACCTCGACATCAAGACGGCGCCCGCCGCGCGCGCCTGATCCGCACGCTCACGCTTCACCGCGCGCTGGTTCCTGGCTCTCACTGAGGAGCAGACATGGCCTTCGCTGGCACCGACCACGAGATCATCCGGAAGACCGCCAAGGCGACCTTCGTGCGCGAGGCTGCCAAGCCCCCGCAGGTCGACTTCTCGCCGTTCGTCGTCGACCTCGAGACGGACAGCGGCGAGGTGGACATCGGCCACTGGGGAGCGCTGCCGCTGCCCAGGCAGTGGCGGGACTCGCGCGCGATCCGCAGCGTGAAGAGCTTCACGCACCGCATCGCGACCGAGCTGTGGGACCACAGCCTCGGCTGGAAGGAGGACACCTTCCGCCGGGACAAGACCGGCACGGCCGCGAAGCGCGCCTCGGGGATGGCCGCCAAGGCGCAGGAGTGGTACGCCGAGCGCTTCACGCGCCTGCTCGAGAGCGGCAACGCCTCGACGTACGGCGTCTGCTACGACGGCCGCAACCTCTTCGCGACCAACCACGACGAGAGCGGGTCGAACCAGTCGAACCTGCTCACGCGGGACATCGTCGACCCCAACGCGCCGACGCTCGCGGAGTTCGAGGCCGGCTTCATCGCCGCGCGCACGGCGCTCCGGAGCCTCAAGGACGACCAGGGCAACCCCGGCAACTTCCCCAACGGCCTGGTGGCCATGGTGCCCCCGAACTACGAGGGCGTCGCGGCGCAGGCGCTCAACCGCAACGGCACGCTCGGCGGGGACGACCCGGGCGCGGGCGTGCGCACGGACTCGGGCCAGGCCTCCGGCCTCGTCCGCGGCCAGGCCCAGGTGGTGGTCAACCCCTGGTTCTCCGTCACCGACCGCTGGGTGCTTCTCGCGAATGGCGGCATCGGCGACGCGGGCCCGCTCGCGCGCGTCCGCGAGCGCGACTTCCGCATCGCGGTCTTCGACCCGAGCAACTCGGCCGAGCACGCGCGCAACCTGACGATCGAGTACCTCGGCGACGCCGAGATCGGCTTCGGGTACGCGCTCTGGCAGCGCGCCGTGATGGTGCTCAACACCTGATCCCCACGAGGGGCGCCCGGCTCGCGGGCGCCCCGCACCCCAGGAGACGACGATGCCGTTTCGAGTGCGCACCATCGGCGAGGAGGGCCGCTTCGGCCCCTTCGTCACCATCGCCGGCTACGACCTGACGGGCGAGCCGCAGGTCTTCCTCGGCGAGCACGACGAGGATCTCGGCTTCGGCGTGCCGCCCGTCGAGCTCGTCGAGGCGGCCGGCGTCGGGCTCGAGACGCTCGGGGGCCAGCCGTGGCCGGGCTCGCACCTGGACCGCAACGGCAGGGGCGCGGGCAAGAACGCCATGCTGCACGCCTTCCGGGACGGCGAGTGGCCCGACGAGGCCGAGCTGGTGCTGCAGGCCAACGTCACGGCCAAGCACGACCCGAAGACGCGGGCGGCGGTGCTCAAGCAGCACTTCCTGCGCCAGGGCCTGACGGAGGAGCAGGCCGAGCGCGAGACCGAGCGCCGCGTGCGTCCCGGCCGCGACTCCGAGCTGCTCGACGGCGTCGAGCCGATCAAGCCGCGCAAGCGGCCGGCGCGCGCGCTGCCCGCGGCCTCGCGGCAGGGGTCCGAGCCGCCCGACCAGGGCGATGCTCCGGACGGCGATGCCCCGGACGGCGAGCTCACGCCCGCCGCGGCGCAAGCGCGGCGCGAGGCCAGCGGCAAGGCCAGCGGCAAGGGGTCGCGCGCTACCAAGCGCTCGTGAGCGCGGCGAGCTGAGCCGTGCCCGCCTACGACGAGACGCGCGCCTTCTGCGCCGAGGAGGACGTGAGCGCGTACGGCGGGTGGACCTGGACTGACGCCTCGCCCGAGAGCACGCCCAGCGCGACGGAGGTGAGGGGGTTCGCCTACGCGAAGGCCTCCGAGCTCGTGCAGGCGACGCAGCGCGCCGGGCAGCGGATCCAGCCGCCGGCGTCGGGCATCGCCGACGCGCACCTGGCCGAGGTCCTCAAGGAGGCCAACGCCAAGGGCGCCGCGTACGAGGCCTGGCGCGTGATGGCCGCCAGGAATCCCGACGACTTCGCCATCGAGCAGCGCGACCAGCTGCGCGCGGACTACCTGGCCCTGCGCGGCTTCTACGACGAGTCCGGCACGTGGGTGCCGGGCGCCATCGGCGCGGCCGTCGAGTCCGCCACGCAGGCGCGGGTCATCAGCAACGACGTGACGGGCGGCGAGACCATCCTGCCCGTGCACGACGCGGAAGAGCGGCCGTTTCCGTTCACCATGACCGACAGGCTCTGAACGTGTTCGACGCGAAGGTCCAGATCCGGCAGGCCGTCACGCAGGCGATGCGTGCGGTCGTCGCCGAGCTGCGGGACGCCCAGGCCATGGGCGGCGCCGTCGGCCGCCAGCTCGTCGAGCAGGTCGGGCGCGTGGACGCGGACCAGAACAAGGGCACGTTCGCGGCGCAGGCGCAGCCCGGAGGCGGCGCGTGGAAGCCGCTCAATCCCGAGTACGCCAAGCGCAAGCGCAAGGCCGTGGGGGCCCGCAAGATCCTCGTCTGGTCCGGCGCGATGCGCGGCAGCGCCACGACGGCGAAGGGGCAGGGCCGCATCGCGCGGATCAGCGGCAAGATGCTCGAGCTCGGCACGAGCCACCGGCTGGCGAAGAAGCACCAGTTCGGCCAGCGCGGCGTCGAGTACGTGCAGCCGCATCACCGCGCGCTGGGCGTGGCGGGCGACGGCTTTCGCATCCTCGGCAAGAGCGGCAAGACGCGTGGCCAGGTGCGCGGGTTCGCGCGCCGCGTGAACCTGCCCGCGCGTCCGTTCATCGGCAAGAGCGCCGAGCAGGCCGCGGCCATCAAGCAGGCCATCGGACGGGTCGTGGCCGAGCGCGTCGAGCGCGCCTCGCGCGGCAGGCTCAGGGCCGCGCGCCTGGGCGCCGCCCGGAGCGCCGGCCGCCTCATCGTCGTGGAGCGGTGAGGACATGCCTCACTTCGGCAGCGCCGTGCTCCTCGACCGCCTGGTCAGGCTCCTGCAGCAAGAGCTCGCCGGCGAGCTCGCGCTCGTGGACGCGGCCGCCAACGCGCGTGCCGTCGCATCGACGCCCGAGTACGAGTTCACGACGACCTGCCCGACCGAGTCGGCGATCGCGGGCTTCTTCGACGGCGGGCTCGACGTCGACCAGTCCGTCACGGTGCTCGAGGCGGATGTCGGCCGCACGCACGACGAGCGCCACCAGCAGCTGCCCGTCGAGGGCGCGCCGGCCAACCGGCCGCGGCTGCACCTGCTGCACGGGTTCGTCATCCGCGCGCGCTGCGCGTCGCGCCGGGGCGGGTGGACGCCCGATGGCGCGTACCGCCGCTGCGACCGCCTCTCGACGGCGATCGTGGTGATCCTCGGCCGCTTCAACAGGCTCGGCGTGCCGGCGCCTGCCGGCCTGCCGCCGCTGGCTCACGAGCCGGTCCGGATCATCTCCGACAGGCGCCCCTCTCACGTCGAGGAGGGCAACCGCCTGGTGGTCGCCCGCGACATCGGGATTCTCGTCTCCACGCTGGAGGACAGGTGATGGACGCACTCGAGAAGACACGGCTGCTCCTGGCCTTCTACGGCCCCGAGCGCATGCAGGCGCAGGCCTCGGGAGAGACCTTCGTCATCACGGCCGAGATGCAGGAGCACGCGGAGAGCTTCGGCTTCGACCGCGCGCGCGCGGACGCGGCACCTGCCGCGGGCACGGACGGCGACGCGGCCCCCAGGGCCGCACGAAAGGGCAGGTGAGCGATGGCCACGAACGCAGGCTTCGTCATCCAGCAGGGGATCTTCCTCTGCAAGACCGAGACGACCATCGGCACGGACGCCGTGCCGACGGTCGGCAGCAACGCCCTCGTGATCGAGGAGATCAACATCCAGCCCCTCGGGCAGTCCGAGTCGCAGACGCGCCAGCCCCTGATGGGGCCGGGCATCATCGGCGTGCAGACGCCCGTCGCGGGCAAGCGCCACGCCAAGCTGAGCTTCAAGATCCCGGTCGTCGGCGCCGCCGGCGCCGGCACGGCGGTCAACTACGCGCCCGTGCTCAAGGCCTGCGCGCTCGCAGAGGCCCTCACGGCGAGCACGTCGGCGGCCTACTCGGACGGCGCCACGACGGTGCCCTGCACGATCTACGTGTACGCGGGCCCCGCGCAGGGCACGACCACCTGGCGCCTGTACAAGTTCCTCGGCGTCGCCGGCAACGTGAAGATGACCGGCGAGGACGGCAAGGCCGCGATGTGGGAGTTCGACATGATGGGCGCGTACGTCGAGCCGACGGACGTGTCCGCTCCGAGCTCCCCCACGCTCGTGGAAGTGGTGCCGACGTCCCTGCTCGGCGTGACGCTGAGCCTCAACTGGGGCAGCGCCTACACGCCCGTCTGCAAGTCGTGGGAGATCGACTTCGGTGGCGAGGTCGTGATGCGCGAGGACATGGCCCAGCTCAGCGGCTACCGCGCGGGCATCATGAAGGGACGCATCCCGAAGTTCTCCTTCGACATCGAGGAGGACCTCGCCGCCAACTTCAACCCGTACGCGTACTTCGCGGCCAACACGCCGGGCTCCATCACCATCGGTCCCGTCGGGCCCGGCGGCGGATCCCCCGGCCTGAACTACACGATCTCGATCCCGCGCGCGGGCATCGAGAAGCCGGACCCGAAGGCGCAGGACGGCCTCATGCGGATGGTGCTCGCGGGCCAGTGCGCCCGCAACGTCAGCACGCTGTCCACGGCCGCGGTGTCCGCCACGTTCACCTGATCGAACCTTCCCGCGCACCCGCGCAACCGGAGAGAACACGATGCGAATCGACGACCTGGAAGCCGCGCTCGAGACCGGCACGTTCGAGCCCGTCTTCGTCGAGTACAGGGACGGATGGGAGTTCAAGCTCCGCCACTCGAGCGCGGAGGAGCAGAGCGAGGAGCTCGGGCGGAGCGCGAGTCGCGACAGCAACGACGCGTACTGGCTGGACCACGTCGTCGGCTGGCGCGGCCTGACGCGCCGCGGCGAGGAGGTGCCGTTCGACCGGCAGCTGCTGAGGAAGTTCTGGCGCCTCGACGGCGAGATGCGCCTGTTCGTCCTGCGGAGCTGCCAGAGCATCGACACCTTTCGCAAGCAGTCTCGCGCCCCTGGCGCTGCTGGCTCACGCGAGGGCCAGTAGCGCCAACCTGCCGGCCCGGATCCGCAGCCGCACCTGGGGCCGGCTCGACCTGCCAGAGCGCCTCGCCTGGCAGGCCTGGAGGTCTGTCGGTGACCAGGTCCACCTGCTCCAGCCGAGCTTCGAGAAGGCCGAGGACGCCGTCTTCGTGCTCTCGTTCGAGGCAGTGCAGGACTGGCTCCGCCTGGCTGGCTGCCCGGAGAGCCTGCGCCTGCGTGCCTGGACGGGCGTGCAGCTCCTGCATGACGCCCACCGTCACTCGGCCAGGTTCAGCAGGCTCCACCCGGACCTCTGCTGGCACTCGGACGCGCCGCTGCGGCTCGTCGACACGCGCCGCGACCGCGTGCTCGGCGACCGGCGCCTGCCCAACTGCCCGACCTGCGCCAGGCGCTGGCGCTGCGAGACCTGCGACCGTGACTTCGTCTTTCACGACCACGGCTGAGGCGCGCCGTGGCTGACTTCGACCTCCTCTACAAGACTGCCATCGACGCGTCCGAGGCCCTGCGAGGGGCCGCGGAATACGCGAAGGCCCAGCGGGAAGTCGAGGCTGCCGCGAAGGGGGCGGCAGGTTCCGTCGCGCGGGCCGGACAGGCAGCGGCGCAGAGCAGCGCCAAGTCGAGCCAGAGCGTGGTCGACAGCTGGCGCAAGCTCGGGCAGTCGCTCACGACGCCAGTGGCTCAGGTCGGCGGGCTCGGACCGGCGTTCAACCAGGCCTCGGGCGCTGCGAAGAGCCTCGCCGGCAGCGCGGCCGGAGTCGCCTCCATCATCGGCGTCGTGGGCACCTCCGTGGTGGCGCTCGGGGCGGTGCTGGCGCCGACGTTCGAGCGGGCCCGTCAGTTCGAGGGTCTCAGCCGAGGATTCGAGAACCTCGCTGGCGGGGTCGGCCAGGCCAGCACGATGATGGAGCAGATGGCCGCCACGACCGGTGGCACCCTCTCGTCGATGGACTCCATGCGGCTCGCGAATCAGGCGATGCTGCTGGGCGTCGCCAAGACCGGCGACGAGATGGCCGAGCTCACGCGCATCGCGAAGGCGCTCGGCACGACGATGGGCCTCGACATGAGGACCGCGCTCGAGTCGCTGACCACGGGCATCGGACGTCAGTCGAAGCTCTTCCTGGACAACCTCGGGATCCTCATCGACGTTGAGGCAGAGAACGAGGCGTACGCTCGCTCTGTCGGGAAGTCGGCCGCGGCGCTCACGGATGCCGAGCGCAAGCAGGTGTTCCTGAGTGCGGCGCTGCGCGAGGGAGGCGAACTCGCCGAGCGCACCGGCGCGAGCGTCAGCACGAACGCCGAGCAGTGGGAGGTCTTCAAGAATCGCGCCGACGACGCCAAGAACGTGCTCGCGTCGATGGCGGTGGAGACCCTCGGTCCCGTCCTTTCCGGGCTGAACGCGCTCCTCGACCCCATCTCGAGGATCGCGACGGGATTCGGGGAGATTCGCGGCAACGCGCTCGACGCCGCCCTCGGACTCGCGGACTTCGCCCGTCAGGAGGCGGGAGGGTTCAAGGGGACCGGGATCGGACGGCTCATGGACGTGGGTGAGGAGCGAGGTCGCCTCGAGGGCGAGCTTCGCGAACTCGAGGAGCGTCGTGCACGGCAGGAGATGGGGGTGGCCAGGCTGGAGGCCGCTCTCGGTGGCCGGCAGTCGGTGCAGCTCGACACGCAGAAGCGCGCGCTGCAGGACATCACTGACGAGATCGCTCGTACAGAGAAGAACGTGGTCGCGCTGACGGCGCAGTACGACCGGATGAGGGAGGCGCTCAAGGGAGTGACCGCAGCCCAGAGGGCCGAGGGGGGCGCCGCAGCCGGAGGAGGAACCGGCGGTCCGACGGCTGACGAGTCGGCCGCGCTCCAGCGGAAGCAGGAGTTCATCAACGCGGAGCAGGCCTTTCGCAGGGAGCAGCAGGTCGACGCTCTCGTGCGCGCGCAGAACTCGAAGGCGCTGCTGGCCATGTACGAATCCGAGACGCTCAGCGCGACGGAGTACTGGGGCGCCATCGGAAAGATCCGCGAGTCCGAGCGCGCGCGAGAGCAAGAGGCTGCGAGGCGCGCCGGCGCCGAGCAGCAGCGCGTGGAGGAACTCGTCGGCCTGTCGGCGAAGCAGGTCAGCGGGAACGAGCGGCTGCTGGAGATCGCTGGCGATCTTTACGAGAAGGACGCCGAACGTCTCGCCGCGCTCCAGGGCTACCTCTCGAAGACGGACAGCCTCGCGGAGTCGCTTCGCGCTGCGGTCGTCAGGGAGTCGATCTCGAAGGAGGACGCCGACAGGGTCCTCGCTCCGCTCCTTGCTTCCGCCACCGGGATCATGAAGCAAGCGAGCATGCTCGCTGCCCAGGCAGGCGCCGAGATGGGACCGGAGATCGCCCCGTGGAAGCGCGACGACTTCGTGGGGCCCCCGGCCTGGCAGGACCTCAGCGGCCAGGAGCAGGCCGACGCCGAGGCCAGGATGGCCGTCCTCGGCCAGGAGTTCAGCCAGAAGCAGGAACTGGCGCTGCTCGACCAGGAGCGCTTTGACCTGCAGCTGATGATCGCCGAGCAGGGTGTCGCGACGCTCGAGCAGGACCTGCAGCTCATCGACCTGAAGTGGCAGGAGGCCGCGGCGCTGGGTCAGGTGGCGCAGGCTGAGGCGCAGGTCCTCGCTGCGCGGGAGAAGAGTCTGGCGACCGCGCACCGGCAGGCCCAGGCCTTCAACCAGCAGAAGGCCATGATGGCGATGTCGACCCAGGCCGCTGGGCAGCTGGCCCAGGGCCTGATGCAGATGGCCATCACGGGAGAGGGGAGCGTCAAGAAGCTCGTCGCCGCCACGCTGTCGGGAATTGCGACCGAGGCGGCTGCCAAGGCCCTGATGGCGACGGCGGAGTTCTTCTTCACGAAGGACCCGTCAATGCTCACTGCGGCGAAGTTCTACGGCCTGACGGCGGTGGCAGCAGGCGCTGGCGCGGCCGCGCTCAGCGGCGGCGGCGGCGGCGGCGGCGGCGCCAGCGACGCCAGTGAGGCACGGTCCAGCGGAGGCGGCAGGTCGCAGGCGCTCCTGGGCCCGGCCGCCGAGCCCGCGGCGCAGCTTCAGCCGGCCACGCACGTGACCATCACCGGCCCGGTGATCGGGGGCACGCGCGACGCGCTCGCGCGGGGGGTGATGGAGTCCATCGAGAGGGCGCAGGCGGCTGCCGGATACCGGCAGTCCACACCGAGGAACGACGGCCCATGACCTTTCACATCGGCTACCACTCCTACCAGGACTTCGCAGGCGTCACCGTCACGGGCGGCTACACGGACGCCGGGTACAGCGTCGCTCGCGTCCTCGAGCGCCACAGGCACACGCGCTGGCTCGGGACCGTGCCGGACGGGCAGTGGCAGAAGCTGCGCTTCGATCTCGGCTCGGCCGGGCCCGAGACCTTCGAGAACATCGCGTCGTCCATCGGGACCGGCCCGATCACGTTCTCGAACGTGCCGGTGCCGGTCGGCTCGCAGTCCGAGGGGAGGAACGCGCTGCCGAACACGGTGACCGTCACCTGCCACAGCGCCAGCCATCCGGACATCGTGGCGACGGACGACGGAGCCGGGAACCTCACGGGAACCGACTGCTCGGGCACGATCGATTACCTGGGCGGGTTCTTCACGTTCTCCACGCCGCTGAGCGTCACCAACCCGTGGCTGGACATCGAGTTCAGGTACGACCGCTTCGGGCGCCCTACCTACCTGGCCGTCGTCGACGGCTTCCGGGCAGGCCCTGCCTCGCCGCTGACCGTGCTGAGCCTGGCGTCCTACACGGCGAGCGACTGGTCGTCGGGGATCTGGGGCCTCTCCGTCGAACCACTGTGGTCGGCCGGCGTGCTGTTCTCGCTCTTCGATCCGCCGGCGGCCAGGCGCTACTGGGAGGTCGCGTGGCCGACGGGCTCCGGCGAGCGCACGCAGGGCGCGAGCGTCGTCCTCCTGGGCAAGGTCCTCACGCTCTCCGAGGGGATGGCCGCGGGCTTCGACATGGGGCGCCGCAAGCTCGTGACGTCCCAGAAGCGAGACCGCGCCGGAAACTTCCTGCCGGCGGTGATCGAGGGCGTCGACCAGGACCTCAAGCTCAAGCTCCCGTCCGCGGGGCTGGCGTACCAGGACCTGGCGTTCTCGAGCTCGCGCGGGCTGTTCCAGACCCCGTCGATCGACCGGATGCTCCGCTCCTACTGGTCGCGCGGCATCCCGATGGCGCTGCAGTGGAAGAGCTTCGACCTGGCCGACGAGATGTCCTTCTGGGCTCGCGGCAAGCCGAGCGTGGCGGCGCCGTTCATCAGCCCGATCAGGCGCGGCCTGACGCTCGAGTTCGACGTGCAGGCCGAGCGGCACGCGGAAGAGGACGCCTGAGATGCCGACGGCAGCCTACCTCGAGGAGATCCAGGCGCCAGGCCCCATCCCGGTCATCGTGGTGGAGATCGACCTCGACCGCTGCCTGAACGACTACGCGAGCGCCGTCGCGCCGTCCACGTGCACGGCGGCCGACGCCGGCGACGGCCTTCGCTGTTGCTTCACGCGCGGGACGTGCCAGGACCCCGAGAACTACCGCAAGGGCACGTTCACGCACCGGTTCATGTCGCTGCTGAATCCGCTTCCGGCCAACTTCCTGGAGGCCTGGCCGAACGGCGTGCTGCCGCTCGTGCTGGGCATCACGGACGTGGCGGTCGACTTCGAGATCGAGGCTGGCTTCACGCGACCGGAGAAGATGACGGTCACGCTCGCGGACCTGGGCACGACGAGCTCTGACCGCGTGACGGGCGAGGGCGTCGAGTTCGACGATGACAAGCCGCTGCGCAACACCTCGCGGCTGGGGTACGTCTCGCGACGGCTGGTGGCCGCGAGCCCGAACTACATCAACCGGCCGATCCGCATCTACCGGGGGCTCGTCGCCGACGGCTTCCTGAGCTCTGACCTCGATGAGGCCTGGAACGGCGTCGTCGAGAACGTCACCTGGGACAACCAGGGGCGCTGGAAGGTCCACGCGCACGACCTGCTGGAGGGGCTCGAGACGGAGCTGCCGCCCAAGATCGACGCGGAGCTCACGGCCGACATCGGAATCGCGACGACGACCGTGCCGTGCACGAACGCCGGCAAGGTGACGGACCAGGCCAGCATCGCCGGCGACGTCGTCGTGGCGACGACCTCGAGCGTGACCGGGCGGCGCGAGTACATGCGCGTCACCGCGCGCGACGCCGGCGCCGGCACGCTGACCGTGGTGCGGGGCCAGTACGGCAGCACCCCGCAGCCTCACGCGGCCGGCCAGGCGCTCGACGAGGCTCTCGCGTTCGTCTCGCGGGATGGCCTGTCGGGCGTGCACGCGACCGACATCGTGCTGGACATCCTCGACCGGGCGAGGCTTCCGGCCGCGGGCGTGGACGCGGCCCAGATCCAGGCGCAGGCGCTCTGGATGGGGCCGCAGACGCTCCGGCGCATCGTCGAGAAGCCCGAGAAGGCCAACGCGCTCGTCTTCGAGATCCTCGGGAGCCTCTACGTCGCGAACCTGTTCGGCGACGAGGGCAACAAGCTCCGGATGATCGTCTGCAACCCCGGGATCCTCGAGGGCGACCCGGTCCCCATCGTGGACGGCGGCAACATCGCGGAGAACAGCGTCGAGCTCAACGACAACGGCCACGGGCGCATCACGCAGACGACCGTGCTGTTCGCGCACCGGGATGGCGCCACCGGACGCCAGGACACGGAGTACGAGGCGATCGAGATCGCCTACAACGGGGAGACGACCCCGGAGGAGTACTTCGGCGACACGCGCGAGAAGCTCATCAAGACGAAGTGGCTCGACGCCTCGGGGCGGTCGATGGCCCGCATCACGGCCGTGCGCCACAACATCCTCTTCGCCTTCGCGCAGGAGCGCATCGCGTGGGAGGGCCCGCTGCGCGACGCCGGCGTGCGCGTCGGGAGCCTCGTGTCCGTGACGACGAGGGAGCTCCAGACGGTGACGGGAGAGCCCCGCACGCTCGTCGCGCGCGTCGTGCAGAAGCACTGGTCGGGCCTCGGCGGCTTCCGCTGGGTGGCGCAGGCCCTGGGCTTCCGCCCGCCGGCTCCTGACGGCGCCTCCGGCAGGTGGGCTCTCATCGCACCTGACGCCACGCCCGACTGGGGCTCGGCCACCGAGGCGGACAGGCAGTACGCCTTCTTCGGGGACGCCTCCAACGAGCTGGCCGGAGAGGCCGGGTACTACACCACGTGAGCCTGACTCCCTTCACCTCGCTCGCCAGCGGCGACTGCGACGCGCAGAGCCCTGCCAGGCAGGCGACCATGCGGGCGCACCGCGACAGGTCCGCGCACGTGCAGGAGTTCGTGTACGACCGCGCGGTGCACGTGCCGAAGGTCGCCCATGACCACGACGGCAAGAACAGCCGGCGCGTGATGGTCCCGCACGTCGCCAACCTCATCCTCTACGGCCACCCGTCCGCTGGCTGGACGCTCACGGGCGCCACCCATTCCAGCAACGGGCTGTCCTTCACGGCCGCATCGCAGCGCGCGAACCGCGTGATCCTCGACGGCAACGCGGCGCGCAGCAAGCACGCCTTCGGCACGGGCGGTTGCGACCTCACGCTGTCCTTCTGCTGCCGGCCGACGGGCACGTTCTCGAGCCTGTCCCTGAAGTTCGGCATGGTCAACGGCGACACCGCGACCATCGCCACGGGGGAGGGCTCGTCCATCGACCAGACGCACCTGCCGGCGCCTGGATCGTGGAAGCGCGTGTTCGTGCGCCTCTCGCGCTTCTCCTCGGCCGGCTACTCGACGGACTGCCGCGTCGGCTTCGCCACGTCCGTGTGGGCCGGCGGCACGAAGATCGAGATCGACCACGTCCTGCTGCAGCCCGACCACCGGCTCGGGCACTGGAAGCCCGGCTACGGCGAGACGCGGCACAAGCACTGGGACAACACGCAGCAGGGCGACTGCCCGCTCCTGGACACGGCGCTGCACTTCGACGATGCGCTCGAGCGGAGCGCCTGATGCCCGCGCCGAGCGAGACCTACACGCCTGTCGACCCGGGCGATCTCTGCCTGGGCAGCGGCCTGACGGAGACGACGGAGCAGGTCCTGCGCAAGAACGCCGTGCACGTGCGCGAGGCCGGCTACGACCCGGCCGCGCACTCGCCGGCAGGGCCGCACGATCACGACGGCGTCGGCTCGGCGTTCATCCTCTGCCCGGACATGCCCAACCTCGTGCTGGACTGCCAGCCCAGCACCGAGGGCAACGACTCGCTCAACGAGTGGGATCGCACGGGCGTGCGGGTCGGTGGCGGAGGCCAGAACAACCGCGGCCTCTACTTCTCGGCCACGGGCCAGTACGCGACGCACGTGCTCGGCGATCGCGCGCGCAGCAAGTACATGACGGGCGCCGGCGCCGACCTGGTGCTGGCCGTGCTGGCGCGATCGCGCGCGCCGATGGCGAACCTGACGCTGAACTTCGGGATCACGGACGGGCACACGTCGACGTTCAAGACCGGCACGAAGGCCTCGGTGAGCCAGGCGCAGGTGGGCATCGGCCGCTACCGCCGGGCGTACTCGCTGCTGGCGCGGTACAGCGCGACGGCTCACTCGTCGGACTTCCGGATCGGGATCTCGACGACGGGGACGTTCAGCAGCGGGGGAGAGGTCGACGTGACCTGCATCCTCGTCAAGCCCTGCACGATCCTCCCGTGGTTCGAGCCCTCGCTCCTGACCAGGCGGCAGCACAACTGGGAGCTCATCGGCGTCGGCGAGGTGGAGGTGTTCGACGAGGAGATCAACTTCCACACGGCCCTCGGGCCGCTGGCGACGGTGTAGGCCATGGCCGAGAAGGTCGCTCCGAGTGCTCCGTTCACGCCGATCGCCGACTCCTACGTCACCGCGGGGGCACCGATCACCGATCGCCTGCGCACGGCGCTCGCGGACAACCTCGACCACGACAGGCAGGTGCTGCTCGACCCGGACGTGCACGTGGCCGCGAAGGCTCACGCGCACCGCGGCGACGAGAGCGCGCACCTGGCGGCCATGCCGTCGACGCCGAACCTCATCACGGAGGGCCTCATCTACCCGATGGCCGCCAACCCGCTCTCGGGAGGCGGCACGCGGTGGGTCCTGCACGGCGTCACCATCGACGACGAGGGCCTGCGCTTCACCGGCGCGAATCAGTGGGCCACGCACGCCCTCGTCGACTCCGACCGGCCTCCGCACTCGCGCACGATCTTCGGGGCCGGGTGCGACCTGGTGGCGAGCTGCTACCTGCGCGCCTCGGCGGCCCTGACCGCGGGCCAGATGGCGATCGGACTGACGGACGGAGGCAAGGATCGCGACGACGACGCGAAGGCCTTCGTGCCCGGCACGCGCGTGCTGATCCCGTACACGGTGATCGGCACGGGGTGGGTCCGCGTCTGGGCCGTCATCCCGAGGGTCGGGGGAAGGTTCGAGAACGCCGTGCGCGCCGTCGTGCAGTGCGAGCAGTCGCCCGCCGGCGGCAGCATCGCCGTCAACCTGGTCGACGTCCGGCCGGGCCGGATGCTCGACTTCTACACCCACGGCTACCACACGGACCCGTACCTGAACTGGACGAACTTCGGCTGGACGCAGGGCCCGCCGCCCTTCGACCAGGCGATCGCGTTCGACGACGCGATCGAGCTCGCGCCGACAGAGGACTGACGATGCCCAAGCAGTACGTCGCGCCGCTGGACTCCCTCGACCTGACGGTCAGCAACGACACGACCGAGCCGATCGAGATCGGCCGCTGGGATCTCATCCGGTTCCAGCCGCGCGCCGCCACCGGCACCTGGGGCGCCGGCGAGGTCGTCGCCGAGTTCAGCCTCGACGGCTCGGCCTGGGCGAACCTGCCCGATCTCGGCGAGGTCCTCTTCACGGCCGCGGCGATGACGAAGGCCTTCCACGTGCCGGCGGTGAAGCGCATGCGCTTCCGGGTCAAGACGACGCAGGCCGGCGCCTGCACCGTCGAGGTTCCGTGCGTCGTGGACACCACGCGGCTCGAGGAGATCGTCCAGGTCTCGAGCGGCGGCTTCTCGTGAGCACGGTCCACGGCGGCCAGGTCGCGGACGGGACGCTCCCGCTCGGCAAGCTCGAGGCGACGAACGTCCCCAGCGCGGGACAGGTCCCAGCCGCGGCCGCGGACGGCCGGAGCGTCACCTGGACGACGCCGAGCTCCGGGAGCATTCCCGCCGGCGTCATCGTCATGTGGTCCGGCACGCTGGCGTCCATCCCGTCCGGATGG
This sequence comes from uncultured Thermoanaerobaculia bacterium, assembly GCA_964613915.1. Lineage (GTDB taxonomy): Bacteria > Acidobacteriota > JBCCFW01 > JBCCFW01 > JBCCFW01 > CAZTIW01. The sequence goes on from CAZTIW010000019.1 coordinate 70,349, forward strand.
GCGCTCTGCGACGGATCGGGCGGGACGCCCGACCTGCGCTCCCGATTCATCAAGGGCGCGGCCGCCGGAGCGGATCCGGGGGCGACCGGCGGCGCGGCGACGCACTCGCACGGCGCGGGGTCGCTGGCGGATGCCGTGGCCTCTGCGGGCACGCCCGCAGGCACGGTGTCCGCCCCGGTCTTCACCGGAAGCGCCCTGTCCGGTCACTCGCATGGCGTCGGCAGCCTCGCCGACACGGCCGTCTCGGCCGGCACGCCGGCAGGCACGGTCGGAGCCATCGCGGCGACGGCGACGGCAGCCATCGTGTCGAGCGTTGCCGGGTCGGGCAACAACCTGGCCAACAACTCCCACACCCACCCGGCTCCGACGTTCACGGGGAGCGCGCTGGCAAGCCACTCGCACGGCCTGACGGGCAGCACGGAGTCCGTGTCCGCCGGCACGCCAGCCGGCACGAACTCAGCGCCGACCTTCACGGGCTCCGCCCTCGCGACGCACCAGCACGGCATCTCCGGATCGACCGCTGCGGCCTCGAGCGAGCCCGAGTACTACGCGCTCGCGTTCATCATGAAGACCTGACGGACCACCCTATGGGGACCCGCCGCGCGCCCGGAAAGCCTCTCCATGCGGCGGATCGCCGCCCTGGAGGCGGTTTCCGTGAACGCTGGCCGCGGCGCCGATTACTCTTTGCCTTGCCGGCACGGGTCGCCGGCAGGCCGCACGCGCGGGTGCTGCCTGCCGGTGCCCCACCTCACCGCGCGAGGCGCTGGCTCGGTGGAAGGAATCCATCCTCCCGGAGGCGCGCGTGAAGGCGTTCGTCGGCAAGGTCGTCGAGGCGTACACGAGGTTCAGCCTCGGTCAGATGATCGCGACCGCGGTCATCGTGGGAGCGCTCGCCGGCGGAGTGCCGATGTCCCTTCTGGCCTGGGCGGCCGTCTCCACCAGGCAGAAGACCGCCAGCACGAACGAGAGCGTCACGACCTTCCAGCACTCCCTGGACACCCAGCTCAAGACGATGAAGGAGTCGCTCGAGGCACGCCTCGTCCCGATGGCCGCCGATGTCGCCGCCATGCGGACGCAGCTGGGCCTGGTCAGCGAGAGGACCGCGGGGCTCGAGGCTCGCCTGCTGGCCCTGGAGGCCCAGCGCGACCGCCTCGTCTCCGCGGACGGCTTTCGCTCCGAGGTGAGGCGGCTCGACGACCGCATCGACGACACGCGCACCGAGCTGACGACGCGGCGCCGCGCGCGCGAGCGGCAGGAAGCGGGCGAGGCGCCGTGAGCGACTTCACGAAAGCCCTCCGCCGCACGCTCGGCCACGAGGGCGGCGTCAGCAACCACCGCAGCGATCGCGGCGGCTTCACGGTCCTGGGCATCACCAGGCGCGACCATCCGGACTGGCGCGGCTGGCCCATCCTCGAGGCCAGGGGCGCCGACGCTCCGGAGCTCCGCGCCGCGGCGGCCGAGCTCTACAAGGCCCGCTACTGGGACAGGTTCGATGGCGACAGCCTCGCGTCGCAGCCGGTGGCCGAGAAGCTCTTCGACGTCGCCGTGAACATGGGTGTCGGCCGCGCCGTGACGATCCTGCAGCAGGCCCTGAACGCCCTGAACCGCAACGGGCGGTCCTGGCCGGATGTCGCCGAGGACGGCGACATGGGCCCGCGCACGCGCGAGGCCCTCGCTGCCTGCCTGGCGCGCCAGGACGAGAGGCATCTGCTCCGCGTCATGAACGTGCTGCAGGGTTCGTACTACCTCGCGATCGCCAAGCGCGATTCGAGCCAGGAGGAGTTCATCCGCGGGTGGTTCGCCCGCGTGTTCGACATCGCGGTCTAGAGCCGCGCCCAGCCTCCGCGCACCGCACCGGAGCACGCCACCGCGACGGCGGGCTCCTCACGCGACGCACCGCGCCGCGAAGGAGATCCACGTGAGAGTCAGCATCCCCAGCCGCAAGCCCTCGGCGCCCATGCTCGCGCGCATCGCGCTCACCTTCGCCCGGAGCCCCAAGCGCATCCGGCGCTTCGCGACCGCCATCAACGCCCGGGTCGACATCCCGGGCCTGACCGAGGAGCAGGAGCAGGCGCTCTTCGAGCGCACCATCGGCGTGAGCCTCGACGCGGCCGCGGCCGCCATCGAGGGCAAGCCCGTCCTGGCCGTGGACTCGCTGCGCGAGACCACGCGCGACGCCGTGCTCTTCCTCGCCGAGAACATCGACGAGCTCGCCGCGGCCATCGACATCCCCTTCGTGCCCGAGACCACCGAGAGGTGGCTGGCCATCGAGATCGCGGAGGCGCTCGAGGAGCGCGTGCTGCCGTGGATCGAGACGGCCTCGCGGCTGCAGTAGGGGGAGCGGCGTGTCATCCGAGACGGTGCTGACCGTGACGCACGGGGAGGGGGTGCGCGTGCGGGTCGTCAACTGCTTCGAATGCGGGGGTGCGCTCGAGGGCGGCCCGCTCGTCCCGGGAGCCTCGGCCACGTGCGTCCGCTGCCGGACCGCGTGGCGCCTGGTCGGGGCAGGCACGCGGCCGCCGCCGTGAGCCGGCGCGAGTTCGTCGAGCGCGAGTCCTGGCAGCTGGCCGCGGAGGGCTCCCTGGCTGCCGAGCTCCTCGAGGTGCTGCTCGCGCTCCCGGGCCGCAAGGCCTGGCGCGGCGAGCTGGACGCGGGCCACGTCGTCGACGCCGAGCCCGCCTGATGCCGGCCTCGATGGCCGTCCGCGCGACGCTCGCCCAGGCGGAGGCTGTCGCGGCGGCGGCGGGCCCGGGCGTGCGCGCCGTCGTGGTGCTCCTGCACGCGCCTGGAGACCTCACCGTGGTCGGGGAGCCGGCAGACCGGGCGGCGCTCCCGGAGGGGGTCAGGACGGCGCTGGAGGCGGCGCTGAGAGGGCGCTGAGGGGCGGGCAGGTCATTTCTTGACCGCATGTCATTTCTTGACCGAGGGCCGGCGGCAGGAGGTGCCACCGGCCCGAGCATCGCGCCCGGGGAGGGAGGACCAGGGAGATGCTCGAGGGCCGAGTGGCGATCGGATGGTAGCCCAGGCCGGGTCAGCCGCAGCCGGGACAGGTCTTCTTGGGCGGGCGGGCGCCTTGCGCACTCCGGGGCTTCGCAGTGCCGCCGCCGCCCTCGGCGGGCTCCTGCCGAACGGCGACGGCAGCAGCGAGATCGGCATCGACACCAATCCAGCCGGCCGCGGACGCGCCGTGCTGCGCGCCCGGCAGAACTGGCTGCATTACGTCGAGCCGGACGAGCTCAGGCGACACCGGCGACCGACCCTGGACTGAAAGCGAGCGCGCTCAAGGCGCCGCGCATGCTTGCCGATTGCACACATGAGGCGGTGCCCGGGCCTTCCGTCCCCTGTGGGGTGTGGTGGACGCTGAGGCCGTCCTGCTCCACAATGTCCGAGGGTGATGCCGCCCCCCCCCCTCCGCTGCGATGATTCAAGGCGCCTACTCCGCACCACGAGCCGCTGCCCTCGCCGGCGTGCCGCTGTCCACGGTCCATCACTGGGCTCGGACCGGTCTCGTCGTGCCCAGCGTCAGCCCGACGAAGGTCAAGCTCTGGTCGTACGCGGACCTGATGGTGCTGCGGACGATTTGCTGGCTTCGCAAGCGGAAGTCACTGGGAGAGGGTGTCGACGTTCCCAGCTCGAGCATGCCTGCTGTGAAGCGCGCACTTGCCGAACTCGCCAGGGTCGATCTAGACCTTTGGTCCGAGGATGCGGGACCCAGGGTGTTCGTCACACCCGATGGCGATGTCGCGATCAAGACGCTTCATGACCTGCGACGACCAAGCGGGCAGGTTGTCAGCGAAGACCTGATCGATGTCATTGCGCCCTTCTCGTGCGGGACGATGCGTGGTCCCGACCTCCGAGAGCCGAAGCCGCTGCTTCGGATCGTTCCGGCGAAGGTCTCAGGGGCACCCCACTTGCTGCACACGCGGCTGCCGTCGGAGACGATCGCGGCCATGGCGAGGGATGGCGTCTCGGTGAGCTCGATCCAGCGCTTCTACCCGTTCGCAGATGAGTCTGCAATCGAGCAGGCCATCGCGTTCGAGGACGAGATGGCCCTGAACCTTCAGCGCGCGGCTTGACGGGGCAAGTCCGCTTCGCGATGGACCAGGGGTTTCCACGACCCCCGGCTCTTCTCGGCTTGCTAGGGCTGTACTTCTGCCAGCGCATCGATGGCCGACAGGTAGCGCGCTCTCACGCCGTCGTCCTTCACGCGCCCGAGCATTCCCAGCATCATCGCCCTGAACGCCGGCATCTGCTCGTCCGACAGGGATAGCTTCGTGCGCAGTAGCTGCAGGAGGCGCGAGATGGTGATGAGGTCGTAGCGGACAGTCAGCAGCTCACGTAGCGCGCGGTTGCAGGCCGCGCGGCCACGGTCGCCAGCCGAGAAGTGCCGCTCGAGACGAGTGCTGAGAAGGGCAATCAGAGCGCCCGCGAGCAGCGTGATAGGTTCCGCCACGGTGCCCCGTCAGCCATGAAACGTGGGTCGGGGTGGCCGCGGCCGCACGCTGGTCCCACAGGCATGATTCGTTACGGTGATCGTGCGGACTTCCGTCCACAGCCTCTTCGTCTCTTCGTCCATGTCATCCTCCTTCCGGCCCTGTGAGGGCGTGGTGTCGCCGATCGCGGACACCCGTCCACGCCTCCGTCACCTGTCAGGCTCGAAACCGCGATCCGTGGCCGTCTCCGCCCAGCACGCGGCTTGCGTGTGATCTGTCATGACTCCGCTTGCAGTTGTTCTCTCCGCGGCCTGCCGCGACCGGTGTCACCCGGACTGTCCTGGTGCCTGGCCCGAGCGCCGGCACGGGGAGGGCTGGGACGTGCGCTGCGCGTGCGGGTGTCATGGGGGCGACTCGTTGGCAGCGCGCTCGGCCGCATCACGCAGGGCCTGGAATGCTGGAGCGTCCGGGCCGCGAGGGCTGAACTCGAGGAGCCAGCCGAACGCGAGCTGCATTCCGCGCAGGAGGCCTTCGCGACGGACGGGATCGGGTTCGTCAGCGAGAGCTCGGCGCATCGCCTCCTTGAGGTCGTTGACATCGAGTGTCATTGGGAGGTCCTCCAGGGCGTCACGGTCCTGCCTGCTGCCCCGGCTGGTCGCTGCCTGCCGTCGCTCGCCCAGGCGTCTCGCGCATCAGGATGAGTTCGTAGCTCGGCACCTTGGTGTCGGAGTCGACCGCGCGCCGCGCCGAGACGATTGTCCAGCCTGCACCGCCGAACTCGTTGGCCTCGCGGTCCCAGCTGTAGTCGGATGGCGAGGCGACCGCATACTCGAAGGTTCGCGGGCGCGCGGCATGTGCCGCAGCGGCCTGAACGACCTCGAGCGTGCGGCTCGCGGTCTCCGTGGATTCCGCGGCGAGCCGCACTGTCGTGCGTGCCTGCACTGCGGTGTAGACGGCGGCGACCGCGACGACCGTGAGGAGGCCGCAGGCGACAATGACAGGCGCGGACCAGACCCCACGTTCAGACGACGAGTTGGGCTGCGGAAGCTGCTCCCTGCTGTAGTCGTTCATGGGGTGCTCAGCCCGTCAGTTCTTCGATTGGATCGACATGATTCGATCCAAGCTTGCGCCGCAACGAGCAGCTGTGAGTTCAGGCGATTCGCCATCGCGGCCTCCCTCGATGCACCTGCGGAGCTCCGCATCGGTGAGCTGCGTCCCGTCGATCATGAACGCCCGCGCGAACGCAGCTCGCAGTTCGTCCGGCGAACCCACGCGGAGGTTCACGTAGCCCATCATCGCTTTCATCTCCGCCTGCTTGTCGGAGTCGCTCATGACGCTGCTGAACAGACGAGGCTTGTAGCCAGGCGCCTTGATGGACACGCGAATCCCGTCGTTCCAGCCCCAGAAGGAGTCGATCTCCACGGTGCTGAACGCCGGGAACTGGAGTGGTTGCCCAGCGTTCGGGTAGCTGATGTCGGTCGGCGTGGCGGTGGTCGCGACGCGCGCATCGCCGGGGGTCCACTCAAGCACGTCGACACGGAGACGAAGATGCTTGCCCTTGAACTCCTTGGCGAGAGCCTCCTTCGCCTTCCCCATCCCGTCACCAGCACTCACGCTGGTTGCGACAACGGCGACCGCTGAGACAAGCAGCAAGCGAAACCAGTTCATGCACTCCTCCTTCCACAACCCAACCGGCTGTCCCGGCTGGGCTTAGTCCCTTCGATCAACAGCCACGGTGCTATCGCCGTGGCGATCACCTTGCGAAGGTCTCACGAATATGCGACGCTCCCGATCCTCGCTGCACGTCGTGAAACCGCACCGAGCGCCTCGCGTCGAGGCACGGCGGGCGACCCCGCACGGCAGCCCAGCTCACCAGGGATGAGCATCATGCCCAGCGAGACGACTCCTTCCGACCCGATCGATCCCGTCCTGTCCGACCTCCTGGCCGTCCTGGCCAGGCACGCCGCCGAGGGGCGGGTGCCAGAGGGGGCCATGTACGAAGTCACTTTCCGCTCCGGCCGCGCCCGCGGCTGGCGGGTGGATCCGGCGCCGCTGGCTCAGCCGCCGAACTGACGGCCGGCACCGCGACCAGCCCGGTTCCCGGCGCTCGGCCCTCCCGGGCGAGAGCTGCCATCACGGCCATCCTGACGATCGCTGCCGGGTCCCTGACCATATAGACGGCCAGCAGCCGCGTGATCGCGTCCGCCAGCTCTTCGTCCCGCCCGGCCGCCGCCGCCACCCCCAGGGCGCGGTCGCTCAGCGCCTCGCGCGCCCAGGAGTTGAAGGAGGTGCCTGCGCGCGCGGCGGCGTCCTTCCAGGCCAGGTGCTCGGTTTCCGTGGCCTTGAGGCCCACGGGCTTGAGGTCCTGGTCCGGCGAATCTGGCGCCTGACGGGGTGTCACGACTGCGGACGGTAGCACTGCGCGCCCCCCATCAAAAAAGTGGTGGACAACTGCAACCCGTGTAGGTAGCTTTCGTATACCATCAACGATGGAGAACGAAATGACCTGCACGGACGGCGAATCAGAGGCAATCGGTCGGTGGCGCGCGGGGGTCCGCGTGACCAGGGGTCTTACCCAGGACCAGCTGGCCGAAGCCGCCGGCGTCTCGGTCGGCACGGTGCTGCGGGCCGAGGCTGGCAAGGGCATGACGGAGACGAACCTCCGCGCGCTCGCCCAGGCCCTCGGCGTGGCGGCCCGCGACTACTTCGACCCCCAGGGCTACGCCGCCCCGGTCCCGGCAGTTGCCGCGGAGCCCAGGCCGTGAGAGCGCTGGTTGTCGCCGCCTCAGTCCCGGTGACCCGGCTGGCCTGCGCAACCGTCGTCCCGTTGCTAGTCGGCTTCGTTGCCGGTGGCCCCGGCGCTGAAGCGGTCCAACCCCGGGATGTATCGCACTCGGAAGTGCGACTCTCGGTTCATCCTGAACTGATCGCGGTACGCAAGGGCGCCTGCAATCTCGAAGCCGATGGCGCCGGCCATCATTCTCGTGAAGTCAGGGCCCTGCGGCGTGTCGAGGGCAATGACGGCCGGTTGTACCTGTCCGGCGCCCAGGATCATCTGCCCTGGGATCTCATGCATGTCGCCGCTCGCCTCGCTGCCGCTGTCCTCCTCGATCACGATGCCCCGGAGCGTGACGCGGACGTTGAAGGCGGGCCCGCGTCCGACGTTGTGAAGCACGAGCTCGATGATCCAGGCCCTGCCCACCTCGCCCCGCCGGGTTGCGCTGTCGAGGACCACGAGCGGGCGCTGATCGAGCATCAGCGACTCTCGCGCGTGCTCGTTCGCGACGCGGGCCGCGTCGACGGCCTCCCGCGCGATGCTCGCCGCATCGATCGCCACGTCAATACTGGCCTGCATCTTGGCGAGCTGTTCTTCGGCCGCCTCAGCCTGCCTGCCCATCATCAGCCACTGGGCGATGGCGATCAGGGCGAGCGCCAGCGTGGCAAGGGGAGTGGTCACAGCCAGTACGGCGCTCCAATCGGCGCTGGTCCAGCCGTGTCGGCGTCCGAGGTCGAACGCCAGCGCCAGCAGCGCGAGGCCAAGGAGCGCGGTGAACCCGAGTCGCGGCCGGCCTGGCCGTACCAGCTCGCCATCGCGTGTCACGTGATGTCCCTCGTCGTGGCGCTCCACTTCCTGGGCAGGGCGTGCTCGTCCAGCCAGCGGAGCCTGGGCAGCCTCGAGGCAGCGGGGGAGCGTGCCAGCGACCGGAGAGCAGGGTCAACCGGGGGGCTCCGATGACCGGCCACGACATCGCCGACCTGCGGCGCACGCTCGGCCTGACGCGCGAGGACGTCTCGGAGCTCCTGGGAGTCGGGCACACCACGCCGTCTCGCTGGGAGGCCGCCGGCGGCGACGAGGTCGCGCTGGACCCGCGCAATCGCGAGCTCCTCGAACTCGTCGCCGACCTCGTCCGCCGTCGCAGCCCGGAGCAGGCCTCGGCCCTCGGGCGTCGGCTGCGGCTGGCGATCGAGCATCGAGGGGGCATCTACGCCCTGCACCGCCTGCTGGCCATCGCGCACGTCGACGAGTTCGACGTGGAGCGGCCGCCGGCGCGGACGCCGGCCAGGAGCGCGCGATGACTGGCGTGGTGACGTCGCACGCGTGGATCAGCCCCGTCGGCCTCGACGGCGCGCGCCACGTGTACCGCGGCGAGGACATCTCGGCCGCCGTCACCGCGGGTTCGTGGGACGGCGAGGCGGCCGAGGTCGCGATCGAGGTCGAGTACTCGGCGACGCCCGACGAGCTCGAGATCCACGCGATGCGGATCGCCGGCACCGGGATCGACGTCGACCGCGTCATCGGCCCGCACGAGCGGCAGGCGGCGCGCGATGCCGCTGGCCAGCGCTACCTGGACGAGATGGGCTGGTCGCGCGACGACGCGCGCGAGGCCCGGCGAGACGCGAGGGCAGGAATCTGACAGTGCCTCGCGTCAGCGCGAGGCGTTCACGGTGGAGACGGCGGCGCTTCCGCGGGCGCCGCCCGACAACCAACCGCGCGGAGGAGAACCACCACCATGACTGGCCAAGTCGCCCCGGCGCTTCGAATCGTCGAGCTCAGGGCCGAGAACGTGAAGCGCCTGCGGGCCGTGCACATCGCGCCCGACGGGCATGTCGTCGAGATCGCCGGCCGGAACGGCCAGGGCAAGACGAGCATCCTTGACTCGATCTCGCTCGCGCTGGAGGGCCGCAACGCGCGCCCGGTCGAGCACCCGGTGCGTGCCGGAGAGGAGAGCGCGAGCGTCGAGGTCGACGTCGGCGAACTCGTCGTGCGGCGCTCCTGGACGCGCGGCGGGGAGGGCCAGGCCCTCACCGTCAAGGCACGCCTGCCCAACGGCCGCCTGGCCGTCATGAACACGCCGCAGGCGATCCTCGACGAGCTGGTCGGGCACATCGCCTTCGACCCGCTGCGCTTCGCGCGCCTGGCGCCCAAGGCCCGTCGCGAGGAGCTGCTGCGCCTGGTGCCCGTCGGCATCGACCTCGACGACGTCGAGGCACGCCGTGCGGCGACGTACGAGCAGCGCTCGCACGCGAGCCGCCGGGTGCGCGATCTCGAGGGGGAGGCTCGCTCGCTGCCCGCGGTCGACGGTCCCGAGGAGCAGGAGGTCGCGGTGGCCGAGCTCGCGGCCGAGATGCGCCGGGTGGCCGAGGAGAACGGGGAGACGGACCGCATCGCTCGCGAGGTCAAGCGCCTGGACGCCGAGGCGCTCGCGCTGCGGGCGCGCGTCGAGCGGCTTCGCAGCGAGCTCGCAGAGGCCGAGGGCCTTCGTGCCGAGGCGGACCGTGCCCTGGCTTCGGCGCGCGAGGCTCTCGGCGGGCGCCAGGTCCTCTCCGTCGAGACGGTGCAGCGTCGCATGGAGGCGGCCGAGGCCAGCAACCGTGCCGTGCGCGAGCGCAACGCTGCCCGCTCCCGCGCGGCGGACGTGCGGGCCCGGCTCGCGACCGAGCAGCAGCGTCACCAGGCGCTGAGCCAGGAGCTCGAGGCCATCGACACCGCCAAGCGGGAGGCCCTCGCGAGCGCCCCGATGCCGATCCCGGGCCTGTCCATCGGCGCCGACGACGTGACGCTGAACGGCGTGCCCTTCGGGGACCTCTCCAGCAGCGAGCAGATCCGCGTGGGCCTGGCGCTCGCGATGCTGGGGAACCCGCGCCTCAAGGTCGCGTGCATCCGCGACGGGTCGCTCCTCGACGTCGAGTCGCGCCGCAAGCTCGCGGCCTGGGCCGAGGCGAACGACGCGCAGATCTGGATCGAGGTCGTCGGGGACGGCGGCGAGGGCGCTGTCGTCATCGAGGACGGGTCGGTGGTGCCGGCGGCGGCCGCGGTCGGAGGTGCGTGATGGCACGCGCTTGCTACGAGATCGTCGCCGACGACGTGAACGTCCTCTTGATCCGGGACGTCGGCCCCTGGAACCGCCACCCGACGGTCACCAACGACGCCGAGGCAGTCGTCACCGAGCTCGCACCGTGCCTGGGCGGCCGCAGGCTCGAGTACATCGACAGCGAGGGACGGCGCGACCAGCTCCTGGTCGAGCGCGGCGCGTTTGCGGGCTTCGCGCCCGCGCCAGAACCCGACGCACCGGCGCCGCCGACCGTCTGCTGCGCGCGCTGCGGCGACGAGATGGGCGCCGACGACACGAACTGCTGCTGCGACGACGACGGCTCGCACGAGGACTGCGGGCACGAAGGAGGTGCGTGATGCGATGCGTGACGAGCAGGCCCATCAACGTGAACGGCGAGCTCTTCGACGACCTGATGACCGGCCCGTCATCGGAGACGGTCTGCAGCCCCTGCGACACGGGCTCGCACGAGCGCTGCCGCCAGCGCGGATGCGCGTGCGGCTGCACGAGGCCGGCGCCCGCGCGCGTCATCTCGGAGCCGTACATCCCGCCGGGCACCCTGCTCGACGAGGAGCGCGTCGAGGCCGATCCGCTGAGCGTCGCCTGCCAGACGTGCCGCGCGGCGGCCGGTGCTCCGTGCACCGGCACTTCTGGCCGCGGCGTCCACGTCCGGCGCTGGGTGGCGGCGTGCAGGGGTGACGCATGAGCACGACCGTGCTGGTGTTCGACACCGAGACCACGGGGCTGCCCGACTTCCGCAAGCCGGCCGAGGACCCCTGCCAGCCCTGGATGGTGCAGCTGGCGTGGGTGCTCGTGGAGGCATCGACCGGACGCATTCTCCGGGCGCAGAGCAGCCTCATCCACGGCGTTGCGGAGGTGCCTGCCGAGGCCTCGGCAGTGAATGGGATCACGCCGCTCATGCTGCGCTCGCACGGCGTGGCGCTTCCGGCCGTGCTGCAGGACCTCTGCTGGGCCATGGGTGGAGCCGACGTCGCCATCGCGCACAACGTCGACTTCGACCGGCGCGTCATCGAGACCGCCTGCCACCGATCGGAGTCTGCCGCCGGCGTCGAGCTGCGGTCCATCATCGCGAGGCTGCGCGAGCAGAAGCGACTTCGCTGCACGCTGAAGGAGAACACCGCCGTCGTGGGCGCGCGGTTCGCGGACGGTCGGCCCGGCAAGTGGCCGACGCTCGCCGAGACCCACGCTCACTACTTCGGCGCGCCGCACGAGAGCCAGCACGACGCGCTCGGCGATGTCCAGGCCTGCGCGCGCGTGTTCCTCGAGATGGAGCGCAGGCGGGCCGCAGCGGCGGCGGCGGTGGCGCCATGACCTGCCAGCACGTCCCGGGGCAGTTCTGCGCGCAGCACGCGGTGGACCTGTTCTCCCATGTCGCGGCCGCGCACCTGGCGTGCACGGCAGCGCAGCTCCGGCTGCTGATCGCCAACGGCCGCATCGAGCGGGGAGACGTGTCGCGCGAGGCGCTCACGGAAGTGGACGCGGCCGCTGCGGGTCTCGGGCCCGCCAAGGCGGCCCTCGTGAACGCGCTCGTGCACTACAGCCTCGCGGCCGGAGTCGTGGAGAGCTTCCGCGTCGTCGGCATCAACGACGAGGACCCCGGCCGTGGCGGCCCGGAGTCCTGATCACCCATCCCGCCGTCCGCGACGGCGCCCACGAAGGAGCACCTGCCATGTCTGACATCGTCACCGCGCTCGATCCCGCCAGGCCGATGGCCCTGCGTGACGGAGCGAGCGCACTCAAGGAGGCGGAAACCCGCCTCGCGACCTTCAAGCAGTTCGTGATGCGGGTCATGACGCGCGGCGTCGACTTCGCTGTCATTCCGGGCACGCCCAAGCCGAGCCTGCTCAAGGCGGGCGCCGAGCGCATCGCCCAGCTCTACAGCCTGAGCGGCGAGTTCGAGGAGGCGGTCGTCCACGAGGACTGGAGCGCCGCGCCGCCGTTCTTCTCCTACCGCTTCCGCTGCCGCCTGCGGTCTCGCGTGACCGGCGAGATCCTCGGAGAGGGCTTCGGCTCGGCCAACTCGCGCGAGAGCAAGTACGCCTACCGCGTCGAGTACTGGAACGACAGGAAGAACCCGCCGCCCGATGGCCAGGGGTGGGAGGCCTTCAACGGCAAGTTCGGCAAGAGCTTCCGGCGTCGCGTGACGAACCACGACACGGCGGACGTCGCGAACACGGTCCTGAAGATGGCCAAGAAGCGCGCGTTCGTGGACGCCGTCCTCACCGTCGCGGCGGCCAGCGAGTTCTTCGGCCAGGACCTCGAGGACATGCCCGACGAGCGCGGACACGACGACGAGGCGCAGGTCGACGCGGCCGCCACGCAGGCCGCCGCTGAGCCCCTCCTCGCGCGCGTGCGGGCGGCCCAGACGATCACCGAGCTCCAGGGCGTCGCGCAGGACATCCTGCGCCAGGCCAAGGCGGTGCGCGACGTCATCCGCCCCGCCTACAAGGCGCGCCTCGCACTCCTGCGCACGGGCCCGCCGCCGGCCGAGGCGGAGGCGCCCGCCGCGGCGGCGCGTCCCCAGCCCGTCGCGCCCGCGCGCGAGCCCGGAGATGACGACGACGAGGACTTCGATGGGGGTGCCCGATGACCCGCATCAGCGCCTCCAAGCTTCCGATGCTCGCGGCGTGCCCGGGCGCCGCGGCGCTCCCCTGGACGGACACGAGCTCGGCGTGGTCTCGCGACGGCGTGCGCCTCCATCGCTTCGTCGCGCGCGCGCTGTCGAGCACCTTCGACGAGGCCCTGGCAGACGTGCCGGAGGACATGCGGGCGCGGTGCGAGGGCATCGACCTCCAGGCGATCGCCGCGCTCGTCGGAGGGGAGCCGGACGCGGAAGTGGCCTTCGCGTGGGACCCGGAGGCGGACTCGGCGCTCGAGCTGGGCGCCGAACTCGATCGGGACTACTCCGCGGCACCGTCCGGATGGCTCGTCGGGACGGCGGACCTCGCCGCCGTGGTCGGAGGCGTTGCCGTGGTGGCCGACATCAAGTCCGGCCCGCAGATGGTCGAGCACCCGCGGACTCACCTGCAGCTGCGGTACCAGGCCCTGGCAGCAGCGCGCGCCTACGGATGCACGAGCGCGCGCGCCATCGTGATCCGCATCGACGACGAGGGCGAGCAGCGCCTCCTGTCGGCTGACTTCGACGAGATGGACCTGGACGCGATCGCCGCGGAGCTGCGCGACCTCCTCGAGCGCGTCGAGCTCGCGCGCACCGGGGGAGACGTCGAGGCGCACCTGCACCCGGGGGAGTGCTGCCACTACTGCCCGGCGTTCGCACGGTGTCCGGCGCAGGCACGCACGGCGCTCGCGCTCGTGGACCACGAGGCCACGGAGCTGGCGCCCGGCCTGGTGGCCGAGGCCTGGCAGCGCCTGGTGGCGGTCGAGAGCGCAGCCAAGAGGGTCCGCGAGGCCATCCGTGGCTTCGTGCTGCGTCACCCGGTTGACCTGCCTGACGGGCGCCAGCTGCGCATCGAGCGAGGCGAGCAGGACGAGGTCATCGCGGGCAAGGCGCTGCCCTGGCTGGCCGAGACACACGGCGTCGAGGCTGCCTGGGCGGCCGCTTCGACCTCCAAGGCGGCGATCGAGAAGGCCGTCGGCAAGGAGGCGGCCCGCACGGCGATCGCCGCGCTGCGCGAGGCAGGAGCCATCCGGAAGAAGCCGGTCGACAGGCTCGTCGCCAGCCACGTCTCGCCCGACGGGGCTCCCGTCGATGGCGAGGTTGCACCGCCGCCCGCTCCGCGCGCGCCCGTCGCGCGCTCGATCCCGGCGCCGACGTCCGCGCAGGACCAGGCGCCCTCTCTCTTCTGAACTGCCGGGGCGGCGCGCGCGTGGAAGGCACTCCCTCCCGCCGACGACGCGAGCGCCGCCCCGGCCCCTTTCCTGAGGCTCACCCGTGCCGAAGCGAGGCGCCGACACCAAGGCTCCTGCCTTTCAGTTCTACGCGAAGGACTTCCTCGTGGACACCCAGCTCATGAGCAACGCCGAAGTGGGCGCCTACGTGCGACTGCTGGCCTACGCCTGGGTCGGGCTGCCGGGCCACTCGCAGGCGACGCTGCCGAGAGATCACGGAGCGCTTGCTCGCCTGGTCGGCGAGAGCCCGGCGGCGTTCACGCGACTCTGGCAGGCGATCGAGCCGTGCTTCGAAGCGACGGACTCCAGCATTCGACACCGGCGCCTCGTGCGCGAGCTGGAGCAGCAGCAGGCGCACGCGGCGGAGCGGTCCGAGGCTGGAACTCGCGGGGCGCTGGCTCGGTGGCAACAGCATGGCTCGGCCATGGCTCAGCCATCGAACGCGGATGGCTCAGCCAATGGCTCAGCCACTCAGGAAGTGATGGCAAAAAATGGCTCTGCATCTGCATCTGCTACTGCAGATCAGATCCCCCCCCTGGCCCCCCCGCCAGCGGGGGGGGCGCCGGGTCGTCGCCGTCGCAGACACGGTCGCGACATCGCGCCCGTCGCGCCCGGCTGTCGCTCCGAGGCCTGGGAGCGCCTCTCGGAGGCCGTCCGCCTCGAGGTCGGGCCGAAGTCCTGGCAGGCCTGGTTCGCGTGCTGCGCGCCGCTCGAGGAGCGCGGCGAGGTCCTGGTCGTGGGGTGCCCGAACGAGCTCATCCGCGCCTGGATCGAGCGCAACTTCCGCGAGGCCCTCGACGAGGCCACGGCCCGCGTGGCCCCGGGCGTGCGCGTTCGGCTCGTCTCGGTGCAGCGCGACGCGGTGCCGCGATGATCTTCGCCGGCATCGATCCGGGCGTCAGCGGAGCCATCGTCGCCCTCGACGAGCACTGCCGGGTCGCGGCGCGGCACCTGATGCCCACGCTGAAGGCGGGCGCCGGCGGCCGCAGCATCGTGGACACGCGAGAGGTGATCGCGCTGGTGGAGAGCCTCGGGATCGCGAGCTCCGGCTCGCTCCTGGTGGCGCTCGAGGAGCCGCAGGTGCGGGTCGGCGAGGGCGCCTTCAACTCGCTCTCGACGGGCCGGAACCACGGGCGCATCGAGGGCGCTCTCGTCGCGCTCGGCGTGCGCTTCGACATCGTGCGTCCGCAGGCGTGGCGCAAGGCGCTGGGCATCAGCGGCGCCGCCGCCGACGCGAAGCAGCTCTCCATCGGCTGGTGCCGCAGGTTCCTGCCCGACCTCGAGCTGCTCGCGACGCCGCGGTGCAAGAAGCCGCACGACGGCATCGCCGACGCCGCGTGCCTGGCCGAGTACTCCCGCCGCGTGCTCGCCGGCGTGCAGGGCGGCGCATCGCTCACCGGGCCGCTTGCCGGCGCTGGGCTCGCGACATGACCCGGGCGCAGCGCCGCGTCCTCGATGCCATCGAGGCGTTCATCGCCGAGCATCGGCACTCGCCCACGCTGCGGGAGATCGCGAGCGCGGTCGGGCTGCGCAGCGCGGCGACCGTCTCGGCGCACGTCCGCAACCTGGAGCTCGACGGGTTCCTCCGTCCGCGCGGCGGCAGGCGGCGGGCCGTCGATCTCATGCGACCGTTCGCGCCAGAGCCGCGCATCTTCCTCGAGCCGCGCCTCGGTCTCATGGAGATCGTGTGGCGCGCGGAGCCGACGCGATGAGCGCCCCGAGGGGCACCATCCGCGCGGCGTCGCTCGCGACGTCGAAGCGACTGCAGCGCGTGCTCGCGGCCCTGCGCGACGCCGGCGCCGACGGGCTCACGACGCGCGACGTGATGAGCCGCGCGCACGTGTGCGCCGTGTCGGCCTGCGTCGACGAGCTGCGCGACCCGAAGAACGGATTCGACATCACGTGCACGCGCGAGCACGGGTCGATCTACAGGTACCGGCTCGTCAGCGAGCCAGGTGGTGGCCAGCCGTGCGGGACTTCGTCCGGCGCTCCCGGCGCCGGTTCCGGCGAGCAATCGCCCGAAAGAGCCGTGACCCGTCCGCACGACGTCGCCCCGAGCGACGGAGACACAGCGGGCCCAGCGTCCGGGACGGCGGGGGCAGCGCCGTCAGGGGAGCCTGCCTTGAAGGCACCCCGCCTGCCCGATTCCCCCAACCGCGTGCCGCAGCTGGTGCTGTGGCAGCCAACTGACTGACCGCGAGGACCCCATGCCGAAGAAGAGCAAGACGACGAAGGAGAGGGAGCTGATTTGCGGAGGAGATCCGGACGAGAAGTACCCGGTGCCGCGGGACGAGGCGTTCGCGGGCCCGGCCGGCGGGCTGCAGGACTTCATCGACGCGGCGGACCTCGCGGACATCGGCACCGACCTGGTGGCCACGCGCGACGAGTTGCGCCATCTCGGCGAGGCGCGGATCCACCACCGCTGGAAGCTGGCTGGCGGCGCCTCCGGCGGCAAGGCCACGCTCGGCAAGTGCGTGAAGGCCTCCGGGCTCGTCGCGCACTACAGCGAGGCCGACTTCATCGTCTGGCTCGCAGCCGATCACTGCCGCGTCCTGGAGCTGACGCGCTGGCAGGTCGAGGCGCTGCTCTACCACGAGCTCTGCCACGCCATCGAGGCGCTCGACGCCGACGGCAACCCCGCCGGCTGGAAGGTCCGCAGCCACGACTTCGAGGGCTTCCGCTCCGAGGTCGAGCGCTACGGCCTCTGGCAGGCCGATCTCGTCGAGGCCGCGCACGCCCTCGCGCCGCAGCTCGAGCTCTTCGAGATGGCCGCGGGAGGTGCGTGATGGCCCGCGGCAAGACCGCCTCCGCGGTCGCACCCATCCCCATGAACTCCGGCCGCTTCGATCTGGTCCCTGTCTGCGACGTGTCATCGAGCGAGCTCAACCCGCGTCGCCACTTCAACGACGATGCCCACGCCGAGCTCGTCGAGAGCGTCAGGAAGCACGGCGTGCTGCAGCCGATCCTCGTGCGCCCGCTCCCCGGTGGAGGCTTCGAGATCGTCGCCGGCGAGCGCCGCCACCGGGCGGCCCGCGCGGCCGGCCTGGTCGACATCCCCGCCATCGTGCGCGAGATGGATGACCGCGAGGCGCTCGAGGTCGCGGTGATCGAGAACCTCCAGCGCGCGGACCTGCATCCGCTCGAGGAGGCGGACGGCTACCGCCGCCTCATCGACGGGCACGGCTACCACGTCGAGCAGCTCGCGGCGAAGGTCGGCAAGAGCAAGGCCTACGTGTACGCGCGGCTCAAGCTGGCCGAGCTCGGGCTGGCGGCGCGCGAGCTGTTCCATGCCGGGCGCCTCGACGCCTCGACGGCGCTGCTGGTGGCGCGCATGGCCAACCCGGCCCAGGCCGACGTGGCGGCCCGGGTGATCGCGGGGCGCCCCCAGGGCAAGACCGAGGAGCAGGAGTGGCGCCAGGCCGGCGGGCGCGAGGAGTACTCCGGCTTCGATGACGAGCTCGAGCCGTGGGACGAGGGCAAGGTCGAGCCCGGGGACTTCGACGACGACAACGACCCGACGGGCGCCAAGGCCCGCAAGCCGCTGACGTTCCGGCAGGCCCAGGCCTACGTGCGCCGGCGCTTCATGCTCCGGCTCGAGGACGCGCCGTTCGATCCGGCCGACGCCTCGCTCGTGCCCGCGGCCGGCGCGTGCGCCGCCTGCCCGAAGAGGACCGGCAACCAGCCCGAGCTCTTCCCCGACGTTCGGAATGGAGACGTCTGCACGGACTTCGATTGCTTCGCGACCAAGCGACTCGCGCACCGCGACCGCCTGGCCGAGGAGGCGCGCGCCGCCGGCAAGCGCGTGCTGACGGCGAAGGAGACGAAGGGGGTCCTCTCCTACGGCAGCGTCATCGGCGGCTCCGGGTACGCCGAGCCGAAGGGGGAGTGCCCGATCGACCCGCAGGGCCGCACGTGGCCGCAGGTCCTCAAGGCGCTCGGCAAGCACGCGCCGCAGCGGGCCGTCGCCATCGACGGCGACTCGGGCCAGGCGCGCGAGCTCGTGAAGGTCGAGGAGGTCGCCTCCGCGCTGAAGGCGCGCGGCGTCGAGCCCGTCAAGGTCGGGTCCGCGAACCGCGCGGGCGACGGCTGGAAGGAGCAGCAGGAGGCCGAGCGCAGGAAGCGCGCGATCGCGACTGCCGAGCGGGACGCCTGCGTCGCGGCGATCGTGGCCAAGGTCGAGAAGGCGAAGGACCTGCCGGCCGAGCTGCTCACCGTCATCGCTCTCGCGATGGCCGGCGGCGCGATGGACGGCGCCGACTGGGCGCCGATGCTGGTCCGCCGCGGGCTCGCGCCGCCGCCGGAGCCGGCGAAGTTCCACGACATCGATGTCGACCAGGTCCTGCGCAAGGCGATTCCCGGCCTGGAGGCGAGGCAGCTCCGCGGGTTGCTCGTGGACATGGCGATCACGGCCGACCAGCCGGGCTACGGCAAGGCCCTCGGCCTGCTCGAGATCGCCGCGAAGGCTCTCGGGATCGAGCTCAAGCCCATCCGCAAGGCGGCGGCCGATGCCGAGCGCAAGCGCCAGCGCGAGGAACAGAAGGCGGCGAAGGCGAATGTCACGAAGGCGAAGGACAGGCGCACCAGCACCGGCAGCCGCACGTGCGACGCCTGCGGCGCGCGCATCCACGGCATGCACCCGGACGCGATGCGCGTGCACCGGGCCGACCACTGCCCGGACGGTGCAGCCGCCGACGCGGCAGCGAGGGAGAAGTCGCGGAAGCCGAAGAAGGCCGCGGCGAACCTCGGCGCGGGCCGCCTGCGCACGAAGGCCTGGGTGAAGTGCCGCGCCTGCGGCGAGCGCATCGAGGGGAAGGCCCCCGACGCGATGCGAGCACACGTCCGCGACGAGCACCCGGACGATCCCACCTGCGTCGGTTGCGGTTGCCAGGAGAGCTGCCCGTGTCCTGGCGGCTGCTTCTGGGTGACGTCTGAGCCCGACGAGCACGGCGACGAGTGGTGCACGAGTTGCCACGACTCGGACGAGGACCAGGCCGAGCGCGCCGCGCGCGCGGACGAGGAGGAGTGATGGCCTTCAGCCTCACGCTCGACAAGCTCGACGAGCTCGTCCGGGTCCACGAACGCACGCCGCTCGAGCCGGTCTATCGGCTCGCGCGCGCGGCCTTCCTGATCGACTGCGGCGCCATCGAAGTGGAGCATGACGACTTCGAGGGTGGCGACGCGGACGATCTCGCGTGCTGGCAGGCCACCGCCTGGCGCCGCAGCAACCTGAGCGGCGGCGTCCTCGGCGAGGGCCGCACGCTCGTCGATGCCGTCGAGGACGCCCTGCTCGAGCTGACACAAGCCGGAGACGCGCCGTCGCTCGATCGGCACGGCCGGACTTGCGATCTGGCCCTGGAGGTCGCGAACGAAGCGCCATCGGCCGAGGAGGACGACGAGCCTTGCCCGAAGGGCGATCCCGACTGCGTGAGCGCCGACTACCAGTGTCACGACGCGTGCTCCGGCGAGGAGGAGTGATGGACGACGGACGCGGACGATTCGTGCCGGTGCCCGAGGACACGCCGAAGTTCGTCGTCGAGGCGCGCGGGAACTCCCTGGCCGGCATCTTCAGGCCGGGCGACATCGTCGAGCTGCGCGGCTCGCGCTTCGTGGTTCGCGACATCAAGCCCAACGGCCGGCTGGCGCTGAAGCTCCTGCCACGCGAGGAGCAGGCGGCGCCGCCCGACCTCAGTCACATCGGGCCGGGCAAGGTGGCCATCCGAGACGAGGGCGCTTTCGTCGTCGCCTACCTCTCCACGCTCGACGGCAAGGAGCGAGAGGAACTCGGTCGCATCCACGGCCTGGTGATCCGCACCGTCCCCGGGGCCTTCGACACCTGGAAGGAGGCGATGAAGACGATCGGCTTCGCCCTGATCGAGGATGCGACCGGCACGAAGGTGCTGGGCTCGCACGAGCTGCCGCCGGCGATGCTCGAGGAGCGCGGAGGCGGCGATGCCTGATTACCGGGAGTTGACCAACGATCTGCTGGCGCTCTGCGAGCGCGTGCTCGAAGCGTGCGCGACGGTCGGGCCGCACTCGAGCGCGATGGCGCTCGCGGACGACATAGAAACTATGGTCCGCCGCGGGGTGGACGAAGCCAGGAGGCAGGCATGAGCGAGGACCGAGTGACCTACAAGAGTGCGGACGAGCAGGAGCAGGGCCTGGGCTGGTGCATCGTCGAGCTGATGGGGCATCGCAAGCTCGGTGCTCGCGTGACGGAGGCGACTCTCGGTGGCGGGGCGTTTCTCCGGCTCGACGTGCCTGGCGACGGCGCCGACGTCGCCACGCAGTTCGTGGCGCCCGGCGCGGTCTACGCGATCACGCCCTGCTCGGAGGACGTCGCGCGTCGCCTGGCTCGCGCGTGCAGGCCAGAGCCCGTGACCAGGTGGGAGCTTCCCGAGCCGGCTCGGCAAGAGCGGCCGGAGCTCGGGCCGCCGACGTCGCCCACGTGCTCATCGTGCCAGGTCTCGCCGTGCGACTGCGAGCTTCCGTACTGATGCGGGCGCGGCCCGCGAGGAGAAAGTGATGGGCGTTTCGTGCGACTACTGCGGCGAGCACGCCGAACTCGTGACCGGCCGCGACGTGTACCCGCACCGGCCGGACCTGGCGCGAGTGCGGCTCTATCGGTGCGAGCCGTGCGGCGCGCACGTCGGATGCCACCGCGGCACGAAGAAGCCGCTCGGCCGCCTCGCAAACGCCAGCCTGCGGGCAGCGAAGATGCGAGCCCATGCGGCGTTCGACCCGCTCTGGCGCGGCGGGACGATGCGGCGTGGCGAGGCGTACGCATGGCTCGCGAAGGCGCTCGGCATCGACATCCGCGACTGTCACATCGGGATGTTCGACGAGGAGACGTGCGCGCGCGTCGTCGCCGCGTGTTCGGACCCTGCCCGTTCGCCGCGGAGCAGCCATGCCCATCACCGCTGAGAACCGCAAGCTCTACCCGCCCGACTGGGCGGCGATCTCGCGCGAGGTGCGAGAGCGTGCGGGCTGGCGCTGCGAGGGGTCGCCTGCGTACCCGGACTGCCGGGCGGCGCAGCGCGAGCCGCACCCGGTCACGGGCTCGCTCGTCGTGCTGACGGTCGCGCACGTCGATCACGACCCGCGCAATTCCGAGCGCACGAACCTTCGCGCCTGGTGCCAGCGGTGCCACCTGACGCACGACGCCGAGCTGCACGCGCGAAACGCTGCCAGGACGCGAGATCGCAGGAGCGGGCAGGGGAGGCTGTTCGAATGACCGACGCGCGTGAGCGGCGACGGCGAGTCCGATGAACGCGACGCGCTTCGCCCCGGTCGCGGGGCCGCAGCCGGTGCAGTGGCTGACCGCGAAGGAAGTCGCGAAGCTGCTGTCGGTCTCGGTGCGCTTCGTGCAGGACCTGGCGGCTGACGGCACGCTGCCCGCCGCGCGCCTCTCGACGGCTGGCGTGGGGGGGCGGGGGATGCTGCGGTTCTCGGCGAGCGACGTGGCCGCCTACCAGCGGCGGTGCATGGACGCCGGCCGCGCGTAGGATGGGGGCATGCCGCGCGCCTTCCAGAGACCGCGCCTGCCCAAGTACGGCGGCGGGATGTACCCGGACTGGTACATCGAGTGGCACGACGAGTCCGGGCGCAAGCACTGGGAGAAGGTCGGCCCGACGAAGCGCGCGGCCGAGCGATTGCTGG
This sequence comes from uncultured Thermoanaerobaculia bacterium, assembly GCA_964613915.1. Taxonomy (GTDB): domain Bacteria; phylum Acidobacteriota; class JBCCFW01; order JBCCFW01; family JBCCFW01; genus CAZTIW01. Next base: position 92,139 of record CAZTIW010000019.1, read on the forward strand.
CGCAGCGCGTGGCGGAGGTCGTCGAGCGCCGCCGCCACCCGGGCCGCCAGGCAGGCGACGGCACGCAGCTCTTCGCCGAGCTCGTCGACGAGTACGAGCGCGTCGTGGCCCCGCGCCTGCGAAAGCCCCGGGAGCGGGTCGCGCAGCTCCGCGCCTGGCAGCGGCACTTCGGCGACCGCGCGCGCCTGACCGACATCCGGCGCTCGAGCATCGAGGCCTTCATCGCCGCGCGGCTCGAGGCCGGGCTGCGGCCGGCGACGCCGAACCGGGACCTGGCCGCGCTCAAGGCGGTGCTCTCGACGGCCGTCGAGTGGGGCCGCATCCCGTACAACATCGCAGCCCCCGTCAAGAAGCTCGAGGAGGAGAACGAGGGACTGCGCCGTCCGCTCACGCCGGCGGAGACGGACCGGCTCGTGCTGGCCGCGAGGGAGGCGCGCAACCCCGCGATCGCCGTCCTCGTGCAGACGGCCCTCAACACCGGCGGACGCCTGGGCGAGCTCCTCGCGCTGCAGTGGGAGGATGTCGACGGGCACCGGCGGCTGGTGACGTTCCGGCGCACGAAGGCGAAGCGGGCCCGCTCCGTGCCTATCGAGCCGTGGCTGCTGGCCGAGCTGGAGTCGCTGCGGGGGAGCGCGGCGTGGGTCTTCACGACGCTGGACGGCCGCCGCCTGGAGAACGTCCGGACCACCTGGGACGCTGTCCGCAAGCGCGCCGGGCTGCCCGACGCCGTCTTCCACGCCCTGCGGCACACGTTCGCGACGCGCCTCGTCGAGAAGGGGGTGAATCTCCGGGTCGTGCAGCGCCTGACCGGGCACTCCTCGCTGGCGATGGTCCAGCGCTACACGCACCCGACGGAGGAGAGCCTGCGCGAGGCGGTCGCGTCGCTGGACATAGGGCGCCCGGCGCCGCGGGGCCCGGAGGAGACGCTGGCGCGCGAGCGGAGGCAGCAACGCGGAAGCAAGGCCTTGCGGGCGGCGCGCCACGTGCGCCCGCAACTCACTGAGTCGGCAGACAGTTCCCCCGCCTGACGCCGGGAAGGGATGGCCCGTCTACGAATCAGAAGGCCGCACGTTCGAGTCGTGCCGGGCGCACCAGGAGGGGGCGAGGGACTGGGGCGTTCGAGCCCGAGTGGGCGGGATTCCCGCTCGCGGGGAAGGGGGCAGGGGAGCGCGCGCGGCGCGCGGCTCTCGCGATCATCGGGCGCTTCAGCTACCTGCAGCTCGACACGGTCAGCATCGCCGGCGCGCGCAGCCAGGTGCTCGTGCTGCTGTCCCGACTCGAAGGTCTCGATTCCGCGCTGGGCGAGTCCTTGCTGATGCCGGACCAACCGCTCTTCGAGTGCTGGGGCCACGAGGCGAGCTGGATTCCGATGGACCTTCCTCCCGCATTCGCGTTCCGGCGGGAGGACTGCGCGCGGCATCCCTGGTGGGGCGACGACGGTGACGGCAGCGCCGAGCCCGGACGTGGCGCGGCCTTGAGCTCCCACCAGCCGCGACCCGGGATGGATGCTCTGAACGAGGAGAGGGAACCGCATGCACGAGGGTGAGGACAGGGTGGTCGGGATCCTGCTCGGGCTCGCGGCCGGGGACCGGATCGGCGGGCCGGCGCGGATGGCCCTCCGCTTGGCCGAGAGCCTCCGGGACAAGAAGGGCCTCGACATCGACGACATCGGCGCGAGGTACCTCGAGTGGTGGCAGGACGGGGCCTTCGACACCGGACCCGTCGCCGCGGGGGTCCTGTCGCGGGTCGAGGCGGGCGTCCCCTACGAGGCGGCCTCGCGCGACGTGGACGAGGCCCTGGGCGGCATGACCGCGGGCTGCAACCCGGCGCACCGGGTGGCGCCGCTCGCGGCGTGTCCGCAGGTCGGGGACTCCGAGCTGGACCTCGCGGCGGCCCGGGAGGCGCGCCTGACCCATCGACACCCCCTGGCCGGCGAGGTCGCAGCCGTGGTCGCCCGGCTGTGCCGGGCGCTCGTCAGCGGGACTCCGTGGCCCCAGGCCGTCGCCGCGTGCGCGGAGGACCGCAGCCAGGAGGTCCGGTCTGCGCTGGCGGTCCGGAGCGTTGGCGAGCTGTCGCGCGGGGACTTCGCGCCGGAGGTGCTGCGCGCGGCGGTGCACTTCGTGGAGAGCGCGGAGTCGCTGCCGTCCGCGCTCGAGCGCGCGATCGACTTCGCGGGGCCCGCCAACTACTGCCCGGTGCTCGTGGGCAGCCTCGGCGGCGCGCGGTGGGGGCGCGGCCAGGTGGACGACGCGGCCCTGGCCCACCAGCGTGAGATCGTGCCGCGCCTCTCCGCGGTCGCTCTCGATCTCGCCAGGGCGTGGCGCGAGGCCGAAGGGCGCGGGCACGGCGCCTGACGGGCACGACGCCCGAGCAGGCGCGGTGCCCGAGCAGGCGCGGTGCCCGAGCAGGCGCGGGGCCCAAGGAGGCGCGGTGCCCGAGCAGGCGCGGCGCCAGCTTCTCGAGATCTTCAAGCCCGCGGCCACGCGCGAGCTTGGCTACCACTGCCTGCCGGTGCTCGCCGGCGAGCGCTTCGTCGCGCGCGTGGATCTCGCGGCCGATCGCGCCAGGGGCCGCTGCCGCGTTCCCTCCCTGCGGTACCAGTCCAGCGGCAACCGCAAGCCCGGAAGTCCGTCCGAAGCCGAGGCCGTCCTCACGCCGCTCGCGCGCCACGGCGACGCGCTGGGACTTCGCAGGGAGCGAGAGCCACGTCGCGCAGGGGCTGCGACCGTGCGAGCGCGGATCATGCACGCTCGGGTCGGGCTGACGCAGGATCTGGTCCTCCGTCCGCGAGGCTTGCGTCAGGTTCGACGGACAGGTGTCCGCGCGACCGTCATGCGTAGTGCGCTGCCGTGCCGCTGCGAGCCCTCGCCCACGCTGATCGCCCCGGCATCGTCCTGGCATCGGGCCCGGGCGCGTGCCCGTCACGTCTCGCCGCGCCTCGCATCGGCCGGATCCGCGTCTCGCGCTTCCGCGCTGCCCGGAGAGCTGCGTCCTCCACGCGCTGCTCACGGCGCATCTGCGCACGTTCCTGGCGCGAGCCGAGGAGCGCGGCGGCGTGCCGCGTTTCGTGGGGAGAGAGATGCGGCGCTACCTGGAGTGCGGCATCCCCGCGCACGGGTTCGTGCGCGTGCACTGCGCGGGCTGCGGCCACGATCGCCTGGTGGCGTTCTCGTGCAAGGGCAGGGGCTTCTGCCCGTCCTGCGGCGGACGCCGCATGGCGGAGACGGCCGCGCACCTGGTGGATGGCGTGCTGCCCGAGGTGCCCATGCGGCAGTGGGTGCTCACGCTTCCGTTCGGGCTGAGGTTCGCGCTGGCGCGGGATCATCGCCTGCTGACGGCGGTGCTGCGAGTGGTGATGCGAGCCGTGCTGGGCATCCAGCGGGATCGCGCGCGTAGGGGCGCTGGCGTGTCCGGCCGTTGCGGCGCGGTGACGGCGGTGCAGCGCTTCGGCAGCGCGCTGAATCTGAACGTGCACTTCCACGTGATCGTTCTCGACGGCGTGCACGCGATGGGCGCGGACGGGCGGCTGCGCTTCCATGCGCTGCCGGCGCCGAGGGCGCAGGAGAGGCGTGAGTGGACCGAGCTGATCGCGGCGCGCGTGAGACGGCTCCTGATGCGCCGGGGACTGCTGCGGGAGGATGGAGCTTCCGATGACAGTGCGGAACCGCCCTCGGTGATCGACACGTGCCAGGCGGCGTCGGTGCGCAACGTAACGGCGATGGGCGCGCGGTCCGGGCGGCCGCTGCGCAAGATCGTGCTGCCCGGGCTGGCGAGGGGCGAGGCGGGAAGCGAGGGGCGAGCGATCAACGGCTTTGATCTCGACATCGGGCCCGTGGTGCGAGCGACGGAGCGCGCGCGACTCGAGCGACTGTGCCGGTACTTGCTGCGCCCCGCGCTGGCGGCGGATCGGTTGCAGCAGATGCCCGACGGTCGCGTGCGGGTGTCGCTGCGCCGCACGTGGC
>CAZTIW010000020.1:0-79706 GCA_964613915.1 uncultured Thermoanaerobaculia bacterium
GGGCGCCGGCGCGGGTGCCGGCGCGGGAGCGACCGCGACGGGCGGCGCCGGGGCCTCGACGACGGGAGCGGCCGCCGCGCCCTGCGTCGCGGCCGGGCTCGCCGCCGGGCTCGCGGCAGGCGCGGGATCGGGAGCGGGATCAACGACGGCGATGGTGGCGGCGGCCGCGGGCGGGTCCCCGCCAGCGGGATCGACCGCGGCCAGTCCGGCCGAGGCGCCGGCCGCAGGGGCTGGCGCCGCGCCCGTGTCCGCGCTCTCGCCCGGCAGCGTCTCGGGGCAGTTGGGCTTGCCCTTCGGCGGGTACGTCCGCGCCCACTCGAGCTGCCGCGTGGGGCCCGCGGTCAGGTTGCTCACGATCCCCACCGCCAGCCCGAGGGCCATCAGCAGGAGGATCCCCTTCATGGTCGACTTGTCGAGGGTGGATCGCATGGCGAGGAAGCGTAGCAGGCGGCCCGGGCGTGCTACACGCCAGGCGCCGCGAGGCGGCCGGATTCCGTGAGCAGGACCACGGGACGCATGCCGCCCGAGGTCTCGTAGAGCCCCTCGGCCTCGAGCCCCCTCAGCAGTTCGTCCACCGCGGCCTCGGGGAGCCGGGCGAGCTGCCCGTAGGCGGACGATTCGTCCAGCCCCGCGCGCAGGACCTTCTTCGAGCGGGAACCCCGGAGCAGGAGCTTGGCCATCGAGACGCCGAAGCGCGCGTGGATCGCCGCGAGCGCGCTCAGGGCGGCCGCGCGGGCCGCCGCCATGTCGTCCTCGCTCAGCGCCGCGACGCGCGCCGCGCCGCGAGCGGCCTTCCGCGCCCTCGCCGGCTCGCGGGATGTCTTGTTCTCCCAGCCGCAGCAGATGTCGCACGCGCCGCACGCCTCGTCGAGCGAGTCGCCGAAGTACGCCAGGAGCGAGCGGTGCCGGCAGGAGGCGCCGTAGGCGTGTCGCTCCATGGCGCGCACGCGCTCCTCGGCGCGCGCCCGCCGCTCCGCCGAGCGGCGCAGCGGATCCGTCAGCTTCGCGAGCACGGCGGGCTGCGCGAGCGCCCGTCCCTTGACGATCGTCCGCTTGCCGCGAAAGCGCGTCGCGTCGGCCTCGCTCTCATCGCGCGGCGCGGACTCGCGCTCGACCAGCCCGGCTTGCTCGAGCAACCGGAGCGCGCCGGAAAAGGCCATCTCAGAAACGCCGACCCCCTCGGCGAGATCGCGCAGCGGCTTCTCGACGACGTCGGAGCCCTCGGCCACGAGGCGCCGCCATGCGGCGATCACGTGCTCGGGTGGCGGGTTCGCGCCGTCAATGAAGAACTGGTGGAGGTGCCGGTCCTCGGCGCCGAAGAGCAGCACGCACCAGGACGGCAGGCCATCGCGCCCCGCGCGCCCCGCCTCCTGCCAGTAGGCCTCGAGGCTCCCCGGCATCGCGTGATGGATGACGAAGCGCACGTCCGCCTTGTCAATGCCCATGCCGAACGCGTTCGTCGCGACGATGATGCGCACGCGGCCGGCGATGAAGTCCTCCTGCACGCGCGAGCGGTCCTCGTCCGGGAGGCCGGCGTGGTACGCGGCCGCGTCGTGACCCAGAGCGACCAGCTCGACGGCGACGTCCTCGACGTCGCGGCGCGTGCCGCAGTAGACGATGCCGGAGCCCTCGACCGCCGAGGCGATCGCGACGACCTGCTCGAGCCGCTCGGCCTTGCGATCGCACCGGCGAACGACGAGTCGCAGGTTCATGCGACGGAAACCCGTCATGAGCAGCCGGCTCGGCGGGATGCCCAGTTGCTCGGCCATGTCCTGGCGAACGCGAACCGTCGCCGTGCCCGTCATTGCCACGACCTGCGGACGCCGTTCGCCGAAGGAGGCGAGAAAGTCCTTGATGGCGAGATAGGCCGGCCGGAAGTCGTGTCCCCACTGGCTGATGCAGTGGGCCTCGTCCACCGCCACCATGACGGGCGGCCGCGCGCGCATGGCCTCGACGAAGCGGGGCGCGTTCAGGCGCTCGGGCGCGACGTAGAGCAGCCGGAAGCGCCCCGCGACCGCGGCGTCGAGGCGCGCGCGCTGCTCGGCCGGCGGGATCGTCGAGTTCACGTAGGTCGCGGCGATCCCGCGCGCCTGAAGCCCCTCGACCTGGTCCTTCATGAGCGCGATGAGCGGCGAGATGACGACGGTCACGCCGTCGCGCAACAGGGCCGGGATCTGAAAGCACGCCGACTTCCCCGAGCCCGTCGGCATGACGAGCGTGAGATCGTCGCCGCCGAGGATGCGCTCGAGCGCCTCGGCCTGTCCGTGACGGAATTCGGCGTGGCCGAACGCGGTCCGGAGAACCTCGCGGGCCTGGGCGAGAAGGTCGGGGGATGTCATGCGCGGAGCCCCCAGCATGGCATGCGCGGCGATCCCGGGCGGCGATGGCGCGCGTGACGCGGTACCATCGCGGGTGATGGAGACGATCCTGCCGCCGGGATGGCCCCGACCGAAGGGCTACAGCAACGGGCTGCGCGTGCCCGCAGGCCACGACCTCATCTTCATCGCGGGCATGGTCGGCTGGAACGAGCAGGAGGAGATCGTCTCCCCGGACTTCCTGCCGCAGTTCGAGCAGGCCCTGCGCAACGTGGTCACCGTGCTCGCCGCTGGCGGCGGAAGCCCCGCGGACCTGGTTCGCCTGACGGTGTACGTGCGCGACCTGGGAGACTACCGAGCCCACCTGGCCCAGGTCGGCGAGACGTGGCGCAACGTCGTGGGCAGGGTCTACCCGTGCATGGCGCTGGTCGAGGTCAAGAGCCTCCTCGAGCCCGGGGCCCGCGTCGAGATCGAGGCGACCGCGGCGGTCCCGCCGAAGACCTGAGCCGCCACGCGGCGACGGGTTGCGGACGCGCGACGGACGGCTACCCTTGGAGCCAGTTGAATCGTTCCCCTCCGCTGGACGTCGCTGGAACACCCGCGCGCTGACAGCCCTCTCCGCCGCGAGACACGACCATGCCCGCTTGCCGCTCCACCGTCGCGCACGCCGTTGCCTTCGGGCTCGTGCTGGCGCTCGCCCCATTCGGCGCCGGCCCCGCCACCGCCACGCCCGCGCTCTCGCAGGCTCGGCTGCTAGAGGTCGCGAAGGACGCGGCGCTGCTGCGCGTCGAGCTGACCGAGCCCGCCGTGGCCACCGTGGCCTGGGGCGAGGAGCCGGGCGCCTTCGGCCAGCGCGCGACGAGCGAGGCCGCTGACACGACGCACGAGATGCGCCTGACCGGCCTCTCGCCCGATCGGCGCTACTTCTACCAGGTCGAAGCCGATGGCGCGCCGGTCGGGGACATGGCCACCTTCGTCAGCGGCCGGTCCTGGATCACGCGACGCGCTCTCCTGCTGGCCACGGCCGCCGCGCCCGCCGCCACCCCCGAGAGCTCCGCGCTCGCCGACCGCCTGTTCGCGCGCGAGGCCGACGCGCTGATCCTGCTGTCAGGCGAAGGAGATCCCGCTTCCTTCGCGACGCAGCATGCTCGCGCGATGGGAGATCGGATGGTGCTGACCGGCCCCGCCTCCAGCGCCCGCGCCACCAGCATCGCCGATGTCGTCGTCGGGTGGGGTTCCGGCACGGCCCTGCAGGCCGATGCCGATCTCGCCACCGCGTGCTGGCGCGTGGCGTGTTCGCCCGACGACGCCAGCGCTCTCGCCGCCGATGTCGTGCTGCGCGCCGCGGAAAGCGATCAACCCAGCAGCCTGCGCCAGGAGGGTGATCGCCTGATCATCAGCCTGGCAGGGCTCGACCACGCGGCGCTGGACTTCCGCGGCGGCACGCTGACAGCGACGCTGGCTCGCGGCGGCTCGACGGACTCGGCTTCGCTGACGCGAATTTGCCCGGTCGCGATCGCCGCCCCGACGCCGGCCGTGTCGGCCGATCCGTTCGCGGACGGCTCCATCGAGATCTCCGTGGACGGCGACCACCACGACGCGGACTGCGGACAGCCCTGACGCGTCAGTGCGCGCTCGGCGCCGCCTTGCCAGGCCCGCGGGCGCCCGCCAGGTCCTGGGCCGAGAACCAGACGCCCTGCCCGTTCTCGTACCGGGCCAGCGGCGACCCATCGTCCCAGGTGAGCAGCATGGACGGGATGTTTCTGTTTGCCAGCCACACGTGCGCGGACGCGGCGTCCGTCTGACGCTGGGACTCGCTCCGCAACAGCCAGTCCTTCGACACCACGACGCGCATGTTGCGGTCGCGAACGGCGGTGAACGTCGCGGGCATGAAGATCTGCATGTCCGTGAGGTACTGGTTGACCTGGAACGCATTCGCTGGCGGCTTCACGAACTCGCGGCGCTGCGCGATGGTCTCCTTGGCGTTCCAGATTCCCGCCGCGAGGCAGAGGACCATCGTCGCCGTGATGTAGAGCCCGATCCGGCGCGACGACGCGCGGGCCGCGGAGCGCTCCGCGCTGCTCCTGATGCGGTGCACGGTCGTGCGGAGCGCGCTCGGCGCCCTCGCCTTGATCTTGCGGCGGCCAGCGGACGTGCCCGGCATCGTCGCGCCGGCGTCCGCTTCCATCTCCGTGAAGTCGCCGAGGAACAGACCGCCAGGACCGCGGCGCTCCGCATCCGCCGGATCGAGTTCGTCCACCGCGATGTCGAGACGGCGCTCCAGCCGCTTGAGCTCCAGCGTGACATCCTCGACCGCGCGCACCACGCGGAGCGATCCCAGGTTGCGGGCGTGCTCGTGGAGGAGGCGTGCCTGCGCGACGAGGTGACGCTGCAACGAGGGATCGAGGCGATCCCAGCACTTCGACGCCGCGAAGTCCTCGAGCGTGTCCGCGAGGCGGCCAGCCAGGTCCAGCCGCGCCCGGGTGGCGCCGTCGAAGATGACGGCGGTGATGGTGGCCGTGGCAGCCGCGCTTGCGGCGGGCGCCTCCGTCAGGTCGGCTTCAGCGCCAACTTCGGGCTCGAGCAACTGGATGGACATGAGAGTTCTCTCGGAGCGTGGAGTTCGAACGCGTCACATCACCTGGGTCCAGACGTTGTTCTCCCACCGCCAGGTGCCCTCGGGCCACATGTAGCAGAAGACACTCGGCTTGTCCCGCACGGGCCTGAAGCAGATGCCGTAGTCGTAGTCCCACCAGCCCCAGCCGCCCGCGTACCCGTAGTACCAGATGAGCTGGTTGTTATCGAGCGCCGCCAGCATGGCCTTGCGCTGATTGAGCTGCACGTACCCCGAGCTGACGAGCGGCTCGAGCGTCGTGACATTCAGGGTCAGCGGCGGCCCGTCGTTCTCGAGCATGTACGTCTGGATCCCCGCCTCGAGCACCTTCATGTTCTTGTACGCGCGCGTGTGGCGCGCCTTCCGGACCGCCGTCCGCGCATTCGGGACGGCGATGGCCGCCAGGATCGCCACGGTGGCGACGACCACCAGCAGCTCGACGAGCGTGAAGCCACCCATGGACTGTCGGGCCAGCAGATGACGGCGCATGACTGATCTCTCCGCGGCGACGCGCCGCAACGCGCGGTCGTCCGCGCGGCACGCAGCAAGACGGGTGCCACGGCGCGCGCGCTCGGCCGTCGCGTCGCGGCCGGGTCCCGGCGAGCGGGCCGGGTGGAGAAACTCCGCGCGAGATGGACAATCGGCAGCCACGGCCCGGGGGCCCCTGCCCCACCCGGCCGGCGTGCGCCCGGTTGGCCCGCGTCCGGGGGCGGCATCCGCCTTGCTCCGTCCGCCGCGGGACCGCACGCGCGCGGCGATGCCCGACGTTCGCGTCGCGTCCCAGAGCCGCCGGAGAACAGCCGTGAGCCCCCGCCCGAATGGACCCGAGCCCCCTCGCGACGTGGATGCCAGCCTGCCGTCCCCTCCGGCTGACGATCAGCCAGCGACGACCCAGCCAGACGCCCCGGACGCGCCACCGCCTGCTGGCGTCGCCGCGGCCCCGGACGTGGACGTCACGGCCGAGGCGCCCGCGATGACGGCGAGCGAGCCGCTCCCGTCCGGTGATTCCGTCGATCCCGTGCTCGCCGGAGCGCGCGTGCTCATCATCGAGGACGAGGTCCCGGTCGCCAACTTCCTTCGCGACACGCTCGCCGCCATGGGCGTGGAGGCGCGCGTGGCGCATGACGGGCAGAGCGGCCTCGAGGAGTTCCTCGCGCGCCAGCCCGACCTCGTCTTCTGCGACCTGCTCATCCCGAAGCGCAACGGGTTCCAGCTCATTGACGACTTCCGGCAGCTCGCTCCCGCCGTGCCCGTCGTCGCCATGAGCGGCGTCTACCGCCGTGATCGCTACGAGGATCAGCTGGCCCACGCCAGCCTGTTCCTCACCAAGCCGCTCGATGTCGTGCACGTGCACGAGGCGGCCGACCTGCTGCGAACGCACCTGATCCAGCGGGGAGAGCGGACCGCGTCCGCCGAGCCCGAGACCGATCGCGCGCCGGGCGCCGCCGCGCGCCGCCGCGAGCCCTGGCTTCCCGTCTCGATCCTGCCCATCCCCCGGCTGCTGCAGGTGCTGCGCGCCGACCGGCGCACGGGCATGCTGACGGTCCGGTCCGAGGAGAAGCAGGTCATCTTCATGATCGAGAACGGACGCCTGCAGTTTGCTCGGACGAATGACGAGCGGATGCGCCTCGACCGCGTGCTCGTGCAGCTCGGGCGCATCACGCCCGAGCAGCTCGAAGCCGCGCAGGCCGAGCTCGCCGGGCGGATGATGCGAGCCCGCCTGGGCGAGGTCCTCGTCGAGCAGGGCGCGCTCAGCCTGGACGATCTCGACCGCGCGCTGCACGTGCAGCTCCGCCGGATCGTGGGTTCCGCCTTCCGGATGGCGGACGCCGAGACGCTCTTCCGCGCCGAGTCGCTCTCCCCTGGCGAGGATGTCGTGGCCGACGCGAGCCTGCGCGACATCATTCTCGCCGGGTGTCTCGCGATGCGGGATCAGGGCACGCACCTCCTCGCGCACATGCCCGACGGAGCGTGCATGGTCACGGCACGCCAGGATGGCGCCGACTCCGACCTCAAGCTCCCGGCGGCGGTCGCGCATCTCGTGGAGGCGGCCACCGAACCGGTGCGGCTGTCGGACCTCATCTCGATGGCCGAGCTGCTCGGCCTTCGGGGGCACTGGATCGCGTTCGGGCTCCTGTGCTCCGGCACGCTTGCCGTGTGCGACGACGTCGAGTCGTGGCGCGAAGCGGCGGCGAAGCCGAGCACGACGGTGCCCGTCACGTCCCAACCCGTGGAGGCGATCCTGGATCTCGCGCGCGGCAACGCCACGGGCACGCTGCGCGTTCGCTGCGGAAGCTCCACGGCGTGGCTCGCCTTCAGCGACGGCGCGATCGTGCAGGGCGGGAGTTCGGACGCGGGCGCACGGCTCGGAGGCCTGCTGCGCCAGGCCGGCCTGGTGACGCCCCAACAGGTCGAGGCAGCGCTCAGCGCCCAGTCCAGCCGGCCGGGCAAGCCGCTCGGTCAGGTGCTCGTCGAGATGGGCCTGTTGAGCGCGACGGCGCTGCGCACGGCGGTCCCGGCGCAGGTCATGTCCGTGGCGCGCGATCTCATGTGCCGCGCGACGTGGGACGAGGCCACCTTCGCGGACGGCGAACGCCCCGAGCGGCCGCCGATCAGGCTGGACGCGTCCATCGAGGACCTGGCGCTGGCCGCGGTGCGCGAGATGGACGAGCCCGCGCTCTGGGCCACCATCCGCGGCCTGGCGGCTGCGCGACCGACGCTCGATCTGGACGCGCTCAGGCAGGGAGCGTTCCGCATGACCGAGGACGAGGAGATCGTCGTGGATGCGCTGGGGACCGACCTGGCGATGCTGCTCGCGTCCCTCGAGCAAGCCGAGGACCTCGACGTGCACGTGCTGCGCGTCGTCGCGATGGCCCTCATGGCCACCGCGCCCGCCGAGTTGCTGGTCACGACGGCCTGACCTCGGGCCCGCCTGCCGGTCCCCCGCTCAGGGGCCGACCGGCGCTGACGGCGCGGGCTGGCGCGAGCCCGCCCACGGCAGCACGGGCTCGGCGACGAGTTCCACGGGCGCGCCGAGCAGCGCGTTCCAGACATCCGCCTCGCCAAGGCGATGCACGAGCACGGCGCCGCCGCCGATCACGGTGTCGGGGCGCCGCACGCGAAGGAACGAGCACAGGCGCGCGAGCCGGAGCTGGTCGTGCGACTCCAGCAGGCGATCCCAGTAGTCGTCGCCGTGTCGCTCGCGCAACACGGCGCGACCGATGTCGTCCGCGTCCAGGTAGGGCCGCGCGAGGCCTTCCGCCCGGCGCCAGAGCTCCTCGTACGGCTGCGCCCACGGTCCCGGGAAGTTGCTGTAGGTCTGCACGAGGACCGTCGCGCTGACCACGTACGTGCCCCCGTGCAACGGCAGCTCGCGGGTGCCCGGAGTCAGATCCGGGTAACCCGGCAGTGACTCGGCGACCGCGCCCTCGCGGATGGGATCCGAGGATCCGAACCAGGCGATGTAAGAGGGCCGCTCGCCGCCTCGCTGCTCCGCTCGCAGGAACGCGCGGACGCGCCCGGCGTCCTGGCCCCAATCGAGCGAGCTGTCGGTGAGGCGCCGCCAGCGCAGGCGCTCCGGACCGGCGAGCGGGTTCATGTGCGCGACGTGCAGAGGATGCGCCAGCACGCCCTCGCCCACGACGCCGAGCGCCAGGGCCAGCACGCCGACGCGAACGATCGGTCGCGCCGAGACGAATCCCCACGCGGCGCCCGCCAGCACGCAGGCTCCGGGGAACGCGGGAAGCAGGTGACGTAGTCCGATGTTGAGCGACGCCGTGCTCGCGACGAACGCCATCACCACCACGGGCACGAGCACGGGCGTCGCCGCCACGAGGTCGCGCGCGGCCGCCGACCACGGGGGATCGTCAGGCGAAGCGGATCGCGCCTCGACGAGCACGCGCCGGCCACGGCGCCACGCAGCCGGGAACGCGATCGCTGCCAGCAGCAAGAGCGCGAGCGCCGACAGGGGCGTCTTGAGCAGCACGCTTGCCGGGAAGTACCACCACCATCCGGTCATGGAGTACTTGCCCATGGCGAACGCGCGCCGCTCGCTCGCATGCTCGAGGTGGTACTTCAGTCCGAAGAGCCAGGCCTCGGGCAGCAGGCGATGCTCGCGCGCGACGTCCACCGCGCGCGAGGGCAGCGTGTCCACGCGCAGCGTCTCCCAGCCCCCGTCTGGCAGGACGGCGTCAGGGGTGAGCGCGGCCTGATACCGGAATCCGCAGGCGGCCCACAGCATGAGCGCGACCATCAGCGCGTGAGCGATCCCGATGCCCGCGAGGGGAAGCAACCGGCGCACGCCCGCCACGTCTCGGGTGGGCCACCATCGCGCGAACCGTCGCGCGACGCCCGGATCGATGCGGACCGGATGGCGCGATGCCATGCGGACGATCACGAAGATGAGGCCAACGGGGATGAGCAGGACCGCCGACATCTTTGTCAGGAACGCCGCGCCCGCGACGACGCCACTCACCAGGAGACGCGCGGGCGTGACGCGGTGCAGACACCACCAGAGCAACCAGCTCGACGCCATGAACGCCAGGGCGAACGCGGTGTCCGAGGTCGCGAGATGCCCGTGCGCGAGCGCCAGGGGATTGAAGGCGAAGACGATCAGCGCGATCCATCCGGCGCCGGATCCCATCAGCCGCGTCGCGACGTGGAACACGAACCAGGCCAGGACGACGGACAGCGCGATGGTCGGCAGCCGAGCCAGGAAGAGCAGGCGCGACGTGTCGTGCCCGGACTCGTAGAAGAGGAGCCTTCCGAAGGCGTAGCCATCCGAGATGCGGTAGGCCTCCTCGTCCACCGGCATGCGGACGCCCGCGATCGCGAGCGGCAAGGCTTGCACGCGCTGCGGCAGCGTGCCCGAGTCCGGCTCGAGGCGATAGTCGCCGCTCAGCAGCGAGTCGAGTCCGCCCGCGACGTACGCCGGCTCGTCGAACGTGATCGAGTCCTGGCGCGCGGCGTCGAGCAGCAACACCAGATGAACGGCCAGCACCAGCGCCACGGGAACTGCCCGCAGGACGCGTCGCCGCGCCGAGAGCGTCTCTCGCGCCTCCATCGCGGCATTGTAGGCCGTCTCGAGGCGAAGGCCCATCATGATTGGAGCCATCGCGGCCGGCGCGCCGTGGGCTCGCGGCGCCGAGCGGCGTGACGGCGTGGCGGTCAGGATAGACTCCGGCGGTGCCGTTCGGACGCGTCCTTCCCCTGCTGGCAGCCATCGCGGCGTGCCTCGTGCTCGCCACCGCCCAGCGCATGTTGCTGCTCTGGCTGCTCTGGGATCGCCTGTCGAGCACGCCGCGGGAGGCGCTGCTCGTGCTCGCGCGCGGCGCGCGAGCGGACCTGGCCGTGACGGCCGTTCCGCTCCTCGTCATCGCCATCTGGTGGAGCCTCGTTCCGCAGCGCGCGTGGGCTTCGCGCTGGCATCGCGCCGTCGCCTGGCTCAGCTGGTCGGGGCTGGTCGCGGCGGGCGTCACCTTCCTCGTCGTGGATGGCCTCCAGTTCCTCGTGCATCACGCGAGGCTCGGCGAACCCGTGCGGGAGCGCCTCGTGGTCGCGTTCCGCCTGCTGGCCCGCGGCGAGGGCGCGACGGCCATGGCGCTCGTCGTCGCGCTGGGCTCGCTCGTGGCCTCCGCGTTCATCGTGGCCGGCCTCCATCGCGCCTGGCGCGTGGCGGCGCGCGAGCGCGCGGCCTTGCTGCTTCGCGCGCGCGATCTCGTGCTGATCCTCGCCGCGGGCGTGCTCGCGCTGGCGCTCCTGCCGCGCGGCGCCGCCTTCGCTGACAGGCCGGTCCTCGCCGAGATCGCCCACAACGCCGCGAGCCTCCCCGCCGCGCGCCTCCTGCGCGAGGCGGGCCTGGAATGAAGCCGGGGCGATCAGCCCTCGCCGCCGGGTGCTCCCGCGCGGGTGGCATGCTGTCCGCCACATGAGACTCACCTTCCTGGGCGCCGCCGGCACGGTGACCGGCAGCAAGACGCATCTCGACACCGGCGCGACGCAACTCCTCGTGGACTGCGGCCTCTTTCAGGGCCGCAAGGAGCTGCGCGCCCGCAACTGGACCCCGCTGCCCCTGGACCTCGAGGCGCTCGATGACATCGTGCTCACGCACGCCCACATCGATCACTCCGGGTTCCTGCCGTCGCTCGTGCGGCAGGGGTGGAGCGGGCCCGTTCACGCCACGCGCGGCACGCTCGACCTCTGCAAGGTGCTGCTCCCCGACTCGGGCCGCTTGCAGGAAGAAGAGGCCGAAGAGGCGAATCGCCGCCGCTACTCGAAGCACCATCCAGCGAGGCCCCTCTACACCGAGGCGGACGCGCGAGCCTGCCTCGAGCTGTTCAACGTCCTCGAGTTCGACGAGCCGAAGACGATCTCGCGTGACGTGACGGTCACGATGAGGCCGGCGGGACACATCGTCGGCTCCGCCCTCGTGGAGGTGAACGCGCACGGGAGGCGCGTCCTCTTCACGGGTGACATCGGCAGGCCGCACGATCCGCTCCTGGTCTCGCCCGCCCCGATCAAGCGCGCCGACTACCTCATCGTCGAGTCCACGTACGGCAACCGCGAGACCGAGAACCCTGCCCTGCGCGATCAGCTCGGCGAGATCGTCCGGCGCACCGTGGAACGCGGGGGCACGGTCGTGATCCCGTCGTTCGCCGTCGGCCGGACGCAGCTCGTGCTCTACCACCTCGAGCGCCTGCTCGACAGCCGCGCGATCCCGAGCGTGCCGATCTACGTGGACAGCCCGATGGCCGCGGCCGCGACAGAGATCCTGTGCGGACAGGACGACCTGCGCCTCTCCGACGGGGCCTGCCGCATCGTGACGGGCGCGGCCCGGTACGTGAAGACGCGTGACGAGCACCGCCAGATCCGCGCGAGGACCGAGCCCAGCATCATCATCTCGGCCAGCGGCATGGCCTCCGGCGGGCGCGTCCTGTCGCATCTCGAGGAGCGCCTCCCCCACTCGCGGAACGCGGTGGTCTTCGTCGGTTACCAGGCGCCCGGCACGCGCGGGGCGGACCTCGCCGCCGGCGCCACGAGCGTGCGGCTGTTCGGCAACTGGGTGGATGTCCGCGCGGACATCGAGGTCCTGCACGGCCTGTCGGCTCACGCGGACGCCTCGGAGCTCCTGGCCTGGCTGCGCGGCTTCGAGGAGCCGCCGCGGACGACCTTCCTCAACCACGGCGAGCCCGACGCGCTCGCGGCGCTCCGCGCCACGATCGAGACGGAACTCGGCTGGACCGTGACGATCCCCGCGTGGAAGGAAGGCTTCAATCTCTCGTGACGCTCCTGAAGGAACACCGTGAGCGGTGCCTCCGTAATGGATGCCGTCCCGCGGCGTCATGCCCCCACCGACCCGTCCACCGCAAGCTGGCCGCAACGCCCGCCCACCGGAGCTCTCCCGTGCCCCGCATCCGCACCCTGATTGCCGCGACCGCCTGCGTCCTGGCCACCTCCGCATGCCGCAAGCCCGTCGAGATCACGGAGCGCTCGCTCGCCGTGAAGGTGGGAACCGCCGAGAAGGGCGACGTCGCCGTGAGGCTCGACGAGGTCGGCCGGATCGAGCCCGTCGTGAAGGTGGACGTGAAGTCCACGCTCTCCGGTCGCGTGGTCGAGCTGCTGGTCCGCGAGGGCGAGCGCGTCGAGCGCGGCCAGCTCCTCGCCCGCGTCGAGCCGGACGTGAACCAGGCGCAGGATCTCGCGAGCGTCCGCTCGCAAGAGCGCCGGCAGGACATCACCGCTGCGGACGCCAAGCGCCGCTACGAGAACGCGAGGCACCTGTACGAAGAGGGCCTCGCGCCCCGCGAGGACGCCGACCGGGCCGAGGCGGCCTGGCGGCAGGCCGAGGAAGACGCCCGCGCCGCCGGCGAGCGCGTCGCCATCGCTGTCGAGAGCGGCATCCCGCTGCGCGGCAAGATCAGGCCGTCGCAGCGCTTCGACGTCACCGCGCCCATGACGGGCATCATCATCGCGCGCCCCGTCGAGATCGGCGAGACCATCACGAGCGGCGTGTCCTCGTTCAACGCGGGGACGGTCCTCTTCACCATCGCGGACCTCACGACCATGCTCATCAAGGCGGACGTCAACGAGGTGGACATCGGCCGCATCCACGACGGCCAGCGCGTCACCATCCGGCTGGACGCCTTCCCGTTCGAGCGCTTCGGTGGCGCCGTGACGTTCATCTCGCCTGCGGCGCGCGCCGTCGAGAAGGTCAAGGTCTTCTCGGTCGAGATCACGCCCGACACGCAGAACCCGCAGTTCCGCCCGGGCATGACGGCCAACGTGACGATCGAGGGCGCGCGCAAGGACGGCGTGCTGACGGTCCCGACGGAGTCGGTCTTCACGCGGGACGACAGCCAGGTGGTGTTCGTGCTGCCGGAGGGCTTCGCCGAGAAGATTCCGGCCGACGAGCGCAAGCGCGCGGGCAGGGGCCGCGACGGCGGCAAGATCGATGTCTCCCCGTTCTGGAAGGACGTGTTCGAGCAGCGCACCGTCAAGCTCGGCCTCGCGTCCGCGGATCGCGCCGAGATCGTGGAGGGCCTGAAGGAGGGCGAGAAGGTCGCTCTCGACGATCCGGCTCGTCCCCCCGCCGAGGAGGACTGACGCGTGACCACGCCAGACGCTGGCGCTCGCGCGCCCGTGGACGCGCCCGCCAGGCCGCGTCGCGCCACGGCTCCGCTCCTCGTGCTGCGCGACGTGACGAAGGTCTACGACTCCGAGGGCGTCCCCGTGCACGCGCTGCGCGGCGTCACGGAGACGATTGGCCGCGGCGAGCACGTGGCGATCGTCGGGCCGTCGGGCTCCGGCAAGTCCACGCTCATGCACGTCCTCGGCTGCCTGGACAAGCCGACGGCGGGCACGTTCGAGCTCGACGGGAAGCGGGTGGACCGGCTCTCGCAGAGCGAGCTCGCGCGCGTGCGCAACGAGAAGATCGGCTTCGTCTTCCAGACGTTCAACCTGCTGCCACGCGCCTCCGTCCTCCGCAACGTCGAGCTGCCGCTCGTCTACGCGGGAATCGCGGGCGGCGAACGGCGACGGCGCGCCACCGAGGCGCTCGAACGCGTCGGGCTCGGGGCTCGCATGAAGCACGTCCCGGCGAAGCTCTCCGGCGGCGAGCGGCAGCGCGCGGCCATCGCGCGCGCTCTCGTGAACGATCCCCCGATCGTGCTCGCGGACGAGCCGACGGGGAACCTCGATCAGAAGACCGGCCGCGAGATCCTCGCCTGGTTCGAGCAGCTGCACCGCGACGGCCGCACGATCATCGTCGTGACGCATGACCTCGACGTCGCCGAGCGCGCCGAGCGCGTCATCCGCATCGTGGACGGCAGGATCGCCGAGTGAGCGGCGCCCGCGCCCCGCGCGGCTCGCTCGCGCGCGTCCAGATCGAGGCCCTGCTCGACGGCCTCGCGGACATGCGCGCGCGCCCCGGCCGGACGCTCCTCCAGATGGCCGGCGTGCTCCTCGGCGTCGCGTCCATCGTCGCGTGCCTGACGATCGTGGATGCGAACCGCACGCAGTCGCTCAAGTTCTTCGAGAAGATGGGCGGCCTGCGCAAGATCCTGGTGCGCAACCAGCCGCCGCGCACCGTGGACCCCAGCGCGCGCGAGCTCGCGGCCACGGGGCTGACCATGGCGGACGTGCGGCTCCTGCTCGCCGAGGGAACGACCTTCGACATCGTGGATCCCGTCAGCGGCAGCGACATCCTCGTGCGCCGGGGCTCGTTCCAGCGCACGGAGTGGGTGCAGGGCGTGACGTCGAGCTTCCCCTCCGTCTACGAGGTCTCCGCCGCGGAGGGGCGCTTCATCACCGAGCATGATGTCGCCACCGCGGCGCGCGTTGTCGTGCTCGGCGACACGGCCGCACGGCGGATCTTCGGCGGCGAGACCGCGGTCGGCAAGAGCGTGGACATCGGAGGACAGGGCTTCCAGGTCGTCGGCGTGCTCCGGCGGCGCGAGCACCGCTTCGGCGGCGGCTCGGGCGGCAACGCGCTCGAGTGGATGAACCGGTACGTCCTGATTCCCATCACGACCATGACGGGCCGCATCAAGGGGGACCCTCTCGGGCGGCTGGACTACATGAACGTCATGGCGCTCACGGCCGCCGACGCCGATCGCGCGGCTGCGGAGACCGAGCGCCTGCTGCTCAAGGCGCACGGGGGCGTGCGCGACTTCCGGATCCACAACCGTCGCGAGCGCATGCAGCAGATGCAGGACCAGATGATGGCCTTCAACGTGACGTTCGTGGTCGCGGCCGTCGTCTCGCTTCTCGTCGGCGGCGTCGTCATCACGAACATCCTGCTGGCGTCGTTCAAGACCCGCGTGCGCGAGGTCGGCGTCCGCAAGGCCCTCGGCGCATCGGGGCGCGAGATCTTCATCCAGTTCCTGGTCGAGTCCGTGGCGGTCACGGCGGTCGCCGGAGTGCTCGGCCTCGCGCTCGGCAAGGCCTTCTCGATCGGCGTCGCCTCGCTGACGGGCGCGGCGTCCGACGTGTCGGCCCGAACGGTCCTGATAGCGCTCGCGGTCGCCGTGATCACGGGCGTCGTGTTCGGCTTCTACCCCGCCCTGCGCGCGGCCCGCCTCGAGCCGGTCGAAGCGCTGCGGTACGAGTAGCGGGGCCGGCCATGGAGACCCTTCGTTCGGCCCTCATCGAGATCCGCATGCACGCGATGCGGTCGATCCTGACGCTCGCGGGCATCGTGCTCGGGAGCCTGGCGCTGGTCGTCATGGCGTCGGTGATGGACGGCGTCACCGGCGCCGTGCAGGAGGGCTTCGAGGACCTCGCCTACGACGGGATCTTCCTCATGACCGCGCGCGAACCGCGCACGCCCGCCGAGCGCATGCGCTTCGCGCAGTCTCCCGGGCTCACGCCGCGGGACCTGGATCTCCTGCGTCGGCGCGGCCGCGAGATCGACGGCGTGAGCGGCCGCTCGCAGGCGTCGGTCGTCGTCGCGGCCAACGGGCGCGCGTACCCGTGCCGGCTGATCGGCGTCGAGCCGGACTATCGCTGGATGCGCAACCGCGCTCCCGCCGAGGGCCGGTTCTTCTCCGAGGGCGACCTGCTGGCGGGATCGAGGCCATGCGTCATCGGCTCGACGCTGCGCACGCGCCTGTTCGGTCGCGGCGAGGCCATCGGCCGCGAGATCACGATCGGCGACGTGCGCCTGACGGTCGTCGGGGTCGGCCGCAAGCTGGGCAACACGTGGTTCCGCGAGGGCGCGTTCCGCGACGAGATGGAGGGCGTCCTGGCGCCGATGAGCCTGGTGCTGCGCGACTTTCGCGGCGGCGGGTCCATTGACGCGATCGAGATTCGAGCCCGGAACCCCGACGCCGTGGACGCGGCGATGGCCGAGGCGCGACGCTTGCTGCTGGCCTCGCACGGCGTCGAGGACTTCCGCGTCGAGAACGTCTCCGCCGAGATCCTGCGCGGGCGCGACGAGGCCGCCGAGCAGGTCGGCAACTGGCGCGTCGTCATGCTCTCCATCGCGGGCATCACGCTCATCGTCGGCGGCGTCGGGCTCCTGTCCGTGCTCCTGATCTCGCTTGCCGAGCGGACGTACGAGATCGGCCTGCGCAAGGCGCTCGGCGCGACGGGGCCTGACATCTTCGCGCTCTTCCTCATCGAGTCGCTCATGCTCGCGGCCCTCGGCGCCGCGATGGGGATCGGCCTGGGCGTTCTCGTGACGATGGCGGCCGCGCGCGGCTTCCCGGATGGCCTGCCCGTCTCCGGCGGCGGCGTGCTGACGGCACTGGTCGCCGCCCTCGCGGTCGGCCTCATCTTCGGGCTCGGCCCGTCGCTCCGCGCCTCGCGGCTTCACCCCGTGGAGTGCCTCCGCGAACAGGGCTGAAACGCCGGCGCCGACGGCCGGCCCATGCCGCCCGCTCCCGCCCCGCGGCCGCGCCGCGCGCGCGCCGGGCCCCGGACGCCAGGCGTGCTCACCGCGGCGGGGGTGTTGCGGTAGAGTGAGCCATGAAGGCGCTTCTGGACTGGTCGGCGTTCACGGTGTTCCTGGCCATCGGGGGGGTCGGGTTCCTGTTCCTCTTGCTGTCCTTCGTGATCGGCGAGATCGCCGACCTCATGGGCGGCGTCGAGGTGGACCACGACCATGACGTCGCCCACGACGGCGATCCGATGGGCGCGGGCCCCTCCCCGTTTTCGACCCGGGTCCTGGCGATGTTCGTCACCGCGTTCGGAGCGGCCGGCGCCATCGCCACGCACTACGGGATGACCCCGCTGCCGGCCTCGGGCATCGGCATCGTGAGCGGCGTGGCGTGCGGAGCCGTGGTCTACGCCTTCGCGCGCATGCTTCATGGCCAGCAGGCCGCCTCGCAGATCCGGTCGGCGGAGTTCATCGGCCAGACCGCGCGCGTGATCGTGGCCATCCCGAAGGACGGCGTCGGCCAGGTGCGCTGCCGCATCGGCGAAGAACTCGTGGACCGGATCGCCCGTACCCGCGATGGCCGCGCGGCTCCCGACAACTCGATGGTGCGCATCGAGGAAGTCGTCGGCGAGGTCGTGATCGTCACGCTCCCGTGAGAGGCACTCGAACGCTCCCCGCCCGCCTGGAGGACACCCCGTGACCAGCCTGCAGCTCCTGCTCGTTCCCGGCATCGTCATCGCGGTCGCGGTGGCGTTCTTCCTCGTCGCGATTCTCTTCGCGCGCAACTACATCAAGGTCTCGCCCAACGTCGTCGCGGTGCTCTCCGGTCGCAAGAGGAAGCTCGCCGACGGCCGCATGGTCGGCTACCGCATGGTCAAGGGCGGCGCGGCGCTCCGCATCCCGCTGCTCGAGAAGGTCGAGTACCTCTCGCTCAACGTCATGACCATCCCGCTGCAGATCACGCGCGCCTACACGATCCAGGGCGTGCCGGTCTCGGTCAAGGCGGTCGCGAACGTGAAGATCAAGGGCGACGACACGTCGCTGCAAGCCGCCGCCGAGCGCTTCCTGGGCATGACGCACGATCAGGTCCAGCGCGTCATCTTCCAGACGCTCGAGGGGCACCTGCGATCGATCCTGGGCACGCTGACGGTCGAGGAGATCAATAACGACCGCACGTCCTTCGCGCAGAAGCTCACGACCGAGGCCGCCATGGACCTCGAGAAGATGGGCCTGGGCGTGGACGTCCTGACCATCCAGGAGATCTCGGACGACGAGGACTACCTGAACGCCCTCGGCAAGCGCCGCACCGCCGAGGTGAAGCGCGACGCCAGCATCGGCGAGGCCGAGGCCCTGCGCGACGCGAAGATCAAGTCGTCGCTCGCGATGCAGGAGGGCGAGCGCGCTCGCTTCTCGGCCGACGCCGAGATCGCCCAGTCGCAGCGCGACTTCCAGATTCGCCAGGCGCAGTACCTGGCCGAGGTCGAGGCCGAGTCCGCGCGCGCCCGGCAGGCCGGCCCGCTCGCCGAGGCGAACGCGCGCCAGTCCGTCGTGTCGGAAGAGGTGAAGGTCGAAGTCAGCCGCACGCAGCAGCTCATCGCGGTTCAGGAGCAGGAAGTCCAGCGCCGCCAGAAGGAGCTCGAAGCCACCGTCATCAAGCCCGCCGAGGCGCAGCGCCTCGCGCAGGTCGTCGCCGCCGAGGCCGCCAAGCAGGCCGCCATCCTCGAGGCCGAGGGCCGTCGCGCCGCGCTGACCGCCATGGCCGAAGGCGAGCGCGCCAAGCTCGCGGCCGAGGGCGCCGGACGCGCCTCCGCGGTCGAGGCCGAGGGCCGCGCGGAGGCCGCGCGCATCGAGGCGCTCGGTCTCGCCGAGGCCAAGGCCATCGAAGCGAAGGGTCTCGCCGAGGCGGCGGCCATCCTGCGCAAGGCCGAAGCATGGAAGCAGTTCAACGAGGCCGCCAAGCTCCAGACGGTGCTCGAGCGCCTGCCCGAGATCCTGCAGGCCTCCACGGGCATCTTCGGCGCGGTGGCGCAGCCGCTCGGCAACATCGAGAAGGTTGTCGTCATTGACCAGGGCGGCGGCGGCCCGAACGGCAGCGCGGGCGGCGTCGAGCGCTTCGCCCGCACGGGCCCGAACATCGTGTTCTCCGTGTTGCAGCAACTCGAGGCCCTCGGCCTCGACGTGCCGGCCGTCCTCGCGCAACTCGGCCTGGACGCCCGCGGCAAGCCCGTCAGCGGCGCCGAGCCGCCGAAGCCACCCGCGGCCCCGCCGGGGTGAGCGAAGGCGCAGCGTGACTCCCGTCTGCCGGAGCCGCCGGGGCGTCGCTCAGCGGTGAGGCGGCAGGAAGAGCGTGGGCTGGTGGCCAGGCGAGAGTTGCACGACGCAGGCCTCCCCGACCGTGAGCGGAAATCGCTGGCCGATGAAGAAGAGCCTGCCGAGGGCGACCGTCACCATCCGCGTCTGCGTCGTGTTCACCGCTTCCGTGTTGTCGAAGCGGCTGACCAGGATGAGCCTGCGCCCGTCGAAAATCCCCGTCGCCCCCTCGCCCGCGTCGCGAACGCCGTTGCCGTTGCGGTCGTCCCAGCAGGTGTCCGGCTTGCCGTCCGCGTTGGCGTCCACCCAGTCCACACCCTCCAGGCCGCACAGGATCTCGTCCACGCTGCTGTAGATCGCGTGGTAGGGCACGGCGATGAGATCGGTGCGCGGAGCCGTCGCCGCGCACCCGGCTGCGTAGGTGATGGCGCGACCGGGCCAGGCGTCGTCGTGATCGCCCGCGAGGACCGCTCGGTTCCGTGGCGAGTACGTGGCGGCGGCGGGGGCCGTGATGAGAACCTGGAGTCCGGCCCCCGGCTCGATCGGGAAGGTCATTCCGCTGAAGCGGATGGCGCCCTGGAATGCGAAGGCGCTGCGGCCGACCGGCGTGCAAACCTCCGGGAAGATCCGGCTCAGCGTGAACGCGCCAGCGGTGGCTGGATTCGTCCTGGCCGTCCACCACGCGCAGATCACGTCGTCCGAGTTGATGATGCCGTCGCCGAAGGCGGGTCCGTCGGGATCCCCGACGCACTTGTTGAACGACGGGGCCGCCGTGTTCGCGCCGTCGGCGATCACGGGCACCAGCGGGAGCGACACCCAGTAGATGTTCTGCAGCGGCCTGCCATCCGACGAACGGCGGATGTGATCGAAGTTGCGCACGATGCTGAACTGCTGCGCGGCGGCAGGCAGGGCGGCGGCCAGCAAGAGCAAGGCGCAAGGGACGCCTCGGAGGACGCAGGTCCGGACGCTCGCAGGCATTCCCATCCCGTTCTCCCGCAGGCCCGCGCTCCCCCTTCGGGCCTGACTCCCCGATCAATGTAAGCCCTCGCGACCGTAGAGGACAAGTGCCGACCATGCCACCACGGCCAGAACGCCCACCGAACGAGGCAGGTCGCGCGAGAGCCCCGATCAGGTAATCGGCAGCGGGGGGCGCCGACTCGAGGAGGCCGCCCATCCACCCGCCTCCCCCTCCCTCGGCCGCCGCGAGAACCTGCCGGCGAGGCGAGACCCGGGGCCAGCTTCGCCCGGGAGGCGGCGCGTGATCCTCGACACCTCGCCGGGCGCCTCCGCGCGACCCGTGCGAGGATGCGCGGGGTCCGCGACCTGCCCTGCGTTGCGCGAGCGCGGGCAGCCGGGCGGACCGAGGAGCCTTCGCGATGACGCCTCGATTGCTGGACCTCGTCGGTGGCACGCCCCTGGTGCGCATGGATGGCGTGCTGGTCAAGCTCGAGTGCAGCAACCCCACGGGATCCGTGAAGGACCGCATCGCGCGGTACCTGCTCGAGCAGGCCATCGCTCGCGGCGAGTTGCGCCCCGGCGACACGGTCGTCGAGGCCACGTCGGGCAACACGGGCATCGCCCTCGCGCTGGCCGCCCGCGAGCTCGGCCTGAAGGCCCTCATCTACCTGCCGGAGCACATGAGCGAGGAGCGCATCCGCTTCATGCGCGCGCTCGGCGCCGAGGTGGTCCTCACGCCGCGAGACGAAAGCTTCGCCGGGGCCGTGGCGCATCGCGACGCGCATCGCGGACTCCCCGGTGTCTTCATCCCGGACCAGTTCGGCAACCCGGACAACCCGCGCTGCCACGAGGAGACCACGGGCCGCGAGCTCGCGGATCAACTGCGCGACATGGGCGTCGATCGTCTCGACGCGTTCGTCGCCGGCACGGGCACGGGCGGCACCCTGATGGGCGTCAGCCGCGCGCTCCGCAAGGAGCACCCCGCGATGCGCGCGGTCGCCGTCGAGCCGCGCGAGTCCGCGGTCATGTCAGGCGGCGACGCCGGGGAGCACGGCATCCAGGGGATAGGCGACGGGTTCATCCCGCCCATCGTCGACATGAGCGAGGTGGACGAGGTCGCCGTCGTGACGACGGATGAGGCCCATGCCGAGGCGCAGCGCATCCACGAGGAGCTGGGGCACTGCGTCGGACGCTCCGCTGGCGCCAACATGCTGGTCGCGCGGCGCCTGGCAGAGAGCGGCCAGGTGGTGGCCACGCTCTGGCCGGACTGCTCCGATCGCTACGTGTCGCTGGGCTTGCAGGCGCCAGCATCCGAGCAGACCACCTGCCCGCTCCGCGCCAGCTGCGCGATGCGCCGCGACGCCGCCCTTCGCGCGAGCAGCTGACGGACCGGGTGCCGCGCTGGCCGGTCTGCTCGCGCGCCCTCCCCTCTCCCGCATCGTTTCGCGGCGCGAGGTCGAGGCGCCGGATGGCCCATCCCCGGACGCGGGAGGCGGATGGGTGACGAGCCGCGTCAGCCGGTGGGTTTCGCCCCGCGCCCTGGCGCGCTCACTCGATGACCTGGTGCTCGAACACGATCTCCACGTCGCCAGCTCGTCGGCGCAGCCGGATGATCTCGTCGGTGTTCACGCTGTAGTACAGGCTGGGCGGCTCACCGGGCAGCGCCGCCCCCGGATCGATCAACGGAAGGAGCACGCCGACCCGGTGCGGCGGGGATAGGCGCTTCAAGCACCCTCCCCTCCGGCGCATCGTCTCACGGCGGAGCGTCCGAGGCACAGAACGCCTCCATCCCGGACGCGGGTCGGGCGCGGGATGACGGTCAGCGCCGGCCGGCGGGCGTCGCTGGCGAGGCGAAGCGAGCCGCCTGCCCGCCTCCGGCGACGCCCCGGGCCTCGACCGCGCGCACTCCTCCCTGACGGGCGCGGCGTCCAGCCTCCCGCCTCACTCCCCGAACCCGAACTCTCCCTGCTCCCTCTCCCTCGGCGGCGCCAGCGGCGGACCGCGCGTCGGCAGGCCGATGCACGCGAGGACCTTCCGGACCGCCTCGGGATCCGTGACGGTTGCGATGATTCGCATCCGCCCCGAACATCGCGGACACTCCAGCACGTCCACCGCGAACACCCGCCTCAGCAGGTCAGCCCAGGCAATCCGCCTCGAGCGCTGCCTCTCCCCTGTCGGTAATCCGCCGCACGACGGCGGCGCCGACGGCGGTGCCTCCTTCACTCCCGGCACGATGAGCCTTCGCCACGCCGAGTTCGGCGCCAGCGTCCCGTGATACCGCACCTGATGCCGCCGGGGCGCCGGCACCAGCGCCGCCAGCCTC
The DNA here is from genome assembly GCA_964613915.1 of uncultured Thermoanaerobaculia bacterium. Lineage (GTDB taxonomy): Bacteria > Acidobacteriota > JBCCFW01 > JBCCFW01 > JBCCFW01 > CAZTIW01. Next base: position 22,395 of record CAZTIW010000020.1, read on the forward strand.
TCGATGAACTCCAGCGGCTCCATCACCAGCTCGACCCCGTGCTCTTTCCGGCGCTGGTCGATGAACGCGACCATCATCTCGCTCGGCGGTCGAGCTCCGCCTGCGCGAAAAACGCCGACGCCTGGCGCAAGATCGTGTTCGCGCGCCTCAGCTCGCGAACCTCGCGCTCCAGCTCCTTCAGCCGCTCGCGCTCGTCCGTGGTCAGCCCGGGCTTCAGCCCCAGGTCACGCTCCGTGCGCTCGACCCACTTCCGCAGCGTCTCCGGAGAGCAGCCGATCTTCTCCGCCACCGACCGGATCGCCGCCCACCGCGAGCCGTGCTCCGGCCCGTGCTCGCGCACCAGCCGCACCGACCTCTGCTTCACCTCGTCAGAAAACCTGCCCGGTCTTGGCATGGCACCATCCTCTCAAGGAATGGAGCCTCCGAGAATCCCGGGGCGGACCACCTATCCCGCCCCGACGGGGCTCGACCGCAAGCCCCTCGGCAGCATCGCGCGCTGCATTGGCGATGTCCTCCGTGCGGCGCTCCTATGCTCCAGGCGCTAACCGTCGATTCTGACGGTGGCCTTCTGGACGGCGAGGGTGCGACCTCGCTTGAGAAACTGAACCTCGTATCGAAGCTCTTGCTTCGAGGTCGATGTCGTCACCGAGAGCGTGACCTCGGCCCCTGTTGGTAACGTCGTCGTGATCGACGCCTCTTCTCCGCGGGCTACGATTATCTCCGGCGCCGCGAAAACCTCGTGCGTCACCGCATCGCTGATCGTTGCCCTGACCTGCAAGGTCTTGCTGTCGGCCATCGGCGAGACCGCCAGCTCGACGGCAAGCGCCACCGACTGCTTTGCCTGGAGAGTCGTCGTGTGCATGAGGCAAGCACCAAGAAGCAACGACACGATCATCTTGTTCATTCTAACTCCTGACATCACGAGTCCGTGCTCTTGACCGCGAAGCACGACGTCTACTCAGCAGTTGCAACCCATTGTGCAAGTGGAACAGTTGAGCGAGCCACTGTTGCAGGAGCAAGTTCCGCAGATTTGGCCGCTGCAAGTGCTGCAACTCCCGCAAACCCTATACTGAGGGCTGCTTCCGCGTCTTCTCCTTGCGCCGACTTCAAACCCGCCGCCACCTCCATACTCGATCTCGCCAATGGTGTCGGCCATGAACGGGGTGCTGCCGTCAAGGCCCCACACCACGATTCTGATTGTGTCATCGCCACCAGGCAGTAGACCTTGAACGACCTGAATGTTGGAGGACGGTAGCGTCGTCTCGAGATAGTCGATGGGGTTGCTGGCCTGTATCCCTGAACTCACGCCGGAGCCCTCTTGAGTCGCGACATAGGTCGAATCGATAGTGGCGAGAAGCAGAGTGTGACTGGGCTCGCTGAAGATGGCGAATGCCTTGGTCGCCTCAGGCGACGTGTCCACTGTGAGTGTAAACTCCGATCCGCTCGTCGTCCCAGTCACCCAGAACAAGTCCGCATCGTCGGCTGTCGCCGACATTGAGAGCAGGACCAAGGTGGCCGCCATCAGGTAGCGACAAGGCTTCATTCGTGCGTCTCCGTGCGCTGTGGGTTTGCTGTCCCGGCCCGCCGACCCAGGCTACTCTCCGGACTACCTGGGGTCAAGCGCCCACGCACTGGCAGGCGCGTCTGGACACCATGCCGCCGTAGCGACGCCCGGCAGTCGCCGCACTATGAGGGGTCGCGTCTCCGGCGGTTCCTCCCTGTAAGGCGCAGTGGCGGCCCTTCGCGACACGCAACGGCGATCCGGCACTTGGGCAATGAACCCCATGGTTCGTTGCGGTCGGCCTTCGTGACCCCTCGATCGTGGCCATCCCAGGCGGGCGCTGCGCACCGCGGCGCCACGACCGTCGCGCGTCACCCCATCGCCCGCTCGGCGAGGCTCACGTGCCCGCGGGTGGCGACGCCGACGTGGTCGAGCACGGGGAGCGGATAGCGTTCGTTCCCGTGCAGGTCGTTCTCGATCCCGAGAACGTCCTGCCGCGCGTGCGCGAGGACGAGTTGGCCAAGTACCTCCGCGGCGAGGCGGAAGCCTGTCTCGCGCGCGGCGAGTTCGCTCGCGCATCGGCGCTCCTGGCCAGGCTCGGCGCGATCGAGTTCGCGTCGCACGAAGTCGCGAGCCTGACCTTCGCGGCGCGCGTCGGCTCCGGCGAGCCCGTCGCGGCCGCGCGTCCCGCGCTCGATGTCGTGCTGGCTGAGTTGCCGGACGATGCCAGCCGTCAGCGCGCGGCGGATAGGCGCTTCAAGCGCCCTCCCCTCCGGCGCATCGTCTCACGGCGGAGCGTCCGAGGCGACAGAACGCCTCCATCCCGGACGCGGGTCGGGCGCGGGATGACGGTCAGCGCCGGCCGGCGGGCGTCGCTGGCGAGGCGAAGCGGGCCGCCTGCCCGCCTCCGGGCATCCAGGGGACAGGCGACGGGTTCATCCCGCCCATCGTCGACATGAGCGAGGTGGACGAGGTCGCCGTCGTGACGACGGATGAGGCCCATGCCGAGGCGCAGCGCATCCACGAGGAGCTGGGGCACTGCGTCGGACGCTCCGCTGGCGCCAACATGCTGGTCGCGCGGCGCCTGGCAGAGAGCGGCCAGGTGGTGGCCACGCTCTGGCCGGACTGCTCCGATCGCTACGTGTCGCTGGGCTTGCAGGCGCCAGCATCCGAGCAGACCACCTGCCCGCTCCGCGCCAGCTGCGCGATGCGCCGCGACGCCGCCCTTCGCGCCAGCAGTTGACGGACCGGGTGCCGCGCTGGCCGGACCGTTCGCGCGCCCGCGCGCGAACGCCGCGCGGGCGCCGGCGCGCGAACGCCGCGCGTCGCGGCGCTACTCGCAGACCGTGTAGATCTCGGGGCGGCAGTCGCAGGGGCCTTCGTTCCAGATCTCGGTGTAGGGGGGCGAGAAGTTGGGGCTGGATTGCTGGTGGCAGCGCCAGACCCAGTTGTTGACGTTGGGCGACGTCGAGTCGAACCAGCAGCCGCAGTACACGGCCGGCTGGCAGTGGCCGGCGAGCTGACAGTCGGCGTCGTCGCAGTCAATGAAGCCGTCGCCGTCGTCATCCGCGCCATTCGAGCAGTCCGCCTCGGCGCAGGCGCCCGTCCCCGCACAGTCGGAATCGGCGCAGTCGGTCGCGCCGTCGTGGTCGTCGTCCACCCCGTTCGAGCATGCGCTCTCGAAGCACGCGCCGGTCCCCTCGCAATCGGAGTCCGCGCAATCGGTCGCGCCATCGCGGTCGTCGTCGATCCCGTTGGCGCAGAGCGACTCGACGCAGGCGGGCTTGCCGAAGCAGTCCGAGTCGGCGCAGTCCGCGTACCCGTCCCTGTCGTCATCGATCCCGTTGGCGCAGAGCGACTCGACGCAAGCGGGATTGGCGGCGCAGTTCGAGTCGGCGCAATCCACGAGCGTATCGCCGTCGTCATCGAAGCCGTTCGAGCAGGCTTCGGCCGTGCAGCGATGCAGGCACGAGGGCGGCGCGGCTTGCAGCCAATCGGGGATCGGTCGCCCCTGCATCTCCAGGAGCCGGCGCTGCGCCTGGTACGGATTCTGCGCCGTCATGCCGCGCAGCTCGATGAGCTGCTCGGTCGTGATGGTGCCATCGGCATGCGCCTGCACGATGTTCTTGCGCACGGCCGCGTGCGACAGCGCGATGAACATCGCGGGGTCCGCCGCCTGCACCGTGACCGCGATGGGCTCCGGCACGAACGCGAACACGACCGTCGAGACGAACTCCTTCAGCACCTGCCAGGCCATCGTGGCCTCGATGCGCGCCAGGAGCGTTTGTTGCGACGCCGCCGCCGTGGCCGGAAGCGAGACCGACTCCGGCAACGGGAAGCAGTCGCCCAGCACCTGCAGTTCGAGCCACGCGTGGAAGACAGCCTCGCCGCGCGGGCCCGCGTCGAGTTGCTCGAGGAGCGGCGCCAGCGCCTCGAGAAGCGCGTCATCGGAGATCGGAGGCGCCGAGTCGAGGGCCGCGATGCCGGGCACGGCCGACGTCGCGGCGCCGGGGTAGTCGGAGGCGTCCGTCGTGAGCGAGCGACGCGCGAGCGCGAGACCGAGGAGCGCCTCCGCGTCGCACGCCGTCCACGCGCGGTCGCCCATCGGCGCGAACGTGCGCGCGCGGCGATCGTCGAGGCCCGGCGCGGGATCCACGGGGGGCGCGCATCCGCCGGGACCCGTCACGCTGGCGCCCGTCGTGGCGATGATGGTGGCCGCCACGATGTCCGCGACGGTCATCTGTCCATCGCCGATGACCTGCCAGGCGAGACCGGGCCCCGAGCCGATGAGGCTCCCGGGCGCGAGGTCGCCGCTGGCGGGACAGGGCACGCCCGCCGCAGCCGGCAGCGGCCCCGCGACGAGCACGGCGAGGACGAGCACGAGCGCGCGACCTGCGGACTCGATGCGCGAGTGGCGAGCCGGGCGAGGGCGGGCACGATGAACGGCGGTCATGCGTTCCTGGCGCGCCCAGCGCGCATCGCCCGGCCTGACGGCTGCGAGGCGTCGCGCCGCGCCGGGTGGCGCAGAGTGTACAGCGGCAAGGGCGCGCCCCGGCGTCCTCAGTCGTGGCGCTGCGGGCGTCCGCCCCGGGCGTCCGGACCTGCGCTACCCTGCCCTTCCATGATCGCGCCGGCCTGCCCGTTCTGCGCTCCTCCTGCCGAGAGGATCATCGCCCGATCCGAGCGCGCGCTCGCGCTCTGGGACGGCTTCCCCGTCTCTCCCGGCCACGCGCTGGTGGTGCCCGCGCGGCACGTGGGTACGTGGTTCGACGCGACGGCGGACGAGCGCGCCGACCTGCTGCGCCTCCTGGACGAGGCCCGCGCCGTCATCGTGCGCGCGCACGCACCCGACGGGTGGAACATCGGGATGAACCTCGGAGCTGCCGCGGGCCAGACGGTGCCCCACCTGCACGTTCACCTCATCCCGCGCTACGCCGGCGACGTGGCCGACCCTCGCGGCGGCGTGCGCTGGGTCGTTCCCGAGAAGGCCGACTACTGGAGCGAGCGGTGAGCGGGGACGGCGGGGCGATGTCGGGCCCTCGCGACCGATCGTCAAGGGCTCACGTCATCGCGGGTGCTCGGGCCTACACGCCAACCTGAGCCTCGAAGCGCTCGCGATGCCATCCGAGCGCGAGCGGATGCGGACGCAGGCGAGGATCGCTGGGGAGCGCGAGGCGGCCACCGACCGCCGCGGCGATGCGCACGAGCGGTGACGTATCGTCGCCACGATCGGCCCGGGCAGACTGGATGCGCACCGTCAGATCGTCCTCGGCGGTCCAGAGATAGTGGTCGAACGCCCAGTGATGCGACGCGCACAAGGCAAGGCCGTTTCGGGCGTCCTCGGCGCCGCGCTGCGAGCGCTGCTTGACGTGGGCTGCCTGAATGTCGGTCATGCCGTTCCACTCGAGGCGCACGCGGCAGAGGGCGCAGCTTCGCGCGTACAGCTTGACGACGCGGGTCGCGAAGCGGCTCGAGCGCATGACGCTGGATCGCGCGCCCGTGGTCATCCCGGCATCCGGATCGTCGAGGTGGAACTCGTCGCTCTCGACGCGGTCCAGCGACCGATCCGCCGCCTCCATCTCGCGCTGATCGTCGGGAAAGACCTGGAGGAGCTGAGCAGCCTCGGGGGATCCGTCAAGTTCGAGTCGCTCGAGAATCGCGAGCCGCGCCAGATAGCGGCCACCCTGGCTCTCCAGCTCGTGCGCGATGTCCGGCAGGAACTGGACCGCATCCGCCCGCTGCAGGAGCGCCGCCGTGCTGTTCGGCGCCGGCTGTTCGACGACCTGACCTCGGGCGATGAGCTCCCAGAACGGGTGCGCGGTGCCCGAGACTCGAGCGAGGTGCCAGGCAGGCATGAACGCCCTGTCGGCACCAGCGAGCCGCGCCAGGGTCAGTCGCTCCTCGAACCGCTTCGCGAGTTCGCGCAGCGGCACGTGATGCGCGCTCGCGACACCCTCGTCGATCAAGTCCAAGGCGAGCAGGAGAAGGCAGGGCTTGTAGTGCGGCATCACCTGCCGCATGCGCAGCGCTTGCAGCCTGAACGCGGCCGCGCTGATGGGCCCCCACGCGGTCACGGGCTCGCGTCCCCACGCCACGTCGCATGGCCGAGGCGTGGGCCTCTCTGGGGGTCAGCCTGTGTCCTGCCCATCTCCCGCGACATTACCCGAGTGGGCTGGAACTGTCGCGCATGGCGGGCGCCGACTCGGACAGCCGACCGGCGTGCGGCCTGACCGCGGACGGCATCACCGGCGCGGGGTGTTGCGTGTGCACGCCACGCCGGGCTCGGCGCCAGCGTGCCGTGATGCGCCGCACCTGAGGGCGCCGGGGCGCCGCACCAGCGTCGGCAGGCTCCTGGACCGCCGGCGGTGCCCCTACCACCCGCGCTCCGAGAGACACCGTGCACGGGCTCGCCCGCCACCTCACGGACAGGCGCTGACCGCTCGCGTCACGCCGTCGCTCGCGACGCCGTAGCCGGCTTCCCCGCAGGGATTGCGCGCGCGCACCAGGTAGCGCCAGGCGAGAACGCCGCCCGGGAGAGGCGCCAGATCATCGAAGGCCAGCGTCGCCAGGGAGCTCCCCAGACACGTGGCATCGGGCGCCCCGCCGGCGCGACCGCGCCACTCGCTCTCGCGGAACACGTCGTGGGACGTGGCGCCGCTCACGGCGCTCCAGGTCAGCTGACCCGCGCCACTCACCATCAGCGTGGTCTCTCCCGTCGGCGGCGCGTTCGTCGGGTCGAGCGGAGCACAGTCACACGCGTCACCCATTCCGTCGGCGTCCGTGTCGTCCTGCGCGGGGTTCGCGACGCCCACGCAGTTGTCGTCCGGGTCGTAGATGAGATCGTCATCGGCATCGAGCGGCCGGATGACAAGCAACACCACGCCCTGCGAGCGCAGGAGCGGCCTGAGGTCGAGCTGGGGCGAGGCCGTGACGCGGATGGGCGGCCCGACGGGCTCGACGGTCGCGGCGGCTGCTTCGAGCGCGGCCACCTGCGCAGGCGAATACACGCCGCCGGCACCCGGAGGAGGCAGGGCGGCGAGCGCCGCCCACGCGGGATGGCCGCGGTCGAGCCGATACTCCGTGACATCCACGATCGCGTGGCGCGGGTTCTGCAGCGACAGCGGCACGGGGAACTGCTCGGTCTCTTCCCCTCCCGTGTCGTTCTCGTCGTGCGCGTACAGGAGGATCTTGTCGCCGAAGGGCTCGACGGATCGCCAGCCCGAGATCGAGAGACCCGCCCGCGTGATGGTCCCGATGGGGCGCACGTCGTGCGACATGCCGTTGGCGAAGCGCACGAAGTGGAAGAAGGACATCGGCACGGCATCCACGCGATCCCTGACGGTGTCGCCGTCCTCGTCGATGACGAGCTGTCCCGCGATGGCCGTCACGCCGCCGAAGTTCGTGTTGAACGGCCACACCGTCACGGTGCACTCGCCGCCCAGGTAGCGCTCATCGAGCGCGCCCGCGTCGAGGAGACGCCGGAAATAGTCGGCGCCCCAGGTCGGAAAGTACCCGCCCCAGCGATACATGTCGCGCGAGGCCGGATCGCGCCGCGGAATCCAGTCCGGCGTCGTCTCGTGCGAGTAGATGCGAAGACGGTCGAATGTCACGGGGTCGAAGGTCAGGGAGCGCGCCCGAACGTCGATGAGGCTGTCAGCCGCCGCGGACGCCCGCTTGTACGCGTGCTTGGAGATGAAGTCGAGCGGCGTCCCGAGGTTCCCGTTCGCCGCGCAGATCGCGCGCACGCGTGCCGACAGTCTCGCGTCGAACGCCGGATCGATGCACGCGTGGTTGCGCTCCTCGAACCCGGGCGCGGGATCGACCGAAGTCGGCGACGCGTGGTGCAGGATGTGATCGGTGTACGTGCGAGACAGGCCCGCTGCCTCGACCCCGCCGAGAACGACGAGGTTCGAGTCGATGCCGGCATCCTCGAACGCGCGAGAGATGGAACTCGCCGTGTAGTCGTAGAACGCCTGAAACTCGTCGTCCGTGGCCGCCCAGAAGATCGACAGGTCGGGTTCGTTTCCGATGGAGAAGCGCCACGTGGCCACCTCCGGCCCGTAGCGAGTGAGCAGGTGATCGATGACGGCGCGCACGATGTCGTCCCACTCGGCCCAGCTCTTGGGCAGATCGGCGCAGGACCCTCCCGCCGGATCGGCGTATCCGATCCGGCAGGCATCGAACGGCACGCCGTCAAAGTTCACGATGGGCTTTCGGCCATGCGCCACGTGGCGATCCCACTCGTCATCGAGCCGCCTCCAGTAGTACACCGGCGTGCCCACCGGATCGAACTTTCTCAACGCGCCGAGCGGGTACGAAAAGTTGTCGGGCGTCGCCGGGCTGTCGGCAGGCTGCGAGAACGGGTAGTCCATCTCCCAGGACGCTGCCGGGTTCGTCAGCAGGTTGACGCGCATGGTGCTCGTCGCGTCATCCACCGCGATCACCGTCGCGACCTCGGACTTGTGCCTGTCGCACACCAGCACGCGCTGGCCCGGGGCGTAGTCCGGGCTCAGCGGCCGGCCGGGCGCGATGCCGTACAGCGGGCCTTCCAGCAAGTCCGTCAGCGTGAGCGTCGTGTCGGCGGCCCCGTCGGCGATGGCGGTGATGCGTCGCGTCTCGCGCTCCCGCATGATGTTCGGATTGCCATCGAAGTACCCGCCGCCGGCCCAGTAGTCCGACATGAGCGGCCAGTCCCTCTGGTTCAGGAGGAACTCCGGAACCTCGGCGCGAGCAGCGTCCATGAGCGCGTAGACCGGCTCCTGATCGAAGAGCACGGACGTGTTGAAGTTCGGCTTGACGAGGCCGCCGAACCAGCGACCCGGCCACGTCAGCGGCGGCTGCGCCATGTCAATGCTGAACGCGACGGACGGGTCCGCGATGACGCCGCGAGTCGTGAAGCGCCAGAGGACGTCACCGGGCGCGAGCGGGATCCCGCTCAGCGTCGTGGCGCTCACCCGCACCGTGTACTGCGTCAGCGCCGCGAGCGCCGCCTGCCGGCGCAGGTAGAAGCCGTAACCCGTGGTCGTGCCCTGCGTGAACGGACCGTTCGGCTGAACCGTCCAGCCCGGCGCGGCTACCTGCCCCGCCAGCAGCATCGGCTCCGGCCCCCCGCCCGCCCACTCCAGCTGCGCCGTCACGCTCGCGGGATCCACCGCATCCGCCGGAGCGTTCGACGACGGCACGACGATCTCGAAGTAGACCGATGTGAGCGTCGTGATATCCACCGTGCTCTGGCAAGGCCGCGGCACGGGGTTCACGAGGCCGCAGGTGCGCACGACCGTCGGGGCGCCCTGCCCCCGCGCGACCGTCGCGTGAAGCCCGAAATGCAGCGCCACGGTCAGGGTCAGGAGGCGGGCAACGGTGAGCAGGCTGGAGCTCATGCGCGCATCGTACCAACGGCGGCGGGCGCGGGCGTGGGCGGCTCGGCCGGCCTCACGCGCCCCCCGCCCCTCTACCTCCGGATCAGGACATCATCCCGCTGGCCGTCGGCGTTCGCATCCACGCGCTCGACGTGAATGATGAAGCCGCCGTCGCGGTTCATCTCGTAGAAGACGAGCACGCCGCGGCGGGGTGGAACGGGAGGCGGCGCGGGGGCATCATTGAGGATCGTCACGGGGAGGACGACGCCAGCGCGGAAGAGGTCAGCCACGGGGTCGAGCCGCGGCGGGCCGGCGTCTGCGCCCGGCACCAGGATCGTCGCGACGATGGTGAACGTCGTCGCGTCGATGGTCGTGACCTCATCGTTGCGCAGGAGGTCGAGGGCGGCGCAGTCGGTGTCGGCAGCGTCGGTGGCGTTGTCGCAGTCGTCATCAATGCCGTTGCCGCAGTTCTCGGCGGCGAGGGGCGACACGTTCGGATCGAGGTCGTCGCAGTCGCAGGCCTCACCCGCGCCATCGCCGTCGCGGTCGCGCTGGTTGCCGTTGCGCACGTCGGGACAGTTGTCGCAGACATCGCCGTGGTTGTCGTTGTCGCGATCCTCCTGGAGCGGGTTCGCGATGGCCGGGCAGTTGTCCTGATCCGCACAGAGGCCGTCGGCATCCGCGTCGTTCAGCGGATCGGTGGGGCACGGATCGCAGACGTCCCCGATGAGATCGCCGTCGCCGTCCGCCTGATCCTGATTGGCTTGCCCCGGGCAGTTGTCACAGGCATCGCCGAACGTGTCCCCGTCGCGGTTGCGCTGGTTCGCGTTTCTGTCGAGCGGGCAATTGTCCTGGAAGTCGAAGATGCCGTCGCCATCGGTGTCAACCTGGCAATCAGTATCGGCCGCGTCGGTCGCGAGATCGCAGTCGTTGTCGATGCCGTCGACGCAATCCTCTGCCGCGCCTGGGTTGGACGCGGCATCCCCGTCGTCGCAGTCGCACGCGGCGCCGAAGCCATCGCCATCGGCATCCACCTGGGCCGGGTTGGCCACGGCGACGCAGTTGTCGCAGGCATCGCCGACACCATCGGCATCCGTGTCAGCCTGCGTCGAGTTGCCGACGAGCGGGCAGTTGTCGGCGCCGTCCAGGAACGTGTCACCGTCCGTGTCAGGGTTGTTGCAGTCGGTGCCGAGCGCGATTTCCTGAGCGTTGGTCAGGCCGTCACTGTCCGGATCATCGAGGTCCGTGCCAACGCACTGCGCCCGAGCGGATCCGGCCGCGAGCAGGATCGCGACGGCCATGGGGATGGCGAGAGCGAAAAGACGGCGCATGGGACTCCACGGGGCGGGTCGGGCGCGAACGGGCGCGAACGGGCGCGACGGCCGGTCGCAGCCAGGGTGCACCCGAGAGGAGCGCCCCGGATGCGGTTCGTGACATCCCGGCTGCCCCAGAGGATGCCGCGCCGCCCGGGACTCATGACCCTCAGGGCCCCCGGGGAGGGCGGATGGGCGCTTCACACGCACTCCCCTCTCGCGCAGCGCCTCGCGGTCGCGCTGGCGAGGTGACGGACCGCCCATTCGCGGACGCGGGGCGGGCGTGAGACGCCGGTAGCCCTCGACGAGGAGGCGCTCGACATCGGGCGACGTGTTCTCGCCGAGGCTTCGAAGTTTCGTCACGTCCGCCGGCATGTTCAACGCCATCACGGCGGGGCGCCCTCGCTGTTTCGATCGCGCCCGCCATGCCGCGCTCCGCCTCCCTACCGCCGCGTGCGCGCGTTCACCGTGCCCTCGCAAGGCGTGACGCGGGAGGCTCGCCCTTCGACGGCCTCGGTGGCCGTGCCCCCGAGGGCGCCGCCGGCAAGCACCATCGCCGTCGTGACCTCCTGCAGGAACTCGAAGCCGTCACCGCTGAGCGCCAGGCGCCAGATCTCCTCGGGCCGTCGCTGGCGCACCTCACCGTCCGGCGGGTAGCCGGACGCCGGGAGCAGCGGAAGCCAGGTCAGCGAGATCGTGCCCATGCCGTCAGCGTCAACGGTGTACGTCCCCGTTGCCGTCTGAGTGAAGGTGTCGATGATCGTGTCGTTGTTGTAGTCCGCGCGCCAGGTCCTCGTCGCAGCCGTCACGTGGCCAGCGCCGTCGAGCGCGATGGTCCCGATCCAGGGTGTCGCCATCCGGGGGCCGTTGGCGCTGGCCAGCCACATCGCGGGCGCATGCGTGAACCCGTACAGCCCATCGAGGCTCGCGACAGATGGCGGAGCCGCCCCGACGCCCGTGGCGAGCAGGATGGCAAGGCCGAGAGCGGGCAGTGATGTCGGTTGGTTGAGTCTCATGTGATCCTCCTGAGGCGAGCGCCTGCCCGACCTTCGTGCAGCCTAGCGCGGCATGGCCGCAACCGAACAGGAATGCTCACTCGGAGCCGCCGCGCATCAACGCAGGGGGGACCAGCCGGTCCCCCCTCGGCTGTCGGGGCGGCCCTCCAGCCTCACCCCCTCCCGCCACGCGCTGCGCGCGTGCATGCGGAGTTCGTCCTCCGTAATCTCCGCAAGCTGACGGGAAGTGGAGGACGAAGAGCCTACACCCGGCTGGCAACGGCGTCACCGGGGGACGGTGTCCTGGCAGCGGCGTCCGGTTTCTACCCCAGCCGCTCGTACGCCGCCCGCACCTCGCCCGCGCCATGGCGTCGCTCCAGGCGCCTGACCGTGAAGTGCGCGCGCGCGACGTCCTGGAAGTGCGCCATGAATGCGAGGTTCACGGCGGCTCCGCCCGCGGCGCCCACGACGGGCATCGCCTGCGCGGCGAACTTGTCGCTCACGGCGATGCCGAAGCGCTGCGCAACCGCGGCGACGAGTCGCGCGAGCGCGGGCGCGGCCTTCCCGGCGGCCGCCTCGGTGAGCCCGCGGCCGGCGATGTGCTCGGCGGCTTCGGCGACGGCGCGGGAGAGGGCCAGGCGGACCGCGTAGTAGCCGGCATCGGCCTCATCGTCTTCCCGCGATGACCCGCCGAGCGCGAAGACGGAGATGCACTCGAGTCGCGTGGCGGGATCGCCGAGGTCCTCGCCCTGCGCCCGAGCCTGCTCGGCGATCGAGCGCAACATGAAGGTGGTCGAGATGGGAAGCTCGACAGCCAGCGCCGCGAATCCGAAGAGACCGCCGGCCGCGCCCGTGGCGACGACGACGCTGCGATGCAGGCGATCGGACGGCGCGACCGACGCGCGCGCGTCGAGGGTTCGCAGCGCGGTTCGCAGCGCCGCGTTGAGGGCCTTCGCGGTGGCGGCGTTCACGATGCCGGACGCTCGCTTCGGCAGCGAGTCGAGGAGCCATCCCACTGGCCGCCCCACCTTGTCCGCGATCCGCATTGCGAGACCCGGATGCTCGAGAGTCCATCGAGCGCGGCGGAGTTCGTCCTGTTCGGTCGGCGTGAGCACGCTGGGATCTCCGGTGCGGGAGATGGATGGTGCTCCGGATGGCGGGCCACGTCCACCTGGCGGCGGACCGCGCGTGCGACACCGCCGTCGCATCCGGCGACGGCAAGTGACGGTTCACCGTGGCTGAGGGCTCTTCTTCGCGAGCCGGGATTCGAGCGTCGGGACGATGTCGCCGATGCGGCCTGACGCTGCGAGGACGGTGCCATCGGGACCGATGAGAATCAGTTGAGGGATCGTCGTCACGCCCAGGGCATGAGAAGGACTGCTCTCGCCGAGGTTCGCGTCGAGAATCTGAGGCCACGTGACCTTCAATCGCCGGCAGTCCTCGCGGAACGATTCCAGCGTGGCGCCTTCCTCGTCCTCCAGCGCGATGCCAAGGGTCGTCAGGCCGCGGGCTTCGAACTCCGCCACGGCTTCGGCGACGCGCGGTAGCTCCGAGACACAGGGTGGACACCAGGTCGCCCAGAGATGCAGCAGCGTGAAGCGTCCCGTCCACGAATCGGAGGTGACGCGCCGCCCATCGGCCAGCAGCAGGTCCAGAGCCGGCATCCCCTCCACCGCGAGCACCGCTCCGGGCGCTGCCGCGCGCATCGCCGCCCTCGCGGCGTCGGGCTCCTTCGCGAGCCTCATCAGGCGGCGATGGATCCGGCTGGCGAGCCCGAGGTCGGCTCCCGAGAGTGCGGCGAGGCGGATGAGGACCGGCTGGAGCGCCGGCTCGTCGCTAGCGCCGGCGGCGATCTCCAGCAGGTCGGTTCGGTAGCGGCTCGCCGCCTGTTCGTCACCCGCTCCCGATGGCGACGTCATCGCGCCGACGACCCATCGGGCACTGGCGACGGCGAACGCGAGCTGAACCGCGTGCTCGGTGGCGACGGACTCGTGTTGGAGCGCAACGATTTCTGCGGCGATGAGCTCGGACCGGGGCATGAGGTCCGGCAAGACGAGTTCCTGCACCGCCGCCCAGGCGAGAGCCGCACGCTCTCCTGAAGTCGCGCGCGCGGCAAGGGATGCGAGGACGGCACTTCGCAGCCGCAGAACGGCTGCTTCGCCCAGCGCGAGCTGCGCCGGATCGAAGGCCATCGCGACGCTCGCCAGGCGATCTCGATCGGCCTTCGAGATCGCTTCCATCTCCTCGCGCGACGACGGCAACTCCGTCGCTGGTGGCTCGGGTGTCAACGCACGCTGCCGCACGAGGCGGACCACGGCATCGAACCCCGGGTCGGCCCGGAGAGGCGCGAGATCGGGATCCATGAACAGTTGCGGAATGGAGAGGTTGGCCTTGCCCGCGATTGTCATCAAGACGCCGAGCGCCTCGGCTCGCCTCTGCTGGTGGGCAAGAACGACGGCCAGTTCGTAGGCGGACGCATGCGAGTCCGGAAAGATCGCGAGCGCCGCGCGGAGATGACGCTCTGCACGGATCCAGTCCGATGCCGCGATGGCTGCCGCTGCCCCGTCCCGTTCCTTCGCGACCGCACTGGCAGCAGACAGGCTGGGTAGCGGGAATGGAAGCGAGGCCATCGCGCGGTCGCCAGCAAGGGCTGCCACCACCGTGAAGAGGACGATCGCACGCCTCATGGCATCACTCGAAGGTCGGCCCCGAACGGCGCTGAGATGCCGCCGGGGCCTGACCGGGGGTCAGAACGTCGCCTGCGCGGCATCGTTCGTGGAACTGTACTCCTCCTCGGTGGTGGTCAACTCGAGCACCAGGACATCGCCCGCTCCGATCTCGTGGACGGGCTGATCGTGCGGTCTTGATCTGTCGGGCGTGAGGCTCGCGGCTCAGGTAGCCCGGCGACGAGTGACGCCGCCCACGCATGAGGGGTTATCCGGCGCGCCACGAGCCGGCCGGCTCGCGACTCCTACCGCATCGCCGCGCGGATCATCGCGCCGAGGTCCTTGACGAAGCGGGAGCGGGCGAGGGATTCGGTGGCGCCGGCGTCGGTCGCGGCTTGCAGGCGCTCGGGGTCCACGTGGGAACCGAAGGCGACGCGAGGCACGCCATCGGCGTGGGGCTCCTCGCGTAACTCCTCGAGCGCGGCGACGCCGTCGAAGCCCATGCCGTCGAGGTCCACGATGATGAGGCAGGGATGCTCGACCCGGACGGCCTCGCGCAACGCGCGCGCGCTCCCGATGCGCTGGTACTGCGCGCCAGCCCCTTCGGCCTCGACCTGGATGCGGGAGGCGAAGATCAGGTCGTCCACGAGCGCCATGACGAGCTTGCCCATGGCCTCAGCATGTCACCGCGGCAGGACCCGCGCACGGGCGCCGTCGCCCTCAGGCGCCCGGGAGCTGCTCGCCCTCCGTCGCCGGAAAGCTCGCGCCCAGCTCGTCGTTGAGCAAGGTCTCGACGCGCGCGAGCCGCGACTCGAGCTCCGCCAGGCGCCGTCGCAGCTGCGAGACCTCGGACGCGGGCGCGCCCGAGGCCGTGGCCACCGCCGGGCTCACCTCGATCGTGCCATCGCTCGCGACCACCGCGTCCATCTCGGCCTGCGGATAGAGGCCGTGCGCGAACCGCACGCCCCGCACGGCGCCCTCGCGCGACAGCCTCACGACGAGCGGCGGATCGAAGGCGGCCAGACGCGCGATCGTCTCGTGGAGCGCCTCGAGATCGGGCAGCGGCCGGAGCCGGCCCGCATGCGATCGGAGCTCGCCCTCCGTCTGGGGGCCGCGGAGCAACAGCTCGGCGAGCACCGCCGTCTCGCGACCCTGCACGCCCCACTTGCGATCCAGCTCGTGGCGCCATCGCGTCGCGTGGCCGGTGTCGATCTTGACCGCCAGGACCATGCGCTTGCCCTGGAGCGCCGACAGCGCGGAGCGGATGTCGTCCTCGCCGTACTGCGTGACGGGATCCCGGGCGTTCTTCTGGTTGCAGCCCGCCACGAGAGCCTTCGTGGTCATCGGATAGTAGTCGGGCGTCGAGAGTTGCTTCTCGATGAGCGTGCCGAGCACGCGGCGCTCCGCGGCGTCCAGCTCCACGCGCTCGTGCGGGGTCTCGCCTTGTCGGCTCTCGTCGCTCACGGACGATCAGCCGCCGGTGGAGCAGGAGCCGGGGCCCCGCGGATCGCCGCACGTCCCGCAGCCGCCCGGCGCGGAACCGAATGACTCGGCCGATGCCGATGCGCCGGAGCCGCTCGCGACCGCGAAGGCCGAGAACAGCTTTTCGAGCTTCTTTCCGCCGCACTGGGCGCAGGGCGGTTTCTGGCCTCCGGTCACCAGGGCCTCGAAGCGGTGATCGCAGGTTTCGCAGCGATATTCGTAGAGGGGCATGCGTTCTCGGGGCGCGCGCCGGGAGGGTGGAAGGGCCGGCGGGCAGGCTGAAGTCTACCCCGAGGGTTGCGTGACGGCCCCGGGACGCGAGATCCTCGGCTCCGGGCGCGTCCCGCCACCCCCATCCGGAGCCGCCGTCATGCCGTCATCTCGCGGATTTCGCCTTGCCCTCGTCGGCAGCGCCCTCGTGCTGGCCGCGATCGCGCCAGCTGCGGCCTGGTGGGATGGTCCCGCGCGGCACACCGCCGATCCCGGCCACCGGGACCGCACCCCCGCTCCCGCCGGAGTCGTCGGGGACGCCGACGGCGACACCGTGCCCGACGGCCTGGACAACTGCAAGTGGCAGCCCAACGCCGGCCAGCAGGACGCCGACTCCGACGGCCGGGGCGACGCTTGCGATCCCTGCCGCCAGATGCCCGACTGCGATCGCGACGGCGTGCTCGACGGCGCGGACAACTGCGTGAAGGAGTTCAACCCCGAGCAACTGGACGAAGACGCCGATGGCGCCGGCGACCGGTGTGACTGGTGCTGGTCCGTTCCCGACTGCGACGCTGATGGCGTCCTGGACGGCGAGGACAACTGCCTCTTCACCTTCAACCCCGGCCAGGAGGACTTCGACGGCGACGGCGAGGGTGACGACTGCGACGACGACGACGACAACGACGGCGCCTACGACGGGAACGACAACTGCGCGTTGCTTCCGAATCCGGACCAGGCGGACGCAGATGAGGACGGCCTGGGGAACGCGTGCGATCCCGACGACGACAACGACGGCATTCCCGACGCCTCCGACAACTGCCGCACCTCCTTCAACCCGCCGCAGCTCGACACTGATGCCGATGGCCTGGGCGAAGGCTGCGATCCCTGTCCGTCGATCGTGGACTGCGACGGCGACGGCCTGCTGGATGGCGTGGACAACTGCCCGTCAACAACCAACCCGGGACAGGAGGACTTCGACGGCGACGGCGAGGGCGACGCCTGCGACGCCGACGCGGACGGCGATCAGGCCTACGACGGATTCGACAACTGCCTCCTGCACTGGAATCCCTGGCAGGAAGACTGGGACCAGGACGGACAGGGCGACGCCTGCGATCCTGACGACGACGCGGACGGCGTCCCCGACTCGAGCGACAACTGCCAGTTCGAGTACAACTCGCTGCAGGAGAACGCGGACGGCGACATCCACGGCGACGCGTGCGACAACTGCCCCTCCACGCCGAGCCCGTTCGTCTACGATGGCGACGAGGACAGCCTCGGCTACCCCTGCGATAACTGCCCCTACGACTACAACTTCGAGCAGGACGACAACGACCTCGACGGCATGGGCGACGCCTGCGACCCTGACGACGACAACGATGGGATCCTCGACGGCGACGGCAAGTTCAACATTGACAACTGCCAGTTCGACTTCAACCCCGGCCAGGAGGACGCCGACAGCGACGGCATCGGCGATGTCTGCGATCCCGACGCCGACAGCGACGGGATCCCGAACGCGAGCGATAACTGCCCTCTCATCGTCAACTCGGGCCAGCAAGACGGCGACGGCGATGGCAAGGGCGACGCGTGCGACAACTGCCCGACCGTCCCGAACGGGCCGAACTTCGCCGATGGCGATGGCGACGGCAAGGGCGACGCCTGCGACAACTGTCCGACCGTCGCGAACGGGCCGACGTTCACGGATGGCGACGGCGACGGCAAGGGCGACGCGTGCGACAACTGCCCGTCGGTCGCCAACGGACCCAGCTTCACCGATGCCGACGGCGATGGTCGCGGCAACGCCTGCGACAACTGCCCGACCGTTCCCAATCCGACACAGACCAACACGGACGGCGACCAGCGCGGCGACGCTTGCGACAACTGCCCTGCCGTGGCCAACGGACCCGCGTTCACGGACACGGACGCCGACGGCCTCGGCGATGCCTGCGATCCGGATGACGACAACGACGGTGTCCCCGACGGGTCGGACAACTGCCCCCTGACGGCGAACCCCACGCAGATCAACACCGATGGCGACACCCTCGGCGATGCCTGCGATCCGGATGACGACAACGACGGCGTTCTCGATGGCGCCGACAACTGTCCGTTCGTCGCCAACCCCAGCCAGGCGGACGCGGACAGCAACGGCATCGGCGACGCCTGCGAGGACGCCGATGGAGACGGGATCCCGGCGAGCCTTGACAACTGCCCCGCGGTCGCGAACCCTGGCCAGGCCAATGCCGATGGCGACCAGCGGGGGGACGCCTGCGACAACTGCCCGAACGTGGCCAACGGACCGGCGTTCCCCGACGCCGACGGCGACGGCGCGGGCAACGTCTGCGACAACTGCCCGAGCCTCGCGAATCCCGGGCAGGCCGACGTGGACGCCGACGGCCGCGGCGACGCGTGCGACAACTGCGTCGCGACGCCGAACGCCAGCCAGATTGACAGCGACGCCGATCTGGTCGGTGACGCGTGCGACAACTGCCCGGCTCGCGCGAACGCGTCCCAGGTGGACGCCGACGGCGACGGGCGCGGCGACGCCTGCGACAACTGCGTGAACGTGCCGAACCCGGGCCAGGAGAACGCGGACGGCGACAGCCGGGGCAACGTCTGCGACAACTGCCCGCTGCGCGCCAACTCCTCGCAGGGCGATCTGGACGGCGATGGCGTCGGTGACGCGTGCGACAACTGCCCGAGCGTCCCGAATGCCACGCAGACCGACACGGACGCCGATGGTCTCGGCGACGCTTGCGACAACTGCCCCCTGCTCGCCGGCGCGTCGCAGGTGGACACGGACGCCGATGGCGTCGGCAACGCCTGCGACAACTGCTCGCTCGTGCCCAACGCCAATCAGGCCAACGCGGACGGCGACGCGCGCGGGGACGCGTGCGACAACTGCCCGGCCATCGCCAACGGACCGAGCTTCACGGACACGGACTCCGACGGCCGCGGGGACGCCTGCGACAACTGTCCCGCGCTGGCCAACGGTCCCTCCTTCGCCGACACGGACTCCGACGGCCGTGGCGACGCGTGCGACAACTGTCCGAGCGTCGCCAACGGCCAGTCCTTCGCGAACGCGGATGGCGATGCGCGTGGGGATCTCTGCGACAACTGTCCGGCCGTGGCCAACGGACCTTCCTTCACGGACACCGACGGCGACGGCCGCGGCGACGCGTGCGACAACTGCGTCACCGCGAGCAACCCCGCGCAGGCCGACGCGGACTCCGACGGCCGGGGCGATGCCTGCGACAACTGCCCGACGATGCCCAACGCGGGCCAGCAAGACGGCGATGGCGACGGGCGCGGCGACGCGTGCGACAACTGCCCGGGCGTCGCCAACCCGCAGCAGACCAACTCCGACGGCGACGCGCGTGGCGATGCGTGCGACGCCTGCCCCACGGTGACGGACCCGCTGGGCTTCGACACGGACGCGGATGGCCGCGGCGACGCCTGCGACATCTGTCCGACCGTCGCGAACCCCTCGCAGGCCGACACGGACGGCGACGGGACCGGCGACGCCTGCGAGACATCGCCGCCCGTCGTCACGTCCGCCACGGTGAGCCCCGATCCCACGGCCGGCGCGGCCTCGCTCGCGCTCGTGGTCGCGGCCACCGACGCGGGGGGACAGGTCACGCGGATCGAGTGGTTCCTGGACGCCGCCGGCGAGCCCGGAACGGGGACCCCGATCGTCGCGGCGCCCGCCGGCGCGAGCGTGATCGTGTCGGCTCCGCTCCCGCTTTCGGGCGTCACGGACGGGCCGCACGAGATCATCGTGCGCGCTCAGGACGACGAGGGCGGATGGTCGGCGATCGCCGGGGCGCCCTTCCTCAAGACCCCTGCCGTCCTCCCCGTCCTGCTGGTGCAGGGCTGGCACGCCACGATTCCCGGCGCGCATCCGGAGATGCTGGCGGACTGGGCGGCGCGCATCGCCTCGTCGCTCGGCCGTCCCGCCGTGATCGTGCCGGGACTCGACGCGTGGGCCACGGCCGCCGCCAACGCGCCCGCGCTGCGAGCCGCCGTGGACGCCGCCGCCGCGAGCACGCCGGCCGGTCTCGTGGACATCGTGGCGCACGATGCCGGCGGGTTCATCGTGCGCGCGATGCTCGAGCAGTCCGGGCGCGCCGGCGTGCGACGCGTCGTGTTCGTCGGCACGCCCCACCTGGGCTGGACGTTCGCGGATGACCTTCATGGCGCGCTGCTCGCCGCCGCGGGCGATGGCAACGCCGACGCTCAGGCGCGGCTCGCGGCCGATCGGTGCCTGCCCGGCCTCACGAGCCTCGGCGCGAGCGTGTTCAACGCCACGCACCGGCGGCCCGACGCCTACCCCGACGTGAGCTTCGTGCAGGTCGCCGCCCATCGCCCGCCTTCCGGGACGGACGACACGCTCGCGATCGCGTCCGCGCTCGGCCTCATCGGATCGAACGTGGGCTCGCGCACGTGGGTGAACGTCACCGAGCCCGCTCCGCTTCATGACCGCATGCTGTACTCGCCGGCGTTCTTCTCGCAGCATCTCGCGCCGGCGCTCGGATCGGGCGCCGTCTCCCTGCCCCGCCGGGGCCAGGCTGGCGCCTTCGCGCCCGTGAGCGGGACGCGAGCGACGGCGAATCGCAGCGTGAGCGTCGTCATCGCGGCGGAGACCGTCGGAGGCAAGCTGGCTATGACGGTCCCCGTCACGTCGGCTGACGAAGCGACGTTCACGCAGACCTCGCTCGGCGAGCCGGTGACCACCACGGTCACGGGCCCATCCGGGGGCAAGTTCACGCCAGCATCGGCAGTGACGGATCCCGAGGTCACGGAAGTTGACCAGCAGTCGTCGGACGGCTCCAGCACGTCCGGCTACGTCATCACGACGCCCACCGACGGCGACTGGACGCTCGAGTCCTCCTCGAGCGCGCTCACGTTCGGCAAGTTCAGCGAGGTGAGTCCGATCGCGCTCGGCCTGTCGCTCGGCGGGACGACCTTCGCGATGGGCTCGCAGATCACGGCGATCGTCGAGCTCGCGCCGCTCACGGCCGTGACGACGCTCGCCCAGGCCACGTTCATCTCGCCGGCGGGGACGCCCACCGTCGTGACGCTGCGCGACGACGGCACGCTCGGCGATCTGATCGCGGGCGACAAGCGATTCACCGGCCGCTTCAACGTGCCGGCGTCGGGCGCGACCGGGCGCTGGGCCTGCAACGGCCGGATCGCCGGCACGCTCTCGGGCGGCGCGTTCGACCGCACGGTGAGCGCGCTGTTCGACGTCACGGCCGGGGAGATCGTCGCGACCGGGGCCTACTCCAGCGCGCTCGTGGACCTGAACGGCGACACGCTCGCGGACATCTTGCGGATGACCGTCGGCGTCTCGGTCCAGCGGGCGGGCAGCTATCAGGTCGCCGGCGAGCTCGCGGGAACCGGCGGGAAGTTCGCCGGACAGGCCAGCTCGCTCCTGCAGGTCGCGTCGCCGGGCCCGGCCCAGGCCGTGCTCGACTTCGACGCCGCGACGATCTCCGCGACCGGCATCGGCGGGAAGTTCCAGCTCACGAACCTGGTGCTGGCGAACGCAACGGGCGTGCTGACCGTCGTCTCGCAGGGATCCACGCCGTACGAGACGGAGAGCCTGAACCTGAACGACCTCGTCTTCGACCCGCGTCCGACGATCCGCGTGACCTCGCCCGCGGCATCGAGCCCGCTCGTGCGCGACGCCTTCCTGATCCAGTGGGAGGCGTTCGACCCCGACAGCGACGCGATGGTCTCGCTGTTCCTCGACTCGGACGCGAACGGCTTCGACGGGGTCGTCATTCCGGGCGCCAGCGCGCTGTCGGAGAACACCGTCAACGCCTTCCTGCTCGATGTCTCGCTCTTCCCCGAGGGCGAGTACTTCGTGCACGCCGCCATCTCCGACGGCACCACGCTGCGCCGCGCGTACTCGAGCGGCCCCATCCGCGTGGGGGTGGACACGGATGGCGACGGCCTGCTCGACAGCTACGAGTCAGCGCACGGCCTCGACGCCGGCACGTCGAACGCCGCGGCTGACCAGGATCTCGACGCGCTCGCGAACGGCACCGAGGCCGTGCTCGGCACGCTGCCCAACGTCGCGGACACGGATGGCGGCGGCGAGAAGGATGGTCGCGAGGTGCGCTACGGGCGCAATCCCCTCGTGACCAACGACGATCTCGTGCTCGCGCCCGGCGCGGTGCTCGGCGACGTGCGACCGGCCGTCCCCGACGGACGCGTGCGCGCCGCTGACATCGTCGGCCTCATCCGCTTCGTCCGGGGTCTCGCGGTGCCGTCGCCGGCCGAGATCGTGCGCGGCGACGTGGCCCCCGCGGCTCCCACGGGGCCTGGCACGGCGCTGCGCCTCGGCGATGCCGTCCTCAACAACGCGGATGTCGCGCAGGCCGTGCAGGTCCTTCTGGGCAAGGTCACGCTCCAGGACCGCTGGTGAGACCGGTCGCGGGGTGGCCCTGTCCGCCCCGCGCCTCCACCGCCACCCGGTCCCTGGTCCCGCCGCCCGTGGTCAAGCGGGCGAGCGGGCGCTATCATGAGATCACCGCCACGAGACCGAGCCCCGCCGGGCCCCGCCCGGTCCGATCTCCCGCTTCCGGGTCACGCGAGGCGACCATGAAACGCTTCCCGCGCCATGCCGCGCGCGGGCCGCTCCCGCGGCTCGCCGCGATCGTGACGGCGATGCTGTGCCTGGCGGTTCCGCCGCCGGCCGTCGCCGTGCAGGCCCGCCTGGCGACGAGCCCCGGTGACGGCAGCGTCTCGATCGATCTCGACGCCTACGGCGCGTTCGGCTATCGCACCTACGGCCTCGGTCCGGGCGGCGCGGGTGACGCCATCTACGACCCCGTCGGCGCGGTGGGTCCCAGCAGCACCTCGTGGCAGTCGGCCGTCTACTTCCGGCTCGCCGGCCGCAGCACGTTCCTGACGATCGGGACGGTCGGGCCGGGCACGCCGACGGGCAACCTGCCGGATCCTGGCTTCCTCTCGCAGAACGGCACGACGGCCGTCAGCGCCTTCACGCACGCGGGACTGGACTGGGAGCTCACGCAGCGCGTGCAGGATCTGATCGTGGGCGCCTCGCGGTCCGGCACCATGCTCGTGCAGGAGTACGTCATCACGAACCGCGGGGCCGCGACGGTCGCCTTCGATCTCGTGCGCTACTACGAAGGCGATCTCTTCCTGGGGCTGGGCGCCGGCGTGCCGGACGGCGGCGGGCGCCTCCTCGTCGGTCCGGAGGAGCTCCTGTTCCAGACCGACCGGGCTGGCGAGCCCGCCGCGACGACGAACCTCATCGGCATCACGGCGTGCGGCGGGATCACCCCGCCCTCCGGCCGCTATGAGGTCAACGCCTGGCCGGCGTTCCCGAACAGGATCAGCGCCGACACGCCGCTCGGCGACATCGTGTACCAGGACGGCCCGGACCCGGACGAGTTCGTGGACGCGGGCCTCGACTACGACGTCGGCATCGCGCTCGCGAATCAGTTCAGCCTCGGCCCTGGCCAGGTGGCGGCGTACGTGACGACGACCGTGTTCGGATCGCTGCCGCCGGCGGACGTGTCGCAGGGCTGCGCCGTCGCGGGGCCGGCCATCGCGAACGCGGGCGGCGACATCGTCACGTGTCCGGGCGTCGCCGTGACGCTCGACGGGAGCGCGTCCTTCGACTCCGATGCGATCAACGGCGGGCTCGCGCCGACGTGGACCTGGGACCTGGACACGGCGGTGGACTCGAGCGGCAACACGGTGCCCGACGATGACGCGGACGCCACGGGCGCGATCGTGTCGGCCATCTTCCCCGCAAGGGTCACGACCGTGAAGCTGACGTACACCGACGACGACGGCGCGTCGGACACCGACTTCGCGGTCATCACCGCCACGGATCTCAACCCGCCGCGCGTGAGCTGCCCGGCCGAAGTGCTCGCGCCCGCGACGTCCTACTCGGGCGGACCCGCGAGCCTGGCGGCCAGCGCCATGGATGACTGCGATCCCGCGCCCTCGCTGCGCAACGACCGCACGGCCGGAGGCGCGGACGCGTCCGACGACTACCCCTGCGGCGCGACGCTCGTGACGTTCGAGGCCACCGATGCGGCGGGCAACGCGAGTTCCTGCTCGACGATCGTCCGCATCGTGCCGCCCGCGAGCGCCTGGAACGTGGGAGCCGCGCTCCGCCTGAGCAAGCTCCCGACCGAGTTGCCGTTGCTCGACTGGTCGCTCGTTGGCCCGATGCCGCCCGAGGTGCGCTTCACGGTGCTGCGCGGCGAGGCGCGCGCCATGCCGAACGCCGGCGCGCCGACGGGAACCGCGCTGGATGCCCGCACCTGGCCCGAGCCCGATCGCGGCGGCCCCCTGGTCTTCTACAACGTGCGCACGATCCTCTGCGACGGCACGCTCTCCGCCGACTGACCCGCGAGGCAGGCGATTCAGGCCCGGTCATGCACCCGCGGCGAGGGTCACGGGCAGGGGCCGGTCGAGCGCAGCGATTGCCCGGCGGCGCTGGCGACGCAGCGGCTGTCGAAGGGCCGGCCGTCGCAGCCGCAGACAGGAGCGAACACCGCCGGGCAAAAGTCCGGGCGCACGGCGCACGTGCCGGCCCCATCGCAGTCGCCGTCGGCCTTCGCGCAGAAGAGGCCGCCGTCGCAGTCCGCGTTGTCGAGGCAGTCGTCGCCGATGTTGCGCGAGTCCCCGTCATCGCACGCGACGGTGGCGGCAAGGAGCGACGCCGCGAGGGCGAGGCAGACGAAAAGGCGGGGGCGGCGAACTCTCATCCGAGACCTCCTGGCGCAACGCCGCGGGGATCATCGGCCGCTCTCGCCCGGGGGGTCAAGGCAAGGCGCGATCAGTTGCCTGCATCACGGACGGATCAGTCCGCGGCCGCCGCCCTTGCCGCAGCAGGAGCAGTCGGCGGTGGATGCAAGGCGGTCACCGCGACGCGCGGAGGGGCGCTCGCCGGCGCCCTCGCCGCCTGGGGCGGCGCCGGCTCGAGGCGCGGCGCGATCTCGTCATCCGTCAGGAGTTCCGCGTAGCGGCCAAGCCGGCTCGCGTGCATCTGCCGGTAGACGTCCGGGAGGCGCCGGTCGCGCCCCTCGTGAAACGCGCGGAACTGGGCGTCGCTCGCGAGCCGGTCACGCACGCCGCGCAGGCGCCTGACGATGCCCTGTCCGCCGAACGTGCGCAGCACGTTGATCGCCTTCATGGCGGCTGAGGGAGTTCCAGCGATGCGCGCGGGCAGGAGCGACCACGAGTACGCCCGCTCGCAGAGCGTGACCATGCGCTCGTAGTACTCGAGCGGCGAGTAGTTCTCGAGCGTCATGACCAGGTACGGCATGTAGTAGAAGCTGAACGGCATCGCCTCGAGGATGCGGCCTGCCGCGAGCTGGCGGTCGTATTGCGGCGTGCCCCCGAACGGCGTCGGAATGTTGATGACGGGCCACACGAAGGGAGCGCCGCGGATGAACTCCGACGTCAGCTCCACCGGCTCGTCGCCCGCATCCTGATCGGCGCCGAAGATGAAGTTCGCCTGCAGGTTCGGCACGTGCTCGTGAAGCTCGTGGAACTGCGCGAGCACGCCCGCGAGCTTCTCGCGCCCGACCTGCTGTCCGACGCCCGCCTTGTGCGAGTAGTCGGCCCATGACTCCACGCCCGGCGCCACGTAATGACAGTTCGTGTCGCGCAGGCGCTGCAGCCGCCCGGGCTTGAGGATGGTCAGCGAGCTCTCCATGAAGTACGGGTTCCGCGCGCTCGCGGGCACGGTCTCCAGGGCCGCCATCGTCTTGTCGAAGCTCACGCCGAAGTTCGGATCGTGGAAGCTCACGAACACGCCCGGGAGCTTCTCCGCGACGAAGCGCAGATCCTCGACCAGCCGTTCAGGCGCGATGGCGATGTACGGGTTGTTCCAGTCGAGACAGAAGTCGCAGGTGTACGGGCACCCCACGCTGCTGAGCATCGGCACGTTCGCGCCCATCGGGCGGCGCCCCTCGGTCAGGGACGACTTGGTGATCTCCGGAAGGCGCGACTCGACGCTCGGAATGTCCGTCAGGGGCCGGCCGCTGTCGGCCACGGAGCCCGGAGCGAACCGCCCGGACACGATGTCGTCCACGAGATCCTTGTCGCAGCGGGCGACGACGATGTCGAAGAAGCGCTGGCAGTCGGCCGGGAACGACCGGGCATGCGGCCCGCCGATGACGGTCAGCGTGCCCTCGCGGTCGAAGAGCCTGGCGAGCGCCATCGCCGCGGCGCTGGCGTGGGTGTACGTCGAGATGAAGACGACGTCGAGCTCGGGCGGCAGGAGAGTCCGCGGATCCTGCTGGCCGTAGTAGATGGCGTACGTGACGTCATGGCCGAGCTCGCGGCACCACGCCGACACGGCCTGCGGCATGATGCTCGCGTAGTGACGCCGGAAGCGGCGGCCATAAAAGCGCCGTCCCCACCCCTGCTCGACCGAGTCGCTCAGCAGTTCCAGAACACCGACACGGCGCCGCGTCACGAGCGCGACGGCTCAGGATGCAGGCGGCGGCGCCGCGTGGCGGGCGATGTGGCCAGCGGCGCGGCTGAGGAACCGCCATGGGGAGCATGCGTCACCATCATCGGACCTCACACGCGAGACGAGCCTGCCGGCGCTGGCCGACAGGCTCGAGATGGGATGTCCCGCCGGCGTCAGCCGACGGGACACGAGGCGAGACTACCAGCGGTTCGAGGGACGGCCGCCGCCGCCGCCACGGCTGCCGCCGCCGCCACCGCCGCGATCCTCACGAGGACGCGCGATGTTCACCTGGAGCTGACGGCCATCGAGGCTCTTGCCGTCGAGACCCTCGATCGCCGCCTGGGCCTCCTCGGGGGAGCCCATCTCGACGAACGCGAAGCCGCGGGGGCGGCCGGTGTCGCGATCGGTGACGAGCGTCGCGCGGGTGACGGTGCCGTAGGGGCTGAACGCGTCCGCGAGACTGGGTTCGGTGGTGTTGAAGGAGAGGTTGCCGACGTAGAGCTTGTTGCCACTCATGGGATCGATCCTGATACGTGACCTTCGGAGCGGACGCACGGGGATCGCGCGAGGCTCGTCGGGTGGTCGCCCCGGTGAAGCGAACCAGCCCAGGGCTGAAATCTGACGAGCTGCGAGGGATCGAAGCGAGCGACAGAGTCGAGTCGAGGCGGGAAGAAAGACCGGGCGCGTCTCGAAGACGCGGCGCAAGCATCGTTCGGATTCCCCCGCCCGTCAAGCACGGGGGCCGCCGGTCCGGCGCCACGCCCCCCGCGGGACGGGCCGAGGGGACATCATCCGCTGCCCCGAACCGGGGCGGCCGCGACGACCTCCCCGGACCCTGCCGCGGCCCTGCGCGAGTTGAGAGGAGCCGCCCCGCATGCCATGCTCGCCGCTGCATGCTGCTCCGACGACTCCTGGCCCTGACGTGCGTCCTGGCGCTCCTGCTGCCGGTTCTCCCCGTCTCGGCCCTGGGACTCGCGCCCTGCGTGGACGAGTGCTGCGCGGACACCTGCGCCGACGCCTGCGCCGACGAGAACGCCGAGACGCCGACCGGCGATCGCGACTGCCCGCCCGAGTGTCCTGACTGCCTCTGCAGCCCTCTCCACCGCGTGGCCACGACGAGCGGCGAGCCGGCAGCCGAGCCGCCGGGCACGACGGCGGCCGCCGCGCTGGGCGAGCCCGCCCCCGCGGTTCTCGACTCCGATCCGCGCGAGATCCTGCACGTCCCACGCGGCTGATCCTTCGTCGAAGCCCTGCCGGTCGATCGCGCGCGCGATCCCGGCTCTTTCATCCTCCCTCTCGACGAGGTGTGCATGCGATACCGTGCCTGGACCCTGCTGGTCCTCGCGGCGCTGGCGACGAGCGCGTCCTCGCGCACGCTGCAGCGCCAAGATGTCCTGACTCTTGCCCGCGAATCCCCTGCCGTCGTGGCGGCTCGCGCCCACGCGAGCGCCGCCGGCCTGCGCGCCGAGGCCGCGAGGACTCGCCCCGAGGCGGCCGCCGTGGACTTCGCGGGCGGCCCGCGGGACGCGGAAACCCTGACCTGGGACGCCGAGGTCGGCGTCGAATTCCCCTTCGACGGCTCGGCTCGCCGGGCCGCGCGACATGACGTGGCCAGCGCCCGCGCGCGTGCCGAGGCGTTTCACGCCGACGCCCTCGCCCGCGACGTCGCGAGCGAGGCCCTCGTGGCCTGGCTCGACCTCCTCCACGCCCAGGCCGCGGGCGATCTCTTGCGCGAGCGCGTCCGGTTCGCCCGCGAGCTCCTGGATGCGGTGACGCAGCGCGAGCAGGCGGGCGATGTCGCGAAGATTGACGTTCACGCCGCGGAGATTGACCTCGTCCGCGCCGAGTCGGCGCTGGCCGCCGGCGCCGCGAGCGCCGCGGCCGCACGCACGCGCCTGGCCGCAACGCTCGGCCTCGACGATGCCAGCGGGCTCGTCGCCGAGGGCGAGCTGCTCGACATCGCGCGCTCGCGCGATCTGCTCCGCCAGTCCCTGTCGCTCGCCCCGGACGCGGCCGCTCGCGGGCCCCGCGTGGCCGCAGCTCGCGCCGAATCGGAGGTCGCCGACGCCGAAGGCGCCTACCTGCCGCATGCCGTCCGGTCGCCGCCGTCCCTGCGCGTGGCCATCGCGCGCGAGGAAGACGCGAACATCCTGACCGGTGGCGTCGTGCTGCCGCTCATGCCGCGGGCCCGGCTGCGCGCCGACTCGGCGGCGAGCGCGCGCGAGCGCGAGGCTGCTCGCGCCACGGCTGCCGCCGCCGAGCGCACGGCGCTGGCGCAGATCAGCGCCCTCGCCGCCCGGCACGCGGCCGACGTGGACGCCGCCGAGGTCCTCGAGAGGGCGCTCGCGCCCGCCGAGGCCAGCTCGGAGCTCGCCCGACTGGGCTACGTCGCTGGCAAGTTCGATCTCGCAACCCTCATCCTGCTCAGGCGCGATGCTCTCGATGCGCGTCGCGAGCATCTCGACCGCATGCTCGACGCCGCCGTTTCGGGCGTCAGCCTCCGGTCCGCCCTCGGCCTCGACGATGGAGACCAGCCATGACGACCATGCCCCGCCGCTCGACGCTCGCGACTCTCCTTCTTCTCGCCACCGTGGCTCTCCTGGCCGGCGCCTGCGGCGGCAAGGGCGACTCGGGCACGACGGCAACGTCTGGCGGTCACGCCCCGGCAGGCTACGTCGTCGGATCCTGGGAGGACTGGTGCGGCGAGCATGCCGTGCCGGAGTCCCAGTGCACGCGATGCAATCCGGCGCTGATCCCGGCCTTCAAGGCGACGCAGGACTGGTGCGTCGAGCATGGCCTGCCGGAGTCGCAGTGCCTCAAGTGCAATCCGAACATCAAGATCGAGCGGCCTCCCAAGCCCGTGAGCCCCTGAGATGCGAGCGATGTCACCCGGGCTGACGCGCCGGCACGCCCGCGCGATCGCGATCGCGCTGCTGGCGCTCGCCGCGATCGCGGCGCTCGCCTGTCGCGAGCCGCAGAGCGAGGGCGCCGCGACGACGGCTGGCCCGCGCGCGGCAGCGGCCGAGGGCATCTGCCCGCAGCACGGCCTGCTCGAGTCCGTGTGCACGGGCTGCGATCCCGGCCTCGCCGTGGTCTTCCGCGCCAAGGGCGACTGGTGCGCCGAGCACGAGGTCCCCGAGTCGTTCTGTCCGGTCTGTCACCCGGAGCTCGGCGGGAGGCCTCGCGACATCGGCGACCTGAGCGCCGACGAGCCGCCCCCTGATGGCCTGCTCGTGCGCCTGAAGGGCCCCGACGCCGAGGCCAAGGCGGGACTGCAGTGGGTGATCACGGACGCCGCGCCATCCGAAGATGTCATCGTCGCGGTCGCGCGCATCGAGGCCGATCCGCGCCATCGAGCGGAGATCGCGGCGCGCGCCGAGGGCGTCGTGACGCGCGTGCTCGCCGAGGTCGGCGACACCGTCACGGCCGGGGCGCCGCTGGCCATCCTGGAGGGCGCCGCCGGCGAGTCGCTGCGCGCCCGGCGCGACGCGGCGCAGGCACGGCTCGTGCGCACGACCGCCGATCGCGATCGCGAGGCCGGCCTGGTCGATCGCGGCGTGTCCCCCGCCAAGGACCTGCTGGCCGCCGAGGAAGCCGTCGTCGGGGCGCGAGCGGATCTCGCCTCCGCCACCGCGGAGCTCGCGCTCGTGGGCGGCGCGGGGCTCCGGCTCGTCTCGCCGCTGGCGGGCGTCGTCACGCGCCGCGCCGCCGTCGCCGGCCAGCTCGTGCACGCGGGCGACCCGCTGTTCGAGGTCGTGGACCTCACGCACCTCGACGCCGTGGCCGACGTCCGCGAGGAGCTCGTGTCGTCCCTGCGCACGGGTCGCGAGGCCGAAGTGCTCGTGGACGCCGCGCCCGGCGTGACGTTCCGCGCCGTCGTCGAGGCCATCGCGCCCACCATCGATCCGCTCACCCGCACGGGCCGCGTGCGCCTTCACGTCGAGGATTCCCGGGGCCTGCTCAGGCCGGGCATGGCCGGTCGCGCGCGCCTCGCGTCGGCTGGCCGCACGGACGCCGTGCTCGTGCCGCGAGACGCCGTGCAGGCGGCGCGTGGCGTGACGCTGGCGTTCGTTCGCAAGTCGCAGGGCGTCTACGAGACGCGTCGCGTGACGCTGGGCGCCACGCGCGGCGACCGGGTGGAGGTCGTCGCCGGGCTCTCGCCCGGTGAGCACGTGGCGACCACCGGGAGCTTCCTGCTCAAGACCGAAACGCTTCCCGGATCGATCGGCACGGGCTGCTGCGAGATCGAGGCGCCCAAGTGATCGAGGCCGTCATCCGATGGTCGCTCCGGCACCGCATCACGGTGATCGCGGGCTGGCTCGTCATCGCGACGCTCGGCGTGCTGGCGTTCGGGCGACTCCGGCTCGACGCCTTCCCTGACGTGACGCCGGTGCAGGTGCACGTCAACACGCTGGCGCCCGCGCTCTCGCCCGAGGAGATGGAACGACAGGTCACCGTGCGCATCGAGCAGGCGCTCGGCGGCCTGCCGCAACTCGTCGAGATGCGCTCGCTGAGCCGCTTCGGGCTCTCGCAGGTCACGCTGACCTTCGAGGACGGCGCGGACATCTGGCGCGCCCGTCAGCTCGTCGCCGAGCGCTTGCAGGATGCCGACGTTCCCGCTGGCGTGGATGGCCCGCGCCTCGGGCCCGTCGCCACCGGACTGGGCGAGGTGTTCCACTACACGGTGGGCGGCGATGTCCCGCTCACCGAGCTCCGTCACGTTCACGACACGCTGATTCGCCCGCGCCTTCAGGCTGCGGCTGGCGTCGCGGAGGTCAGCTCATGGGGCGGCGAGGTGCGCCGTCTCGAGGTCGTCGTGGATCCCGCCGACCTGCAGCTCCGCGGCCTCACGCTGCACGACGTGATCGAGGCGCTCGAACAGGGCGGCGGGGCCGCCGGGGGCGCCGCGCTCGTCGGATCGGGACAGGCGACCATCGTGCAGGGGCGCGCGCTCCTCACGAGCGTCGACGATGTCGCGAGCATCGTGGTCGCCGAGCGCGCGGGCGTCCCCGTGCGCATCGGGGATGTCGGCCGCGTCGTCGAGGGCCACGAACCCCGGCTCGGCGCGGTCACCGCCGATGGCGGCGGCGAGGTCGTGCTGGGCCTGGGCTTCTCCTTGATCGGCGAGAGCGGCCATGAGGTCGCCGGCCGGCTCGCGCGACGCCTCGAAGAGGTCCGCAAGTCGCTTCCCGCCGGCGTTCGCGTCGAGGTCGCCCACGACCGGCGCGACTTCGTGGACATGGTCCTGCGCACCGTGCGCACGAATCTCCTCGAGGCGGCGCTCCTCGTCATCGCCGTGCTGTTCGCGCTGCTCGGGAACCTGCGCGCGGGCCTCATCGTCGCGGCGGCGATCCCCCTGTCGCTCCTGTTCGCGTTCGATCTCATGACCCGCTTCGGCATCGCGGGAAGCCTCATGAGCCTGGGCGCGCTCGACTTCGGCCTGCTGGTGGACTCGTCGGTGATCCAGGTCGAGAACTGCGTCCGGCGCCTCGCGCGCGACACGACCGGCGCCTCGCGTCTCGAGGTCGTGGCCGACGCCGTGCTCGAGGTCCGCAAGCCGACCATGTACGGCGAGCTCATCATCGCCATCGTCTACGTGCCGGTGCTGCTCCTGCAGGGCATCGAAGGCAAGCTCTTCCAGCCCATGGCGGCGACCGTCCTGTTCGCGCTGCTCGGATCCATGCTGCTGTCGCTGACGCTCATCCCCGTCCTCGCGAGCCTCGCCCTGCCGCGCCACCCGCGCGAGCGCGAGCCGCTCCTGGCGCGAGCGCTGACGCGAGCGTACGAGCCCTTGCTCGCCGCGGTCGTGCGCCGGCCCGCGCCGGTTCTCGCGCTGGGCCTCGTCGGGCTGCTCGCCGGGGGCGTGCTGGCCTCGCGCCTCGGCGCCGAGTTCGTGCCGCGCCTGCGCGAGGACGCCTTCGCCATCAACACCGTGCGCATGGCGGGCGTGTCGCTCGAGGAGTCCGTGCGCGCCGGCACGGCCGTCGAGCGCGTGCTGCTCGCGGCGTTTCCGGACGAGGTCGCGCGCACCTGGACGCGCACGGGCACGGCCGACATCGCGACCGACCCGATGGGGCTCGAGGTCTCCGACACGTTCGTCAAGCTCACCGATCGGCGGACCTGGAAGCGCGCGCGCACCCATGAAGAGCTGGTGGACCTCATGCAGCGCGAGCTCTCGGAGCTGCCGGGCATGCGCGTCATCTTCACGCAACCCATCGAGATGCGCGTCTCCGAGATGATCGCCGGCGCGCGTGGCGATGTCGTCGTGAAGGTCTTCGGCGACGACATGGACGTGCTTCAGCGCATCGCGGACGACATCCGGCGCGTCGCCTCCGCGATGCCCGACGCGACGGATGTCGCCGTCGAGCAGGTCACGGGCCTGCCGCTCCTGCGCCTCGACGCGGATCGCGAGGCCCTCGCGCGGCACGGGCTGCCGGCGCGCGAGATGCTCGAGGTCGTGGGCGCCGTGGCGGGGCTCGACGTCGCCGAGTTCCTCGATGGCGACCGTCACCGCGCCGTGGCCGTTCGCCTGGCCGAGCGCCTGCGTCGCGATCCGGAGGCCCTCGGGCAGGCGCTCGTTCACGGCGCGGGCGGCGCTGCCGTGCCGCTGTCGTCCGTCGCTCGCACGACGCTCGAGGAGGGGCCGACCGTGCTGCAGCGCGAGTCCGGTCGTCGCCGCATCACCGTCACGATGAACGTGCGCGGGCGCGACGTCGCTGGCTTCGCGAAGGACCTGCGCGAGCGCGTGCGGACGCAGGTCGCCATGCCCGCGGGGACGTTCCTGGGCTGGGGCGGCGAGTGGGAGCATCTCGAGCGCGCGCGCAAGCGGCTCATGATCGTCGTTCCGCTGGCGCTCCTGCTGATCGCGGTGCTCCTGCATGCCGCCTACGGGCGCGTGTCGGACGCCGCCCGCGTCTTCCTGGGCGTTCCGTTCGCGGCCGTCGGCGGCGTGATCGCGCTGACGCTGCGCGGCCTGCCGTTCAGCGTGCCCGCCGCGGTGGGGTTCGTGGCGCTGTCGGGCATCAGCGTGCTCGGCGACATGGTGCTCGTCTCGACGGTGCGCGCTCTCGAGCGCGAGGGCCTCGCGCTGCGCGAGGCGATCATCGAGGCCGCGCGCCGGCGCCTGCGCCCCGTCGTCATGACCGCCGCCGTCGCGGCCCTCGGCTTCCTGCCGATGGCCCTGAGCACCATGCCGGGCGCCGAGGTCCAGCGCCCCCTCGCCACCGTCGTCATCGGCGGCGTGATGACCTCCACGCTGCTGACCCTGTTCGTGCTGCCCGCGCTCTACCTGGCGGTGGCGCGAGCGGGCGGACGCGGCGCGGGCGCCGCGGCGCCCGGGGCGGTCAGTCCGTAGCGATGACGTAGCCGGCGCGGCGGGCGGCTTCGAGCAGTCCGCGATGGAGATCATCGGCGCGCGCGTCCACGCGATCGGCCTCGGCGGTCATCCCGCGCGACCGATACCAGACCGCCTCGTCGCGCAGCATGGGGATGCGCGCATCCACGGAGCCGGCGTACTCGCCGAGCTGCCGGTGGCGCTCGGCCGCGTCGCGGTAGGTGTCCAGGCGCGCCGCATCGCGCACGCCGCAGACGCCGACCCAGATCGTCACCGCGAGCAGGTAGGCCGTGGCGCACGCGGCGCGACGCGCGGGCGAGGCTCGCGCGAGCGCCAGGATGGCGAGACCGATGACCGCGGCATGGAAGACGAGCGCGATGGCGGCCGCCCCGCGCGTCCCGGCCGGCACGCCGGCCAGCGGCACCCAGGCGGCGGGGTTGAAGACCGCGTCGGGCCACGCTCGCGCGAGGTCCGCGAACGTCACGGGCTCGGCCTCGGGCAGGCGCGACCACGACGCGAGAAACAGTCCCGTCGTCCAGGCGCAGCACGCGGCGGTGACGGCGATGGCCCATCGCCACGGGAGCCTCGTCAACGCCACGGCGGCGCCGACGAGCAGGAGCGCCGTCAGCCCATCCAGCCGGCGCTGCCCGAAGGCGAGCGCTCCCCAGAACGGCCGGTCGAGCGTCGCGACCGCGAAGGCCTGCGTGAACATGACGATTCCCGCGGCGACGGCGAGGCGCCGCTCCGTGCGCGCCAGCAGGATCCATCCGGCGAACCCGAGAGCCAGGAACGGCGTCCAGGGCACGAGGCCATGCCACGCGGAGAGATAGGGCTCCCAGGTCCAGAACCGCTCGAAGGCGGCGAACGGCCGGCCGGCGGGTCCCGGCGCGCCGACGAAGTCACCGAACGGGTGCCCGTGCAGCACGGTGCTCACGGCGATCTGCGGCAGCGCGCCCGCGCCCACCCCGAGCGCGTAGGCCGGCAGGCCGCCGCGCGCGGCGCGCAGGTGCGCCCACGGCGCGACCATCAACGGAAGCACGCCGAGCGCCGCGAGCTGCGGGCGGAGCGCGAAGGCGAATCCGACGGCGAGACCGACGCTGAACCACCGCTCGCGCGTCGCGCCCTCGCGCAGGCGCAGCGCCAGCGCGAGCACGACGGCCGACACGCAGGCCCCCAGCGCATGAACCATCGAGCCGCCGCGCAGGCCGTAGTAGAGGACGGGCGACCCGAACAGGATGCCGAGGCCCGCGAGGCCCGCGGCGCGATCGGACGCGAATCGCCGCGCGACGAGGAAGCCGAGCAGCGCCGTCGCGAGCGCCGCGAACGCATCCAGGGCCGTGCCCGCCGCGATGTACGGGAGGCGGAAGCCGTCGCGCGGGAAGGCATCCAGCCCTGGCAGCCGCGTCGCGATCTCGGCCGCGATGAATCCGGGAGCGCGCGCGACGGCGGCGCCGGCGCTCCAGTGGTTCGAGAGATGCCCGTTCGCCGTCACCCATTCGTGCAGGAAGCGATCGTCCGGCGCCATGCCCAGCGCGCGCCACTCGTCGAACAGCAGCAGGTCGCCGTCGTGAACGGCCGAGAGCAGGTAGGCCCAGTAGCCGGCGCCATCCGGCATGAGCAGGCGCGGGGTCAGCCAGAGCGTGCAGGCCAGCAGCCACGCCGCGCACGCGACGAGCATGGACGGGTGGAGACGCTTGCTGGCGGCGAGCATGGCCGAGGATGACATCGCGCGCCCTCCGGCGGGAAGCGCGGCCGTGCCGGCTCTCAGCCCACCAGCGCGGCCTCGACCGTCAAGCCGGGCCCGAACGCGAGCAGCACGCACGGAAGCGCCGCGCCGGACCGCAGCAGCTCGTCCAGGATGAAGAGGACGGTTGGCGAGGACATGTTCCCGTGGCTGGCGAGCACGGCGCGCGACGCGGCCAGCGCCCCCGAGGCGAGGCCGAGGGACTCCTGCACGGCCGTGAGGATCCTCGGACCGCCCGGATGCACCGCCCAGGATCCGATCCCGCTCAGCGACAGGCCGCGCGCGTCGAGCCAGGCGCCCAGCGCGGGCCGCAGCTCGCGCCGGATGACGTCGGGCACGCGCGAGTCCAGGTGCATGAGGAAGCCCGAGTCGCCGATCCGCCACGTCATGAGATCGGTCGTGTTCGGGATGATCGCCGAGTGGCTCGCGAGCAGGCGCGGGGCGGCGGTCCCCTCCTCCGCCGCGTTCGCCGCGCACGCCGTGCCGACGACCGCGGCCGCGCCGTCGGCGAACAGCGCGTTGGCGACGATCTGGCCAGGGTCGCCGCTCACCTGCTCGTGGAGGCTGCACAGCTCGACGGCGCACGCCAGCACGGTCATCGAGGGATCCGCGGCGCAGGCCGCATGCGCCACGCGCAGCGCGTTCATCATCCCGTGGCAGCCCATGAAGCCGACATGCGTGCGCGCCACGGTCGCCCGCATGCCCAGGCGGCTCGCCACCTCGATGTCCACGCCCGGCGAGGCGAAGCCCGTGCACGACACCGTGATCAGGTGATCGATGGCGCTGGCGGGGACGGCCGCGCGCGCGAGCGCCCGCGTGATGGCGGCCTCGGCCAGCGACGCGGCCTCGGCCTCGAAGCGCGCCATGCGCTCGCGCGTGGTCTTGCGGGCGAGCGACGCGGGCTCATCCCGATCGCCGAGGACGACCGCGTGACGCTGGGACACGCCCGTGCGGCGGTAAAGCGCCTCCAGGATCTCCGGGCGCTGCCCCGGAGCCGTGTCGAGCGCGATCGCCAGCGCCACGGCAGCGGCCTGCGTCGCCTGTCCGCGCGGCACCGCGGTGCCGATGCCCGCGAGGCGCATCGGCGTCAGCATGGAGCGAGCGCGCCTGCGGCCTGCGCGCGCGCGATGACGCGCGACGCCAGGCGCGGTTGAAGCGTGAGCATCGCCGTCAGCGGCGCCATGATCGCGGGGCTCCGCAGCACCGGGCGCACCACGCGGCAGACGATCTGGTTCGCGCGCATGACGCGCCGCTGCTCGCGATGCCAGCCGAGCGCCAGGGCGCCGTCCCAGCGCGCGATCGCACGCTCGGCGACGGGAACGACCGCCTCCGCCCCGGCCAGCGCCCACGCCATGCCCTCGCCCGTGAACGGCTCGGCGTAACCGGCCGCGTCGCCGATGAGCAGCAGGCGATGACCCGCCAGCCGACGGCTGCGCCGCGTGAGCGCGGGCGTGCCCGTCCACGCGGCCGGCGGCGGCAACTCGCACGGCGCGGGCCCGCCGGCCTCGCGCCAGAGGACGCTGACGGCCTCGCGGGCGCCGACGTGGCGGAGCCAGGCGGGATCCACGGCCGCGGCCAGCGTGATCTCATCGGCTCCCGTTCGCACGGCGCCCGCGTACCCGTGGCGGCCGACGCTCATCACGATGGTTCCCGGCGGCTCGCGCCATCCGGCGGACGTGCCCGTCGCGCCGATGCCGACGCGGTTCGATCGCGCCGTCACCGACGCGAACTCCGGCAGCTCACGCAAGCTCGAGTGCGCGAGACCATCCGCGGCGAGCACGAGGCCAGCCTCGACGCGCCGCTCGACGCCCGCGCTCTCGATGCGCACGACGCGGCGATCGGCGGCGGGCTCGCAGGCGAGCACGGTGGCCTGGCCCATCGCGACTTCCGCGCCCGCCTCGCGCGCCTGCTCGGCGAGAGCCGCGTCCAGCGGCGCTCGCCCGATCGCGCGCCCGCCGGCCGGCAGCCCGAGAGCCGCCTCGCGTCCGCGCACGCGGAGGCGCAGGGCGCTCACCGCGGGCGCTCCGAGATCGTCGAGCACGTGCGCCAGCCCCGCCCGGCGGAGCGTGGCGACGGCCGCGGCGCTCAGGCAGCCGCCGCAGGTCTTCGTGCGAGGGAACGTCCGGCGCTCCACGAGCAGGACGTCCATTCCGCGCCGCGCGAGAAGCGTGGCCGCGACCGAGCCCGCCGGACCCGCGCC
This sequence comes from uncultured Thermoanaerobaculia bacterium, assembly GCA_964613915.1. Taxonomy (GTDB): domain Bacteria; phylum Acidobacteriota; class JBCCFW01; order JBCCFW01; family JBCCFW01; genus CAZTIW01. The sequence continues at coordinate 60,163 of CAZTIW010000020.1, forward strand.
GATGACGACGACGTCGCGCGCCTCAGCCATCGCGGCGCCACTGCAGGAGGAACCGCCCGGGGGGGCGCTGGCGCACCGTCGCTCCGTCGAGGCCAGCACGCTCCGCGAGAGCGCGAGCCTCGCTCACCGTGTACGCGCCCTCGACCGACAGCGGGCCGTCCACGTGCACCACGCGCGATCGCGTCAGCAGGCGCGTGCCCGCGTAGGCCATCCACCATCCGGCGCGCGACCGGCGCAGGTCGTCCACCACGATCGCCATCCCGGCCGCCCCGCGCATGCGGGCCAGGAGCGCGACGACGTCGTCCTCGTCGAGATGGTGGAGAAACAGCGAGCACGTGATCGCGTCATGGCCGGCGGGGAGATCGTCCCGGAGAGCGTCGAGCCGCATCCAGGAGATGCGCGCCGCGCCGGTCGTGGCCCTGCGCGCGATTTCCAGCGCGACGTCGCTCAGATCGCAGCCGGTGATCGCGACCGCGCGCGCCTCGCGGGCCGCCCGGCGGGCGATGCCCCGCGCCACGTCACCGCCGCCGCACGCGATGTCCAGCACGCGAAGCGGCCGGCCAGCGGGAACGGGCAGCGAGCGCAAGGCTTCCCACATCGCCGCGCCCGCCCGGCTGATGCGGTTGATGCGCGCGAGCCCCTGAAGGGCCCTCGCGTGCTCGACGGGATCCAGCGCGGGATCATCCATGAGCTCCGGCGTCCGGCATCGGGCCAGCGGCATGACGCGAGTACATCAGCCGCGCCGGGCCGCCGCAAGGCGCACCCCCATGGACGCGGACCGCCGGGGCGACGAAACTCGTGCGAAACCCCTGCGCGCGCGTCCTGAATCGCTGGCGGCGCGCATGCGGGCCTCCCTCATCCCTGAGCATGGCGGGTCATCCGGAAAAGGACATGAGCACCGCCCTCTTCCACCCCATCACGTCCGAGTGGTTCGGCCGTCATCTCGGCCAGCCGACGGCGCCCCAGGCGCGCGCCTGGCCGGCGATCGCCGCCGGCCGCTCGACGCTGGTCGCGGCGCCCACCGGTTCCGGCAAGACGCTCGCGGCCTTCCTGTGGGCGCTCGATGAACTGCTGCGCGAGGGCCTCGCCGCGGAACTCCCGGATGAAGTTCGCGTCGTCTACGTCTCGCCGCTGAAGGCGTTGAGCCACGACATCCGCGTGAACCTCGAGGAGCCGATCGCGGCGCTGGCCGAGGGCGTCGCCGCCCGCGGGCTCGCCCATCCCGGGATCCGGGCGGCCGTGAGGACGGGCGACACGACGGCGTCCGAGCGCGCGGCCATGCTCCGGCGTCCGCCGCACATCCTCGTCACGACGCCCGAGTCGCTGTTCATCCTCATGACGACGGAAGGCGGGCGGCGCATGTTGAGCCCGGCGCGGACCGTGATCGTGGACGAGGCTCACGCGCTGGTCTCGAACCGCCGCGGCGCGCATCTCGCGCTCACGCTCGAGAGGCTGGACCGCGTCGCGGGCCGCCCGTTGCGCCGCATCGGCCTGTCCGCGACGCAGAAGCCGCCCGAGGATGTCGCGCGCTTCCTCGTAGGCGCGACGCGCGTGAACGAGGCCGGCGAGCCCGACTGCGTGATCGTGGACGAGGGCCATCGCCGGCAGCTCGACCTGCACGTCGAGATTCCCTCCTCACCGCTCGGCGCCGGGCTCTCCACGGAACAGTGGAATGAGGTCCACGACCGCATCGCGGCGCTCGCGCGGGAGCGCCGCACGACGCTGGTCTTCTCCAACACGCGCCGGGGCGCCGAGCGATCCGCCCGCGCCCTCGCGGATCGCCTGGGCGAGGACGCCGTGACGTCCCACCACGGAAGCCTGTCGCGAGCCCACCGGCTGGACGCCGAGCAGCGGCTGAAGAGCGGCCGGTTGCGCGCGCTGGTCGCGACGGCCTCGCTCGAACTCGGCATTGACGTCGGCGAGGTGGACCTCGTGGCGCAGATCGGCGCGACCTCGTCCATCTCGGCGTTCCTCCAGCGCATCGGCCGATCGGGCCACGGCGTCGGCCGGCTTCCGGAAGGGCGCATCTTCCCCGGCTCCCTCGAGGAACTGGGCGAGGCCGCCGCGCTCCTGCGGGCCGTGCGTCGCGGCGATCTCGACCGCCTGCTGCCGCAGCGCGCGCCGCTCGACATCCTCGCCCAGCAGATCGTCGCCGAGTGCGCGTGCGGCGAGCAGGATGAGGGCGAGCTCTTCGAGCTGTTCCGGCGCGCGTGGCCGTTCGCGCGGCTCGATCGCGCGGATCACGACGCGGTGGTGGACATGCTGGCCGAGGGGTACGCGACGCGGCGCGGCCGCGCGGGCGCGCGCATCTTCCGCGACGGCGTCAACGGGCGGCTCGTCGGCCGCAAGGGCGCGCGCCTGGCGGCGATCCTGTCGGGCGGGGCGATCCCCGACACGGCGCAGTTCGATGTCGTGCTCGAGCCCGACGGCACGCGCGTCGGATCGCTCGACGAGGACTTCGCGATCGAGGCGTCGGTCGGCGACGTGTTCCTGCTCGGCACGACCTCGTGGCGCGTGCTGCGAGTCGAGAACGGGCGCGTGGCGGTCGAGGACGCGCGAGGCGCGGCGCCGACGGTTCCCTTCTGGCTCGGCGAGGGCCCGTCGCGCACGGCCGAGCTGGGCGCGTCGCTGTCGGCCCTGCGCGCGTCGTTCGAGGCGGCCCTGCCGGACATCGGCGCCGGGCAGGCCGTCCTGGAGGTCGAGGCCGGCCTGCCGCCCGCGGCCGCGCGGCAGCTGGCGGCGACCTGGGCCGAGGCCGCGGCCGTCCTCGGCGAGCTGCCGAAGACCGACGCCGTCGTGCTCGAGCGCTTCTTCGACGAGGCCGGCGGCATGCAGCTCGTCCTGCACGCGCCGCTCGGCGCGCGCATCATGCGCGCCTGGGGCCTCGCCCTGCGCAAGAAGTTCTGCCGCAAGTTCAACTTCGAGCTTCAGGCCGCGGCGACGGAAGACGCCGTCGTGCTGTCGCTCGGACCGACGCACTCCTTCCCGCTCGACGAGGTCTTCAGCTATCTGACGCCCGCGGGCCTGCGCGACACGCTCGTGCAGGCGCTCCTCGCCTCGCCGATGTTCACGACACGGTGGCGCTGGAATTGCGCGCGATCGCTGGCGCTCCTTCGCCGCAGCCACGGCCGCAAGACGCCCGCCAACATCCTGCGCATGCAGGCCGAGGATCTCCTCGGCCTCGTGTTTCCGGATCAGCTCGCGTGCGCCGAGAACCTGGCCGGTCCGCGCGAGGTCCCCGACCACCCGCTCGTCCGCCAGACCGTGGACGACTGCCTTCACGAGGCAATGGACCTGCCCGGGCTCACGCGCGTGCTCGAGGGCATGGCGAGCGGCGCCATCCGCACGATCGCGCGCGATCTGCCCGCGCCCTCGCCGCTGGCGGCGGAAGCGCTCGGCGCGAACCCGTACGCGTTCCTCGACGACGCCCCGCTCGAGGAGCGCCGCGCGCGCGCGGTGCAGCAGCGCCGATACTCCCCGGACAGCGCCGGCGACCTGGGCGCTCTCGACGCCGACGCCATCGCGCGCGTGCGCGAGGAAGCGCTGCCGGGAGCCGAGACGCCGGATGAACTGGCCGACGCGCTCGTGCTCTGCGGCGTCATCCCCGAGCGCGAGGGGCTCGCGCGCGACCTCGGCCCGCTGTTCGCCGCCCTGCGCGAGGCTCGTCGCGCCACGCGCCTGCTGCACGGCGGCACCGCGCTCTGGGTCGCGGCCGAGCGCCTTCCGCATGCGCTGCGGGCGTTCCCCGGCGCGCGGCTCGAGCCCGAGATCGCGCCTCCCGCGCGGCTCCCGGCGTCGTGCAGCGCCGAGACGCTCGATGCCGGTTCGGCGCTCGTCGAGATCGTGCGCGGACGCGCCGAGACGCTGGGCCCTCTGACCGCCGCGTCGCTCGCGGAAGAGCTGGGGCTCTCGCCCGAAGCCACCAGCGGCGCCCTGCGCTCCCTCGAGGCCGAGGGCTTCGTGTTGCGGGGCCGCTTCACGCCCGGGAGCGTCGAGGAAGAGTGGTGCGAGCGCCGGCTCCTCGCGCGGATCCACCGCGCGACGCTCCAGCGCCTGCGGCGCGAGATCGAGCCCGTGCCGGCGGCGACGTTCATGCGGTTCCTCGCGCGGTGGCATGGGGTCGAGCCGGCGCATCGCGTCACGGGACCCGAGGGTCTCATGCAGGTCATCGAGCGCCTGTCGGGGTTCGAGGCGGCGGCCGGCGCGTGGGAGCGCGACATCCTGCCCCTGCGCGTCGAGCGATACGACCCCGCGTGGCTCGATCAGCTCTGCCTCACGGGCCGCGTCGCGTGGGCCAGGCTCTCGCCCCCGGCGCGTCCCGCGGGTCGCGAGGGTCGCGAGGGTCGCGTGATCGCGCCCGTCCGCTCGACGCCCCTCGCGCTCATGCCGCGCGAGGACCTCCGCGCCTGGCTGGACTCGCGATCGAGCGCCGAGGCGGCGCCGGTTCTCTCCTCGGACGCCGCCGCCGCGCTCGCGGCCCTGCGTTCGGGCGGCGCGCTGTTTCTCGAGGAGCTCGCGCAGCACGCGGGCCTCCTCGTGACGGCCACCGAGTCCGCGCTCTCCGAACTCGTCGCCTGCGGCCTCGTCACGTGCGATGGCTTCGGCGGCCTGCGAGCGCTCCTCGCGCCGTCCTCCGATCGCGTGGCGGCCTGGAAGAGGCGCCTGGCGCCGAAGGCCTCGCTGGCGACCGCCGGTCGCTGGTCGGCCATCGCGCTTCCGGCTGAACGAGGCGCGCCCGCGTCGTCGCCCTCGCCCTCGCCCTCGCCCTCGCCCTCGCCGAGCGATGCCGCGCATCTCGAACGCATGGCGCGCGCGGCGTTGCGGCGCTGGGGGGTCGTGTTCTCGCGGCTCCTCGCCGCGCGCGACGAGAGGCTCCCGCCGTGGCGCGATCTCGCGCCCGTGCTGCGCCGGCTCGAGGCGCGCGGCGAGATCCGCGGCGGCCGCTTCGTCGGCCTGCCCACCGGCGAGCAGTTCGCGCTGCCGGAGGCCGTGGACCTGCTGCGCGCGATCCGGCGGGAGGAACCGTCGGGCGCGCTCGTGTCGGTGGGCGGCGCGGATCCGCTGAACCTGGTCGGGATCGTCGGACCCGGCGCGCGCGTGCCGGCCGTCGCCCGGCACCGGCTGCTGTGGCGGGACGGCGTCGCCGTCGCGGCGCTCGAGGCTGGCGCGGTCGCGTGGATCGCGAGCGCGCCCGACGACCCGCCGGAACGGTGGCGCCTCGAGAAGGCCCTGCGCCGCGATGCCACCGAGACCGCCCGCGGCCACGCGAGCGCCCTCTGATCTACTTGCCGTGAGCCGATCAGGGCCTACGCTGGTTGCGAGGTCGGAGCAACCTTCGCAGATTCCGTCGGCGGGTCACGCCCGGCGCAGGGATCGGTGCAGCGGGAACCGGGCCGCAGGGCCCATTCCCCATGCGCGGCGGGTCACGGGCGTGGCCCGCCGCGCGCCTTCTTTCTCGACAGTGCGGCTCGGCCCCTGACAGGATGCTCGCGTGCTGAAGCGCATCCTGCTGCTCTTCTTCGTGAGTGGCGCCCTCGGGCTCGGCTACCAGGTCCTCTGGAGCAAGTTCGTCTTGCTCTTCGTCGGCGTCTCGTCCTGGTCGTACGCGATCGTCCTGGCCGCCTTCATGACGGGACTCGCCCTCGGAAGCCGCTACCTCGGACGCGCCGCGGATCGCGCGGCCTCGCCGCTTCGCCTGTTCGGGTACCTCGAGCTCGGGATCGGCGCGTACGCCGTCATGTACCCGGCGCTCGCCGACGCCGCGGGGCGCGCCTACATCCGCCTGGCCGCCGCCCACGCCGGCGACGCGTCGGATGCCCGCCTGGTCGCGCTCAAGATCACGTTCGCCGGGCTCCTGCTGGTGCCGCCGACGTTCCTGATGGGAGGCACGCTCCCCGCACTGGTCCGCCACGCCTCGACATCGGCGGAGCTGATCGGGCAGCGCGCGTCGCAGCTCTACTCGGTCAACGCGGCGGGCGCCGTGCTGGGCGCGCTCGGCATGGCCATGACCGTGATCCCGCTCTTCGGTCTCCGGGGCAGCCTCATGGCCCTGGCGCTCGGGAACGCGGCCATCGGCGCGCTGGCACTGGCAGGAGCGCGACGACCCGCCACGATGAGTCCTGGCCCGAGTGCGCCGGCGGCGGAACCGCCCGCGGCGCCGCTCGTCATGAACCCGCGCGTGCTGGCTCCCGTCGTGGCCTTCGTGGCCGGCGCTCTCGCGTTCGCGCTCGAGATCGCCTGGACGCGCGCGTTCGGCGTGATCATGGGATCGAGCACGCAGTCGTTCGCCCTGATCCTGGCGGCGTTCATCGCGGGCATCGCGGGCGGGAGCGCCCTGCTCGCCCGGCACGAGGCCCGCGTGCGCCACCCGATCGCCGCGTTCGGCGTGCTCCAGCTCGGCGCGGCCATCCTGATCCTCGTGCCGCTCCCCATCTACCCGTACCTGCGCTGGGTCCTCGGACGCATCGCGCATGACCTGCCGGCGACCACGCTCGGCTACCAGGCCTGGGGCCTGCTGAGGCTCGCGACGGGCCTCGCGATCATGACCATCCCGTGCCTCGCGCTCGGCGTCTCCGTGCCCCTGCTCGTCAAGGCCGTCGCGCGGCGCGTCGAGGCGGCGGGCGCGGATACCGGCCGCGTGCTCGCATGGAACACGGCGGGAAACGTCGTGGGCGCCCTCGGCGCCGGCATGATCATGCTGCCGCTGATCGGGGCCGAGCGCCTCATCGCCGCCTGCGCCCTCGCGAGCGCGGCGTGCGGAGCCCTGACGCTCGGGCTCGGTTCGACGCGCGCGGCCCTGCCCCGCGCGGCGGCAGCTGGCATGCTCGGTTTCGCGGTCGTGGCGGCGCTCGCCATCGCGCTGCCCCGCTGGGACAACACGTGGCTGACCGTGAGCAGCTTCCGGCGCGCGGAGATGGGGACGTGGGAAGCGACCCGGCGCAAGCTGGCGGATCGGGATGTCATCTACATGCGAGATGACCCGGCCGCCAACGTCATCGTGCTGGCCGGCGATTCGAAGGACGGCACGTCGCTGGCGCTCCTCGTCAACGGCAAGGCGGACGCCAGCAACCTGTCCGACCAGCCGACGCAGCTGCTGCTCGGCCACCTGCCCATGATGTTGCATCCGCAGCCCGAGTCGGTGCTCGTCGTGGGCCTCGCCAGCGGCGTCACGAGCGGCGCGATCCTGCACCATCCCGTCGGGCGGCTCGATGTCGTGGACATCGTGGCGTGCATGCCCGAGGCGGCGGCCTTCTTCGACCGCTGGAGCGGCGACCCGCTGAGCGACGCGCGCACGACCTTCATCACCGACGACGCGCGCTCGCTTCTCATGACCACGCGCCGCACCTACGACGTCGTCGTCTCCGAGCCGTCGAACCCATGGACCGCGGGAACGGGCTCGCTGTATTCGACCGAGTTCTACCAGGCGGCCTCGGCGCGGCTCGCTCCCGGCGGGGTCTATGCCCAGTGGCTGCAGGCATACGAGATGTCCGACCATCTCCTGGCAGCTGTGCTGCGGTCCTTCCGCGCGGTCTTCCCCCACGTCACGCTGTGGGAAACGGCCAGCATGGACACCGTCCTGATCGGCAGCCTCGAGCCGCTGACGATCGACAGGACTCGCATCGAAACGGCACTCGCGCGGCCCGGCGTGGCCGAGCAACTCGGGCCGTTCGGCTTCACGTCGCCCGAGGCCGTTCTCTTCCTGCAGCGCTTCGGGCCCGAGACGGTGGACTGGGTCGCCGCGCTGTCCGCCATCGAGAACACCGACGACAACCTCCTGCTGGAGCACGAGGGCCCGCGCGACCTGTTCCTCCTGCGCACGCCGACCGTGCTGGAATTCGCGGACGAGCGCCGCTCCGTCGCCCCCACCCTGGCCTGGACGCGACCCCTGCGGGATGGCGCGCTCGATCCCCTGGTGCTGCCGCGTCTCATGTCGCACCGGGTCCATGGATCCGAGGCGCTGCTGGCTGCATGGCTGGCGGCCGTCATGCGCGATCAGGAGCTCGCCTTCGGCGATCTCCCGGCTGAAATCCGCGCGGCGCTTCCGCCGGACATCGGCGAGCCCATGGCCACGGACGAGCTCGTCGCGGCCATCGGCACCGCCGCCTACCTGCGCGACCTGCCGCGCCTCGCGTTGATTCTCGGCTCCGAACGTTCGGCCATCGCCATCGCATGCGCGATCAATCCCGAGGTCGCGGACGCGTGGGATCGCGCCCTCGGCTCTGCCGCCGAGGCCAGCACCGGCCGGATCGCCGCGATCCTGAGGCTGGCGCAGTCGGATGCGCTGGCCGCCGCCGGCCGAACCGACGCCGCGCTCGCCGCCCTGCGCGCCGCGATGAGCATGGCGCCCATGCCGGACGAGGACGAGGTCATGACCCGGGCGTGCCGGCTCGGCGACGCGCAGGCGGTCGATCAACTCGCGCGCGAGCTGCTCGCCGCCACGGGCAGCCCGCGAATCGAGCGATTCCTCGATCTGCGCGCGCGCCGCTGACCGTCCGCGGTCTCGCGCCAGGCGAGGCGAATCGCCTTGCGCGGCGCGGGCCGGGCCTTCATGCTCTGCGCCATGACGGGCACCGGCCGCCGGGCATGGTTGCCGCTCGCCGCGGCGATCACCGCGAACGCGCTCCACGCCGCACCCGCGCGCGCGAGCGCCGCCGAGGTCGCCCTGTCCGTCCGCAACGCCCTGACGGGCGAGGCCGTCCCCGCCCGCATCCAGCACGGCCCGCCGGATCAGCCGATGACCCCGGGCAAGCTCGACGGCACGGGGAGAGCCTCGCTCCGGGTGGGGCCCGGCCGCGTGGACATCCTGGCCACGTGCGAAGGTTTTCAGCCGCTGGCGACGCACGTCGCGCCCGAGGCCGGATATCTTCAGCCAACGGCGCGCCGATACGCGGCGCGGCGCTGCTGGCCACCCTCGAGCGTCTCGGGGCCGCCGCGTCCTACTCTCGTCCTGCGGTCAGCAGCGACAATCCCTTCTCGGAAGCGCGCCTCCGCACCATGAAGTACAGGCCGGAGCATCCGACGCGGGCCTCCGACACTATCGAGCAGGCGCGAGCCTGGGTCGCGGAGTCCGTGCACCGGTACAACGAGGTCCATCGCCACGGCTCGATCCGCTTCGTGACACCCTCGCAGCGCCACGCCGGTGCCGATGCCGCCGTCCTTGCGCAGCGCCTGCGCGTCTACGAAGTGGCGAGAGCCAAGCAGCCCGAGCGCTGGTCACGGCGCTGCTGCGACTGGTCCCCCGCCGGACCTGTCGCGCTGAACCCACCTCACGTCACCCCCACGCCTGCCGCGACGCAGGGTGCCGTCGCATCGCGGCGGCCTGACTCCCGCGCCTCAAGCGACAACTATCGTGACGCAGCCCGTTCTCGTCAGGGCGTCGCAGTGGATCAGGCTGGCGTGGGCTACCACAGGGACTGCCAGGCCATGCTCACGCGCCGCTCGTCAAACTCCAGCAGGTTCGGCTCGATGGGGATAGCAGCGCACTCAAGACTATCGGCACAGAACACGATGACGCCGTCGCCTGCGTCCTTCAACGTCGCCTTGGAGACCACCACGCTGCCGCTGCTGTCCGTCAACCCAAGCTGCACGATGCCAGCGGAAGGAGAGACGAGGCGCACGGTGGCTCGCGTGATCGGAACATACAAACCGACCTGCGCCTTGCGCTTGGGCGGAAGCGCCCGTGGCGTCGGAGCCCATACCGTGAAGCGGATGGCCCCAGCGTCTCGAGAGGCCTGGGGCTCTGGCTGCATCTGGGCGGGCTCAGATCCCGTAGTTGCCTGGTGCGACGCGGCTACCAGCATGACCATGGCCATCAGTGCGATTACTCTCATGGTACGTCCCTAAGGGGAATCAACCGGTCCACGAGGGCGGTGGCCTCCTTCCTGCTCATGTCAGGCTTCTCCTGTTCGACACGGATCCCCTCCTTCTCGGCCGGTCCTGTCTTGCTGTCGGGCTTGTCACCGTCCTTGGGATCCTGACCCGTGCGGTAGAGGTGCGCATGATAGGCCTCGTGCACGACTGTGCGAATTCCCGCTGGCTTGAGGCGAGCAGACCTCACATTGGCACTCGACACCGTGATCGTGCCTGCCGAGGAGACAACGCGACCAACCTGCACGTCGATTCCTCGTCCCCCGGGCGTAAAGTCACCTGCCATGGCCTCGCCCTCGAACACCGGAAGGGGACCTTCAGTGAACAGCACGGAGGTCGTGTACCGTCATCGCCCTCCCCCACCAATCTCTCCCCTCACCTCACCTCACCTCGTCTCCGCTCGCCCCGCGCTACAGTCCCGCGGCCTGCCGCTGCCGCCCGCGACGCTTCTGATCGCGTGCGCACGCGGCTAAGGACACATCGGGTTCCCTGCGACTTCGTTCCATGACCGTCGCGACCTTCGCCCTCGCCGTGCCGGCCATCGCGGTGGAGCTGTTCGATCGCGGCGGGTCGCGCTCGTCAAGGATCATCGCGGCGTAGACGCGCTCCATCTCGTGGCTGGCTGGCGTGCGCGCGTGCGCGTCGGGGCGAGCCCGCCCCGCCCGACGGCCCCTAGCTCTACGTCGCGACCCACCAGTCCATGCTCGATGCCGGATAGGCCTCAAGCGCCCTCGCGCATCGCTTCACGGTCGCGCTGACGAGGCGACGAATCGCCCAGTCCCCGACGTGAGTCGGGCTTGAGGGGGTGGTGGGCGCCGCCGCCGGCTGGTCTCGATGGCGAGGCGAATCGCCTTGCGCGGCGCGGGCCGGGCCTTCATGCTCTGCGCCATGACGGGCACCGGCCGCCGGGCATGGTTGCCGCTCGCCGCGGCGATCACCGCGAACGCGCTCCACGCCGCACCCGCGCGCGCGAGCGCCGCCGAGGTCGCCCTGTCCGTCCGCAACGCCCTGACGGGCGAGGCCGTCCCCGCCCGCATCCAGCACGGCCCGCCGGATCAGCCGATGACCCCGGGCAAGCTCGACGGCACGGGGAGAGCCTCGCTCCGGGTGGGGCCCGGCCGCGTGGACATCCTGGCCACGTGCGAAGGTTTTCAGCCGCTGGCCACGCACGTCGCGCCCGAGGCCGGATCGTCCCTTCCCGTCACGCTCTGGATGGATCCCATCGTCCCGCCGCCCGAACTCGATCGCGCCCGGATCGGACGCTTGCTGCGTCCGGGGCACGCGCTGGTCCACGGCCACGTCGTGGATGACGTCACCCGGCTCGCCGTGCCCGGCGCCCGCGCGTCGTTCCGGGGCCTCGAAGCGACGACGGATGCGTCGGGCGGCTTCTCGCTGCTGGTGCCGCTCGCCGCGGCCGTGACGCCCGAGGCGCCGCTCGACCTCGACACGCTCCGCGTGGAGTCGAGCCTCGGCGACCGCGCCCTCGCGGTGCCGCTCGCCGAGGGTGACGTGCACCTGATCGTCGATCTCGGCGTCGCCCGCCCCGCGCCCGACGCGCGGCATGCTCACCAGCGCGACGCGGCCGAGATGGAGCAGCATCAGCAGCCTCCCGCCCGCGAGCCCGTGCCTTCGGGCTTCCCCGGCACGCAGCGACGGCTCCCCGAGGACCGGCTGCCGGGCGAGCCGCCGCGGCCGCTCCTGCTGGTCGTGCCGCCACCGACCAGCATCCGCGTCGGCATCGGCTGCGCGTGCGCCGCCTGCACGGGCGTCGAGGTCATGAGCCTCGAAACGTACGTGAAGCGCGGCCTGAACGACGAGTGGATCGCGTCCTGGCTTGCCCACTCGCTCCGTGCCGGCGCCATCCCCTATCGCAGCTACGGCGCATGGCACGTGCTGAACCCGCGCGATCCGTCGTACGACATCTGCTCGACGACGTGCTGCCAGGTCAACGACGCCGACACGTCGCTGGGATCGGATCTCGCGGCCGAGCGCACCGCTGGCATCCTGCTCGCCGACGGCTCGGGCGCGATCATGCGCTCGGAGTACTCGGCCGAGGTCAACTCCTGGGACGATCCGGCCGATGGTCTGAGTTGCGTGAACGTGGATCTCTCGTGCGGCGACGGCTTCGCCGGCTCGCCCTCCGCGGGCTGGCCGTGCGTCGCGGACGCCCCGTGCGCGGGACGTGGCTGCTACGGCCACGGGCGCGGCACCTGCCAGTGGGGCACGCAGCGCTGGGCTCAGGCCGGCGCGCTGTGGCCGTGGATCGTGGACCACTACAGCAACGCCAACGGTTCGCCGGGCAACCTGCGATCGTCGTGGGCCACGTCGCCCCTGCAGGCGATCCAGGTCGTCCCCGAGCCCGCGGCGCTCCGCGCAGGCCAGACGACCGGGCTCGCGCTCGACGCGATCAACCACGCGGAACTCCCCCACGCGCGCGCGCTGCTCGGCGCGAGCCTGTGGTCGGCCGCGACCGGATGGATCTCCGACCCGCCGAACGACGCGCTCGTCTCGCTCGCGCCGGGGCCGAGCGTCTCGCGCCGCGACTTCAGGGTGCCGCCGGGCACGCCCGACGGCGCCTACGACATCTGGCTCACCGTGCGCCTCGACGTGGACGATGACGGGCTGCTCACGGCCGCCGACATCGTCATGGACCAGGTCCGGGCGACGGCGGCGCTGACCGTGTGCTCGGATCCCGCGCCGGTGGGCGCCACGCTGCGCGTGACCCGGCGCGCGGCCGAGGCGCTCACCCTCTCGTGGACTCCGCCGGCCAACGCCACCGAGCACGCCGTGCTCCGGTTCGACACGCCCGCGGGCCCGCGTCCCGAGTTCGCGCGCGCCGGCGCGACAGGCGCGTGGGACGACGACGCCGCGTCGGGGCCGCTTCTCTGCTACCTGGTGGCCGCGGCCAACGCCTGCGGCCAGGAGTCGCCATGAGCCCGTCCAAGGAGACCGGCTTCCCGTGGCCCGACGGCTTCGTGCGCGTGCCCGCCGAGGAGTGGACCACGCATCCCACGGAGCAGCTCGCGCTCAAGTACGACACCGTCGAGACGCATGGCTGGTACGAGAATCTCGATCCCGTCGTGGAGGCCCTCGACGCCGAGCTCACGCCCGGGCGCGTCTTCGTGGACTACTCCGGCGGCACGGGCATCCTCGTGGATCGCCTGCTGCAGCGGATCGGCGACAGGCCCGTCGGGGCCATCATCGCCGACGCCTCGCCGAAGTTCCTGCGCCTGTCGCTCGAGAAGCTCGGCGGCGATCCGCGCGTCGCGTTCCGGTGGTTGCGCTACCTCAAGGACGAGCGGCGCCTGCTGCGCCTCGATGAGGTGCTCGATCCGGTGTTCGCAAATCACGGCGTGCACGCGCTGTCGTCAACGAACGCGATCCATCTCTACTCGAATCTCGACGAGACGCTGGCGAGCTGGGCGCGCGTGCTCGTTCCCGGAGGCGCGGCGTTCATCCAGTCGGGCAACATCGGCAACCCGTCGGCGCGCGGCGACGAGTGGATCATTGACGCCACGGTCGAGGCGATCTCGCTCGCGGCCCAGGATCTCGTCCGCCACGAGGAGTCGTGGGCCCAGTGGCGGCCGACGATCGAGAACGCCGAGACGATGGCCGCGCACGACGCCTACCGGCGCAAGGTCTTCCTGCCCGTCCGTCCGCTGGCCTCGTACCTCGCGGCGCTCACGACCGCGGGCTTCCGCGTGACGGTCAAGCGCGCACGGCGCATCGAGGCGCGCGTCGAGGACTGGTACGCCTTCCTCGCCGCGTACCACGACGCCGTCCTCGGCTGGGCCGGCGGCTGCGAGAAGGTCGAGGGCATTGCGCCCTCCGAGGACGCGGTCAAGGCCCGCCTCACGCTGCTGCGCGCCTCGATGGAAACCGTCTTCAGCGGACAGCCCTCGTTTCCCTGCTGCTGGACGTACCTGACGGCGATCGCGCCGTGAGGGCAGGCGCCTGACCGGTTGACGTCATCGTCCGAAGCGATGGCCGTACACGAACGACACGGTCGGAAACAGGTTGCCGTCGAGCGCCGTGGACGTGATGAGACTCATCTCGAACCGAAACAGCGCGCTGCCCGTGTCGTTCAGGGCCACGACGGATCCGAGGCCGAGTTCGCCCACGAATCCGGTCCCGCGCCGACTCACCGGGGCGTGATCATGCGCGCGCCCAGCGCCGACGCCGAGGATCACGTAGATGTCCTCGTCGCTCTCGCCGTCCACGCCCCCGCCGAGAAACCGCAGGGTCGCCGTGGAGAGGTCGAACCGGCTGTTGATCGAGTGACTGACGACGCCCTCCATGCGCCACGAGGGACTCAGCGCGAACCCTGCGTGCACGCCGAGCCGGCCGCCGAGCCCGCCACGCCGGACGAGGCCGCCGTCCACCGAGATCTCGGGCGCGAGCTTCCAGGCGCCAGCATGCGCGACGGCAGAACAGGACGCGAGGGCGAGCGTGACCAGGGCGATGCGAACGGGCAAGCAGGCCATGACGGGGACCTCCGCCTCGCCCGGACGTCCTGGATTGGACGATCCCGCGCGTGGCGCCCGACTCCCGGTGCAACGCACGGGCCGACCAGCCGGCGCGCGAGCCCGCGCTGGTCAGGGGGCTGCCGCGAAGGCGCGGGCCCCGCGTGCGCAGGTGGTTTCGCTCCCTGACCCGCCAGGAACACGGTTCATGGAGACCCGCATGCGCGCCGCCCTCACGCCTCCCGGCGCAGCACCTCGATGGGACGGCGGTTCAGCGCGCCGCGGCTGGCGAGGGCGCCACAGGTCGCGGCGAGCGCGGTCGTCGCGAGAACGGCCACCGCCACGACGCCCGGCCGCGCATGCCAGGGCAGCTCCATGATGCGCGCGAGGATCACCCAGCTCAGCGCGAGCGCTCCCGTGGCGCCGATGAGCGCGGCGACGACGCCGACCACCGCGTGCTCGACGAGCAGCATCGCGCCGATCTCGCGACGCGTCATGCCGAGCGTCTTGAGGAGCGCCACGCGCGCGCCCCGGCCCGAAGCGCCGGCCAGCACGGCGCCGGCCAGGATCGCGAGGCCCGCGATCACGGTGAATCCGCCGACCGCGTTGACGCCGGCCATCAGCCGAGCGACGAAGCGCTCGACGCGAAGCAGCGCCTCGCGGATGGGGATGAGCGTCACGTTGGGCGCGAGCGCGACGATGGCGTCCTGCACGGCGCCGTCCCCGCCCTCGGGCAGGCGCGCGGCGGCGAGCACCTGCTGCGGGGCGCCGTCGAGCGAACCGGGCTCGGCGACGAGGAAGAAGTTGATGCGGAACGTCCGCCACTCGACGCTCCTGAGCGAGCTGACGCGCAGCGTCACGGGCACGCCCTGCACGTCGAGCACGAGCTGCGATCCCAGGCCGATGCCGAGCTCCTCAGCGAAGCCTTCCTCGACGCTGACCTCGGCCTCGCCCGGCAGGCTCCACAGCGCGCCCTGCGTGATGGCGTTGCCCGCGGGCGGCTCATCCCACCAGGTCAGGCGCTGCTCGCGCGTCAGCGCCCACCGCGAGCGATCCTCCTTGCCCGCCGCGAGGTCGCTCACGTCCTGCCCGTCGATCGCGCTGAGGCGCGCCATGACCATCGGCGTGGAGGCGATGTCGGTCGCTCCACCGCTCTCGAGCGCCGCCCTGATGCCCGGCCACTGCGCTGGCTGCACGTCCAGCAGGAACGCGCTCGGCGCCCCCGCGGGCAAGCGCGCCATGAGTTCCTGGCGCAGGCCGAGCTGAACCAGCACGACGGAGAGCACGACGAGCACGCCGAGCCCGAGCGCCGTCGTCGCCGAGATGACGCCCGAGCCCGGACGCGCGGCGGCGCCCAGCGCGAGCCGCATCCACGCCGCCCCGCGCGCGAGCCGCGCGACCTGGCGCGACAGCAGGCGCGCCGCGAGCATCAGGATGGCGGCGGTCACGGTCAGCGCCCCGGCGACCAGGGCCGCCTCCAGCCAGCGTCCGGCCTGCACGCGGGCCGCGATCAGCCCGAACGTCACGAACGTCAGGATCACGATCCCTCGCGCGCGCCAGCCGGGCGGCGCCGGCTCGACGCTGCTGCGGAGCGCGCGCAGCGGCGAGATGCGCAGCATCTCGAGGAGCGTCGGCACGGAGAACGCGAGCGCCGTGGCGAGGCCGAGCGTGATGCCACGCAGCACGGCGCCCGGCTGGATGGCTCCCACGGCCACGCCATCCGCGAGATCCCGGAGCAGCAGCGGCGCGAGCCACGTGACGCCCATGCCGGCGGCAATCCCGGCCGCCGACCCCGCCAGTCCCAGCGCCAGCGAGAGCGCCACGTAAAGGACGAGCACGTCCACGGGACGCAGGCCCAGACACCGCAGCAGCGCGATGGCCTCGATGCGGCTCCGCATCCACGCCCGCGCGGCCTGGGCGATGCCCGCGCCCCCGATGACGAGCGAGAGAAGCGCCACGAGCCCCAGGAACTGCTCGGCGCGCGCGATCTCCTCGCGAAGCTGCGGCTGCGCGTCCTCGTGCGACTCGATGCGGAATCTCAACGACGCGTCCAGGGCCTCGCCGAGCCGCCGCTTGGCCTCGCCGGGCCCGGGCTCCCCGGCACGGCTCCCCGTCGCGACCAGGAGCGCATGCTCCTTGCGGCTGCCGGGGCCGAGGAGCCCCGTCGTCTCGAGCGCCGCGCGCGAGAGCAGCACGCGCGGCGCGAGCCCGATGCGCCCGATCGGCTGATCCGGCTCGTCGAGCACGAAGCCCGCCACCGTGAACGCGCGCTCACCGAGCCGCAGGCGGTTCCCCGGCGCGAGACCGAGCCCGCGCGCGAGTTCCGGAGCGACCAGCACCGAGTCCTCTCGGAGAAGATCAGCGAGCGGCAGCGGCGGATCGGTCGTCACGGCGCCGTAGAAGGGCCAGCCGGGATCGACCGCCTTCACGTCCGCCAGCCGGCTCCGCGTCGGGCCCGCGGGACCGTCCGCGGCGACCATGCTGAAGACCTGCGTCACCTGAGCGAGGCGCGCGCCCGGCAGATCGCGTGCGACCGCAAGCACGGCCTCCGGAATCTCCGCGCGCCCGCGCACCGCGACGTCGGCCGCGAGGAACTCGCGCGATCGCGCGCGCAGGCCGCGCTCGAGGCCGTCCGCGATGCCCGCCACCGCGACCACCGCCGCGACGCCCGTCGCGAGGCACAGCACGAACAGGGCTCCCTTGCCCAGGAGCCCGCGCGCCTCGCGACGCGCCTGGCGCCACAGGAAGCGCGCGGGGAACGCGCCGGCGCTCACGCGCCTTGCCGCGTCGTGACGGACTCGACGCGCCCGTCGCGCAGGTGAACCTGACGATCCGCGCGGGCGGCGATCGCCGGGTCATGCGTCACGAGCACGAGCGTCGTGCCGGTGCGCGCGCGCAGGTCGTCGAGAATGCCGAGCACCTGCTGGCCCGTCGCGGTGTCGAGGTTCCCGGTCGGCTCGTCCGCGAGCAGGATGTCCGGCTCGGCCGCGAACGCGCGCGCCACGGCGACGCGCTGTTGCTCGCCACCGGAGAGCTGCGCGGGCAGGTGATGCGTCCGCTCGCCCAGGCCGACGCCCTCGAGGAGCGCCCGCGCGCGCGCCTCGGCATCCGGCCTGTCGAGCAGGTCCAGCGGCAGGCGCGCGTTGCCGAGCGCCGTGAGATCCGGCAGGAGCTGGAACGACTGGAACACGAAGCCGATGCGCCGGCGACGAAGGAGCGCGATCGCGTCCTCTGGCAGGTCGTCGATCCGCTGGCCGTCCACGCGGATCTCGCCTCGCGTCGGCCGGTCGAGGCCCGCCATCAACGCCAGCAACGTGGACTTCCCCGAGCCCGACGGCCCGAGAATCGCGACCATCTCGCCGCGCGCGATGTCGAGCGTGACGTCGTCAAGGATCACGAGGTCGCGATCGCCCGACGGCAGGACGCGGGTGACCCCGCGAAGGGAGAGACGCGGCGGCGCAGCAGCATGGGCGGTCATGGAAGCTGTGAGGGTAGCCGATCGACCGGCGACAGCAGCAGGGATGCATCGCGTGCGCTACCCTCCCCGCGATGAGATCCGCTTGCCGCCGCCTGGCCACGCTCCTGCTGGCGGTCCTGCTCGGCGCCTGCGGCTCCGGCGAGACCCACGCGCCCGCGCGGGCGTCCTCGCCCCTGCCCGATGCCATCCCCACCGCCCGGCCGGCGGCTGACCCGCCAGCCGCGGCGAGCGAGTTGCGCATCGTCTTCCTCGGCGACTCGCTGACCGCGGGCGACGGGCTCCCGGTCGATCAGGCCTACCCGGCGGTGATCGAACGGGAGCTGCGAGAACGCGGGGCTGCGATCCGGGTGGTCAACGCCGGGCTCTCGGGCGACACGTCCACGGGCGGGCTCGCCCGCCTGGACTGGCTCCTGAAGCAGCGACCGGACGTGATCGTCGTCGCGCTCGGCGCGAACGATGGGCTGCGCGGGCACCTCCCCGAGGTGACGGAATCCAACCTCCGCGCCATCGTCACGCGCAGCCGCGAGGCCGGAGCGGCCGTGCTCCTGTGCGGCATGCGCGTCCCCGAGAGCATGGGCGCCGGGTTCGCGACATCGTTCCGCGAGGTCTACCCCCGAATCGCCACCGACCTCGACGTCCCCCTGGTGCCGTTCCTGCTGGACGGCGTGGCCCTCGAGCCGGACCTCAACCTGCCCGACGGGATCCATCCCAACCCCGAAGGTCAGCGCCGGCTGGCGGCCACCGTGCTGCGCCACCTGGAACCGCTCCTGCCCGCCCTGCCCGAAACCCCCTGATTCGAGCGGGGTTGTCCTCCCGCCGGTGGCCGCCGCGAGACGCGCGCCACGCCCTCTCGCGTGTCCGGGGCGGGGTCGGTTATCATCCCGGCCCCAAACCCGCGATTCGACGCCGCGCTTCCGTCCCGGTGGCGCGCATCCCCGTCACACCCCCCCGGTCCATCCGGTCCGGCCCCCCGGCGCCCTGGCGCCCCGGAGCCCCTCGATGCTCACGAACTCGCACCGCCTCCTCGGGCGCCTGCCAGCGATGCTCACGACGCTCGTGGCCCTCGCGCTCGCGCCCGCCGCCCTCGCCAAGAGCGAGGCCGACCTGGTCCTGCCGGACTTCCGGACCGTGGACTTCCTCGGTCTCTCCGGGCAGACCCTGCTCACCCTCGGCCTGCTCATCTGCTTCCTCGGCATGGGCTTCGGCCTGTGGACCTTCATTCAGCTCAAGGCGCTGCCCGTCCACAAGAGCATGCGCGAGGTCTCCGAGCTGATCTACGAGACGTGCAAGACCTACCTCATCACGCAGGGCAAGTTCATCCTGGTGCTGTGGGGCTTCATCACGGCCATCATGGTCGTGTACTTCTGGCTCCTCCGGCACTTCGCGCCCGGCAAGGTCGCGCTGATCGTCCTCTTCTCGCTGATCGGCATCGCGGGCTCCTACGGCGTCGCATGGTTCGGCATCCGGGTGAACACCTTCGCCAACTCGCGCACGGCGTTCGCCGCGCTCGAGGGCAAGCCGTTCCCCTGCTACGCGATCCCGCTCAAGGCCGGCATGAGCATCGGCATGCTGCTGATCTCGGTCGAGCTCGTGCTCATGCTCATCATCCTGCTCTTCGTGCCGCGCGATCTCGCGGGTCCCTGCTTCATCGGTTTCGCCATCGGCGAGTCGCTGGGCGCGGCGGCGCTCCGCATCGCGGGCGGCATCTTCACGAAGATCGCCGACATCGGCTCCGA
>CAZTIW010000021.1:0-79647 GCA_964613915.1 uncultured Thermoanaerobaculia bacterium
TACTCGGGTGGAACTTCCATCCACTGGTCTCCTGCGCCTTCGTGGCGCACTGAATCGTCCGGGCTAGCGCGCCCCGCCGCGTGACCAGATGTCGAGGAAGGCCGAGACCTTCTCCGCCGTCCCCGCCAGATCGTTGATCATCATCCCCTCGGCACGACCGCCCACGAAGCTCCACGCGCCCGTGCCCGATCGGCAATGCTCGAACGTGAGCAGCTGCTGGCCCTCGGCATCGACGAGCTCGCCCTTCACGCACACGCGGCTGCGGCCAGCGCCCATCCCGACCCAGAAGCGCTTGCCCCGGCTGCCGGGATTCAGCACCGTGAACTCGCCGCGGAGCTGCAGGGCTCCCTCCGGAGCGTCCCCGTCCCCGCCGAGCAATGCGCCGCCAAGGACCTTGCGCGACTCGAGCTGGTTGACGAGGGACTGGGCCAGAGCGATCGGCGCCGACGCCTGCATCTGCCGGGCGGTCTCCTGAGCCTTGGGCTTGTCGTCCTTCTCGCCGGTTCCGAAGTCCGTGTTCGTCGTGCTGAACTGCTGCACGACGATGCGCGGCTGACCGGTTGGCGGGGGCGCGAGAACCTTGGACGCATCAATGCCACCCTCGTCGGCCAGCGCGGCCGTGGAGAGAAGCAGCATGAGGGCGAGCGGCAGGGATGCGGAGAAGCGGATCATCGCGGGTTCCTCTCGATTCGGGAGCGCCGGCTCGGTGCTGGGTGGCCGGTAGCGCGTGCATCCTGCCATGCCGCGAGGGCGAGATCATCTTCCCCCCGCGCCGGGGCCGAGCCGGGCCTGCGCGCGCTCGCCGGGGCGCCCGCGATCCGCGGCTCGTGCGGATGGCGTACGCTTCAGGGGCACCTTCCCCTGTCTCGCACGAGGCCACGAGGACACCAGGCCATTCCCAACGCCCTTCTCGTCAATCCCGAGTTCCCGCCGTCGTACTGGGGCTTCAAGCACGCCCTCGACTTCGTGGGACGTGCTGCCGCCATGCCGCCCGTGGGCCTCATCACCGTCGCGGCGATGTTCCCCGAAGGCTGGAACCTGCGGCTCGTGGACATGAACGTCCGGCCGCTCGACGACAGCGACCTCGCCTGGGCCGACCTCGTCCTCGCCACGTCCATGGCCATCCAGCAGGGATCCCTCGCGGACGTCGTCTCGCGCTGCAATGCCCGCGGCAAGCGCATCGTGCTGGGCGGCCCGTACCCCACGTCCTATCACGAGGACATTGACGCGCAGTTCGAGAGCCGCGGCGGCGGTCCGGATCACTACGTCCTCGACGAGGTCGAGCGCATCTTCCCCGAGTTCCTGAGAGATCTCGCTGCGGGCACGGCTCGCCGCACGTACCGGGAGCCCGACAAGCCGGACGTCACGCTCACGCCGATCCCTCGATTCGATCTTCTCGACATGAACGCCTACGGCTCGATGGCCGTGCAATTCTCGCGAGGCTGCCCGTTCCGCTGCGAGTTCTGCGACATCACGCAGCTGTTCGGGCGGATCCCCCGCACGAAAACGGACGAGCAGATGCTCGCGGAGTTCGACGCGCTTCGCCGACTCGGCTGGCGCGGGACGCTGTTCATCGTGGATGACAACTTCATCGGCAACAAGCGCGACGCGCTGCGCTTCCTCGCGGCCGCGAGAGCCTGGCAGGAAGAGCACGGCTATCCGTTCATGCTCTTCACCGAGGCCAGCGTCAACGTTGTCGAGATCCCCGGGATGCTGGAAGCCATGGCGGATGCCGGCTTCAACTTCCTGTTCCTGGGGATCGAGAGCCCCAACGCCGAGGCCCTGCAGAAGACGCTCAAGACGCAGAATCTCGGCAAGGTGATGGACGCGCGCACCTACCTCCTGCAGTCCATCTGGAAGATCCAGCAGCACGGCATGGAGGTCTCGGGCGGCTTCATCATCGGCCTCGACGGCGACGCGGAGTTCCAGGGCCATCTCGACTTCATCCGCGACGCCGGCATCCCGCGCGCCATGGCCGGACTCCTCGGCGTCCTCAAGGGCACGGACCTTCACGCGCGCCTGAAGGCGGAAGGCCGCCTGCTCGCGGATCCCACCGGCGACAACTGCGACGGAACCCTCAACTTCGTTCCCGAGCTCGGCGCCGATTGGCTGGTCTCGGAATACTGGAGGGTCGTCTCGGAGCTCTACGAGCCGACGCTCTCGGGCTACTTCGATCGCTGTCTCACCCTTCTCTCTCGCCTCCAGCCGCGATCGCACTGGGTGCGCCCGCTGGGCCGACGCGAGGTGAAGGCGTTCTTCATGGCGCTCTGGCGGCAGGGGTTCTCGCGCCAGGGGCCTGCCTGGTTCCGCTTCCTCGGCACGGTCCTGCTGCGGCATCGCCGCGTGTTCCCGGAAGCCGTCCGGCTCGGCATCATGGGCTACCACTTCGAGATGGTGACGCGGCAGGGCAAGGCCGTGCATGACCTGCGGCAGTGGATCGAGGAGCAAGCTCGCGCGCTGGAGGGAGTGCCGGCGGCGGGCGAGGCCTCGGCGGTCGCGGAACGCGCGCGCGCGGTGATCGCGGCGGCGGACGGGCGCCGGGCAGAGCTCCACCCGGACTTCCGGCCCTCGGTGGACGCCGCCCTGCGGAAGCTCCGCGACCAGGCTGCGAAGCTCGGCGCCCCCGGGGTCGCGGGCGTCGGGACCGATGAGGCTGTTGGCGGCAGCGAGTCCCGCATCGAGCGCGCCCCGGGCGTTCTCGCGGAGACCGCGGCAAGCGGCTCGTCGGCCTACAGCCCGTACCGCAGGGCGAGGCCGTAGGACAGGCCGGCCCACATGATGATGAACAGGGGCGTGCCGACGCGAACGAAGTCGGAGAAGCGATAGCCGCCAGCGTTCATCACGAGCAAGTTTGTCTGATAGCCCATCGGCGTCAGGTAGCAGAGGTTGCAGCCGAACAGCACCGACAGGACGAAGGGCTCTGGCGGCACGCCCAGGGATCGGGCGAGTTCGATGCCGAGCGGCGTGCCGATGGCTGCCGCGGCGTTGTTCGAGACGAAGTTGGTCAGGAGCCCCATCAAGGCCATCACCAGCGCCAGCATCCACGCCGGGCTCAGGCCCTGGGCGTGCACCGCGAGCTGTCCCGCGAGGTGGGCGGTGGCCCCCGTGACCTGCAGCGCGTCGCCCAGCGCCAGGCTGGAGGCCACCAGCAGGATGACCTTGACCGACAGCGACTGTCCGACATCGCGCCACGAGAGGCACCGGCTCAGCAGCATGACGAGCACGCCGCCGAGAGCGGCGAGAGCGATGGGCAGCGTCTTGGTCGCTGCGAGCACCACGACCACCGCCATCGTCACCAGGACGAGCGTCGCCTTGTCCTGGCGCGGCAGGGTGAAGCGCGCATCCAGCAACAGACCGATGTCGTCGTTCTGCGCCTCGCGCATGGCGGACTCCTCGCCCTGCATCAGCAGGACGTCACCGGCGGCCAGCTGGCGATCCACGGGATTGACGCGCTGCCACGCCTGGCTCCCCTGCCCCGGCCGGACGCCGACGATGACCACGCCATACCGTTCGCCGATGCGCTCCGAGCGAACGGACCGTCCCACCAGCGGCGACGTGGGCGTGATGATCATCTGCGCCACGATGGCCGTCACGGGCGCGCCAGGTTCATCGCCTTCCTTGTCGTCCGCTGGCTTGGCTCGTGCCTCCTTGCCCGCGGCGCCCGCCTCATCACCGCTCGCTTTCGGACTGGCCTCCGCGACATCCTGGCTTGCCGGAGATGACCTGACCCCCTCGTCCCGATCGTGCAGTCGGGCTTTCAGGCTGCTTTCGGCCTCCTTGAGGTTCTCCGCCGTGTCCTGCAGGAGCAGCCGGTCCCCGGCGCGCAGGACCATCGACGGCAAGCGCACGAGGCGGCGAGCCCCGCGCCGGACCTCCCGCAGATTGAGCTTGTGACCGGCTGCCGCCAGCACGTGGCGCAGTTCGCGGCCGTCCATCCAGCTGCCCGGCTCGACGTGGAGTTCCGCTTCGAACAGCTTGGCCGTCAGAGCCCCGGCCGGGCGGGTCACGTGGGCCAGCATGCGAGGCGCGACCAGCCAGAGATAGATCATGGCCGGGATCGCGGCGATCGCGACCAGGGAGTAGAAGCTGAACACGCTGAACGTGGCGACGCCCAGGCTGGCGGCGATGCCCACGACGATGAGGTTCGTCGACGTGCCGAGGGTCGTCGCCATGCCCCCGATCAGGACGGCGTAGTTCATGGACATCAACATGGTGCCGGCCTGCGCGCGAGCGCGGGCGGCGGCGCCGATGATGAGCGGGATCAGGAGAACGACGACCGGCGTGTCATTCAGGACGCCGCTGGCGGCGGCCGCTCCCAGGAGCACGGCGAGGAGCGCCAGCCTCGGCGCCCTGGCCACCCAGCCAGCGAGCCCCCGCGCTGCCGGCTCCAGGGCGCCGGTCAAGACGAGCGCATGCCCCATGATCATGAGCGAGCAGATGGCCACCAGCGCGGCGCTCCCGAACCCGGCGAAGAAGCGCAACGGATCCACCTTCCCGGCGGCGGTCTCCAGCGGGAACAGCGCAAGCACGAGAGGAAGGGCGGCGAGCAGGGCCAGGCAGATCGTGGCGATCGGCAGGCGGTCCCACACGAGAAAGGCGAAGAAGATCACCGCGAGGACCAGCATCGCGACGCCGTGACCGCTGAGCGGCGGCACCTGTCCGGCCATCATCGCCAGGCTGTACACGCGCGGCTCCTTTCGCAGTCCGAGTCCGCCTCGAAGGTCGCCACCAGGCGCAGCGCATCGGCGGTCAGGGCGTTGCGGGCTCGCCAGTCATCGCCGGCCCGCCCTGCGTATGGTCGCATGACTTCGCTTCGGCGGGCCGAACCGCGCCGCACTCACCGCCGCCGGGGCGCGGCCCCTGCTCGTCACGAGAGCCGGCGCGGGACTGCACGTCGCCCCGGAGGCCTCCTCCGGCGGCGCGACGACCCTGCATCAGGGCAGTCTCGCGGCGTTCCGTCAGCGTCGCGAAGAACACGCATCGGTTGCCGAAGCGTGCGGGATCGGAACGAGCGCCGTCGATCTCACGCTGCCGACCGAGGACGCGTCCTTCCTCGCCACGTCATCTTGCTCCTCCGGTCTGGGGTCATTCGGCCGCGACTCGCGCGGCCGCGAGCGACGCGGCCCCGTGCGGGGATGCCCCTGAGTCAGGCCTACCGAGGTGGCGGCCGATCATCAGCGCCAGCAGGGCCGCGAGCGCCGAGATCGCGACGCCCTGGGGCAGGCCGGGTGGGATGTACCGCATCTCCACGCGGTGCCGCCCTGGCTCGACGACGACTCCACGGGACAGGAGGTTCACGGCGAGGATGGGGACGCTGGCGCCGTCCACCCTGGCGCTCCAGCCGTCGGCCAGCGCGTCGCGGAGGATCACCAGAGCCGGGCCCTCCTCGATGTCCACGTCGAGAACGGCCCGCGAGTTCGAGGGATAGCTCACCCGCGCGTTGCCGCGAGCCGCTGGCGAGACCTGCCCCAGCAAGCCTGCCGTGAAGGCGTCAGGAGCCTCGACCACGTCCACGCCCGCGCGGGCAGAGTGACCTCGCAGAGCATCTCGGGCAGCAGCAGGACTGTCAACAATCCGTAACGTCTGCGCGAGTCCGACTCGCGGCATGAACGAGACGTCGTTGCGGAACACCTCGACGAACGCGTCGCGGTAGACCAGCGGGAACTGCCCCTCCGTGCCGAGTTCGGGCGCCATGCCGATCCCGGCAGGCGGCGACGGCCGCAGGCCGAGGCCGCGCGCGGTCTCGCGCACGCGAGCGCGAGCGATGTACTTCACGTTGAACTGGCCAAGCAGAGGAGAGGTCACGCGCGGCGTTCGCCGCAGCGTTCCGCGGACGGACACGGGCAGGTCGGGATCGACAGCGTCGAACCAGAGGCTGGTCCGGGGGGGCACCAGCACGGTCATCAAGCTGAGGTCTTCGATGCCCGTGATCCACCCGAGGTTGGGCGCGTGCACTCGATCCAGCGACGCGATGCGAAAGAGGTCCGCGTCCTGCTCGAGATACTCCGTCGCGGGTGAACTCGCGGGAAGCGGGCTCGTGGCGGGCCAGAAGAGCGATCCGGCCTGGATCAGCCCGGGAGCAACGCAGGCAACGATGGTGGCAGCGACGAGGAGCCGGCGCCTCGAGGCTGCCACGTGCCGTGCCAGCCAGTCCCATCCGGCAGCCGCCGCGAGCGCGCCGTGGATCGCGAGCATCGCGCCGTACATCGGCGCGCTGCCCGGGCTCCAGAACGCCCCCTGCGGCAGGCCGGCCAGCCAGGGACCGGGCAGGCATGCGACCGCCGCAACGACGAGCGTCACCAGCAGGAAGCGCCACCGGCGTGCACGGAACGCCACCGCCAGACCCACGAGGCCGAGCGCGAGGGTGAGCGGACCGAGATGCACGACGGCGTGGAGGCTCTCGGCGGGTGCGTCGGCGACCTCCGGTCCCAGCAGGACGGCGCGCATGGCTCCGCTCCAGTCCGCCAGGCTCACCCGGGCGGGAGGCATCGGAGAGTCGAACTTGTAGACCGAGTGATCGGCAAGGGCGATGCCGAACGGCATCAAGGCCCACGCCGAGACGGCCAGCCCCAGGAGGAGCGCCGCGGCCGTCCCCCCCCACGGCAGGCGGGAACGGCACTCGCAGAGGCGCGACGAGACGCCGATGACGACGGCGATGATCATCGCCGACGCGATGAGAACCGGATGCCCCGACGTCATCGTGAGCATCACCGCGAGCGTCAGGAATCCGAACCGGGAACCGGTCGGCTGCGCCATGAAGGCATGGATGGTGAGCGCAACCCAGGGAAGCAAGGCGTGCGGAGCCATCCCGCACGGGAACGCGAGCCCCAGGCACGCGGGCGAGAGTGCATAGATGGCGCCGCCCAGAACGCTCCCCGAGGTGCTGGCGCCGAGCCGGCGCAGCAACGCGAGCGTCCCCGCGAGTGCGAGCGCGACGAAGAGCAGCAGTCGCGCGCTCTCCAGGTGCGACTCGGGCACGACGACGAAGGGCCAGCGCAGGGGCGAGAGCAAGGCGCCTTGCAGCTGGACGTAGGATGAGAATCCGCCTCCCTGGTAACGGTTCCAGAGAGGAAGCTGCAGCGCGCGCAGTGATCTCTGGACGAGGAGGGAGTCAGGCAAGTGATAGACGTGACCCGAGGGATCGGCGAGCCGCGCCGGCCCCCTGGCTGGCGTCGTGGCGGCGTGGCGGAGCATGCCGTCATCCGCAATCCACGGGGCCGCAGAGATGTCCTTGCCGATGAGGATCAGAACGGCGAGGGCAGCCACGGCCAAGCCGACGGCGATCGCCAGCCCCAGCCGCGATGGCCTGTCGAGGACAGGCTCGGGCGTCCGGTTCTCGCTCTCTTCAAGGCAAGTCGTGGCAGACGAATCGGGCATCAAGCGGCCTTGGGCTCATCATACAGTCGCGATGTGTCGCTCGGAGCGACGCGACATGGTCATCGTCTCCTGGCCCGGCGTTCCCCTCCCTCAGGTGCGCGACCGATCCCCTTCCGGTGACGGCGATCCCGAACCCCGGCCGCTCCGGGGAGGATCCCGATCGCGTCACCGGCCGATCA
Organism: uncultured Thermoanaerobaculia bacterium; assembly: GCA_964613915.1. GTDB lineage: Bacteria > Acidobacteriota > JBCCFW01 > JBCCFW01 > JBCCFW01 > CAZTIW01. The sequence goes on from CAZTIW010000021.1 coordinate 7,557, forward strand.
GGCCGCGGATCAGCGCGTCGGTCGCCGCTTCCCAGACCAGCGGTTGATCGCGCAGGTCCTCGCGCCGCCGAGTCGTGCGAAGTTCGGCGACGTCCGCGTCGCGCAGCATGCGCTGGGCGCGGAGCGCCGAGGCGGCGAACTCGGTCCGCACGCCGAGCAGGCCCTCGACGCCCGAGCGCTGGACCTTGCCGTCGGCGCTGATGACGACCGCGCCCAGCTGCACGACATCCACGGGCGTCTCGAGCGACGTGAGCCACGGGGCCGGCTGCGCGTGGCCGGTGCCCAGGGGGATCTCCTTGCGTCCCTTCCAATCGGCCTGCCGCAACCAGTGGCTGCGCACCGACAGCACGGGGACGACGAGCAGGTCCACGTTCGCGTCCGCCATCACGCGCGCGGCGCGCTCGCGCCAGGCCTTCGAGGGGCTGGTCACGGTGAGCACCATCTGCCGCGGCTCCGCGACGCACTCGCCGAAGTCGGCCTCCTCCAGCACGCACCCCACGGACACGCCCGGCGCGTCCTTCGCGTTGCTCAGCGCCGCCGCGTCCACGACCGTCAGCGCGGGCATGGCGGCGAGACGGCCCGTGATGTCGCCGGCAAGCGCGCTCAGCTCCTCGCGCGGCAGCCATGACGACGGCACGTGAACCGGCCCCGCATCCACCATGACCGGCAGCACGCCGACGCGCGTCGCGGCCGGCGCCTCGCCCCGATACCAGGGCGGGAGCTTGGCCGGCCACGTGCGCGACGTCGTGCCCGCGAGAGCGACGGGGGCGAGCGCGATCGCGAGGACGAGCGTCGCGAGGACAGCGGGACGAAGGGAGAGCGTGAGTCCGTGCACGGCGAGTGATTCCGGGGGTCGAGAAGTGCCCGCGAGGCGCGCGGGGTCGAGGAGTGTAGCCGTCACCCGCGCGCTTGCCAGGACGTGCCGTCGAAAGCCGGCGCGACGTCACGGTCTTCGGCCCACGCGGCCTCCCCCGGTCGCCTCACCCCGCACCGTCCAGGCGGCGCCTCGACTCGGCCCGCACGCGCGAGACGAGCCGGATGGCATCCTCGCACGAGCCGCCCGCCGTGATCGCCCGGACATGCGGACTGTCGAGGAGGTTGACCTCGCGATGCGGCGGGCCTCCCGACTGCGGATGAAAGACGATGCCGCCGATGAACGCGCCCGATTGCAAGGCGCCACACGCCACGCCTCCCATCGGGTCGCGGCGCGGGTCGAGATCAGCGTCCCGCGCCACGCGCGCCTCGGCGATGATCCCGGACTGCGCGAGCGCGTCCAGGAACGGCTCGAGGTCGGGCAGGAAGACCATCGCGACGTACGCGTACGACCAGACGCAACGCACGGGCATCCACGTCTCCAGGATCGCGAAGGACGAGACCCCCGGCGTTCCCATCGAGCGCGCGATGGCGGCGATGGCCTCGGCGTCGGTCACGGGCCTGCCGTGCCCGTCAGTCGGCTCACGCGCGATGAGCGCGCAGCCGGCGCTCACGCCCGCGCGGCAGACGCCGGTCCGCGACAGCCTGGCGTGGAGCCCGAGCACCGAGACAAGCCGCGAGATTGCGATGGGCGCCACGATCGCGAGCAGGGCGCCATCGGGATAGAACAGGGGACCCTTCGGGGGCTGCGGTCGCGGAACGTAGCGCGCGCCGTGCGTTCCGAGGAGGCGCGCGATGTCGTCCTCCCACGCCGTGGCGAGCGCCGTCCCGCACGCCCGCATGACGTCCGCGAAGCGCGGTCCGGGCCACGTGGCGCTGACCTCGCGCCCGCGCCAGCTCATCTCCACGCCGAGGCGGTTCGCCGTCGCATCCCAGAATAGGCGCGCGCGACCGCTCCCGTGCTGGTGCGCGTAGCGCGCGTCCCATCCGCCGGCCGACCGGCGCAGCGAACCGCGTTCGAGATCGGCGACGAGAAACCGGCCAGGCAAGTCGTCCTCGGTCGCGATCTCGGTGGCCAGGAGGCGCCCCGTGGCGTAGCCGCCACCATGGACGGTCGGAAGCGGGATGAGCGCGGGAAAGGGAGCGTCGAAATCGGGACGAGGAGCGCCGGAGGTTGCCGTCATGCGATGTCCTTTCGCCGGCCTGCGCGGCGGAGGAATTCCGCCGCTCGGCGCGGTGTCGCATCGCAGGGCGTGGGCGACCCGAAGGGCCGTCGTTTGTCGCTGGGCATGACGCCGCAGGACCGCATCGTTCCCCGTGAGGGGCTGCCTTGGCACCGTGGTCCGCTGGTCGCAGACTCGGTTGCCGGGTGGGGCCGCTAAGGCCACCCACCGCTCTGGATGTCGGCGAGAGCGTAGCACGCCGCGAAAGAGGGGCGGCTTCGGGGAACGCATTCCGAACCGCCCTCCGCGACCTCGCCTCACGCTGACCTGACCCGGGCCACGCCCGAGGTTGCGCCGTCCCGGCGCGGGCCCGTCGTCCTGGTGGACGGCCTGCCGGACCCAGGCTAGCCTTGCACGGGGGCGAGTCAGGCTTGCGTCTCCCGATCCGAGGAGGCCCGCGTGACATCCGAGGGAACCGCGCCTCTCGAGGCTCCCGCCGCGTCGCGCCTCGCCCGGCTCATCCGCGTCGCCCGGCGCCGTCTCGCATGGCGGCGCGCCGTCGAACGCGCCGCGCGCGTGCTGCCCTGGTCGCTCGCGCTGACGGCGGTCGTGCTCATCGCTCTGCGGCTGGTCGGCGCTCGCCTGCCCTGGACGCTCTCGCAGGCGGAACTCCTTTCGGGAGCCGCCGCGCTCGCGCTCCTGCCGCCGCTGTTGCTCGCGCCCGTGGCCGCGTTCGCGCGCCGCCCCTCCGATGAGGCCGTGGCGCTGCTGATCGATCGCGCCTTCGGGACGCGCGAGACCGCGACCGCCGCCATCGCGCTGCGCGACGCGCCCGACGCGGCCGCATGGGCGTCACGCGCGCTGGGCTCGCTGGGCGAGGCGCCGATGGCGCGCGCGGTTCCGCTCCGTCCGGTCCCGTGGCGCGCCGCGGCCGCGCTGGCGTCGCTCGCCACCGTCGCCTTCCTGATGCCGCCGCTCCCGGCACGCGAGGCCCCGCCCGCGGCTCCTCCGGACCCGCACGTCACCGCCGTGGCGCAAGCGCTTCAGGAAGAGGCCCGCGCCGCGGAGGAAGCGCTGGAGGAACGCGGCGCGCCGCCGGAGGCGCTGCGCATGCTCGAAGAGGTGCGCCGCGCCGGCGAGCGCGCCGAGCACGAGGGCGGCAGCAGGCCCGACGTGCTCGCGGAGCTCGAGCGACTCGACCAGCAAGCGCGACGCGAGCAGCAGCGGCGGCAGGCGGCCGACGCGGGGGCGCTCGAGCGGGCGCTGTCGTCGATCGAGCAAGCGATGGTCGCGCGCGAGGGAGCCAGGCAAGCGTCCGCGAGCCAGGCCGCGTCGCTCGAGCAGCAGCTGCGGGAGCTGTCCGAACGGTTCGAGCAAGGATCGAAGTTCGAGGAGCGCGATGCGCGCCGCATGGCCGCGCGCCTGCGCGACGCGGCCGACGCCTTGCGCGAATCGCGGCCGGACCTCGCCGCCAAGCTCGAGGAACTCGCCGACGCCATCGAGGCCGGCGACGGCGAGCGCGCGGCGCAGCTCGCGCGCGAGCTGGCGCAGTCGCCCGAACTCCAGCAGCTCGCGGACGACGCGGCCGGCGACGAGGCGCTCGCGCAAGCGCGGCAGATCGTCCGGCAGGCGATGGCCGCCATGGGCCGCGCGCCGACCGACGACGAGCTGCTGGGCGAGGGGCAGGACGGCGGCGGCGGCGACGGCGAGGGCGAGGGCGAGGGCGGCCAGCCCGGCGAGCGCGGGCGCGGGCGCGACGGACGGGTGGATCTCGCCGCCGACTGGGGCGTGGGTTCGACCGACGAGGCCTCGCCGGCGTTCGACATCAAGCGCCGCGGCCGCCAGCAGGATCGGCAGACCGCCGAGACGAGCGACTGGCGCGAGGCGTACCGCGAGCTGCACGAGGCCACGCGCCTCGAATCAGCGCGCATGCGCGAGTCGCGCGTGCGAGGCGCCCCGGGCGCCGGCGAGATCATCGCCGTCGAGTCGCGCGCGGTCGCCCGCGGCCGCGAGGGCGCCGCGCTCCCCGTCGTGCGCGTGCCCGAGAGCTACGCGCGAGCCGCCGAGGACGCGCTCGCGCGCGAGGAGATCCCGATGGCGCGCCGCGAGACCGTGCGGCGTTACTTCACCGCGATCGCGGGCAGCCCCGGCCCGATCGCCGAGCCCGAGCCAGCACCACCCGAACCCCCGCCGAAGGAACCGTGATGGAAGCCAGCAACGTCCGAGAATCCATGGCCGCCGTGCGCGAGCAGGTCGGCCGCATCATCGTGGGCCAGAGCGACGTGATTGACGGCGTGCTCACGTGTCTCTTCAGTGGCGGACACGCGCTGCTCGAGGGCGTGCCGGGCATCGGCAAGACCGTGCTGGTCAAGGCGCTGTCCGAGTCGGTCGGCCTGCCGTTCTCGCGCATCCAGTTCACGCCCGATCTGATGCCGGCTGACGTGACGGGCACCACGGTGATCGACGAATCGGAGGCGGGGCGGCGCACGTTCCGCTTCCAGCCCGGGCCGATCTTCGCGAGCCTGTTGCTCGCGGACGAGATCAACCGCGCGACGCCCAAGACGCAGTCCGCGCTGCTCGAAGCCATGCAGGAAGGCCAGGTCACGATCGCGGGTCGATCGCATCCGCTGCCGCAGCCGTTCTGCGTGCTCGCGACGCAGAACCCGCTCGAGATGGAGGGCACGTTCCCGCTGCCCGAGGCGCAGCTCGATCGCTTCCTCTTCAAGCTGATCGTCCCCTTCCCCAGCCTGGACGAACTGACGGCGATCCTCGCCCGCACGACGGGCACCGAGGCGCCGGCGGCGACCCGCGTGCTCGAGCCCGAGCACCTGATCGCGGCGCGCGCGGCTCTCCGCGCCATCCCCGTCCCGCCGCCCGTGACCGACTTCGCGTTGCGGCTCCTGCTCGCGACCCACCCCGACTCGCCGCACGCGACGGCGGCGACGCGCCAGCACGTCCGCGTCGGCGCCTCGCCCCGCGCCGCGCAGGCTCTGGTGCTGGCCGGCAAGTGCCGCGCCGTCATGCAGGGCCGCGAGAGCGTGGCGTTCGAGGACATCCGCTGGGCGGCGCTCCCGGCGCTCCGGCACCGCGTCATCCTGTCCTTCGATGGCGAGGCCGCGGGCGTGACCACGGACGACATCGTCCGCGAGGCGCTGGCTGGCGTGCCCGAGCTCGGCGCGCTCGAAGCCGAAGCCGTGCCCAGGCGCCCTTGAGACGAGGCATGCGCCGCGCCGTCACGAACAGGCTCGCGATCCTCTCGGTCGCCGTTCTCGTCGCCGCGCTCGCCGTCCCGGAGATGGCGCTGGCCGCGCCGACGCTGCGGGCGCGGCCGGCGTTCACGCACGCGCGCTGGCTGGATCCGACCTGCGCGATCGTTCAGATCGAGAACGACGCGGTCGCACGACGCGCGCGAGTCGTGACGCAGGCGGGCGAGCGACCCAACAACGCGAGCCCCCTCACGTTCCTCGACGTGGATCTCGCGCCGGGCGCGCGCAAGCGGGTGGTGTTGCCCCTGCCGCTGGGAACATCCGGACCGGTCATCGTGTCGTTCGAGCAGGACGGGCAGGTGATCGCGGAGGCGCCGATCCGGGTGATCGTGAGCAGCCTCAGCTATCCCATGGTCGCGTCCATCGGCGCCGCGCCGCCGCCGCTCATCGCTCAGGCGCGCGAGAACCCCGAGCTGGTCGTGAGCGAGGTGAGCGCCGAGGACCTGCCGGCCACGGCCGCGCTCTGGCCCGAGCTCGCGATGATCGCGTGGGACGAACCGCGATCGACCGACCTGACGCCGGGTCAGGCCGCGGCGCTGAAAGAGCACGTGATCACGGGCGGACGCCTCGTCGTCGGCGTGTCGCCCGAGGAGCCCGATGCTCTGGCCACGCTGGGACTCGCGGACATGCTCCCCGCGCGGCTCGCGCGCGCCGGCGGGCTCGAGCTCGCGATCGTCGAGCGCGCGGCCGGCGCGACCGACCTCGGGGTCGAGGGAGCTCTCGCCAGGCGCCATGGCGCGGGCGTGGTCGTGCTGGTGCCGCGCCCGCTCTCGGCCACCGCCGTCGCGTCGCAGGCGAGCCTGATGGCGCTTCCCTCCTGGACGCTGCAGGATGCCGACCGTCGCTCGCGGGCGGCGAACCAGCGCTACTGGCAGCGCCTGCAGGCTGCCGAGTACGTCCCCTGGCAAGATCGCCGGAGCGAACTGGCGCCCGCGCCGCCGGTTCTCGGCGCGGCCGTCATCCTGCTGCTGTTCTTCGCCGCGGCCGTGCCTCTCGACGGCTGGCTCACGCGCCGGAGCCTCAAGCGCGGCCGCCGCTCGCGGCTGGGCGCGCTCCGCTACCCGGCGATCGTGGCGATCGCGACGGCCGCCGCGTTCGTCACGGGCGGGCGCGCCGCGGGCAGCGACGCGCACGGCTGGCGGCTCGACATCATCGAGATCAGCCCGGATGGCAGCGCCACCGGCCGCACGCACGTCGCCGTCGCGCCCGGCCGCACGGGCCTGGTGAGGACCACGATCGCCTCGGGCACGCTGGACGCCGCGCTGCTGCCCTCGCGACAGTTCAGGGACCAGCACGCCAACAGCGTGAGCCACGTGGCCGATGCGCGGGGGACGGCGGCGCTGACAGCGGTGGAGACGGTCCTCCTTCCGTGGGAGCCCCTGTTCGTGCGCGCGTCATGGACTCCCGATCGCGTGCCGGCGATCGCCCGGAGCGAAGACGCGTGCGACCCGGTCATCCCCGCCTGCGTCGCCGCGCGCGCCGGCGCCTGCGGCGACCAACCCGCGCGTGACCTGCGGATGCCCCCCGAACCAGCCGAGGACGTCCTGCCCGGCGCGCGGTGGGCCGAGCATGCGATCGCGCGAAGCCTCCTCAACGCGCATCCCGGCGACCTGACGATCGTGCTGCGCGGCGCGCTCGGACCCGACATCGCGATCGACGGCGCCAGCGTCGATCCGGCGGAGATGTGGACCGTCGTGCGGTTCACGCTGCGCGAACCGGAACCCGGGGACGGCGAGCCCCCGGAGGAGACCCTCCCGTGATCGACGTTCGCGGCCTCACCATTCGCTATCCCCGATCCGATCGCGCGGCGGTCGACGACCTCTCGCTGACCGTCCGCGACGGCGAGGTCTTCGGCTTCATCGGGCCCAACGGCGCCGGCAAGACCTCGACGCTCAAGGTGCTCGCGGGTCTCATGCGGCCGGCGGCCGGCTCGGTGCATGTTGCGGGCGTGGACGTCACGGCGCATCCCGCGGGCGTGCGCAGCCGCGTGGGCTACCTGCCCGACTTCTTCGGCGTCTACGATGATCTCACCTGCCGCGAGTATCTCGAGTTCTTCGCGGCGGCACAGGGACTCGCGAGCCGCCGCCGCGAGACCATGGTGGACGAGGTCCTCGCGCTCGTCGATCTCGGCGCCAAGGCGGACACGGCCGCGGGCGCCCTGTCGCGCGGCATGCAGCAGCGCCTGGGGCTCGCGCGCGTGCTGGTGCACGAGCCCAGCGTCCTGCTGCTCGACGAGCCGGCCTCGGGGCTCGATCCCCGCGCCCGGATCGAGATCCGCGAGGTCCTGCGCGAGCTCGGCCGCATGGGCAAGGCGGTGATCGTGTCGTCGCACGTGCTGTCGGACCTCGCGAGCATCTGCACCAGCGTGGGCATCATCGAGGGCGGCCGGCTCGCGTTCTCCGGCACGGTGGACGAGGCCCTCGTCGCGGCGGGGAGCGCGGACTGCTCCGTCCGGGTGGCCTGCGCCGAGGGCGCGGCCGCGGCGCGCGCGGCGCTCGCGACCGACGACGCCCTGTCAGGCGCGAGCATCGCCGAGGCCAACGGTCACGTCCGCGTGACCGTGACGCTGCCGGCGGCCGGACGCGATGGCGAGGCGGCGCGCCACGAGGCCGCCGCGCGCATCGGTGCCTGCGTCTCGCGCGCGGGCCTCCGGCTGACGCATCTCGAGATCGAACGCGTCGATCTGGAGCGCGCATTCCTGGCGCTGACGGAGGGGCGGCTCGCGTGAGCAACCCCGCCGCGGCCGAGGTCGCCGTGCCGCCGCCGCCCCCGGCGACGGTGGCGCCGTTCCTCGCGCTGCTGCGGCGCGACCTGACGAGCGGTCAGCGCGGCAGCATGGTGCTGTGGGCGCGCGGCATGGCGTGCGTCGCGGCCGCCGGCACGGTCCTGCTGTCGTTTCTCATCGCTCGCGACGGCATGACGAACGAGATCGGCGCTGGCGGCGTGGTCATGCTGTTGATGCTGCTGCTGCTCGTCGCGTTCGGCCTCTTGCCCGCCATCGCCGTCGGATCGCTGAGGCGAGAGCACGAGACCGGCATGCTCGACCTGCTGCTGCTGGCCGGCATCCGGCCGGGGGTGCTGGTCGCGGGACGCACCGCATCGAGTTTTCTCGCGTTGATGTCCGTGTTGCTGGCCGCCCTGCCGGGCCTCGCGCTGTTCTCCTACTTCGGGCGGCCCTCGCTCGCGGACCTCGGCGTCGCGGCCATCGCCATGTCGGGGCACTTCCTCGCGGTTGCCGCCGTCGGCGTGGCGATTTCCGCGTGCTGCCGCTCGGCGGGCCAGGCCATTGCCTTCACGCTGCTGGCGCTCGTCCTCTGGACGGCGGCGCTCGCGGGCGGACCGGGACTCGGCTGGCCCTGCGTCACGACGCTCGTTCTCGCGGCGACATTCCCGGAGCTCGCCGCGCCAGGGGGCATGCCGACGCTGGTGACGGACACCGAGCACGTCTACGGGCTCGCGATCAACCTCGCCGTGGCCCTGAGCGCCTGGGCCATCGCCGTCACCGGCCTCACGCGCGTCAGGGCCGGCGGCGACACGCTCGCCGAGCGCCTGCTCAGCAAGCCGATCAAGCTCGATCGATCCTGGCCGCTCACCTGGCTCCTCCAGCGCGGTTCGGCCCCCGCGCGGCCGAAGGTTCAGATCCTCCTCGCCGCGCCGCTGGTGTTCTGGAGCCTCGCGATGAGCGCGGAGTTCCAGGCCGTCGTCGGCGCCTTCCTCGTGGCGCTCGGCCTGCTGACGGCGCTCGCGCTCGGAGCGACTTCCATCGCGCCGGCGCGCGAGCGCCGCACCTGGGGCTCGCTGGCCTCGACGGCGATGCCGGGGCCGATCATCCTGGCCGATGTCATGCGCGGCACGGTCATCGGATCGACCGTGCCGGTGCTGGGCGGGCTGGCGCTGGTCGTGGTCTCGAGCGCCCGCGCCGGCGGCGAGACGACGGGCCTCATTGCCGGCGCGGTGTCGGTGCTCGGCACCTGGGCGATTGCCGTGACGGCCGGCGTCTGCGCCTCGCTGATGGTGACGACGACCGCGACCGCGCTGGCGCTCGGCGCCGTGGTTCTCCTCGTCGAGCCACTCCTGGCCGCCGGGGGCGGCCTGACGCTCGGCGCGCTCCCGGCCTCGGAAGCGTCCTTCGTCCTGGGCGACCTGGCTGGCGCCACCTCGTGGCTCTCGCTGCTCGGCGCCGCCGTGTTCTGGGCGGGCTGGCTCATGGTGCGCGCGGGCGTCGTGCGGTGGTACTCGGTCCTGCTCGCGCTCGCGCCCGCGATCGTCGTGGCGGCGATCCCGTACTGGCTGGGAGGCGACGCTCTCCTGCTCGTGACGGGCCCCATGCTGGCGCTCAGCGGCCTCGGCATCGGGGCGATCATCCGCGGCCAGCGCGATGGCTCGGGCGGGCCCGCCCTCGTGGGAACGATCCTGCTGCTGGCGTTCGGGATCGGCCCGCTGCTCCTGTGCTTCACGCCGGACCACGCCATGTTCGACGGCGCGTTCGGCGGCCTCGCGTTCGTCTTCGGCTCGACCTGGGGCACCCTGAATCAGAACGCGTCCGACGAGACGACGCTCGCCGTGGTCGGAGTCCACCAGGCCATCGTGCTGATCGCGCTCTACGTGACGGTGCGTCCGCGCCTCGAGCGCTGGCTGGGGCGCGCGGGATGAAGGGCCTCCCAGCTCACTTGCAGCAGCGGCTGCGCCGCCTGAAACTCATCACGCGCCGGACGTTTCGCGGCGCGGGCGCGGGCGAGCGCCGGGCGCGCGCCGCCGGCGCCTCGACGGAGTTCCGCGATCACCGGGCCTACGTTCCGGGCGACGACCTGCGCCATCTCGACTGGAACGTCTACGCGCGGCTCGAGCGGCTTCACCTCAAGCGCTTCCACGATCAGCAGGATGTCACGACGCACGTGCTGCTCGACGCGAGCGCGTCCATGGACACGGGCCGCCCGAGCAAGCTCGCGGCGGCGCGCGACCTCGCGGCGGCGCTCGGGTTCATCGCGCTCTCGGGCCAGGATCGCGCGCGGCTGCACGTGATCGCGTCCGACGCGCCGGCCTCGAGCCCCGACTTCGCCGGGCGCGCGAGCCTGCTGCCCTGGACCGAGGCGACCGCGCGCGTGATCGCGGGCGGTTCCGCGCGGCTCGATGCCGCGTTCGCGGCGGTCGCGCGAGGCGTCCGGCGGCCCGGCATCGTCATCGTGATCTCGGACCTGCTGTCGCCGGGCGCCGCAGCCGGGATCGAGCGGCTCGCCGCCGGGCGCCACCAGGTGCATGCCGTGTGCCTGCTCGCGCCCGAGGACGCGGATCCCGACGCCGACGAGCGGCTGCGCGGCGACATGGTCCTGCGCGACTGCGAGACGGGCGCGGAGGTTCCCATCACGCTCTCGCCCACCCTGAGGCGCCTGTACCGCGAGAGGCTCCGGGCGCACGAAGACGAGCTCCGGGCGACGTGCCGGCGCTTCGGCGCGGGCTTCACGCGCGTGCTGACCACCGAGGCCACGGGCGACATCCTGATGCGCCATCTGGTCGCGGACGGGCTGCTGGGCTGATGGGGCTCGCGTTCCCGCTCGGGCTCGTGGCCGCCGCGCTCGCGGGGCCGCTGATCCTGCTGTACGTGCTCAAGCTCCGCCGGCGGCCGGTGGTGGTGGCTTCCACGCTGCCGTGGCGGCTCCTGCTGGCCGATCGGCGCGCCAACGCGCCGTGGGAGCGCCTCAGACGCCATCTGTTGCTTCTGTTGCAACTCATCATCTTGATGCTGCTCGTCCTGGCGTTCGCGGGGCCCTACCTGCCCTCCATGACAACGCTCCAGGGCGATTCCGTCATCGTGCTGGATCTCTCGGCCTCCATGGGCGCCACCACCGGCGCCGGGCGCACGCGCCTCGACGACGGCCGCGCCGCCCTGCGGCCGAGCGTCGCGTCCGCCGAGCGTCGCCGGCTCGCGCTGGTGCTCGCGGGCGCGCAACCGCGCGTCGTGGCGCCGCTGTCCGAGGACCGGGCGGTGCTGCTGCGCGAGCTCGCCGCCGCGCGGCCGACCGCCGCGCCGGCCGATCTCGTCGCGGCGCTGGAGCTCGCGCATGCGCTCGCCCGCGGCGGCGGCTCCGGCGAGGTCGTCCTCGTCACCGATGGCGCGTTCGATGCGCCGCCGGTGCTCGCCGCGCTCCTGGCGCGAACGCGCGTCGTGCGCGCGGGCGACGACGCCGCGCCCAACGCCGGCATCGTGTCGGTGGCTCTGCGTCCGGCGCCCGGCAGCGCTGGCGAGCACGAGCTGTTTCTCGGCCTGGCGGCGAGCACGGCGCGGGCGATCGTCGCGCGCGTGGAGGCGGCCGCCGCCGTCATGCCCGAGACGGGACCCGCGCGGCCCGAGGACTGGACGTGGACGCCCGTGGCCTCGGCCAGCGTCGTGCCCGACCCGAACGGCGCGGCGTCGCACCTGTTCCGGCTGAGCGCGACGCCCGGCACGGCGCTGCGCATCCGCCTCGACGGCCCGGATGCGCTCGCCGCCGACGACACGGCGCATCTCATCGTGCCCGAGCGCCCGCGCCGCCGCGTGCTGCTCGCCTCGTCGCGCCCCTTCCTGCTCGAACGCGCGCTCGCGGCTCTCCCGTCCACGGATCTCTCCGTGACCGCCGGCGAGCCCGGCAGCGCCGAGAATCATGACGTCGTGGTCGTGGATGGCCCGCTTCCCGCGGTGCTCCCGGCACGCCCCCTCCTCGCGTTCGGCGGCCCCGCGCCCGTCGCCGGGGCCGAGGCCGGGCGCCTGGTGGATCCGCGCATCGTGCGCTGGGACGCGCGCCATCCCGCGCTGCGCAACGTGCGGCTCGACGCCATCCGCGTGCTCGGGGCGCATGCGGGGCCCCTCCCGGCAGGCGCGTCGGCGCTCATCGAGAGCGATCAGGGCCCGCTCGCCGTCACCTGGCCCGCGCCCGGCGGGCGCGCGCTGTGGTTCCGATTCGATCTCACCGAGACGGACCTGCCCCTGCGCGTGGCGTTTCCCGTGTTGCTCGCCGACGCGCTCGACTGGCTCACGGAGAACGCCGACGCGGACGGCGTCATGCCCGCCGGCCGCGAGCGCGACGTGCTCATCGAGGGGTCGGGCTCCGCCGATCTCGTGTTGCCGGATGGCCGGGCGCTGACGCTGCGCGCGCGCGCGGGCTCGGTGCGCCTGCCGCCCATCGAGAGCACGGGCATCGCGCTGATCCGCGACGATCGCGCCGCGGCCCCGCGCCCGATGGCCGTCGCGCTGCTGTCGGCTGAGGAGACCGACCTCGCGCCGCGCAGCCTCCCGGTCGAGGACGCGTCGCCGCCGGATGGCGCGATGGCCGGTCCCGGCGTGCGCGAGCCCGGCCGGCGCCCGCTCTGGCCGCTGGCCGTGCTGCTCGCTCTGGGCGTGCTCATGGCCGAGTGGGCCGTGCATCATCGGAGGCGCGAGTGAGCCTGCCGCTCGCGGCCGTGATGCCCTTCGCTCTCGAGCGTCCGTGGGTGGCGATCGCGATCGCGGTCGTGGCCGCCGGCCTCTCGTGGGCGATCGCGCGCCGGAGCCACGCCGAGGGCTCGCGCGCGCGCTTCGTGGCCTCGCTCGCCTGCCGCTGCGCCTTGCTGGGCCTCCTCGCGCTCGCGCTCGGCGGCCTCCAGTGGCAGCGCGAGCGGCCCGAGGTCGCCGTGGCGTTCGCGGTGGACAGTTCCGACAGCGTGCGCGGCTCGCGCGACGCGGCACTGCGCGACATCGAGGCCGCCGCGGCGCTCGCGAGCGCTGGCGACCGCGGCGCGATCGTTCAGTTCGGCCGCGACGCGCTGATCGAGCGCGGCCTCTCCGAGGACCTGCGGGGCCTCGCGCTCGCGTCCACTCCCGCGCCCGATGGCTCGGACATCTCGAGCGGCTTGCGCCTCGCGCGAGGGCTCCTGCCCCCGGATGGCCGCCGCCGCATCGTGCTGCTCACCGACGGCGAGTCCTCCGGCGAGGATCCCGCTGGCACGATCGCGCGCCTCATGGACGAGGGCGTGGATGTCGTGATCGCGCCGCTCGGCACGCGCGACGAGGACGAGGTCCTGGTGGACTCGATCTCGGCGCCCGCGCGCGTGCACGAGTCCGAGCCCTTCGAGGTGCGCGTGGTCCTGCGCGCGTCCGCGTCCGCGTCGGGAACGCTCACGATCACGCGCGATGGCGAGCTCATCGGCCAGGCGCGGGCGGACGTGACGGCGGGAGCGCCGGCCGCCTTCCGCTTCATGGACCGCTCGGACGCGGCGGGAGCGCACCTCTACCGCGCCCACTTCGCCGCCGAGCCCGATGGCTTCGAGCAGAACAACGCCGCCGACGCGCTCGTCCGCGTCGAGGGACGCCCGCGGCTGCTCGTCGTCGATCCGGATCCGCCCCGCCTCGCCTCCGTGCTGGCTCTCCTTCGATCGGCGGGGCTGACCGTCGAGGCCGTGCCGCCCGAGCGCCTGCCGCGCACGGTGGCCGAGGCCTCGCGCCATGCGGGCATCGTGCTGAGCGATCTCGACTCCGTCAGCGTCACGCTGAGGCAGATGGAAGCGCTGCGATCGTACGTGCGCGAGGCGGGAGGCGGGCTGCTCATGGCCGGCGGGCCCGACGCGTTCGGCCCGGGCGGCTGGTACTCGACGCCCGTCGAGGACGTCCTGCCCGTGGACATGGACGTGCGCAACCAGAAGTACTACCCGTCGCTGGCGCTCGTGCTCGTGATCGACAAGTCGGGATCGATGGCCGGCATGGATGGCGTTTCCAAGCTGGACCTCGCCAAGGAGGCCGCGCGGCAGACGGCGTCGCTCCTGTTTCACGGCGATCGGCTGGGCGTCATCGCGTTCGATTCCGCCGCGAAGGTCGTCGTCGATCCCGATCTGCCCCTCGATCCCGTGGATGCCGCGCGCCTCATCGGCAGCATTCGGCCCGGGGGCGGCACCGACATCTACCCGGCCCTGGTCGTGGCCCAGGAGAAGCTCGTCGCCGGCACGACGATGCTCAAGCACGTCATCTTGCTGTCGGATGGTCAGTCCCCGGGCCGCGACTACATGGCGCTCATCACGAAGATGCGCGAGCAACGCATCACGACATCCACGGTCGCCGTCGGATCCGACGCGGACCTCGCGACCATGCAGCAGTTCGCGACCTGGGGTGGCGGGCGGTACTACTTCACGGCCGACGCGGCGTCCATCCCGCGCATCTTCACGAAGGAGGCCTTCACCACCGCGCGGAGCTTCGTCGTGGAGGAGACCTTCGCCCCCGTGCCGGGCATGCCGCATCCGGTGACGCGCGGCGCGCTGCCGCTGCCCGCCGTGCTCGGTCACGTGGCGACGTCCGCCAAGCCCGCGGCGGAGGTCGCGCTCCTGACGCACCGCGAGGACCCCCTGCTGGCGCTGCGATCCTTCGGGCTCGGCCGGAGCGCCGCGCTCACGACGGATATCGGCCAGCGCTGGTCAGGCGCCTGGCTCACGTCGAGCGCCGGCAGGACGCTCCTGGCCCAGCTCATGCGCTGGCTCGCGGCGCGATCCGAGTCGTCGCTCCTCGAGGCCCGCCTCGAGCGCCGCGCGGGACGCGTCGTGGTGGCCGTCGAAGCCCGGGACGAGAGCGGCGCGTTCCTGAACTTCGGCGACTTCCGCGCGGGGGTCGCCGGCCCCGATCAGGGGCGGCAGGATCTTCGCCTGCGGCAGGTGGCGCCCGGCCGGTACGAGGGCGAGGTCGCCGACGCCGGCGCGGGCGCGTACTTCGCGGCGGTGTCGCAGCATGACGGCGATCGCGTGCTGCGATCGACCGGCGCCGCCGAGGTCTTCGCGTACTCCGACGAGTACCGATCGCTCAAGCCGCCAGGCGACGCGCTCGAGCGGATCGCCCTCGCGTCCGGAGCGCGCGTCGAGCGCGATCCCGCGCGCTGGTTCGATCGCGACGGCGTGCCGGCGCGATCGTTGCGTCCGGCCTGGCGTGACGTCGTGCTGGCGGCCGCGATCCTGCTGCTGCTCGACGTCGCGTTGCGACGCGTGATGCTCCCCGAGCGCTGGTTCGCGCGCGTGATGGCCCGCGTGCGGCGCGCGTTCGGCCGACCCGAGCCCGTCGCCGTGAGCGAACCCCTCTCGCGGCTGCGCGCCGTGAAGGAACGCACGCGCGAGGCGGGCGGGCCGCTGGCGGCGCCGCCACCGGTCGCCGTGCGGCCGGACCCCGCCGACGCTGACGTTCCGGGCCCGCCGTCGCCCCCGGCGCGGCCGGCGCCCCGGCCAGCCGAGGCCAGCCCTGCGACACCGCCACCACCGCCCGTGGGCGACTCGCAGCCCTCCGACGACGCCCAGGCCGCCGGCTTCTCGTCGCGCCTGCTCGCCGCCAAGCGCCGCGCGCGCAGCGACAAGGACGCTCGCTGACGATCGGAGCTTGCCGGTCTCAGGCGCCCGGCAGGTCGCGCGCGATGCGGCCGAGCGTGGCGAAGGCGCGGTCAATGCGCGGCGACCAAGGCTGCGCGCAGGTCACGCGCAGGCAGTTCCCGTAACGCTGCTCCGGCGAGAACAGCGCCCCGGGCGCGATCGAGACGCCATCGCAGAGGGCCTTCTCGTGCAAGGCCATCGCGTCCATTCCGGGCGGAAGCTCCACCCACACGACCAGCCCGCCGCGGGGCCGCGTCGCGCGCGTGCCCGCGGGCAGGTGCTCGGCGATGGCCTCCTGCACGCGCTGCACGAGCCCGGCGAGGCTCCGGCGCAGGCCGCGCAGGTGGTGGTCATACCCGCCGGTCCGCAGGAACTCCGCGATGGCGAGCTGGCTCAGGGTCGGCGTCGCGATGCTCTGCGAGAACTTCAACAGCTCGACGCGCTCGCGGAAGCGCCCGGGAGCGCAATAGCCGGCCCGGTAGCCGGGCGCGAGCGTCTTGCTGAACGACCCGCAGAGCAGCACGCTGCCGTCCGGGTCGAAGCTCTTGCACGTGCGGGGACGATCCGAGGCGTGCGCGAGGTCCCCGTACACGTCGTCCTCGATGATCGGCACGCCGCGCTCGGCGCAGGCCGTGACCACGCGGCGCTTGGCCTCGTCGGGCATGACCGATCCGAGCGGGTTGCTGAAGTTCGCGACGAGCAGCACGGCCTTGATGCGATGCCGGTCGAGAGCGGCGATCAACTCGTCCGGATTCATGCCGTCCTCGGGGCAGCACGGGATCTCGACGGCCTTCCGCCCGAGGCTCTCGATCGCCTGCAGCAGGCCGTAGAAGGTCGGCGACTCGATCGCGACGGCGTCGCCGGGCTCGGTCGTCGCGCGCAGCGCGAGCACGACGGCCTCCGAGGTGCCGCAGGTGGTGACGAAGTCGTCCTCGGTGAGCGCGCAGCCCCAGTCCATGGACCGGCGCGCCAGCTCGCGACGGAAGTCCACGTTCCCGGGCGGCAGGTCGTAACTGACCGCGAGGTCGCCGAGATCGCGCGCCAGCGCCGCGGTCATGCGCGAGAGCTTGCGCACGGGAAGCAGCGCAGGCGCGACCGTGCCCGCCGCCAGGTTCACGACCCTCGGATCCCGCGCCGCGGCATACACGCGCGCGACGACGTTGGTCACGCGCACGAGACAGGGCTTGGCCACCGCCTTGCGCACGCCGACGCTCACCCCCTCGACCGGACGCGCCTTGACGTAGTGGCCGGACTGCGGGCGGGCCTCGATCAGGCCACGCCCCTCGAGATGCAGGTAGGCCTGAAGGATCGTGGAGACGCTGACGCCCTGCTGCTTCGCGAGCTTGCGCACGGAGGGCAGGCGGTCGCCCGGCCGCAGCGTCCCCGAGGCAATGGCCTCGGAGATGTGAGCGGCGACGGACTCGTAGAGGGGGGTCGCGCGAGCGCTCGATGCCAAGGGGCACCTCCTGACCGGGAAGGTAGCCGCCGGTGGCCAGACCGGGCAGGCACAGTCGGCGGCAAGCCGAAGCAGCACAGATCGCACACGCCCAATCTGTGCTGGTCACAATCGGTTGATTCTACATCTGTGCTGAGGCCCGGAACGAGGCGATAGTTGTCGCGGAAAGGAGTTCTCTCTCATGTTCGCTCGCGTCCCCTTCTCCGCCGCTTCCCTCGCGATCACCATCGTCCTTGGCCTGGCCGCCGGTCTCCTGACCGGCAGCCGCTTCCCCGCGCGCGTCCCCCTCGCGCCCTCCCATGCCATCGCCCAGCCGGGCGTCCGCGCTGAGCTCTCCGTGGTCGGCGAGCCGCGCGAGGACTCGGGCGTCGAGTTCGTGCTCACCGTCCACAACGACGGCCCTGGCGATCTTCCGGCCCCTCTCGAAGGCGTCCTCAGCCTGAGCGTGCTGGAGGCCAGCCGCCACGCCGCGGTGGCCGCCCCGTGCATCGAGTTCATCGCGCTCGACGAGACGACCTGGCCCCCGCGCAGCCTCGCCACGCTCGGCGCGGGCAAGGCGGCGTCGAAGAGCATCCCGGTCCGGGGCCTGCCGCCCCTCGATCACGCGGGCGAGTTCACCGTCGGTGGCGAACTGGTCGGACCGGCGGGCGTGCTGACGCTGCGCCCCATCCGCGTGTCGATCGGCCGGGCGCCGCTCATGGTCGCGCGCGCCATGACCGCCGTCGGCTGCGGCCCCTGATCGACCGGCGCCGGTCGCCGCGCGGCGCGCCTCAGGGGCGGCCGGCGGCGTGCCGGCCGGCGCCCATCGCGTCCGTCATCTTCCGGCGCTGCAGGCCGGCGGGCGGCTCGAAGAGCGCGGCGGCGAGATCCGATCGCGTGACGCTCACCAGTTCCGTGACGGAAGCGCCCCGGGGTGTCGTCACGGTCGTGCGCAGGGGCACGCCGGGACCCGCGGGATCGATCAGGCCGCGCCGGATTTCCTCGGCCTGCGCTTGCATCGGCCCGCCCATCTTCGCCATGAACTTGCCCAGGCTCTCGAGAGCCGAGAAGTCCGTGGCGCTGACGCCCAGCGCGGACCAGTCCGCCGCGCAGACGACCTCGACGAGCTGGCCGTCGCGCTTGCCGTCGAAGCCCTTGCAGGCGCGCTCGGCGATCGTGTCGGACGTGCCGTTGGCCGTCCAGGTCATGGGCGCGGGCGCCCGGGCCGGAGCGCCCGTCATCGCCCCGCCCCCGCGCTGCTTCATCATCGCCTCCATCATGGCCCGCTGCTCGGCCGGCATCGCGGCCATCTGCGCCTGCATCTGCGCCATCATGCCCGCCATCGCGTCCACGGCCGACTCGTCGATCTCGTGAACGACGCCCTCGGCCTCGTCCACGACCCAGAAGACGCGCTTGTCCGCGCGCCAGATGGCGAGATGGCCGTCCACTTCCATGCGCGCGCGATCGGCTTCGAGGAACGTGCGCGCGCGCGTCGTGTCCTGGTCACCCGCATCGCGATGCGTCATCTCGATCGTGATCCCGGCGAGGGCGGGAGCGGCCAGAAAGCCAGCGATCAGGGTGGCGGCGGCAAGGCGAGCGAAAAGGCAACGCATGTCGGCTCTCCTGGGCGCCCGTCGCGGGCGCGAAGACGCGACAAGGCTATCAGGCGTCCGGGATGGCGGGCAGTCCCCCCGTCGCCCGGTCCCCGCGAACGAGGTCGGACGATCGAGGCGTGCCCCCTCCCGCCGGGTCGGCCTCGAGCATGGCCCGCACGCGCGCGACCAGCACGCCTGGAGTGAAGGGCTTGGGGAGGACGCCCGACCCCGCTGGCAGCGCGTCGCGGTCGGCGTCGAGCTGACCGTGCGCGTGTCCCGTCATGAACAGGACCGGCAGGTCGGGACGCAGCGCGCGCAGGCGAGCCGCCAGTTCGGGGCCGCTCATCTTCGGCATGGTCACGTCCGTGACGAGCAGATCCAGCGAGGCCATCTCGCGGGCGAGCCGCAGGGCCTCCTCGCCGTCGCCGGCCGCGACCACCTCGAAGCCCGCCAGCTCGAGACCACGCACGCAGACTTGCGTGACGAGTGGCTCGTCATCCACCACGAGCAGCGTCGCACGGTGCGGGATCGCCGGCGGGACCGCCCCCGTGACGGGCGCCGGCGCGTGCGCCCCCGCGCCGGGAGGGATCACTTCCGATGACGGCGACGGCGCGGGCGCCGCGCATCGCGGCAGCACGATCCGGAAGCTCGTCCCGCGGCCGGCCTCGCTCGCGACCTGGATGCTCCCGCCGCTCTGCGTCACGATGCCGTGCACGGTGGCGAGCCCGAGGCCCGTGCCCCTGTCGGGCGACTTCGTCGTGAAGTA
Organism: uncultured Thermoanaerobaculia bacterium; assembly: GCA_964613915.1. Taxonomy (GTDB): domain Bacteria; phylum Acidobacteriota; class JBCCFW01; order JBCCFW01; family JBCCFW01; genus CAZTIW01. The sequence goes on from CAZTIW010000021.1 coordinate 27,002, forward strand.
GGGCTCGAAAACATGCGGCATCGCGTCCGTTGCGATGCCGTCGCCCGTATCGGCGACGACCAGCTCGACGGACGGCACGGGCTCGCCCGTCCCGGGATGCGGCACGTCGGCCCTCGAGGTCGCGATCCGGATTATCCCGCCTCGCGGCATGGCGTCCCGCGCGTTCGCCACGAGATTCAGCAGGACCTGCTCGATCTGCGATCGATCCGCGAGCACGAAGCCCGTGTCCGGCGCGAGTTCCACGACGAGCCGGATGCTCGCACCCGTCATGCTCGACAGCACGGTCTCCATGCCCCGCACGACCGCGTTGAGATCCACGACCGTGAGCTCGAGCGCCTGCCGGCGCCCGAACGCGAGCAGCTGCCGCGTCAGCGAGGCCGCTCGCTCGGCTGCCTGCGCGACCTCATCGATCTCTCGCTGCGCGCCGGCCTGGCCGGCGCACCGCTCTCGCAGGGCGGTCACGCCGCCCATCACGACGGTGAGCAGGTTGTTGAAGTCGTGCGCGACGCCGCCGGCGAGCCGGCCGACGGCCTCGAGCCTCTGTGCCTGGCGCAGGTCCTCCTCGCGCTGCCTGAGCGCATCCTGCGCCCGCCGGCGCTCCGCCACCTCGCGCTCGAGCTCCGCGTTCTTGCCCGTGATGGCCAGGAGGAACGCGACCAGCGCCCCCGTGACGACCGCCCCCACGACGAGCACGACCGCGGGCACGCGCGAGCCATGCTCCCTGACGTAGGCCGGCGTGGCCGTGGTCGTCGTGCGCCAGGAACGGCCGGCGACGGACAGCATGGACACGTGCTCCAGCACGGCAGGACTCGCCTGCGAGCCGGCGGGAGCGCTCGCCCAGACGGCCTGGCCCGTGCCGCTGCCGGTGACGTCCTCGATCCGCAACTCCATGTTCTCGCGAGGGAGCGGGCGAAGCGCCGTCTCGACGAGCTGTCGCGTGACGAACGCGGCGGTCGCGTAGCCCGCGACCGCGGCCCCGCCCTCGCCTGGCGCTCCGGACGCCCTGGCCGGCAGAGCGAGGAAGACGAGAATGCCGGGCTCGCCCGACTCCTGGACGAGCTCGATGGGCCCCGTGGCGGACGGTCGTCCCGTCGTTCGCGCGCGCCACAGGGCCTGAGCGCGAGCCGGATCCGAGGCCACGTCGAAGCCCAGGGCGACCGCGTTGCGCTCGAACGGCTCGATGTACAGCACGCAGGCATGCTCTTCGCGGTCGCCGGCCGTCACGAGCGCGCCGTCCGCGGCGAGTTCGCGGATCTCGAACCCCGCCAGCCCCTCGTCCCGCGCGTCCTGCTCGACGCGCGCGCGCTCCTCTCGGTGAACGATCGGATTCCACGAGAGCGCGCGGAGACCCTCGTGGCGCTCGAACGCCCGCCGGGTGAACGTGCGGAACTCGTCGCGCGTGACGAACTCCGAGCTGGCATACAGGCTGGCGATGGAGTGCAGGACCTCGAGGTGGGCGTCCACGCGAGCCTCGACTGCCTCGCTGAGCGTCGAGGCGCGGGCGACGAACCCGGCGCGCACGCGCTCGCGTTCCTGCCGCAGCGCGAGCGCGAACGCGATGAGCACCAGCACGCCCGTGAGCGATGCGGGCAGCGCGACGAGCGCTGCCCGGGACCATGCCCTGCCGGTCCCCCGCGCCGTTCCATGGGAGCCGGTGGCGTCCTTGCCCGCTGCGTTCAAGCGACATCTCTCCTTCGGTTGCGCCAGCGGGAGACGGCCCGCATCGGGCACGTGCGCGATCATAGGACAAGCGGCTTCGACCTCGTTAGCGGGGGGCCCCGCGGCGCGGCCGCCATCGCGAGCCTGCCCCGTCCGCCTCTGTCATGATGCCGGCGATGAGCCTCCTTCGCCCCGCCCGCGAAGCCGACCTTCCGGGCATCTTCGCGATTTACGACCACGAGGCCAGGCACGGCATCGCGACCTGCGACACCGAGCCGCGATCGCCCGAAGAGCGCCTGATCTGGTGGCGCGCGCACGACGCCGCCGACTACCCGGTCCTCGTGGCCGAGGACGCGACGACGCCGGGCGCGATCGCCGCCTGGGGCGCCCTGTCGCGCTGGTCCCCGCGGCCGGCGTACGACAGGACGTGCGAGGACACCGTGTACGTCGCCGGAGCGCACCAGGGGCGCGGCCTGGGGCGCGCGCTGCTCGAGGAGCTGATCCGACTGGCGCGCGCCCGCGGCCGGGCCCTCATCATCGCGCGCATCGTCGAGGGAAACCCGGTCTCGCGCGCCGTGCACGAGCGGTGTGGCTTCGAGACCCTGGGGATCATGCCCGGCGCGGCGGAGAAGTTCGGCCGCGTGCTGGATGTCCGCATCCTCGGTCTCCGCCTGCGCCCGTGATCCGGGCGCGGCGCGCCGGCGCGGCGCCGGCTGCAACGGGCGGTCCCGCGTGGCATGCTGGTTTCTCACCTCATCCGCCCCCGCTGCGGGGCGCGCCGCCGGCGAGCCATGCGACGCATCCTGCTCATCGTCACCCTCATCGTGCTGGCGCTCGCCGGCGTGGTCGCGTGGTTCGCGTTCTCGCTCGACTCGCGCGTCGCGCGGATGATCGAGCGAGCCGGCAGCGAGGCGACGGGAACGCGCGTGTCGGTGGGCGGCGTCTCGATCAACCTGCGGGACGGCACGGCCACGGTGAGTTCGCTCCGGGTGGGCAATCCTGGCGGCTATTCCGTCCAGGCGCTCCTCGACGCCGAGGACATCCGCGTGGACGTGGACCTCTCCACGCTGGCGAAGGACGTGCTGGTCATTGACGAGGTCACCATCTCGGCGCCCCGCATGCGCCTCGAGGTCTCGAAGGACGGCCAGGCCAATGTCGGCGTGGTCGCGAAGCACGCCGAGTCGCGCAGCGGCCCGTCCACCGCGCCCCGCAAGCTCCGCATCCGCAAGCTCACGATCAAGAACGCCGAGGCCCTGGCGGACGCCACGCTCGCCGGCGGCACGGAGAAAGCCCTGACCCTGCGGCCCATCGTCCGCGAGAACCTCGGCGGCAAGAGCGGCGCGAGCGCCGAGGACATCTCGGCGGAGGTCGTGGACGCCATCCGCGACGAGCTGGTCCGCGCCGCCGCGCGCGAGGGCCTGAAGCGCTACCTGGATGGCGAGAAGGCGGGCGTGAAGGAGAAGCTGAAGGGGTTGTTTCGCCGATGAGCGGCCCGCACGAGCGGGAGGCTGGCGACGCGCGCGCGCGGCGCCCGGTGCTCGTCGCGGACGATGATCCCGACGTGCGCGTCGCGCTCGCGGCGCTCCTCGACCACATGGGCCTGCCGTGCGAGACCGTCAGCGACGGCGCGGCGGCCGTCCGTCGCCTCCGGTCAGGCGGCCTGTACCCGCGGCTCGTCCTGCTCGACCTGCTCATGGAGGACGCGAGCGCGACGGAGACGCTGCGGTCCATTCGCGCCGCGGCGCCGACGATCCCGATCCTCGTGATGAGCGGGCTCGACCGCGCGCATGCCGTGTCCCACCTCGGCGGCGCCAGGGTCGAGGGCGTGCTCCAGAAGCCCATCCGCCTCGCGGATCTCCGGGCCACCCTGCCAGCTCTCCTGGACGCGCCCGGTGACGAGACGCGCTGATGTCCTGACGCCTGCGGCGACGTCTCGCCCGGACCATGGACGGTCGCCCCGCGCTGCCACGGCAGGCGACCCGAGCCCGTCTCTCCGCGCGCCCGCGTTATGATTCCCTTCCTGCCCCTGCCGGCTCCCGATCCACCCTGCCGCGCCACGCTGGCGCCGGAGTGCTCCCGTGACACCCGATGATCTGCCCCCCGACGACGACTTCGGCGCGATGCTGGAGGCCAGCCTGCGTGCGGAACGCAAGCGCCTTTCCGTTGGCGAGCGCGTGCGCGCGACCGTCGTGCAGGTCGGACAGGAGCGCCTGATGCTGGATCTCGGCGGCGGGCAGGACGGGCTCATGGAGCTCGGACAGTTCGACGACGATGAGGCGCGCGCCAGCGTGAAGGAGGGCGACGTGATCGAGGCGTACGTCCTCGGCTTCGAGAACCGCGTCGCGGACCTGGGCCTCAAGCCCGGTCGCGGCATGGGGCGCGGGGCCGGCGGACGCGCGGCGCTCGAGGATGCCTCGCGCACCGGCCTGCCCGTGGAGGGCGTGGTCGTCGAGGTCAACAAGGGCGGCTACGTCGTGGAGATCGCCGGCGCCCGCTGCTTCTGCCCGCTCGGCGCGATGGATGTCCGCCGCATCGAGGATCCCTCGACGCTCATCGGCCAGAAGCTCGCCTTCCGCGTGACCGAGATGAAGGGCCCGCGCGACGTCGTGCTCTCGCGTCGCGCGCTGCTCGAAGAGGAAAACGCCCGTCGCGCCGCGGAGACGCGCGAGCAGCTCCGCGTCGGCGCCCGCCTCGCCGGCACGATCGTCAACGTGCGCGACTTCGGCGCGTTCGTGGACCTCGGCGGCATCCAGGGCCTGGTGCCCGCGAGCGAGCTCGGCCACGGCTGGCGCGATCCGCACGAGGCCGTGCGGCTGGGCCAGTCCGTGCACGTCGAGGTCCTCGCGATCGAGCAGGACAAGGGGCGCGAGCGCATCACGCTGTCCATGAAGGCGCTGCAGGATGATCCGTTCACGCACGCGCCCGAGCACCTGCAGCCTGGCCTGATCGTCGCCGGGCGCGTCACGCGCGTGCAGCCCTTCGGCGCGTTCATCGAGATCGTCCCGGGCGTCGAGGGGCTCATCCACGTGAGCGCCTTCGGCCGGCGCATCGGGCATCCCTCCGATGTCGTCCGCCCCGAGCAGATCGTCGCCGTGCGCATCGAGGGCGTGGATGCCGTCGCGCGCCGGATCAGCCTTCACCTCGCTGACGCCGCCGAGCTCGTGGCCGAGGAGGCCGGCGGCGCCGTCAGCGACGACCGCACGCTCGCGGCCGTCGCCCTGCTCCCGGGCCTGCGCGTGCTGCGCCGCGCCGAGCCCGTGGCCGCCGCCGCGCTGATCTCGGCCGCGCCCGGCACCGGGGCGGAGATCCCCGCGTCCGCCACCGCCCGGATCGGCGATGTCTTCGACGTGACGGTGGACCGCGCCGAGAGCTACGGCGTCTTCGTGAGCTGGGCGTCGGGTCGCGGGCTCGTGCCCGCGCGCGAGCTCGGCACGCCGCGCGGCGCTGACCTGCGCCGCCAGTTCCCCGCCGGCGCGACGTTCCGCGCGGCGCTCGTGGACATCCGCCCCGACGGCAAGCTGACGCTGTCGGTGACGGCCATCGAGCGCGCCGCCGAGCGCGCCGAAACCGAGAGCTACCAGAAGTCCGCGACGTCGCGCGCGGGCTCGTCGGGCTTCGGCACGCTCGGCGACATCATGAACGCCAAGCGCGGCCGCTGACGGGCGCGCGCCGGAGGTCCAGCATGGCGGAGCTCAAGACGAAGAAGAACACCGCGAGCGTCAAGGAGTACCTGGACGCGATCCCCGACGAGACCCAGCGCAAGGACGCGAAGGCCGTCGCGAAGCTCATGGCGTCCGTGACGGGCGAGAAGGCCGCCATGTGGGGCACGAGCATCGTCGGCTACGGCAGCTACCACTACAAGTACGCCAGCGGCCAGGAAGGCGACTGGCCCCTGACGGGGTTCGCCGCGCGCAAGCAGGCGCTGACCCTCTACATCATGTCGGGCTTCGCGAACGAGGCCGCGCTCATGAAGAAGCTCGGCAAGTTCAAGACCGGCAAGGCCTGCCTCTACATCAAGCGCCTCGCCGACGTGGACATGAAGGTGCTGGAGGAGCTGGTGCGCCGGTCAGTGAAGGAGAAGGCGGCGAAGTGAGCGCTCGGATGAGGGCGCGCGCGACATCGGCCCGATCAGCGGCGGCTGCCGCGCTCGCGACGCTGGCGGCGCTCTCCCTGCTGGCGCCTCCGGCCAGCGCGGCGCGCCACGTCGCCATCGCCACCGCCGCCTTCGGGTGCGGCGCGGCGCCGGGCCTGGGTTGCGGACTGGCCCTCCAGCCGGTGCTGGAGCAACTGGACGCTCTCGAAGGCATCGCGCGTGCCGAGGTCACGCAGGATGGGAGCGTCATCCGCCTGCGGCTGGAACGCGGCGCCGATCCCGATCGCGCCGGGGCGCAGGCGCTGGCCGCGCTGCCCGAGGGAGCGACCGTTCGACGCCGCCTGGCGACGCCACGCTGGCATGACGCCGCCAGCGTCGTGGAGCTCTCGCGTCGCGAGGCGCGCGTCATCGCCTTCGACTTCGCGGCCGACATGCGCGACGCAGGGATCCTCGACCGCGCGGGCGAGCGCCGCGTGGCCCTGCTCCTCCTGCCCGAGTTCGAAGCCGCCTTCGAGCGCGCGCACGCGGCGGGCGGTGGCGTGCCCCGCCTCTGGCCAGAGTTTCCCGCCGTTCAAGCCCACCTGAGTCGCCGCCTGCCCGTCGCGCTCGGCCCCGATCTTGCCAGCCGCGTGCTCGCGTTTCTCGAAGAGGCCCTCAGCGAGTGAGGCTTCGCGCGCGGGCCCTCAGCCCGCCGCCCGCGGCTTGAAGATGCTCGCGTCCAGCGGATGACGTCCCCCGAATTCCGCGAGGGCCGCGAGCGCAAGGAGGGTCCTGGGCGTCGCCGTGACGGCTGCGATCTGCTTGCGCTGCCGCGCGCCCAGCGACCGCACCCGACGATGCCGGGCAAGTCCACCCGGCGGGCCGCGGCACGGGAGCTCGAGCGGACGCCGCGGCACTTGCTTGCTCCGGCCTCGGGCCTACGGTGGGAGTGACTGCGCCTCGCTGGCGCGCCGCGGGAGGAGCTTCATGCCCAGCACGAGTCGGGCCGATCATGGCGACGGGTCGTGCGCATCATCGCGCCCGGCATGCGCCCGCGGCGGCGCGGACACCGCGCATGCATGAGCGCCGCTGTCCCCGAGCCGTCACGCCTGGTGTTCCTCGACGCGCTCCGAGGGCTCGCAGCCCTTGCCGTCGTCCTGTTCCACCTGGGCTGGATGACCCCCCTGCGGGAACCGCTTCACGCCGCGCTCGGCGACTGGGGCTCCTGGCCGCTGCGCCAGGGTTACGCGGGGGTCGCGATCTTCTTCGTGCTCTCGGGCGCGGTCATCGCGCACTCCCTCCTCGACGCGGACGTGACCCTGCGCTTCTTCGGTCGCTTCGCCCTGCGCCGGTCCGTGCGGCTGGATCCGCCCTACTGGTGCGCCATCGCCCTGGCGGTTGCTTGCATCGCGGCCGGACACCTGCTGGGCGTGAGTTCGACGCCCGCCATGCCGAGCGCGACCGTCGTGGCCGCGCACGCAATGTACCTGCAGGGCGTGCTGGGGATGCCACAACTCGTGTCGCAGTTCTGGACGCTCCCATTCGAGTTTCAGTTCTATCTCGCCTTCTGCGCCTTGCTCGGCATGGAACGGACCCTGTGCCATCGCCTGCGATCACGCGCCATCGCCGCGTTCGTCGCGCATGCCCCGCTGGCCATGCTCTCGCTCGTGCTCGTGGCTGGGGGCGTGACGTTGCAGGGCTGGTTCTTGCGCGAGTGGCACGCATTCATGCTCGGCGTGCTCGTCACCTGGTCCCGGGCTGGCCGCGTGCCGGGCATCGTGATGCTCATGAACGTGGGCGCCGTCGCGGCTCTCTCCGCGCTGCACGCCAGCTCGTGGCTGCTCGTGGAGGCTCTCACCGCGACGCTCCTGGCCCTCGCTGGAGGACGCGGCCTGAGCCGCTGGACCTGCGGGAACGTCCTTCAGTGGCTCGGCAGAATCTCGTACAGCCTCTACCTCACGCACTTCGTGGCGGGCGTCGCGGTGCGTCAGCTTGCGGCCCGGTGCGACGCGAGCTTTCCCGTGTCGCTGGCGATTCTCGGAACGGGCGTCGCCCTGTCGCTTGCGATCGGGGCCGCCTTCCATCGCCTGATCGAGGCGCCTAGCCACCGGCTCGCGCGCTCGGAGCGGCTGACTCCGCGCGCGCTACGGCTCGGGCGCCTACCGCCACCGATTCGACCGACGAGCGGAGTCTCTTCACGGCCCGACGCGGCGGGCACGACGGTCGCGGCGTCATGACGCGCGGCGAGTCAGCGTCCGGGGGCGACGACCACGGGGTGGTTCTCGCCTCGCGACGACCGAGCACGGACACTGTCATCCGATCGCCGTTGCCTCGGCCCCGGGCGAGTGGTTCACTTGCCGTCGACCCCGGAGCTTCCGATGACGCGATGCCTCACTCTCGCCGCCATGACGCTGGCACTCGCCGGGCCTGCGAGCGCCGCTGAAGACGCGGCGCCCACCCCGGCGCCGCAGCCCGCGGTGATTTCCGTCTCGCCCGATCTGTCGCCGCTCAGGGCGTGGTTCAACGAGAATCGCGGACGGCCGCGGCTCATCGTGTTGCTCTCGCCCACGTGACCGGGCTGTGTCTTCGGGGCCCGTGCGGTCCGCTCGGCAGTCGTGGATGGCCATCCGGAGGGCGACATCGCCATCGCCGCGGTCTGGCAGGATGTCCTGCGAACGGACACGGCGGCGACGGCGAAGCAGGCGGCGCGCACCTTGCTGAACGACCGCCGCGTCACGCACTTCCACGATCCGCGGCCCGCGCTGGCGGTCGGACGGACGTTCGGCAAGCGACTGCTGACGGGCGAGTCGCCGCTCGCATGGGACATGTACTTGTTCTACGACGGGACGGCCGAGTGGCGACGGCGGCCACCGCGCCCGGACGACTGGCGGCACCAGCTCGGCTCCGACAATGCTCATGCCGACCCGCGCTTTCGCGTCGGCGAGGCGCTGATCGCGGACCTCGAGGCGCTGACCGAGCGATTCCTGGAGAAGCAGGCTGATGACACGCAGTAGGCTCCTCCTCGCCGCCTGCGCGCTACTCCTCTCGTCGCCGACGTGGGCCGGCGCTGCTCATGCCGCCGAGGTCACGTTCGAGGTCCGGGGCATGCAGAAGACCGCCTCGGGAGCGACGTGACTGGGTTGACCGGAGAAGGTCACCGCGGCCCTGGAAGGGACGCACGCAGTCAGCGACATCACCTGGCATCACCCGACGGACCGCGTGATCATCCGATTCGACGAGCGGCGCACGTCACCGCGCGAGCTCAAGCGGGTCATTGACGCGACCGGCTTCAAGGCCATCCGGCGTCGCGGCGACACGATCGCGATCAGCCAGGCGCCCACCCACCTGCCTCCTGCCCCGGACGGCTCACCCGCCTTCCTCGGCACGGCGCTACAGCGCGCGCGCGAGCAGGGCCGGGCCGTCGTCCTCGACTTCCACGCCCCGTGGTGTGCCCCGTGCAGGCGGCTGGAGTCGGTCACGTTCGCGGACGCGGAGGTCAGCAAGGCCCTGGCCTCCGTCGAGTTCATCAAGATCAACCTCGACGAGCACCCGGGTCTCGCCGCCGCGTACGGCGTGGCGTCAGTGCCCCACGTGATCCTGGCGCGCGCGGACGGCCGCATCGTCAGCCGCCTCGTCGCTCACGAAGGCCCCGCCGCGTTCCTCCGCCGCCTCGCGGACCTGCGCGAGTAGGCGGCGAGGCGCGCGGTTGGCGAGTCGTGGGATCGAGCGGCGGACCGGCTCCCCGCCTTCATCTGCCTTGAAACATCATCCGGAGGAAGGAGGCATCGTCTCCAGCGCGCTGACCTCCAGTTGAATGGCCTGCCTCCCCGCGTGACCCGGGCTCTTCAGAAGCAAGCACTTGACCTTTGGTCAAGACGAGCTACACTTCACCATGGCGCTTCGAGAGCCGCTGTCGCCAGGCCACGCCAAGTCGCTCATTCGGTCCATCCTCACTTCGGGCCAGGTCCGGTTCTCCGGCCATGCCGAGAAGGAGATGGCCAAGGATCAGCTAACGGCAGTGGACTGCGTGAACGTGCTGCGCGGCGGCGTCGTCCAGCAAGCCGAGTTGGAACGAGGCTCCTGGCGCCACCGCGTGACGACGCAGCGCATCGCGGTCGTGATCGTGTTCCGATCCGAGGCAGTGCTCGTGGTCGTGACGGCGTGGAGATTCAAGCCATGAAGTGCATCCAGTGCGAGGGCGTCATGACGGGCCGCCGGGAGTCGCATGACTACTCGGCGTGCGGCCTCCCGGTCGTCCTGGACGGCGTCACCGTCCATCGTTGCAAGAAGTGCGGTGAGCACGAGGTCGCCCTTCCGCGCATCGAGGAGCTCCACCGCGTGATCGCGCGCAGCGTCATCCGCAAGCCGACGCACCTGAGCCCTCCGGAGATCCGCTTCCTGCGCAAGTGGCTCGGCCACTCGGGCGAGGACCTTGCCAGGCTGATGGGTGTCACCCCCGAACAAGTCTCGCGCTGGGAGAACGGCAAGCGGAACATGGGGGCGCCGGCCGACCGCCTCCTCCGCATGCTCGTCGCTACGACCGAGCCGCGCGACGACTACTCGACCGACTCGTGGCGCGACCTGCGAGAGAAGTCCACCGCGCCCCGCAAGCTGCACGTACGACCGTCGCGCTCCGGCTGGCGCGTCGCGAAGGCTGCCTGACGCACGAAGGGGCGCCAGAAGCCGTGCGGACGACGACGCCGATGATGCCAAAGCCGCCTGGCTCGCGAAGATCGAGTGTCGCCCGGCCGGCCACGACGCGCGCCCGCGGGGGCATCCGCCTCGCCTCTCTCGGTTTCGCTACGCGAAACCTCGCTCGTCTTCGCTCCGGTCCCTGCTGGGAAAGAGCCTCTCCAGCGCTTGTTCCTCACTCCAGGTCTCTTCTCAAGCCAGGGGAATCTCTCAGCGCTCAGGCATCAACCACGAACGCGGGGCCGGGGCAGGGATTCGTGCAAGAGGCTCTTGCACGATTGCCCGATCCGGCCACGCCTCGGCGAAGGCCCTCATGTACTTGAGGTTGCGGGCCGAGAACCCCCGCATGTAAGGGAAGGCCTCGCCCAGGTCAGCGGCGAGCCGGTCAATCACCTTCGCGCCCCATCCTTCGCGCTCCTGCCGGTCCAGGATCATCCGACCGATGTCCCAGTAGAGCAGCACCATCGCCGAGTTGGCGCTCAGGACGACGCGCAGCCGCTCCGTCGTCACGCGGCTCTTGATCTCGGCCAGCACCGTCGCGTTGTCCGCCGGCAACTCGGACCGGGTGGGCGCCACGAGGAACTCGGCGCGCGCGGGATTCACGCAGCCGCGCGACTTGCGGGCAGGCGCGCACGCGGGCGGCGCGCGCTTGCTGGCTCGCGACTTCGGGGCCGGCGCCTTCCTACTGGCCATGGCCGAGCCTCGCGAGGTTCGCGGCGATCGCCTGGTCGAGCTTCGCGGCCTTCGCGAAGCCTGGCACGTCCGCGTACTTGCCGGCCTGCTTCTCACCGCGCCACGCGTGGTACGTGGAGGCGATGCGGGCAATGTCATCGTCCATCAGCTCGCGATGGACGCGATCGATCATCGTGCCGGGCTGCCGCGCGTTCGCGCGCAGCGTCTCCCAGCGGGCCTCCTCGCGGCGGAAGGCCCCGGCTTCGCGGAGCGCTTGATCGCCTGGCCGTGAGGCGCTCGGTCGGCCCTGCCGTTGCGCCAGAGGGACGCCGAGCCTACGATCAGGAGAGCCGTTCGCCTGCGCGAGGACCCCCATCGTGACCCGAAGCCAACTCATCGACCGCATCCAGGCCCTGTCCGAGGCTGACCTCGCTCGCGTCGCCCCGTTCCTGGAGGCCGACCTCGATGCACTGGTGGACCTCGATGACCTGCGCGAGGAGGTACGGAAGGGCCGCGAGAGCGCCCGCACGCAGCCCCTCCTGGAGGACGACGAGGTCGTCCAGGCCGTCCTCCGCCGCCTGGGCTAGAGCGATCCGTGAGGGTCCGCTGGACGGCGCGAGCCGCAGAGCAACTGCTGGCCGCGGTCGAGTAGCTGGAGTCGGATCGGCAGGATGCGGGTCGTGGCCTTCACGACGCCGTTCGCCAGACTGTTGCCGTCATCCGCGACCATCCCCGCCTCTTCCCCATCGTGCCGGACGCTCCCGGAAGCGAAGCGAGGCGCGCCCTGCTCCACCGGTGGAGCACCTGGCTCGTCTTCGAGGTCCGCGACACCGACGACACGATCGTCGTCGTCTCGCTGTGGAGCGCGCGGCGACGCCCCGAGGGCTGGCGCAAGACGTGACGCCCGCGCCCCCGAACGCACGAAGGGCCGCGCGCCCTGCGGCTCGCGGCCCTGCGTCTCGAGCTGAGGGTCGGCTCCGCACGTTGATGTTTCCTGGAAACAGGATCGCCGCGGACCGGGGCGTGGTCGCAGCTCGATCCGAGAGACCATGGGCTGCCGCCCCGCCTTGACGAGTCCGGCGTCCGGCGCTATCTTACCGATGTCTTACCAGGAGGTTGCGTGGCCTCGACGAAGCTCTCGACGAAGGGACAGTTGATCATCCCGAAGGACGTGCGCGACCGGCACGGCTGGGCGGCAGGAACGGAGCTCGTTGTCGAGGATCTCGGCCACGCGGTCGTGATCCGCTCGCTCGACGCCGTGAAGCCGACGACCCTGAAGGACGTGCTCGGGTGCCTGCGCTACTCGGGGCGGCCCAAGACGCTCGCTGACATGGAGAAGGCCATCGCCGCGGGAGCGCTGGGAAGACGATGATCGCGCTCGACACGAACGTCATCGTCCGCGCGCTCACGCAGGACGAGCCCCGGCAGGCGAAGAGGGCTGCCGCGATCCTGCGCTCGGGGCCAGTGTTCGTCCCGAAGACCGTGCTCATCGAGGTCGAGTGGGTGCTGCGGAAGGCCTACGGCTTCGCGCCGGAGGCCATCAACGCCGGCCTGAGAAAGCTCGTCGGGATGGAGGGACTCGAGGTCGAGGACCGCGCGGCGATCATCAACGCCCTGACGTGGCACGCCGATGGACTGGACTTCGCCGACGCCGTGCACCTGGCGTCCTCGGCGGCCGCCGTCGCCTTCGCGACGTTCGACGGTGGCCTCGCGACACGAGCGCGCCGCGCGGAGGCTGCGCCAGCCGTCCGCCTGCTGTGAGCCGCCTGGGCCGCGAAGGGCCGCGCGCCCTGCGGCTCGCGGCCCCGTCGCTCGAACGACATGCTGGCTCCCCCTGAGGGATGAACTTGGAACCCGCCTTGCGGCGGAAGGCCCCGGGGTCGTGGATCGACTGCTGGCGCGGAGCTGAGGCCCTGCTGGCTGGTCGCCCGGAGCCCCGCGTCGACGACCGCGCCGACCGGACCTACAATGTCCGTCATGGCGAGCACGAAGGATCTCCTCCACCAAGCCCTGGAACTTCCGCGTCCGGACCGGGCGAGCCTGGCCCGCGACCTGATCGCGAGCCTCGACGAGCCGCTCGAGCCCGCCGACGATGTCGACGCTGCCTGGCTCGTTGAGATCGAGCGTCGCATGGCTGACCTCGACGCCGGCCGCGCGCAGACCATCCCGTGGGAGGAAGCGCGCAAGCAGATCCTGGCTCGCCTGAGGCAGCGCTGACCGGTGCGCGTGGAGGTTCTGGACGCGGCGTCGGAGGAGGCATCGGACGCTGCGGCGTACTACGGGCTCGAGGTGCCCCGGCCTGGGTGACGACTTCCTCGCGGAGCTCGACCGCGCGATCGTCGCCATCGGTGAGCAGCCAGAAACCTGGCCCCGCCTCGGTCGCGTGAGGCAGCGCATCGTCCGCCGTTTCCTCCTCTCCCGCTTTCCGTACTCGGTGGTCTACCTGCTCAACGACGATCACGCGCTCGTCGTCGCCGTCGCTCACGGGCGCAGGCGTCCGGGGTACTGGTCGGGCCGCGTTCCACCTGGGCGGTAGCCGTACCCCGAACGCACGACGGGCCGCGCGCCCTGCGGCTCGCGGCCCCATCGCTCGAACGAAGTGGTGGCTCCCCAGGTTGATCGAACTTGAAACCCTGCTGGTTGCGTGGCGGGAGAGACTGACCGGGCTCGGGAGTATTCTGGGGTGACGCGCTCCGCCGACGCCGGGCAGAGACTACTCGGCGGCGGGCATCCTGGAGTGCGAGGGAAAAAAGCATGACGTCGTGGACCGGCGCCCTGTCCTGGCTGGGCTCACTCGTGGCGACGGCCGCCGTGTCGTCGTTCGTGACGTGGCACATCAAGGCGCGCCTCGACGCACGTCAGGCCGCGAGTTCAAGAGCGCGACTGCGCGCCCGATTCCACCCCGTCGAAGTCGAGCACGAGGGAAAGAGCCGGTTCTTCCTCATCGACGGTGAAGGCCCCGGCCGCGGACCTGTCGAACAACTGGTCGAGAAGCCAGACGAGCAGATCTACGCGCTCGCGCCCGTCGTCGCGCGAACGATGGAAACGGCACTGAACAAGGCAGGCGACCGATGGACGGTCTGCTTCCTGATCGAGCCCGACGTCGAGCCTCTCGTCTACGAGGTGGATGCAGACTTCACGTGGCGCCGGCGGCTTCGCGGCGGTGCTGGCCTCGACCAAGCAGGTCGCCAGTTCCTCGCCGCCAAATCGCTGGCCCGGTAGGCCGGTCACAGGCGCCCGGAATGTCGTCCAGCGTGAGGCCGGGCCACGAAGGTCCTTCCCGCACGGTACCCCGGGTCCTCGCCCACCCTCGGCATCGTTGCGAGCGGTCGACGACGCGGGCTCGGCCCCGTCAGCGAAGGCCACCCGCCAGCTAGCTTGACTGAAAGTCATCTTGCTTGACTCAAAGGCGAAACCTCTGTAGCATCTTGGCCAAGACATCGCGAAAGCGATGACAGCTCCTTCTCAGATTCCTTGCGCATGGTGTTCCGGGCCGCAGGTCCGCCCTCGTGGTGGCCAGCGGCTGCGGACGTGGTCCGCAACTGATGGCGATGGCACTGCCATCGCCGCGAGGGCTCCGGCCCTCGCACGTTGACCGCCGCGGACGCGGCGGCCGACGAGACCCGAGAGGTGCGCGGTGCGACGTGCTCGATGTTCGAGGACGGGCGTGCTGGCGTGTCGCTTGGGCACTCGGAAGGCAGACGGGAATCTCCAGTTCCCCATCCACCACGGGACACCGGGATACGGGCGCTCGGCAGGTCCGCCTCACACCGAGGAGGACGTCTCGCCGGGGGAACGGCTCTCCACAATGAGAAGGAATCAAGTTGGGAAGAAGCTCCGCAACGTCAGGGCGCACCTGAGCGCACTTACCGCGCGGGGGGAACTGGACGGACAGACTCATCAGGAACTCGACGACGCCCTGCGGCGCGCCGACCACGCTTCGAAGACCGGCAACATCGATGACCTCCGGAAGGCGGTCGGCGACATCGCTGGTTTCTTCCTGCGCTAGTCGAATTCGCATGGTCCGCTGAGATGAGGATGTCCTACCGCTGCTTTCTGTCTTGACCGACCGTGCAACGGTACGGCCGGTCAAGACAGGAAGTAGCACGACGAGCACGTACCATGAACTACGGACGAGCGACACGAATCGCTCGGGCTGCACGCGGCCTGAGCCAGAAGCAACTTGCAGAGAAGGCCGGAGTGGATGCGTCCTACGTGTCGCTGCTCGAAGGCGCGCGTCGCGTCCCGACGGTCGCGACCATCGACCGCCTCGCCGTAGCGCTACACCTTCCACGGCACCTCTTCGACCTCCTTGCGGCCGACGCCGACGACCTAGTGGGGATCACCGAGCGGGAGAGCGCCCTCCTTGGGGCGCGGCTCCTGGAGCTTCTTGCCGCCGCAGAGCGTGATGAGTCAAAGGAACAGCCGTGATCGAACCGAAGCCAGTGCCGCTCGTCTCGACGCGTCGTCTTGAGCGTCTCGTCGGCTTCCCGTGGGCCGACCTCAAGCGCCTGGCCGCCTCGGCGGGCCGTCACTACCGTGGCTTCGACATCCTCGACCCGGCCGGCCGCAAGAAGCCTCGGCACATCGACAACCCTCAGGCGACGCTCAAGGCAGTCCAGGCGCGCCTCAACGCTCGCCTGCTGGCGCACGTCCCTCTGCCCGACTCGATGCTCGGTGGACGGCGGGGGCGTTCCATTCGCGACAACGCCGGGCTGCACGTTGGGCGCGAGACCGTTGCGACGATTGACGTGCGCCAGTGCTTCCCTTCCATCAACAACAAGATGGTCTACGAGGCACTCGTTCGCGAGGTCAGCTGCTCGGCACGCATCGCCAGCGTGCTGACGAAGCTGACAACGCTTCATCGGCACCTCCCGCAGGGCGCGCCAACGAGCACCACCCTGGCCAATCTTGTCCTGCGACCCGCATTCGCCGAGATCGAGGCACTGGCGCGGCGACTCGGACTCACTGCCAGCATCTGGGTGGACGACATCACGCTTTCGGGGCGAGCGGACGCCACGCGACGCGCGGTACCCGAGGTCATTTCCATCCTCAGTCGGCATGGCTTCCGTGTCTCGGCCGCAAAGGTCAAGGTGCTCGACCGCGCCCACGGTCCACAAGCAGTCACCGGCGTGGTCGTGAATAGCTGCGTCTCTGCTGGTCGCACGCGTGTCCGGGCTGTCCGGCACGAGATTCGTTCAGCAAGCCTTGCGGCACAGCGCGATCGTCCTCATGCCGTGCGCAAGGCGCTCGCGCGTGCGCGTCACGTCCGGTGGCTGAATGTCGCCCAGGGTGCCGCTCTCCTGCGTCACGCCGAGCGTGTCGGTCTCGCCGCCGACAACACGCGCGCCACACCGTCGGCGCCAACGCGCAGCACCAGGCCCTGTCGAGGCTTGGGTCGCTGCACGCGTCGTCACACCCGCTCCCGCGACGAGCGGCGGCCATGACAGGGCACGATCGCCTGCTCACCTTCGCGGATGAGACGAAGACGGGGGCCGGCAACGACGCGCGCTTCCGGGGCGGCTTCAAGGCGATCATCGCTGCCTGCGTTGACGACCGTGAGGACCTTGGTTGGGCAGATTATCTCCTGCGTCAGCATGGCCTCACTGGCGTCGAAGTGAAGTCAGCCACAGCACTGACGATCGCCGACTCCGATGCTGACTTCCGGCGGCAGTTCCTGTCCGGGCTGGCATCCTGCACGATCTACATCATCGACTTCGTGGCAGACGTGGAGGACCTCTTCAAGAGCTTCGAGGGATCAGTTCAACTGGACCCGTACGACCTCCTCGCAGGTTCCACGGGAGGAGGGGCGCCGAACCCGTCTTTGCTGCCGCCCCTTCGGGACTTCCTAAGGAGGCTGCGCGCGGAACACCACCGTCGCATGCCAATCGGTCGAATTCAGTCCCTGGTTGAGGAGGCGCTCGGCGGGCTGCGCCGCCGCTACGGCGGCGACCTCGTGGCGTGGCCTGACGTCGATAGCATGAAGCCACAGGAGCAGCAGGAGTTCCTCGTCCGTGCTGCCGTCGCCTTCGGCGAGGTCCTGGATCCAGAGCGCCAGGCTGCTCTCTGGCAGCGGCAGCTTCCAACCCGGTTCTCCATGATGTCGAGTGGACAGTGGGCGTCGAAGGTGCTCGAAGACGTGCTCGCACCCGATCGCATCTATGACGATGGCAACCTTCAAGCCTTCGAGAAACTCCAAGCGGCTCACGCCGTCGCTACGGAGGCGGCTCAGGCGTACCTCGTGAACGCGACCGTTCAGGCCAGTCGGCCGGGCACGCTGAAGCAGGACGATTCACGCGCGGTCGTCGGTCTTCGAGTTGCGGACTGGGCGGCGGCCGTGGCTCGCCGGGAGTACGAATCGCATCCGACCTGCCGCCGCGAAGGAGCCACGGCGCTGGCAAAGCAGTTCAAGCGCGTCCTCTTCAACGACGGGTGGATGCCGTGAACGCAGGGCTCACTGAATGCGTGGTGCCTTGGCAGCAGACCAGACCAAGCACGCGGTGCCGAATCACTCCTCCGCCAGCTTGACCTCGCGCACGCGACGCTGAAGGTCGGCGAAGCTGCCGAAGGCGCGCGAGTACATCCAGGCAGGATAGCGACCGTGCTTCTCGACATCGAACCAATGCGGTAGCTTGCCCAACTCCGCCGCCATGCGATGCATGTCCGACACGATGTCCTGGCGTCGCAACCCCTCCCCAGCGAGGACAACTTCGAAGTAGTCCCCGAGGTGCTTCGTATAGGCCCGCTGCGCGCATGGGCCGAGCTTACCCAATTCGGCTAGCGTGGGAACTCGCCCCAACAACGGGCGCATCCTCCCTGCGGCGAACCCTCGACGGAGGATCGCCACGGCGACGTCGGGCCATCGGCGAGTGTGCGGCGGGGCCGCGCCGACACTCCTGCACCGCTTCCGCGGCACCTCACACTCCATGCGCCGCCGCCCCACCACGCCTGTTGCCGGGATGCAGGCGCCCCCTCCGGACGCGGAGCACGGGCCGGCTACGCCGCCGGCGGCGGTCACGCATCGAGTTCGTCCAGCGTGCAGACGTTGCCGCCACCGTCGCTGAAGTCGTGCCGGAGGATGCGCCGCAGGCACCCGACAGTGTTCGCCCCGCCGGCTTCCCAGAACGTCCTCGGTACGCCGACGATGATGAGCTTCGCCCTAGCACGGCTGATGGCGACGTTGCAGAGGCGGTCGCCGGCGTCCTCGCGGTAGAGCTGCCCCACGGCCTTGTGCGGCGTATCGACGAGGTCCCAAACGATCACATCGAACTCGGCACCCTGGAAGGCATGGACGGTGCCAACCCGAACCCTCTCGCGGTCCTCGGTCGACAGCTTCATCTCTCGGATGAGTGCCCGAAGGCGGCTCGCCTGCGCCCGGTACGGTGCGATGACGCCGATACGCCGAACCTCGGGCTCCTGTAGGAGCCTGTGCACGATACGAGCGACAACCTCCGAACTGCGCACGTTGTAGCGCGAGCCGCCCGCTGTAGCCTCCACGCGGCACTCCTGATCGCCATCGAGCGAGACGAGCACAGGTGGGCGACCCGGCAGGGGCCCGGCCCGCGCGCCGCGGAGGTCGTCGGCGCGCGTGAGCGTCCGCAGCTTGCCGGCGTAGAACCGCTCATTGATGAGTCGGCAGATGTCCGCGTGCATCCGCCTCTGGCCAGTCAGCATGGACAGCGCCGGATGCCTCGGGTCGTCGCCCTGGATGCCGACCAGCGCGAACGCATCGCTATGCAACCACTCATGGGCAGCGTGGCTCTTGGCGAGCGCTACGGGCCCGAGCTGCCTGAAATCACCCGCGACAATGAGTCGCTCGCGGGCAATCGCCGCGGTGGCCACAAGGTGCGGGATGGGCATCATGCTCGCCTCGTCGACGACCACCGTGCCGAACGATAGCTCGCTGAACGCATCCTCCATGCACACTTGGATGGCGGTCGTGAGGATGACCCGCGCCCGTCCGAGCAGGTCCTTCATGAGAGTTCGGAGTTCCTGCTTGATCTCGTTGACGCGGGCCTGGATGCGCGCCCGTTCCGCAGGGGCCGCACCAGCCGCGTTGCGCAGCGAGCGCATTGCCTGCTCCAGCTCCATGCGGAGCTTCTTGCTTCTTTCCTCGTGGGGGAACAGTCGTCGCTCAGCCGCCACGTCCGGGAGACGCGGATGACCGAACCGAAGGACCCGGCCCTGCTCCAGGATTGCCTTGCCGGGCCCCCCCATTCCCTCCAGGGCGCGAACCACCTGCAACGCGAGCTGATCGACCGCAACGTTGGCGATAGACGTCGCCACGACGGGGCCCTCGCCGCTGAGGGCAAGGCAGGTGATGAGCCGAGCCAGCGTGTGGGTCTTGCCCGTTCCTGGCGGTCCCCACACGAAGGAGATGTCACGTCGAAGGCATGCGGCGACCGTGCCGCGCTGCGAGTCATCGAGATCGCCAAGCTCCGGGAGAGCGCATTCGGGTCGCTCGGTGGGCTTGCCGCCCCGAAGGAGCTTCCCCGGAAAGCCCGAGTCGAGAGGCACCTGTTGCAGTCGCTTCCGCACGGCCTCGATGAGATCCTCGACAGCGGGCAGAAGCTCGAAGTCGCGGTTCACCAGGTGCGCGGGGATGGGCTGAGGTACGAGAAAGATGACGACCGCCCGCGGCGCGTCGTAGGCCAGGAGGTCGCCCTCCATGAGATGCGCGCCACGCCAGCGAAGTCGGACTCGGACGCCCTCGGGGATCGGCAGCTCCTCGTCTCCCGGAACCTCCACCGTGGCCTCGTAGGCGCAGCCGGTCAGGCTGATCTCCACCGGCTTCGCGGCGTGAGCGCGGATGGGCCGCTTCTCGTTCTGCTCGCGAACGGCGGCCAGCTCGGCTGACAGGGCCGTCAGCATCCCTTGCAGGGGGCCGCTGGCCTCCACCGCAGGCTCTGGCGCGAGCGGGCCAAGGCCCGACGGGGCGGCCGGCTTGGGCTGGGGAAACAGGTGCGGGTGATCACGACGGATGGCCTCCCATCGCGCACGGCACTTGTAGCCGCCCGGTCTTGGAAGCTCGAAGTACTGGCGGTACTCGTTGAGCGCCTGCCCGACACGGGCGGCATTCCTGGGGTTGCCAACCCCGAGGCCCAGGCTGGCGATCTGATTGAAGGTCAGTGGCTCCGACGGGTCTCGGCGACGGAGCCAGGCGCGGACCACTGCCTCGAATACCTCATGGTTTGTCATCGTGCACGCGTCCCTCCAGCAACATGCTCCGCCGGCCGCCGTCTACAGCGTGTCCACTAACGCGCGCGTCTTCTTCGGCTGCACACGCTCCTACGTTCCCTGCGTACTGGTCTCGCCGACCTTCCGACGCCCCGCAACCCATCTCTCGAACTCCACTCCAGCCCCTTCCAGGCCACCGACGAACTCTGCTCCGACGCAGAACGCAGAGGCGACCCGGACCGCGCAAGAAAGTGCTTCGTTCAGTGCCTTCCCCTCGACGGGGCTATCTCCGTCTAGAACCGTCAGCGCCGCCACGAGTGCGCCCCGCAGGGCGTCGCCTGCTCCGTAGGTGGAGGCCGCCGGGCCGCCGTCAGGCACCGCGACGTGCTGAATGAGATCATTCTCCAGCGACAGGAGGAGTGCCCCTTCCTCGTGGAGCGTGACAATCGCGGCAGCCGCATTCGGGATCGACTTCTTCATCCGTACCCGGAGTCCGTGGACGACCTGAGCTGCATCCTCCGGAGACGTTCTGATTGACTCCAGCAACTTCAGTATCGCTGAGCGCTCCTTCGTATGGTCGGGGATGTTGGGCGGCTTCCACTCGCGATACTCGTTCCAGAGCGTGTCGTTGAGTCCGAGCCTACTTGCCTCACTGAAGTCGAGCAAGGCAACAAAGGAAGGGAAGCCCCCTGTGACTACTACAGGGACACCGGCGTACGGCCCGCGCAGAACCGTCGCCAGGCTCGCCCACGGCAGCTCCCCCTGCTTCGGTCCGCGCGTTCCCAACTCGAGCACGACGCAACACGTTGGCGGCTGCAACCACTCGAGATGGCGGACGCCAGGCACATCGACGAACAGAATCGATGAGAATGCGTGCGCCCACAGTGAGCGTACTGCCTCATGGTTGCTCGTGAACGGGCTTGCGTCGCGCTCGAACTTCAGGTCACGAATGAGCCGAAGTGGGCGATCCTCCGGCGGGACGCCATCCTTGAAGCAAAGGATGACGCTGTGTCGCAGCTCATCCCCGAGAGGTGACAAGGCCAGGACGGGCAGATCCACGCACGCGTTGAAGTCCTGGAGCCCGGCGGCTAGAAGCCCAGCGAGGGCCGTTCGCGTCTTGTCGTCCTTGTCGCCTGCCCAGCCAAGAAGCCCTGCGAACTCGGAGACGAGGACCGGCGTGGTGTCCGGGACGCCGCGAAGGCACCGCGCCGCCACCAGCGCCGCATTCAGCGCGGACCCGCCGGGCCGGACGCTGTGATTTGGCGGAAGAACTCCCAATGACAGACGTCGTGGCTGTGGATAGCTCTCCTCGCGAATCACGGTTGTGACCGCGGTAAGTCCGACGAAGACGGGGACACGCGGCCCCACAGGCGCTCCGGGCCCGGCCGCCACAAGCGTGATGCCTTCCGCGAACGCCGAGTCGTACAACCACGCGCCGCCGCGTCGCGCCAGAATCGGCGCGAGGAGAGTCACGTTGAGCCCTCGTACGCGCTGCTGCATGAGCACGGCATCGGCGGGCGTGTGACAGGGCTCGATCCAATACGTCTTGGCAGGACCCAGTGCAGCGCGTGCCATCAAGAGCCAGCGCAGCGTCACGTCCGTTGGATCAAGCGACGAGCCAACAACGATAAGATCGACGTCCGCGCCCACTCCAAGTTGGTTCAGCCACTCATCCGGTGTTCGACTCCTGCCTGCGAGCCGTGCCATGAGAGCCAGGTACTTGTCCTGCCCGAGAATGATGGAGTCCGGCACCTGCCAGTGACCGTGGAGCTTCGTGAGTCTCCATGCTGGGTCTGTCGCGACATAGAACTCCGTCTCAATGTCAGGCTCCGCCCTGGGGGGCGCCGCGGACGTCGCGAGAAGACACTCGAGTGCCTCGTCATAGTTGGTCGTGAGGACAGCAGTGCCGCTTCCGACACGCCCCGCGTGGCGCTTCTGAAGCAACGCTCCGAGGAGCGCGAATGTCTGCGGCATCGGGTTCGCCGTCCTGGCGGCTTCGTTGATCAGCTCACACTGTCTAACCACTTGGTCCAAGCAGTGCGCAGCGCCATGGCGCTGCAGAACCGTGAACTGCTCCGGTAACGGAAGGTCCGCGAGATCGGGCCATGCGGCAGCGTCGATTGACTGAAGGAGCCTTCCCCATGACGGGGCATCAAGTAGCCTCGTGAGCCCGTTGCCAAGAAGGAAAGCAACCTCACGGCGGGAATCATTCTGCCACTTCTCCGATTGGAAGATCATCACGTGCCTGCCCTGGCGGCCACTCTCGTCGCCCAACGCCACCACTTGCAATTTACCGGACACACGCCGCGACCCGGCCACTGTTGTGATGCCGACGGCTCGGTTGCTCCTGGCCGTTAACATCTCCCTCAGCCCCGGCAGCGTCGGCCCAAACTCGCGCCAGTACCTACGCAGCAACCGCCGTGCTTCGGACGTCATCGATCGCCGCGACCAGCTGGGCCACCGCGCTGTCGTCGAAGAGACCCTCCGGACCGCTCGGCGTGAGGTCGGTGAAGGGCGACTCGTAGAGCCTGCTGGCTTCCATCACGCCGTGCTCCGTCAGGTGATTGACGATCAGGTTCACGAACTCGGTCTGGTTGGCCCCGAGCGTCTTGCCTGCGAGGAAGCCGGAAAGCGCCCGCTTCGCCGCCTCGCGGTCCATGCCCACCAGCGAGCGCACGAAGAGGCCGAGGCCTTGCGACTCTGCCTTGGCTCGCTCGATGTCGTCGGGCGCGCCCACGCCACTTTCGACGAGGACCCGCTCCAGCTCCTGCAGGTCCGCCGAGGTCAGAGGCATGTTCATCCGGAGCTTGTTGACCGCGATGTGATCCTGGTGCGAGCGCAGGAAAGCCTGCGCCTTGGCCCGGAACTTCGCGAAGTCGGCTCCCGCGCCGAAGCCCGGTGGCGCCACGCCCGTCTCCGCGCCCATCTGGTCCTCGAAGTCAGTGTAGATGGGCTTGCGTTGCTGCCTCTCGATGAACTTCACTAGGTCCCGAAGCCGGCGTCGAAGCACCTCCAGCATCGGAACCGTGACGTCCTGCCACCACTCATCGGTCTGAACGTCCTGGATGAGGGGCATCTGGGCCCGGACCATGGGAATCGCGTCCTTCTCCTCCAGGAGCCCTGCTATCTCCTTCACCCTGTCGCGCATGCGCTCGAACCCGTGCTCCGACCGGATTCGCGCAAGCTGCAGATTCAGGATGAGCAAGTCGAACCGCTTCGCCTCCTCATCCTCTGCTTCCAGCTCGGACGGCAGCCCCGCCACCTCGTGCGAGAGCTCGCCCGCCGCATCGGCTGGTAGAGCCTCCCAGGACTCCGCTCTCGCGTACTTCTCGACCAGGCGCCGCTTGGGCCGGACGATGAAGTTGTCGAGGTTCATGGCCGCCACTTCTGCGTGGAGCCTCTTCCCCACCGCACGCCTGACGTCCGCCGCCGTGCGGGGCTCCCCGAAGCTCGCGTCGCCCTCCCCCGTGACCAGGCCCCCGTCGCCTGCCCGCAGGTGGACGTCCAGCTCCACCAAGAGTTCGACCCTCCGCGTGAACAGCCGCTTGCCCAGCGACTCGCCTGCAGCGCCGTCGGTCGTCGCAGGGCTCTGGCTGAAGTACTCCAGGTTCTGGCAGTAGTCAAAGACGTAAAAGAACTGCTTGTGCTGACCCGGGCCGAACAGGTCGGGACACAGCCGCGTCCCCCGGCCGAGCATCTGCCAGAACTTGGTCTTCGAGCGCACCAGCTTGAAGAACACCAAGTTCACGACCTCGGGCACGTCGATGCCGGTGTCCAGCATGTCCACCGAGAGGGCGAGGTGCGGCGCCTTCTCCCTGTTCGAGAAGTTGTCGATGAGGCTCTGAGCGTACTCAGTCTTGAACGTGATGACCCGAGCGAACTCGCCCTTGTAGTGCGGGTAGTTCACATTGAATCGCTCGGCGATAAACTCGGCGTGCGCCTGGTTCTTGGCGAACAGGATCGTCTTGCCGAGGCGGTCGCCGCCCGCCACCGTCAAGCCGCGGGTCATCAAGTGCGCCAGGACCTTGTCCACGGTGTCCTTGTTGAACAGCCACTTGTTGACAGCCTCGGCCTCCACGCGAGACGGCACGTTGCCGTCCTCGTCCCATTCGAGCGCGTCCCACTGGTCCTTGTCGTCCTCCGACAGGTCGTCGTACCTGATCCCCTCCCGCTGAAACTTCAGGGGCACCGAGACCGCCTCGGGAGGCACGAGGAAGCCGTCACGCACCGCCTCCTCCAGCGAGTAGGCGTCCGTGGGCACGCCGTCCTCGAGGTCGAACAGGCCGTAGGTGTTGCGGTCGACCTCGTCCTTGGGGGTGGCCGTGAGCCCGACCAGCAGCACGTCGAAGTAGTCGAAGATCGCTCGATACTTCTGGAACACCGAGCGATGCGCCTCGTCGATGATCAGCAGGTCGAAGTGACCGACCCCGAAGCGGCGCTGCCCGTCGCGCGTCTCGTCGATGAGCCCCATCATCGTCGGGTACGTCGAGACGAAGACACGCCCCTCGGCGTCCTTCTCCGTGACCAGGTTCACCGGCGCCGCATCCGGCAAGTGCCGCTTGAACGCGTTCACGGCCTGATTCACGAGCGCGACACGGTCCGCGAGGAACAGCACGCGCTTCGCCCAGTTGCAGCGCATCAGCATGTCGGCGAGCGCGATCACCGTGCGCGTCTTGCCGGCGCCCGTGGCCATCACGAGCAGGGCCTTGCGCTCGTGGTCCTGCTCGAAAGCCTCCGCAATGCGGCGGATGCCGCGCGTCTGGTAGAAGCGCTCCACGATGGCGGGATTGATCTCGGCGCTCGCGAGCGACTTGCGGCTGCTGCGCCGCTGGATGTGGAGTTCCAGTTCGGCCTTCTTGTAGAAACCCTGCACGGCCCGTGGCGGGTAGCGCGCGTCGTCCCACAGCCAGTGCTCGTAGCCGTTCGAGTAGAAGATCAGCGGACGCTGGCCGAACTGCTTCTCCAGGCAATCGGCGTAGAGCTTGGCCTGCTGCTGCCCCACGCGCGAATCTCGGCGGGTACGCTTGGCCTCAACGAGCCCCAGCGGCTTGCCGTCGTCGCCCCAGAGCACGTAGTCCACGAAGCCCTTGCCCTGGTTGTTGGGCATGCCGGCGACCTCGAACTCCCGGTCCCGCGGCTGGTCCAGCGGCCAGCCTGCCTCCTTGAGCAGCAGGTCGATGAAATAGTCGCGCGTCTGCCCCTCGGAATAGTCGTGCGCATCGGGCTGTGCGGCTGCGGCCTTGCGTGCAGCGGCCACCTCCGCCCGCACGCGCCTCAACTCCTCATCGAGGGCGGACTTGTCGGCCAGCAACGTGGCGAGCTTCTCGTCGCGCTCCCGCAGGCTGGCTTCGAGCTGCTGTAGTTGCTCCGCAGTCTGCCGCGGGGCGGCCGGCGCCTTCGGCAGCGCGTTCGCATCGAAGACGAGCTCTGGCGCCGGTCGCGCCACGCGGCCGTAGGTGCGGCCGAACCAGTAGGCCACGTGGAAGAGCTCGCGCACGGCGGCCAGCGCGTCCTCTGTCGGGATGGCTCGGTGGCCATGCACGGCGCGATTGCCGAGCGTGTTGATCACGCGCGCCTTGCTGAACACCGCCTCGCCCGCCGCCTGCTTGAACGAGGGCTCGTGGATCAGCGCAGAGAGATTGTCCTGGTACGGCAGCTTGAGTGCCGGGTCGTGCTTGTACGCCCATGACACCGCAAGTTCGAGCGCGCGCCGGGCGTAGAAGCAGGCCGCACGAGGATCCGCGTGGACCGAGGCCTCGGCCTGTGCCGCAGCTTCATGTACGGCAGGCCACTCCGCCACGAGAAACGCAAACGTCCTCGACGCCACGACTCAGCCCTCACGCATTGACGAGACCGTCCATCTTCTTCGTGAAGGCCGCAAACGCCCTGTTGAACGCGCCCCGGTGTTTGTTCCTGGCCGTTCGCCAGAACTTCTCCATCTCCGTGTGATGCTCGCTTCTCTTGAAGAACACGGACGGGTCCACCTGCGTGGCTCCCGACCCACGGTTCGCACGGTAGTAGGCGACAGCACCCTTGAATGCCGCCTCAACCGACCTGAGAAGCTCGCGCGATACGCCGGCCTCCGATTGCGTGCGGAAGACCTCTCGCTGCGTTCTCTTGGTGAGCTGCGGGCCCACTCGCCGCCACATAAAGTGAAGAACCAACCACTTCGCATAGGCGCGCTCCGGGTACCCCTTGGCGGCCTTCGATACGTGTTTGGCGAGCCAGTACCTGGGCAGGTAGTAGTCAGGGTCACTCTTCGGGAATACGTGCTCGTAGAACCTCTCCTCGAAGAGCTGCTCCTTTCCTTCACGCACCACTAGGGGGTCCAGGTCGCAGGCAGCGACAACCTGCGCAAGCTCCTCCTTCGTGATGATGAAACGGTGCTTCACGCCCGCGTTGCGCCTCGCCTCTCCCTTGGACTGACGCTTGCGTAGATACTGATAGTCCAGCTTCCGGAGGTTACGCTCGATCTCGATCTGACGGCGATCGTTCGCCATCAGATCCGATGCACGAATCGCATTCTGCCAGTTCGTGGCGGCGACGATCTTGCTGACCAAGCTCTCGAAGCGCTCCCCTTCGTGTGCCGTCTCTCGCGGAACGCTGATCACGCGTACGAGCACAGTGGCTCGGGCATCCCTCGTGGCGCACTCGTGCAACGTGCGCGTTGTCTGCTGTCCATTGATGACCTGCGGGTTGACGAGACGCAGGACCTTGTTGCCGCCCCGACTCACCTGCTCCGCGGAGTCGCAGACGATGGTCACTCCATTGTTGTAGTACCAGAAGCACTCGGGCTCGGTGTCGAGCGTTTCCTTCATGTTCTGGTTGATCTGCGTCCCGCCGAGAAAGCCGCGCACGTTTCTGGCAAAGAGGCGAATGCCTGCGGTGTCGTACATCCGCGCAATCTGCTCAACGGCCACCGGCACGACCCATGACTCGATCCTGGTACGCTGGTCGAATCGTTGAAGCACGCCACTCAAGCTGACGCCCTGGCCACTTTCGATCTCGATCTCGAGCAGCGGCACCGGCGGCGCCACGCCATCCAGGTAGTCGGAAAGGAGGCGCAGCACGCGCCGGCCGTCAATCACGTCGATGTCTGCGGTCGCACTCGCTCGGCGAACGCTACTTTCGACCTCCTTGGCGAGCTGAGAACTGCACTTGCCGGTGGTGACGAAGTAGAGCTGAAGACGATATCCGTGCAACCTGATCCGCTTTCGCGCCTCATCGGCCTTGCCTACGGTCGCGGCACCCAGCCCCTTGCGGTAGGCGCGATAGGTCTCGTCGTCCGCGAGGCTGCGCGCAAGGTCGCCGAAGGCGAGAACGTCGCTGCGCTTCTCCCCCGCATGGCCCATCTTCTGCCGGTACTTGCCCTGCACGATGAAGACTCGCCGAGCGCGCTCATCGATGTGAACGGCATCGATGCTCTTGTCCTTCGCGCCACCAACCAACGCTGCGACAGCCTCCTTCTCCGTGTCCGTCACGAAGCACTTCAAGAACCACGCAACAAAGAGCTCATCGTCCTTGACCGCGCGGAACCGCTGGCGCATGTCCTCGATTTCTGTCCTGAGATCGCGCTCCGTGACTTGAGGCATCGCTGCTCTCCTAGAGTTCGCCGCGGAAGGCGCGGTGCTGGAGTGACGCGAAGAGCGCGTCGAGGTCGACCAGCGAACGACGGAGAGAGCACCTCAACGCGGCTCCTGCGTTCGCCAGCAGCGCGAACGCACGCTGCGCCCCGATGTCCGGGAGGATGATCGGCATGAGCTTGACATCCCCCAGATTGATTCCGCGGACAGCGACGCCCTTCGTGTGCTTGGCCATCCACTGCTGGAAGCCCTGCGTGCGCAGGCACTCACGTACAAAGACAGGCTCTGCTCGAACGATCGCGAGGCGAGCCGTGTCCTGCGTGATGTTCGCGCCCGCAAGCTCTGCCGGCACAACAGCGATCCTTCCCACATGTCCCCGGATTGACATCAGCAGGTCACCTGCCTTCAGCAGCGAGCGTCGGTAGGCGTTCGAGATGGCCTCTGTGGTCTTGCGAATCCCCGATAACTCGATGCCACCGTCGCGCATGTCCACCACTCGAACGTACTTCGCGCCTTCGGCCTGGTCTGGCCCGGGCATCAGGATCCCATAGCTGATCGGCCGCCCGGGATCGACCAACTCAATGAGCGGCCGTACAGAGAAACCTCTCGGGTTCACGATCGGGTCGCCGAACATGTCGAGGAAGATGGACTGGGTGAGGGTGTCGAGTTGGGCGAGGGCGGCGCGGCGCTTGGCCCGCAGCGCCTCCGCCCTATCCAGCACCTCCGCAATCCGCCGCTGCTCGGGGAGGGGCGGAACGCCTATCTCGATGCGAGAGACGACTGCCTTGGACACCTCCTTGAAGGTTGCTCCGTTGCCCAGGCTCTCCAGATATGGTCGGTTCTTGCGAAGCCAGTGATACAGGAACCTGGCATCAAGTAGCCCGGCCTTGGGAACAAAGCTCTTGAATCCCTGGTTCGTCGCCATCGGGACAGTGTTGAGCGCAACGTGCCCGATTGGAGCGCGTGAACTGAACAAGACCGAACCAACCGGGAGGACATCGGCCGCACAGCTTGCCAGGCCCTCTCTGGTGATCTTGCGGGGCGTATCCGTGATCTCGGCGCCTTCAAGGTTGCTCAAGTCCTTGGGCGTTGCCCAACAGATGTCGCCATTCCAGAATGCCGGAACAGTAGTACTCGGTGTTGAGCCGCCAACGATGTCGCAGCACTCGTCGAGTCGAAGGCGAGGCCAGTCGATCATCCGAGCATCCCCTCCAACTCCTTCATCCCCCGCTGAATCTCCACTTCCAGCCTCGCAAGGTCGGCCAGGATCTCCTTCGGTGCTCGGTGCTCGACCGCCTCGTGTACGACTTCCTTGTAGCGATTGAGCGAGAGGTCGTATCCCTGCGCAGCGATGTCGGCCTTGGGGACGCAGAAGCTCTGCTCGGTGCGCGCCCGCTCACGTTCGGCGCTGCTGCGGCGCCCCCAGCGCGCCAGCACGTCGGGCAGGTTGTTCTTCGCGTGCTCGTCCTCACTCAGCGCAGTGCGCGGCGCAGGACCGAGCTTGTCCTCGGCCAGCAACGGCGTGCGCTTGTCATCCAAGCTCCAGCCATCTGCGTCCACGTCGTAGAACCACACGCGGTCGGTGCCGCCCGAGTTCGTCTTCGTGAAAAGGAGAATCGCGGTGGACACGCCCGCGTAGGGCTTGAAGACGCCGCCGGGGAGAGACACCACCGCGTCGAGCTTCTGCTCTTCGACGAGCAGGCGCCGCAGTTCCTTGTGCGCCTTGCTCGAACCGAACAGCACTCCATCGGGCACGATCACCGCGGCGCGACCGCCGGGCTTCAGGAGGCGCAGGAAAAGCGCCAGGAAGAGCAGCTCGGTTTTCTTGGTCTTGACGATCGAGAGCAGGTCCTTGGAGGTGTTCTCGTAGTCGAGGCTCCCCGCGAAGGGTGGGTTGGCGAGCACGAGCGTGTAGGCCTCTTCGTCGGCGGCGTGCTCCTGCGCCAACGAGTCGCGGTAGCGGATGTCCGGGTTCTCCACCCCGTGCAGCAGCATGTTCATGCTGCCGATGCGCAGCATGGTGTTGTCGAAGTCGAAGCCGTGGAACATGCGGTGGTGGAAGTGGTCGCGCTGCTTCGCGTCGAGCAGCAGCTTCGGGTGCCGCTCGCGCAGGTACTCGCCCGCCGTTACCAGGAAGCCCGCCGTGCCGCAGGCCGGATCGCAGATGAGATCTGTCGGCTGCGGCGCGGTCATCTCGACCATCAGTCGGATGATGTGACGCGGCGTCCGGAACTGGCCGTTCTGCCCCGCGGTGGCGATCTTGCCGAGCATGTACTCGTACAGGTCGCCCTTGGTGTCGCGGTCCTCCATCGGCACGTTGTCGAGCAGGTCCACCACCTTCGCCAGCAACGCGGGCGTCGGGATGGTGAAGCGCGCATCCTTCATGTGGTGCGCATAGGTCGAGTCGTCGCCACCCAGCGTGCGCAGGAACGGAAAAACGTGCTCGCCGACCACGGCGTACATCTCGGCCGGCGCGAGGTGCTTGAAGCGCGACCAGCGCAGGTCCTCGTACGCGAGTCCGCCTTGCTTGCCGATGCCGTCCTTGCCTTCGGGGAAGACGCGGCGCGCCATGGGGGCCTTGAGCCGGGCGGACTTGTTCTCCTCCAGCGTGTGCAGTTCGTCGAGGCGGCGCAGGAAGAGCAGGTAGGTGATCTGCTCCATCACCTCCAGCGGGTTCGAGATGCCGCCGGACCAGAAGGCATCCCAGATTCGGTCGACCTGACTCTTGATGGCACCCGTGATCATGCGGAGGGACTCCTGGCGGAGGCGCGCTGCTGGTGGACTCCCGCGTCTGGTGACGGGAGGGGCAGCAGACGAGGGCAGAACGCCGTGGATGCTGCGCCCTTGGCCGACAGCGCGTCCGCGATGCGGCGCGACACGGACTCGGTCTTGCCCGACCCGGCGCAGGCGATGACCTGGAGCGGCCCTCCGCGGTGGTCCACCACGGCCTGCTGCTCGGGGGTGAGGACGACGGTCGTCGCCGACGGAACCACGGTGTAGATCCCTCGCCGGCACGCGTGGGACATCCGAGAGCGACGTTCCGTCCGACTCGCGTGCCCCATCCCTGCGGCGCAGCCTGATGGTCCATCGTACCGGCAACGGGCGGGTCCGGGCCAGTCATCATCGACGCGTGACAGGCAAGCGATCAGGAGGCGG
Organism: uncultured Thermoanaerobaculia bacterium; assembly: GCA_964613915.1. Lineage (GTDB taxonomy): Bacteria > Acidobacteriota > JBCCFW01 > JBCCFW01 > JBCCFW01 > CAZTIW01. The sequence continues at coordinate 58,013 of CAZTIW010000021.1, forward strand.
AAACGGCGGATGGCGAGTCCGCACCGGGGCGCGGACGCGGGCGGAGTCAGCCCTCGGCACTGCGCCCATGGGGGGTATGACGGACGAGGCGGCCGGGCTGTATCAGGCCGGCTCGGGCAACGGTGGCGCCGCCCCGGCCGCCGTCTTGGGCGCGAAGAGCTCGTTGATGTCGGCGGCCATCCGGTGGAGGAAGTCCACGGCATCTGGCGGACCGGAGAGAAGGACGAGATCAGTCGGATGCGAGCCGGCGTTGCGGAGTTCGCGCAACGCGTTCCACGCCACAGCCGCCTGCTGGGAGATCGCTCCGTCGCGCACGAGCAGGTCGATGCGCGCTCGCAAGTTGAGCCTGGAACTTGCCTCGGCAAGGCCGAGCTGCTGGCAGCGGTGGCGGATGGCAGCCTCGCCCACCCGCCAGAGCTGATCGGTCGCGAGCGTGTACAGCGGATAGAAGAAGTAGCCGTACGCGAACGCGCCGCGTGCGACCTCGAAGATGTCCCGGACCTCGGCAGGCACGTCGTCGCCCAGGCGGGGCCTCAGAAACTCGCGCAGCCAGACCTCCGGGGGGACGGGCCGCACCTCCGAGCCCTCCATCTGCGCGAAGGCCAGGGCCGCCCAGTCGGGCTGCAGCCAGTTCGAGACGTCGAGCCGCTTCACGCCGGAGTCGGTCACGCCCATCCCCTCGCATGGCCTGAGGCTGGCCGACTGCAGCGCGAAGTTCCGCCGCGAGCCGGCGGGGCTGGACAGTGGCTCCGGAGGAGGGATTTGAACCCCCAACCTAGTGGTTAACAGCCACCCGCTCTACCCTTGAGCTACTCCGGAGCAGTCGAAAGGAACGCGGAGGGTAGCATGGGGCTGGAAGGCCCGTCCACGCGGCGCGGGGCCGCCAGCCACCCCCTCGAACAGGCCTGACGCTCAGCGCTCGCGCCAGGCCGAGACCAGCAGGAGGATCGCGGCCGCCAGCGCCATGCCGCCCGCGGACCACGCGAGCGACCCGAGCTGCGCGGCCTGGCTCACCGCCGCCAGCGCGCCCGATGCGCCGGCGGTCGAGGCGCCGCCGACGACGCCCGTCGTGACCGTCGCTTGCACGGCCGCCCGGCCCAGGACCATGCCCAGCCCGGCCGCGGCCACGCCCGACCACCAGGGCCCCGTGCGCCCTGCGGGCGACAAGCACGCGATCGAGGCGCCAGCCGCGGCACCGCAGAGCAGCGCAGCCGGACGCCACGACTGATCGGCCAGGACGCTCAACACCCACCAGCATGCGGCCGAACCGAACACCGCGGCCACGAGACCCAGCACCGTGGTCGCGAGCGGATGCACTTCCCTGAACTGGGCCTCGTCCGCCGCGGAGATTGTCGTGCCCCGCGCCGACTTCGCGTTCTCGAAGATCTGCCGCAGCGGGGCGAACTCGCCCGCGGCAAGCCAGCCGACGCCGGGCCGGAAGACCTGCGTGTTCGAGGCGATGACGCCCGTCGCCACCATGTCCCGGATCTGCGCCAGCCCGAGATCGCCTCGCTCGCCCGTCGGCAGGCGGACGCGCCATGCATGCCGGGCCTCCTTCGCCGCGATGGCCTCCGTGGCCGCCGCCTTCGCGCGCGCCGCCGACTCGGCCTTGCTGGCCGCGGCCGTCGCGGCCACGGCGCCGCCGAGGGCGATGCTCTGGACGTTCGCGATCTGGATGCTCTCGTCGGGTCCGCCTCCCCGCGGTGTCGTCGCCGGAGCCGACGCCGCCGGGGTCGCCGGTGCGGGCGCCAGAGCCGACGCCGGCGAGGCCGTGCCCTCGGGCGGCATGAGCGGCGCGAAGCCCGTCGCGAACGACGACGCGGGCGCTGGCTCGGAGGCAGGCGCGAACGTCGGGGCGCCGCTGCTGAACCCGGGCGCCTCGGAGGAGAACATGCTCGGCGCCGGAGCGCCGAACGTGCTGGGCGCGGGCGCGCCGAACGCGCTGGGCGCGGGCGCGTCGAACGTGCTCGACGCGGCAGCGCCGAAGGTGCTCGGCGCGGGCGCGCCGAACGCTGTGGGCGCGGGCGCGTCGAACGTGCTGGGCGCCGGAGCGTCGAACGTGCTGGGCGCGGGCGCGCCGACCGTGCTGGGCGTCGGCGCGTCGGGCGTGATCGAGACGGGCGCCTCGGGCGCCGGCTCGTCGAAGGCGGGCTCGATCGTGAAGCCGGCGTTGGCCTCGAAGGGATCGTCGGCCGACCACGTCGAGGGCTCGGGGACGAGCGCCGGGATCGCATCCCGGTCGTCCGTGGGTGGCGGTGGCACGACGAGCTCGGGCGGAGACGGCGGCGGGACCGACGCCGGCGCCGGCTCCATCTCCACGTCAGGCGAGACCTCCGCCACGCGCGCCTCGAAGTCGAAGGATGCCGACGTCACGCCCATGGAGGGCGGGGCCGGCGGCGGGAACGCGGTCAGCGGCCAGGTGGCGTCCGCTTGATCCGCCGACAGGGCGTCCGCGTCGAACGGCGCCTCCACCGGCTCGAACTCGACCGGCTCGATGGCGATGTCGAGGACGTCCTCGGCAGCCGGGCTCGCTTCTGGCGCGGCGGCTGCGGCGCGGCTCGCGCGCGCGACGTGCTCGACCCAGCGCCCGAGAACCGCGCCGTAGACACCCTGGCTCTGCGGCGACACGCCGAGCTGGCCCAGGTACGCCAGGAACGCCTTGACGTCCGCCGCGGTCGCCGTCTCGACGCCTCGCTCGCCCATGAACTCGGCCAGCCGATCGACGCCCACGCGATGCGCGGCGCAGTTGCGCGCGCTCATGCCCTCCGCGCGGAGAGCCTGCGCCCACTCCTCGAGGAGCGAGAGGATCAGCGAACCATTGCGTGCTTCGACCTGCATCGTCACGTCGTGCTCCCGCGGGCCTCGCCCGCTGAGTTCAGGAAGTCCTCGCGGCTACGAACTGGATGTCGTCCCGTGAGTCGCCACGGCCTCGACCGTGCGCGCGCCGCCGACGTCGGAGGCGCGGTTCATCGCCAGGCAGTGCGCCACGTGCTCCGCCAGCGTGCTCGCCCCGATCACGAGCGCAGCCAGCCCTCCGATCACGGCGACCGCGCCCTCCCACGCGACGCCTCCCGGCACGGGCAGGCTTCCGCGCAGCGCCGACACGACGCCGAACGCGGTCATGCCCACGCCGAAGTAGCCGATCGTCACGTGCGCGAGCACGCGCGGGACGGGACCCATGTCCGCGATGCGCGCGTAGGCCGACTTCACCCACATGACCGCCGCCGTGATGCACGCCAGCATCACCACCCAGCAGAGGGAGGACCAGTCAACGTTCGCCAGGGTCACGTCAGGAATGTTCAATGACTGCATGAGATCACCTCGTCAAGAGTTCGATGAATCGGATGCCGACCGACCGGCCTTCCGTCGCGAGCGGCGCATGGGCCTGGCCGCGACCAGATCTCCCCGCTCGCCACCACCTGCTGGCGCGCCCACCGCCGCGCCGGATCTGCGGAGCACCACCACGGTCGCGTCGTCCCGGAGCGCGCCTCCGCCCGCGTGAGCGCTCACCGCGCTCCACACGGCGCTCGCGACCGCCGGAGCCGGCAAGCCGATGGCCGACCGGACGGCCGCGGTCAGGCGCGCCCGACCGAATGGCTCGCCGTCGGCCGCCGCCGCTTCGAGAACGCCATCCGTCACGAACACGAGCACGTCGCCCTCGCCGAACGGCGATCGCGACTCCGCGTGCCGCGCGTCGGCGAACAGGCCGAGCGGAACGCCGCGCTCGGCGTGCTCGACGAAGGCGCCCGCATCCTGCGACCAGTGAACGGGCGGAGGGTGTCCTGCGTTCGCGAAGACCATCTCGCCGGCCCGCGCATCCACGCGAACCAGGGCCGCCGTCGCGAACATGCCCGTGCCCGCGACATCGCCGTTGATGAGATCGTTCGCGCGCTCGAGCACGTCCTTGGGCGAGTCGCAGCGAGCCATCTCGCCCGCGAGGGCCGCGCGCACGAGCGCCATGCCGAGCGCGGCGCCGATGCCGTGGCCCGCGACGTCGAGGACGCACGCGGTGACGGCCCCGTCGAGCCCCTGCCGGAAAGCGAAGCCATCGCCTCCGACCTGCGCGGCGGCGCGGCACTCGCCCGCCGCCTCCAGTCCGTCGAAGCGAAGCTCGCGCGGGGGCAGCAGGCACTCCTGGATCTGTCGCGCGATCTGCACTTCGCGATGCGCCCGCTCCTCGCGGCGCGCCTGCCTCACGAGGATCGTCCCGGCCACGGCGAGCGCCGCGCGATCGCCGAAGGCGCGAACGAGGTCGCAGGCCGCGGCCGCGGATCCGCCCGTCTCGCGTGACGGCAGGCCGGCCAGCGCCAGCAGGCCGACGACCTGCGATCCCGTGCAGAGAGGCAGCAACGCGAAGGGCGGCGCGAGCCACGTGTTCATGGGCGCCAGCGCATGCGTGTCGCGCGGCGCCTCCGCCGGCAGCCGGAACAAGCTCTCGACGGCGATCTCCCGTCCGGCGGTGGCCGCCCAGCCGAGCAGGCCCCGTCCGCAGGCGATGGGCTCGAGGCTGACCGTCGCGGCCGCGCCGCGCGCCGCGAGCGGCTCGAGCGCGTCGCCGGATTCGCGCGCGAAGACCACCACCGAAGCGGCGCCCGTCGCCGCGACGCACGCGTCCGCCACGACGTCGGCAACCAGGCGCACGTCGCCCGTCATGGCCAGCGCCTGGCGGCCGGCTTCGAATGGATCCGTCTCGGCCGGCGCCGCCAGCGCGGGCCCGCCTCCCTGCAGGCTCCGGCCGACCAGTTCCGCCGTCAGCGCCACCATCGCGGCGATGAGGGCCGGATCACCGGCCGGCCCATCCGTGCCGGGATAGGCGACCACGTACCCCTGCTCGCGCGCCGAGCCGACCGGGGAGAGGATCGCGTCTCCCTCGAGCCGCCCGGCGGCAGGGTCGAGCGCCAGATCGTTCAGTGCGTGCGATCGTCCGGCCGCGTCGAGATAGAAGAGGGGCGCGGGCGTGGCGCTGCCGAGGCCCGACGCGAGACGGCGCAGGCCGCTCGACGACTCTCGACTGCTGGACTTCTCGGGCATGAGGCGGCCTCCGGCTGACGCCGTCCCCCCGAGTGCAAGCCCCCTGCCAACTCTCGAACGTTCCTCGCTAGCTCGCGCGGCTGCCGACCTGGCGTGCCTCGGCTGGAGTTCCTGCCTGCCTGACTGGAATCAGGCCGAACGAAAGACAGTCAGCCGCCTCGGAACATCCAGCCCCTGGAGCCTCGCGGTCGTCGGCATGGCCGGGCCAAGTCACAGAAAAAAAAAGAGGATGCGGGGCCAACCGCATCCTCAAGGCCTTGAGAAGCCATCCATCTGAAGAGGCCGGCGCCCTCGCGAGGCGCCGACATCGGGATCCGAGTGCAAGCGGCAGGCCAGCGGGCGATCGGGAAGGCTGCAGCCGAGCCCAGCCGCAGGCCGGCCGGCCGGCGACGGGCGCACGCGCGCGCGCCGCTCGTCCCTCAGACCGTCCCGGCCACCGCCGGGGCGTCCCGCTTGTCGCGGTCCTCGACGGCCTCCGAGAGTCCGTGAAGGGCCGCCAGGATGATCGTCATCTTGCGCGCCTCGGAGAGGCACACGGGCACGAGGCCGGCGTCGTCCACGGACTGGGTCAGCGTGGCGAGTTGCGCCCGCCCCGAGATGCCCGCGACGGCGTTGTTGACGAGGTGAATGCACTGCGACAGCGCCTCCCGCAGATCGGCGCCCGTCGCGCCGCCCATCGCCGCGCGGCCCATGGACGCTTCGAGCACGGACACGCGCACGATGGAGCGCACGCGGGCGCGCAGCATGTCGGGTTCGAGCGGCCAGCGCGCCACGTCGTCAGCGCCGCCATGGTAGGCGGACAGGAGATCGAGGCTGCCCGAGTGCGCGACCAGGAGAAGCGTCGCGACGCGGAACGGGCTGCGCGACGTCAGCCGCACGCGATGGATGAGATCCTCGGCGCGTCCGTCCACGAGATCGTCCGCGACGGCCACGAGCACGTGGGGCTCGATGGCCAGGACGGCCTGCTCGGCGGCTCGCGCATCCGCCACGGCGATGACCGAGAAGTCGTCGTCGTCCATCGAGCTGACGATCTCGCCACGCAGCATGCCGGTGGCGCTCACCACCAGGACGCGAATGGGCTCGGGAAGGGAATCACGAATCATGAAGCCACTCCGGCAATCTCGCGAGACATGAAGCCGAGACGATGCTGCTCGTTTTCATCGTCGGCCAGCGACGCGAGCAGGTCCACCAGCGACGGATCCAGCGCGCGACCGGACGCCGCCCGCAGGCTGGCCACCACGTCCTTCGCGCCGTAACACCCCTCGGCCGCGCCGAGCGCGGCCGCCTCCACGAACGCTGCCGCCACGCCGAGAATCCGGCTTGCGAGCGGCAGCGCATCACCCGACAGTTCGGCGCCGCCGAGACCGTCCCACCGGCAGGCATGCCAGCGTACGGTCTCCGCGACCGCCGGCCGCAGCGAGAGCGACTCCAGCACCCGCGCGCTCCTGGCAGCGCAGCCTTCCTCGACGACGAGACGCTCCTCGGGATTCGCGCCCTGCCGGAGCGCGCCCACGTCGCGCAGCAACGCGGCCGCCCGGAGATCCTCGATGGCCTCGGCCGGAAGACCCGCGTGCCGGCCGAGCATGACGGCCACGCGCGCCACGGCCTCGGCGGATCCGCCCGCCGGTCGCGCGATGCCATCGGTCACGCTGGCGACCAGGCGCGTCAGCCCGATGGCCGTCTCGTGCAGGCGCACGTTGGCGTCGGCAAGGCGCCGCACGCTCTCGCGGGTCGCCGCGAGTTCGCGGCGCGCGCGCGCGACCTGCCGGTCGCGCCGCCGCAGGCGCACGGCCGCGGCCGCCCGCGCCCGTCGCTCGGCGGCTTCCGTCATGGCGACGCGGACCGCCTGCACCACCGCGCCCGCGTCCGCCAGTGACGCGACGTCTCCACCGGGGCCCACGCGCACGAGAACCGGCGCAGGCCGCGACATGACGGCGCGCATCACGTCCGTGGCGTCGCCGGGCGCCACGACCACGCCGACCGGACCGCGACGCCGCCAGGCCCTGGCCTCCTCCACCGTGCGGACCACCCGAACCGACGGCGGCAACGCGCGCAGCGAGCGCATGGCCGCGACAGGCAACGCGCCGGTCGGATCGACGAGGATGATCCCGGAAGGCCGAACGGTCACGACAGCGCTCCGACGCCCGCCTCGCGGGGCATGCACGTGTCATCAGCCAGCCACGCGAACAGGTAGGCCGCGAGCTCGGCGCGGTCCACGTCGTTCATGGCGTCGAATGCCAGGGCGTACTCGACGCCGTAGCCTCCCGCGCAGGGCTCGCTCCGGAGAACGCGCGCGCGCACCGGAACGGCCACGTCCACGTCCCGGCCCGCCTCCGACAGCGGCAGGTAGAGCTGCCCTTCGAGGATCGCCCCGCTGCGTGGCGCCAGGAGCGCTGACGTGCAGCGCGCGCCTCCGCAGGAGAGGTTCGTCGTGAAGAGCACGTGGTGGCTGCCGGTCTCGGCATCGCGCACGTCCATGCGCACCTTGACCTTCGCCCTGGGATTCCTGCGTCGATCCATCGGGTTGTCCATCGCTTCTCCATCTCGGTGTCGCCGCGCCCCGGGGCCGCGCGTGTTCATGCCATCCACGATCAGCGAACCTCGTCCGACGCCCGTCAGGCTTCCAGGCTCACGGACGAGCGCCGCGACGCCGCGACGAAGGCGTCCACGCGAGCGCGCTCGTCGTCGCTCATTCCCTCGAACACCAGGCCCGCCGCATGCAAGCCAGGCCGATCGGTCCGGGTCTGCCGGACGACGCGGCCGCGGACCGCCAGGGGCGCGGCATCGCCGGGCAGGCTGAAGCGCAGCTCGAGCACGTCGCCCGTGCACAGCTCGGCCGCGGTCTCGAGCAGCATCCCGCCGGCGGACACGTTCACCGTGTTGCCCAGCGTGGACGCCTGGCCGCGTTGCGCGAGGACCTTCATGCACACCAGCGCGCGCACGTGGCGCCGCGCAGCGACGTAGAGCAGCTCCTCGGCGCGGGCGCACAGCTCCGCGCGCGTCACGGGCTTGAACAGGACGCCGTTAGCGCCGGCCTCCAGGCATGCGTCCGCGGCCCGGCCGGCTCCACGCGCCGTCACGACCAGGATGCCGGTCGCGCGCGTGCGCGGGTTCGCGCGGATGGCGCGGATGAGCTCCGCGCCCGTCGTGTCGGGCAGCGCCTGCTCCATGATGAGCAGGTCCACGTGCTCGTCCTCGAGCGTCGCCAGCGCGTCCTCGGCCGTCCTGGCGCGGTGCAACGTCCAGCTCTGGCGGCGCAGGATGGTCTCCTGGAGCCGGAGAAAGAGCGTGACGGGATCCAGCAGGAGAATCGTCCGCGAGTCCGTCCCGTTGCCCGCCGTGGGCTCCAGCAGCGACTGGCCGACACCATCCGAATGCGATGCGTTCATGTCCCACCTTCCGGGCGCCCGCCGGGGCGCCTCGGTCGTGGGTTGAGCAAGGCCCGTGCCGGGGGCCAGGAGGGCGATTGGAGCCCGAGAAACGCCCTCTAGACGGGGGTACTCGAACATCCATGGAACATTTACCACGCGCCGCGGATCCCGGCTGTCCAGAATCCATTCCGCCCCGGCGCCCCCCTCGCGAGCGCCCGGCAGTGCCCGCCGTCAGCGCTCGACGGCGACGACCGCAGCGATGCGGGCCCGCAGGTCGCGAAGCGAGAACGGCTTGGCCAGATACGCGTTGCCGGTGGACTCGAGGAACTCGCGCGAGCCCTCGGACAGCATGTCCCCGGTCATGAAGATGATCCGCGCGGCGGCCGCGGGGTCGCGATCATGCAGCGTCCTGTAGAGCGTCGGGCCGTCCACCTCGGGCATCTTCAGATCGGCCAGCACGCAGTCGTAGCTCTGGCGCTGCAGCAGCTCGAGGCCAGCACGCCCGTTACGCGCCGTGTCCACGACGTGGCCCTCGAGCACCAGGATGTCGCGCACCATGTCGCAGATCGTCGCCTCGTCGTCCACGACGAGCACGCGGCGCCCGACGGGCAGCGGCGTCTCCGGCGGCAGCGCGGCAGCGGCGCCTTCGGACGGCGCCTTCTTGCGGTCCCCCATGGACCGGAGGACCGGCAACTCCACCCGGAAGATCGCGCCGCCGTCGGGACCCCGCTCGGCGCCAATGTGCCCGAGGTGCTCGGCCACGATTCCGTAGCAGATGGACAGGCCCAGGCCCGTGCCCTCGCCGACGCCCTTGGTGGTGAAGAACGGATCGAACATTCGCTGCGCCACGTCATCGGTGAAGCCGGGGCCGTCGTCCTCGACCTCGAGGAGGAGCCAGGCCGGAGGATCGACCTGCCCGCTCACGGGCGGGCGCTCGCTCTCCGCGAGGCGCGTCCGGACGCGGATCGTGCCCCGGCCGGTGTGGGCCTTGATGGCCTGCGAGGAGTTGTGGAGCAGGTTGAGCAGCACTTGCTGGAGCTGGTATTGATCGGCCAGCGTCAGCGGCAGCGACGGGGCGAGCTCGAGCTCGATGGCGATGTCCGTGACCTTCAGCTCGTAGCCCTTGAGCTCGGTCGTGCGGCGAACGACCTCGTTGAGATCCGTGAGCCGCTTCTCGACCTCGTTGCGGCGCGCGAACGTCAGCAGGTTCTGCACGATCTTGTGGCAGCGGACGGCTTCCCTGCCCATCATGCGCATGTACTTGGTGAGCTTCTCCGGGCTGAGAGCGGCCGCTTCCCCGCCATCGGAGATCAGCTGCGAGTAGCCGATGATGCCCGTGAGGGGGTTGTTGAGCTCGTGGGCGACGCCCGAGATGAGCTGGCCGACCGCCCCCATCTTCTCCGACTGGATCAGCTGGGCCTGGGCGGCCTTGAGCTGGTCCATCGAGCCCTGGAGCGTGCCGTGCGCGAGGACGAGCTTCTCGTGCATGACGAGGAACTCTTCCTCCTTCTGCTTGCGCTCCGTGACGTCGCGAATGATGGAGACGACGCCGGAAAGCGACCCGTCCTCCGCGATGAGCGGGTACATGGACTGGTGCACGGTCTTTCCGTCAATCGTGTCCTCGCACTCCCGGGCCTTGAACGGCCGCGCCGATCCGTGCGGGACGAGGGGGCACTGCGCGCAAGGCGACGGCCGCGCGAACACGGCTTCGTGGCAGGTCTGCCCCACCAGGGTGCTCGGCGTCGTGCCGAGCATGATGCCCATCCCCCAGTTGGCGCGCCGGATGCGGCAGTCGCGATCGAGCACCATGATGCCGTCGCGGATCGCGTCGAACGTGACCTCCCACTCGCGCTTGGCTCGTTCGACGAGGCCGAAGAGGCGCGTCGTGACGATGTTCATCGCCACTTGCTCCGCGAGCATCTGCACGCGCAAGCGATGGATCGCGTCGGGCTCCTCGGTCGTGTCGAACAGGAGTTCCGCGGCGCCCACGACACCCGTTCGTCCCTTCAGCGGAACGAGCAGGCTCATGGCGATGCCGGCGGCACGCAGTTGCGCCGCGACCCCGGCGTGGCGCGCCGAGCCCTCGAAGTCCCGGACGATCACGCCGTCGGACGGGAGCGGCCCCGGATCGGCGGACGCGGCGAGCGCCTGCGCCAGATCGGGCGGCAGCCCTGGCGTCCCGACCGAGCCGACGCCGAAGCGGCCGGCGTCCAGCGAAAGGACCGCCTGCGCCGCGCCAGCCTCGCGCGCGAGATCGATGGCCACGTGGGCCATGTCCTCGCGCGCGGCCAGCAACTGGAGCGCCGCGTCGTCCTCCAGGGCTCGATTCATGCTCTCACCGCTGGGCGTGCGCGTGCGTGCTGGCACCCACGGGCGATGCCCCCATCTGCTCCTCGGCGTCCGACAGGCGCTTCTTCAGCGTCTTGAACGAGATGCCGAGGAACTCGCTCGTCTTGTCGTACCGCCGGAACCTGTCGAACGCGTGCTTGGCATACGAGGCGACGAGATCGCTCTCGGTCATGCCGAGGTCAATGGCCGGCTCGAGGTCCAGGGTCTCGCTGCGACCCGCCTGCTGGGGCCCGCGCATCTCGACATGCGCCTGCAGCGCCCGGCCGTCGGACAGCAGCACGGCCCGCTCGAGGGCGTTCTTCAGCTCGCGGATGTTGCCGGGCCACGACGGCCGGACGAAGGAATCCATCGACTCGTCCGTGACGAGCAGGCGATCCTTCTTCTGCTCCCGGCAGAAGACCTCGACGTAGTGGCGCACGAGCGCGGGGATGTCGTCCTTGCGCTCGCGCAGCGGCGGCAGGAAGATCGGAAGGATGTTGAGACGGTAGAACAGGTCTTCCCGGAACCTCTTCGAGGCCACGGCGGCGCGAAGGTCCACGTTCGTCGCGGCGATGACGCGGATGTCGAGGTCCATCGGCGAGTTGGAGCCGATGCGCTCGAGCTGCTTCTCCTGCAGGACGCGCAGCAACTTCGCCTGCGCCAGCGGCGACAGGTCGCCCATCTCGTCCAGGAAGATCGTGCCTCCGCTGGCGGCCTCGAACTTGCCGGCCCTCCCGGTGACCCCGGTGGCCGTGCCGCTCTCGATGCCGAACAGCTCGGACTCGAGCAGGTCCGGAGGAAGCGCCGCGCAGTTGACGGCAATGAACGGCTTGTCGCGTCGCGGGCTCAGGTGGTGAACCAGCCGCGCGATCTTCTCCTTGCCCGTCCCGCTCTCGCCGAGGATGAGGACGGTCGTCTCCGCGTTCTTGACGCGGTCTACGAGGCGGAAGACTTCCTGCATCGCGGGGCTGTCCCCGATGATGTCGTCGTGGCGGTACACCTTCGCCACGTCGTCCTTCAGCGCCGCGACGTTGCGCTCGAGCTGGTCATGCTCGCGTGCCGCGTGCACCACCGACGACGCCAGCCGCGCGAACACCCGGAAGAACTCCGGCCCCACGAGAGACAGGTCGAACGCGTTCTCGCGCGAATCCACGTAGAGCGAGCCCATGACCTCGCCGCGGGACTCGAGCGTCGCGTGCGCGAGCGAGCACAGGCCCGACCGCCGCACGAAGCCGTGGGCACGCAAGTCGTCCGGGAACGCGTCGCCGGTCGCGCAGAGCACGCCGTCGCGCCGCGCCAGCTCGCCCACGAAGCCGCGCAAGGACTCGCGCTCGCCCTCGCCCACGCCAGCCGTGGCGGCGAAGGCCAGATCCCCGGCCATCGTGCGCGTCATGACGGCTCCGCGGCCGGCGCCCACGACATCCATGAGCGTCCGCAGCATGGAGCTGAGGGCGCGCTCCGCGTCGTCGTGTGCGTCCAGCATCGAGGCGGTGCGGTACAGGCAGTCCAGAACGCGCGCGCGCGCCTCCTGCGTCAGCAGGTCCTGGATGCGGTTCGTCTGCTCGCGCACGCGATCTTCGAGGTCCGTCTGGTAGCGGCGATTGTCCAGCCGGAGGCGCCGCTTCTCGAGAGCGCGCTCGACGGCGATGGCGACTTCCTCGAGATGGAAGGGCTTCGTGATGAAGTCGTATGCGCCGAGCTTGAGGGCGCGCACGGCGACATCCACGTCGTAGAGGGCCGTGATCATGAGGACGGCCGTGTCGGGCCGGCTCTTGATGATCTCGCCCAGGACCTGGATGCCGTCCTTGCCGGGCATCTTGATGTCGCAGAGCACGAGGCTCGCGGGTTCCCGCGCGAGGAGTTCGAGCGCCTGGTCGCCGTTCTCGGCCACGCGACACCGGTAGAGGCCCTCGAGCTTCTCCTGGAGAACGCTCCGGATCGACTCCTCGTCGTCCACGATCAGAATGGATTCGTCGCTGCGCGTCATGCCGACTCCCGTCGTCCTGCCGGCCCCGGATGGGTCGGCTCGAAGAATGCCGTGACTGTTCTGCGGATGTCCTCCGCCCCACATGGCCGGGGGAGCGACCAGCCCCCCGAACGCCCCGAGCGTTCCCCGCCCATCGCATGCCCGTCCGTGTCCGTGACCACCATCCGGCGCGCGAGGTCCGGCCGGATGTTCGCGACCTCGCGCCGCAGCCGATCGCCGCTGAACTCAGCGACGTGGAGGTCAACGAGGATGAGGTCGAAGGAGTCCCCCGTGGCGATGCGGTCGAGCGCCTGCGTCGCGTCTCCGGCCGTCTCGATGTCATGGTCGTCGCCCGCGAGCGCCCGAGAGACGGCGTCCGTCAGGGCGGACTGATCGTCCACCACGAGGATGCGCCGCCGCCCGGTCGCGCGGGCGCTCGCGCCGCGTCGCTCGGCGGCCGCGATCTCGGGCATCACCGGCAGGTGGATCTCGAAGCACGCGCCGCCGTCGGCGCCGTCCGTGACCGCGAGACGGCCGCCATGCTCCGTGACGATGCCGTACGCGAGGGACAGCCCGAGCCCCGTTCCCTCCCCCACGTCCTTCGTGGTGAAGAACGGGTCGAAGATCCGCTCGCGCAACGCCACGGGCACGCCCGGGCCATTGTCGATGAACCGGACGACGATCTCCTGGCGCCCCTCGTGCTCGGCGAACTCCTGGCGCGTCGTGATGCGGAGCTTGCCCTGGGCGCCCGTGTCACGCATCGCGTGGCGCGCGTTCGTCACGAGGTTCAGGAAAACCTGCTGGAGCTGATGCGGATCCGCCAGCGTGGTCGGGAGCCTCTCGTCGAGATCGACCTGCACGTCGAGGCCGCTGACCCGGAGGTCATAGCCCGCCAGATCCAGCATCGTCTTGACGACGTCGTTGATGGACACGCGCGTGGCGCGAGGCTCGTGCTTGCGCGCGAACGCCAGCAGGTTCTGGACGATGCGCTGCGCCCGCTGCGCCTCGGTCGCCACCTTCTGCAGGTACGCGGGGAGGCGCGCCCCGACATCGGCCTCCGTGATGAGTTGCGCGTACCCGAGCACGGCCGTGAGCGGATTGTTCAGCTCGTGCGCGACGCCCGAGATGAGCTGGCCGACCGTGACCATCTTCTCGGACTGGATCAGCTGAGCATGGAGCTGCTTCTGCACGGTGATGTTCTTGCCGATGCACGACACGCCCGTCACGCTGCCGCTCTCGGACGTCAGGGGCGAGAGCGTCAGGAGAATGTCGGCGCGCTGTCCATCGCGCGTCGTCCGCACCGTCTCGTGGTTGCGCACCGTCTCGCCCGTGCGCAGCACGCGCCGCAGCAGGTCGTCGGCCTCGCTCGCCCGGCCCTCGGGCCACAGGACGGCCCAAGGCCTGCCGATCACCTCGGCGGCCGTCCACCCGTAGATGTCGGCGGCGCCGGCGTTCCAGCTGAGGATCACGCCGTCGGCGTCGGTGGTCACGACCTCGTCGCCCGCGTTGTCCACGAGGTCGCGGAGGCGACGATCCGTCCGCGCGAGCGCCCGGTACAGCCGGTCGTGCTCGAGCGCGACACCCGCCTGCCGGCCCACCGCGGCGCACAGGTCGATCTCGCGGGCCGCGGCGTCGGTGTCTTCGGTCCAGAACGTGATGGCGCCGAGCACGCGCTCGTTGGACACGACGGGAACCGCCAGGAGCGTGACGTCCTGAAGCGCTGTCAGCTCGGCCCGCCCGGACACGGCCACGCGCGCTCCGATGAACTCGGCGCTCGGGCTCGCCTCGATGACCGCCGGAGCGGGGCCGTCGCCGATGCGGTGGAGCGTGCCCCCGTCCTCGGACGCGAGGTGCGCGCAGGACTCCGTCGCGCCGAGGAGCGACCCGAGGCGCGTGCGAACGACTTTCAGGATGTCCTCTCGGCTGACGGTGGCGTTGAGCGCCATCGCGATGTCGAGCAGGGCCTCGAGTTCGCGGTTGGCCCTCTCGAGCACCCTTTGCGTCGAGATGCGCTCGCGGATGATGCGACCGCGATCGATGGCCCGCGCCACGACGTCGGGAAGCGCCTGGATGAAGTCCGACGTCTTCGGGACGAAGTCCAGCGCGCCGTCGCGCATGGCCTGGATGGCCAGGGACTCGTCCCCGAAGGCCGTGACCATGACGGTCGGGATGTACGTCGTCTCGTGCTTGAGCGCCCGGATGAGCTGCAGGCCATTCCCGCCGCGCGGGAACTTGTAGTCGAGCAGCACCAGGTCGAACGTCCGCCGGCGAAGGACCTCGAGCGCCTCGTCCGGACTTCCCACCCCGGTCACGCGAACGCGAGCATCCCGATGCTCGAGCGCCCGGCGGATCAGGAGCAGGTAGTCGGAGTTGTCGTCAATGAGCAGGATCTCGATCGTCTCGGCGCCTCCCTGCGCGGTGTCCTGCCCGCTCACGGCGTCTCTCCGACGAGCCGGCCCACGGCCGGCACGAGCGGGAGCCGTGCGCGAACGAGCATCCCCGCCGGCGTCGCGTCCACGCACATCAGCCCGCCCATCCGATCGAGCACGAACCGGCAGGCCACGCTCAGCGGCTGGCGATCTTCCCCGCGCGACAGCAGGCGCACCGCTTCCCGAGCGGGCGCTCCCCAACCGGGGCCGCGGAAGTCGAGCGCTAGCCACAGGGTGTCGTTCACGACGCCGGCCTCGAGAGAAACCGAGCCCGCCTGCGAGTCCTCGCGGGCGTTCACGGCAGTGACAAGGATGAAGCGAACCAGGGCACCGAGGGGCCCATCGCACTCCCTATCGGGAATTTCTCCCGGAACCTTGAGCGTGACGGCCGCTCGCTGGAGAAAATTCTGCAAGCGGGCGCCTGGATCGGCCAGGGAGGCCGTCAGGGACTGCCGGGCGGCGCGGCCCTGGAGGGCGCTGCCGGCCTCGCAGAGCGTGCCGAGCTGCTCCGCCCGGGCGCGGATCATCTCCAGCAGGCCGGTCGTCTCGGGGGGGAGGGCTCCCCCATGGGCGGCGAGGCCCGCGAGGGCGTCGATCGCCGTCGCCGCGCCGCGGATGTCGTGGAGGACGGCGGGCCATGGAAGCGGAGAGACGCCGGAGGAGCGACCGCGCGCGCGCGCGTTGCCGTCCGGCGCGGAATCAGCCAGCACGGTGGACATGGAGCGTTCCTGGCCCCCTCTCACGAGGCCAACGGTCAGGTCCGGGCGCTCATCCGGCGCCGCATGGTCAGGCGCGCCGCGCTTCGGTCCCGCGGCGCACGCTGCCGCTTGCTGCTCCCCCGCGCCGCGCATCCGCCCGCCGGGGGCGCCCGCGACTCTCGGTCGGCCTCCGACTCGGGCCGACTCGAACCGGACGCTACATTGACGATTGTAAAACCGTCAAGCGGTCCCGGCTCAGCGGGTCGAAACGCCCCCGAGTGGCTTGCAGGAGGATCAGGGAGCGACCGTGAAGGCGAACGTCGTTCCCCGGCCGGGCGCGGACTCGCACCAGATCTCGCCGCCGTGGGCTTCGACGAGCTGCCGCGCCACGGCCAGGCCGATCCCCGTGCCGTCGCCCGACCCGGGGATCCGGTGGAAGAGCTTGAAGATGTCGCGCTGATGCTCGGGCGCGATCCCGGCGCCGTTGTCGTGCACTTCGAATCGCGGACCGTCGGATGTCCGCGCGGCGCGCACGTCCACGCGCGGCCGATCCGCGCCGCGCGCGTGCTTCACGGCGTTCTCGATGAGATTGTGGAAGACCTGCTGGAGGCGCTTGGCGTCGCAGCGGACAGGCGGCAGATCCGGCGCGACCACGATCTCCACGCCGTTACCCCGCGCGATCTCGCGGACACCGTCCACCGCCCGGTTGACGATGGGCAGCGTGGGCTGCGTCTCGAGCGGACCCACGATCCGCAGGCGCCGCGGGTACTCCAGCAGGTCGCGCAGGAGTTCCTCGAGACGGTCCGCATTCCGCCGGGCGCGCCGGAGAAGGTCGTGCACGGGCTCGGCGAGCGTGGCGCCGTGATCCTGCTCGATCAGGGAGACCAGGCCCTGCAGGTTCACGACCGGCGTTTTCATGTCGTGCGTGACGATGTAGATGAAGCTCTCGAGCTCCTGGTTGCGGAACTCGAGGGTCTTGCTCGCCTCGCGCGCGCGCTGCACCTCGGCGCGGGCCAGCAGGCGCTCGACGCGCGCGGGGAATCCCAGCGGGCACAGCGGCCGGAAGACGACGTCGGCCGCGCCGCGCAGGGTCGCGGCGACGGCCGCCTCGGCCGCCTCCCGGTCGGCCACGATGAGGATTGGCGGCTGCGGAGCGCGATCCGCGGTGAGGCGTCCGACGAGCGTGGCGGCGTCCGTGTCTCCCTGCCGCGTGTCCACGACCACCAGATCCGGCGACGTCTGCGACGCCGCTGACCCGGCAGTGACGACCTCGCACTCGGAGCCCGCGAGGAGCTCCGCGAGCCGGCGACCCTCGGCGGGATCGGCGGTGTGAAGGAGGACGCGGGAAGGCATCGGTCGAGACCGCTCGAGCGAATCGCGGGCTGGAATCGCCGCCCGGAGCCCTGCTGGCCAGTCAACGTAATCTAGGGACGCCGCCCCGCCTTGTCCATGCGAACCTCGAACGACCGGGCCCCGCCGGGCCGGGGGCAGCCCGCCGCGGCCACCCCGGGGGCCTCGCGGCTGGTTCCGATGCCCGGATCGCCCCCGCGCGGGAACGACCGCCGCCGCTTCGGCAGGCATGGCGACCCCCGGCTCCTCCCCCGCCTGGGACAGCGCGGGACCCGGAGCGTGCGGCTCGCCATCCCCTCCCGTCGACATCGAAGGGAGCCGCTACCGGCCCTTCTTCAGCTCGACGAGGACCTGCTTCGCGCAGGCCTTCAGCGTGTCGAACACGCCCACGCCCTTGAACGCGACGGCCTCGTAGACGGGCTCGTTCTTGTACCGCAGGACGTGGACCATTTCCTCGACCGGGATCGCGGTCGGCAGGTCGCGCTTGTTCAGCTGCAGGACGTAGGGAACCTTCTCGAGCTCGTAGCCTTGCGTGGCGAGGTTCTGCTCGAGGTTCTTGATGGACTCGATGTTGGCCTCCATGCGGGCCTCCTGCGAGTCGGCGACGAAGATGATCCCGTCCACGCCCTTCAGGATCAGCTTGCGCGAGGCGTCATAGAAGACCTGGCCCGGCACCGTGTAGAGATGGAAGCGGGTCTTGAAGCCCTTGATGGTGCCGAGATCCAGCGGCAGGAAGTCGAAGAAGAGCGTCCGGTCGGTCTCGGTGGCCAGCGAGATGAGCTTGCCCTTCGCGCCCGGATTCGTCTTGTCGTAGATGTACTGGATGTTCGTCGTCTTCCCGCACAGGCCGGGACCGTAGTAGACGATCTTGCAGTTGATCTCACGCGCGGCGTAGTTGATGAACGTCATCGGGCAGTCTTCGGGTGCAGCGTCCAGGGGATGGGCGCCGGCCAGGTGTTCGGCGGCCGGACTCGGGGGGCGACGGGGAGCACGGCGGCGTCAGTCACTGAAGAGGCTGTCAATGTCGTCGTCGGTGATCTCGGCGAACGGGCTGTCGAACCCTCCCTCGGCCGCGCCCTTCTGCGCATGGACTTCCATCTCGTTGAAGATCTCGAGGAGTTCCGCCGAGGACTTCTTGACGCGCAGCCGCACCAGGCCGAGAGAGGAGCGCTCGTCGAACACGACGACGAGGATGACGCGCTGCCCCACCACGCTGATGTGCAGGTTGTCGCGCTCGCCCTCGTGAAAGAGGATCGAGAACTCCTTCTCGCCGATGAGGCGCGCGAGGCCGTCCGTGGCGGCGACGTTGCCGGCGGTGAGGGACGCGAGCGAGGTCGCGTCCACGTCCATCTCGCCGTGGCTCGCGAGCTGCTGCCCGTTCTTGTCCACGAGGAAGACGAGCTTCGCGTTGGCGTCGCTGCGCAGCCGCGAGATCACTTCCTTGATCTTGCGGAAGTCCTCCTCGTGCATTACCAAGCCGGCGCTCATTCACACCTCGTCGCTGGCGCTCTTTTCGCCGGACCGCCCGGCGCCGGCTCAACCGGCCCGAGGGGCTCTGACCGGTCCCGGCGCCTCTGCGCCGGAATGACCCGCCGCCAGCACACCATGGCACGAAAACGACGTCCCGCGGGGTGCAAGCAGAGCGTTGAATCCGCACCTTCTACCACGCGCGGAGCCGCCGGGGCAAGGACCGGGACCGCAACCCCCCGAAGATCAAGCACTTCCTGAGGTCTCATGCCGGGCGCCGCCCCGAAATGGCGCGCGACATCGTGACCTCGTCCACGTGGTCGAGCGACGTGCCCGCGGGCAGCCCCTGGGCGACCCGCGTCACCGTCACCCCGAGGGGCTGGAGGAGCTTGCAGAGGTAGAGCGCCGTGGCCTCGCCCTCGACATTCGGGTTGGTGGCGGCGATGACCTCGCGGATGCCGCCCTCTCGCAGGCGCGCGAGCAGCCGCGGGAGCCGGAGCGACTCGGGGCCGATGCCGCGCACGGGCGAGAGCGCTCCGTGGAGCACGTGGTACAGGCCGCGATACTCGCCGGTGCGCTCGATGGCGAGCAGGTCCTGAGGCTCCTCGACGACGCAGACGACGCTCTCGTCGCGCCCCGGGTTGCGGCAGGTGCGGCACGGATCCGTGTCCGTCAGATCACAGCACGACGAGCACTCGCGCACGTCCGTCTTCGCCGCCTGCAGCGCGGCCGCGAGGCGGTTCACGTCCTCGACGGGCTCGCTCAGGAGGTGAAACGCCAGACGACGCGCGGACCGCTCGCCGATGCCGGGCAGGCGGCGCAGCTCATCGATCAGCGCCTGGATCGGACCCGCGTAGCGCACGCGGCTCAGCCCGGCTGCACGGAGATGACGCGACCGTCGAAGCGCTGGATCGCGGCGCGCACCTGCGGCGACTGCGCGGCGCGCGCCTGCAAGCGCCGCGTGGCGAGCTCGAGCCCCTCGACCTCGCCAGGCAGACGCGGCGCCGCGAGCAACCCCGCGTCGGACGCGAGCTCGACGGGCGCGGGGCGCCCGAACGCCGCGGAGGCCGAGGCCATCAGGCTGTACCGGTGCTCGCGCAGTTGCTCGAGCACGTGCGCGCGATCCTCGGGAACCACGACCAGCAGGCCGTCGGCGTGGCGCCTCAGCGCGCCCTGGTCGAGCTGGCCGCGAAGCCGACCGGACAGCCCGGATCGGAAGGCGCCGAGCGGCTCGACTTCGGCCGAGTTCCCGCGGCCGCGGGTCGGGGCGCGTGGCGGTTCCGCCGGGGCGGGAGCGGGCGCGGGCTCAGGTTCGTCCTCGTCCTCGCCTTCGGCCGGGGCAGCGGCGGCGCCAGAGGCCAGCATCGCGCGCCAGCCGGCCTTGCGCCCGGACTCGCGCGCGGACGGGCCCGCTCCGACAGACGCGCTGCGCGGCGCCGGACCGGTCGCGGGACTCGGGGTTGGCGTCGCCGGGGTCGCGGAGGGCGCGGGAGTGGCTCGACGCGCGCCCTCCGGAGGCGGGCCGGCCGATCCGGCGCCGCCAGCCGAGACGCGCGCGAGAACCTCGGCGAGCGGCTCGAGGCGCGTCAGGTGCGCCAGCCGGACGGCCAGCGCTTCCAGGAAGAAGCGCGGTTCGCTGGCCGTGCGCAGGCGCGGGCCGGCCTCGAGCAGTCGGTCCACGATGCGACGCCAGTCGTCGGCGCTCCCCTTCTCGGCGAGCGCGGCGAGGTCGGCGAGCTCCGCGGCGGGCAGGCCCAGCACGGGGCCGGCGTCGGGAAGCACGCGGCAGAGCATCGCGGCGCGCGCCTCGCCGAGGAGATCGTCCACGAACGCCTGCGGGTCGGCGCCCGACTCCGCGAGGCTGGCGACGGTCGCCAGCGCGTCGCCGGCGGAGCCGTCGAGGATCGCCGCCAGGGCGCGGCGGAGGACGGCCGCGTCCACGACCCCGAGGACCTCGCCCGTCGCCTCGCGCGTGATGTCCTGGCCGGCGAGCGCGATGACGCGGTCCAGCGTGGACTGCGCGTCCCGCACGGAGCCCGCCGCCTTGCGCGCGATGAGTTCGGCGGCGGACGGCTCGAGCGTGACGCCTTCCTTGCCGGCGATCTCGAGGAGATGGTCGCGCAGCGCGCCGAGCGACACGGCGCGGAAGTTCAGCAGCAGGCAGCGCGACAGGATGGTGTCCGGAACCTTCTCGAGTTCCGTGGTCGCCAGGATGAACACGACGCGCGGGGGCGGCTCCTCGAGCGTCTTGAGCAGGGCGTTGAACGCCTCGCGCGTCAGCATGTGGAACTCGTCCACGATGAAGATCTTGTGGCGGTCGCGTCCGGGCGAGTACTGCGCGGACTGGATGAGTCCCTTGACCTCCTCGATGCCCCGGTTCGAGGCGGCGTCAATCTCGAGGGCGTCCATCGAGCGCCCCTCGGTGATCTCGACGCACGGCGGGCAGGTTCCGCAAGGTTCGGCGGTCGGGCCCTTCTCGCAGTTCAGCGCGCGCGCGAGCAAGCGCGCCGACGTGGTCTTGCCGATGCCGCGGATGCCCGAAAACACGTAGGCGTGGTGGACGCGGCCGGATCCGAGGGCGTTGGACAGCGTCCGGACGATCGGCTCCTGGCCGACCATCTCGGAAAACCGCTGCGGCCGGTACTTGCGCGCGAGGACTTGGTAGGACACGACGGGATCTTCTCACGCCACGGCCAGACCCGGAAAACCAGCACCCTCCCCCGCCCCGACCGAGACGGGCAAACCGGCTGGTTTCCCTCCGCATGCACTCGCGCAGCGAGTGGCGGGACGCGGCCCAGCCCTGTCGCCATGCACTCGCGCAGCGAGTGGCGGGACGCGGACCAGCCCTGTCGGCGTGCACTCGCCCAGCGAGTGGCGGGACAGGAACCGGCCCCGTGGGCATGCACTCGCGCAGCGAGTGGCGGGAAGGGGGACCGAGGGAGGGCCGCCCCGACCGAGGTGGGGAAACCGGCTGGTTTCCTTCCGCATGCACTCG